>NZ_WJFC01000071.1 GCF_009725235.1 Scytonema sp. UIC 10036
GGGTTAGGGTGGGGTAAAAAATATTTGATACATCAATCATGACTTTTCAAACATCCTCTCAGATAATGTAAGCATTGTGTGCCAAACTCGTTATATAGATGCAGGGCTATCTCAGTATCAGAGTTGGTTTTTAGCTGATATCCCCATTGTTTCAAATCGCGCTGTATACGCTCGAAGTCATAAAATTCACCATTGGCAATAATATGTAGAGTTTCATCTTGGTTGGCAATCGGTTGATCTCCGTTTTGGAGGTCGATAATACTTAGTCGTGTATGTCCTAATGCAACTCGACGGTCAGGAGAAATCCAAAATTTTTGTCCATCTGGACCTCGATGCTGCAAGCAATCAATACCTAATCTCAAAGAGGATTCGGAAATAAGTCCCTTTTGTGAAAACAAAGCCACTATGCCACACATAAAATACCCGCATTCTTTCAGAATAATTTAGATGAAAAGAGTTTATATGTAAACCGACTTAGTACCACCTGCCCTCGGTCAATATGAGAAAATTAAATACCTTACAGCTTAATCATTTTCTCCAACGCCATTTGTAAATCTTGTGTCAAATCAATAACCGCCTGTCTAGCTGCTTGACGGCTTTGCTGATACTTTGACCAACGTTCTGTTACAGAAATCGGTTCACCCACTGTTATCCGAGATTTTCTCCAACCGAGTCGAGGGCGTGCGGGGCTTTTCTCTCCTTTAATGCGAGCAATTAAGTCAAATAAAATCAAAGAGGTTTCTGCAAATCTCTCGAAAGATGGCTTTTCTAAAATATAGCTTCCTGTAACTGCAACAAAACTCTCTGCCAAACGCATATGCAGTACTCGCAAAGATGCTTCTTCTGCAATCCAATCTGCCAAACCCCTTTCTAAGGGTGATAGTGTCTGCAAATCGGGCAAATCTTTGCGGTAAATATCATCCCAAGATGCGGCTTCCAATCGACGACATCGGTCAATTATGTTTCCTTCGCTGTCCAGCCCAAAAAATTGCTCGGCTGCTTTTAGGGATCTATCTAATACTTTCTGGAGACGATTGGCGAGTATCTGGTTGCGGCTAACAGATGGATCGCTTGGTGCTGCTTGGGTGGTGCTTTGATGGTTAAAGCGATCGTAAAACTTTTCCATTTGCAAAAGGATATGTTCGCCAAGATGAAACAGTCGCTCATAGAAAAACTTCTCTCGGTCAACCAGAGTTGCTTGGCTCATTTGCTGCACTGGTAAACCGCAATCTGCTTCTAACTTTCCTAAAAGCCAATCTAGTTTTTTCCAAGATGGATTGATGTAGCTATATTGATTGTAGACTGGCACAATGAAAACCTCTTCAGTCCGATTGGCTTTGAGCAAGTCTTCCACGCACCAAAAGCCCATGTGAGCAACACCCGGTTCTAGAGGGCTGACAATTTCACTGTGTCCGTTGGTTCCTCCTTCAGGAGCGACAGCAATGGGAATTTTACCATTGGCAAATAAATCCCGTGCTGTCTTCATGCCAATTCTGTCCAATCGCTTACCTCTATGGATTGGTAAGCCGCCCAACCCAGAAAACAGCCAACCCAACCAATTTCCCGCCCATAAAGTCATTCCCCGTTCGTAAATAAAGTGAGAATGGATTGGAGATTGCAGCGAAATCCCTTTTTTACGTGCAATTTCCGGTACAGCTTTAGATACTAGGTGAAACATACACAGAGGATCGTCCACCTCAGGATGGCGAAAGGCAATTAAAAAGCGGATTTTGCCAGCCTGAAATTGTTGGTACAGCTTGGCTAACACCTCAACATTCACCGTTTCAACTTGGGCAATACCAGTTGGTAACCAGGGTCGCAACCTTAAACGCAACACAACGGGTAAAATCACTTGCATCATATAGCGTACAAGTGGGTTGTAGTGCGGTGGAATAAACTCTAGTGGTGGTTGAGCAAGTTGAATGGGATGGGGCAAGATGGCTCTCCTGATTATCTTCCGAAAGATAGAAATACTTAGTAGATCGTAAATAAGTAATATGTCTTTAAATTATAGTCGTTGCTCACCTGATTAAACATCTTCAGAAATTAATTATGCGTGCGTACAACCTTTAGAGACGCTTCAAACAGCGCGTCTCTACATTGCTTTTGGCTCTTATGTTTATTGATGAAACAAACCCCTTATTATTAAATAATATAAAGAACATCTCTACAACATTCAAAAAATCAGTGCTAAAACAGAAGAAGGATAAAGTGTGTGGGATGAAGTGAGTCTATACACTGTATCCGAAATAGAGCATCTTCATTAAGTAGGATTTATTATCCTTTATCGTTTATACTTCATACTTTTTAGAAATAAATGTTGCTAACATCATCTACCCAACTTCCCTTACACGGGAAGCGAATTCTTGTCACTGCACCTCGGAATTATGCTATGAGATTATCTAACCAGCTTGTTAACCAAGGTGCTTTACCAGTGCTCATGCCAACTATAGAAACTTGTTCGCTGGAAAATTTTACTGAATTAGATATTGCATTACAACAAATTGAGCAATTCGATTGGATTGCTTTTACTAGTAGAAATGGAATTGAGGCATTTTTCCAACGGTTGGATGAGTTACAAATCAACCCATTGGTATTGGCAAAGTGCCGTTTGTGCGCTATCGGTATAGATTCGGAAAAATTAGCTGCTTTTGGCGTTAAAGTTGATATGGTTCCAAAAGAACCCAGCCCAGCAGGAATTATTGCTGAATTAGCTAAGATTCCTAATATTGCCAAACAAACAGTGCTTGTACCAGTTCCTGAAGTGTTGGGCGTACCAGAACCTGATGTCGTTCCCAATTTTGTTGCTGGGTTGAAACAGTTGGGGATGAATGTGACTCGCGTCCCAACTTACATGACTCGCTGTTTGGAAAAAACTGTTTATGAGGTTGAATTAAGTTTAGTTAAAAAGGGCAAAATAGATGCGATCGCTTTTAGCAGTACTGCTGAAATTATGGCTTTTTTAAAAATGGTTAATTCAAAAAGCGATTATGAAAATTGTGTTATCGCTTGTTTTGGACCTTACACGGCAGCCAATGCAGAAAAATTAGGTTTAAAGGTGTCTATCGTTTCTCAAGATTATAGTTCTTTTGCAGGATTTACAGATGCGATCGCATTATTTTTTAACGGAAGATGTACAGCCCGGACTGAACAAGGAGATCGTCTCCCTTGCAAATAACTTCCGGTTATCACATTTCTGGAGAAACCGCAATGTTCCTTAGGACAAAATAGTTACACTTACGTCGAACTAAAATCCCTCAAATTGGCTGTTTGTAAGCTTTTTGGCGTAATAATCTAAATAGTTATTCCGAACGGAATACTTCTTGTTACAACATAAGGAAAATCATGGCTAACATCAAAATCGCTGAATTGCAAACCGTCAACCAAGTTGAAGAAACCGTCAACCAAGTTGAAGAACTGAGCAACGAAGATTTAACATCTGTAGTAGGTGGAATAGCTGCAGCAGGAACCGGCGGACTCTTGGATTCAGTACCAGTTGTCGGCCCACTACTAGGTGGTTTATTAGGCGGACTACCAATCGTAGGCGGAATCGTCGCACCAGCACCATAACTGAAAAAACTTGAGAAGTTGTCTCAAGTCTCGTCAGTAATAAAGTACTTCATCTTCCTATTATAGCAACAAGCTTAAAGACTGAAAACTTGATTTTGGGAATATTTCCCAAGACTTGATGACAGTTTTGTTAAGAATTCTATAATGTCGTTTGTACTTGAAGAGGGAACTACGGTTACCCTTTTCTGTAGATCGCGCACTCCTTAAACCAAACAAAAACTTGGGACAATGTCTCAAGTTTTTGTTTTGTAAACACTCAAATCCTCAAATATTCTCCCTGAACATCAAGCTGTGAGTTGAACCACTTGCAATACTTGTTGCTTAAGCCTAAAAATCCGAAAATACGTAGGTTGGGTTGAGGAACGAAACCCAACATTTACAGACATTTGTTGCGATGGTGCCAAAAAAGAGCTTGAATCCACCAAGTAGGTTGAGGAACTCTACCCAACATTCACAGACATTTGTTGGGTTTCACACACGGTAAACCTAACCTACAATTTCCTCAGCCCTTGCAGTATTGGAACCACTTGATGGCAGTTACTGCCACAACGTGCTTCCACATAGAGAACAGAGTCTAAAAATGTATAGAAACACACTTATCATACAAATTAATGTTAATCTACCCGTATACCAGTTCTTCTAGTACTGAATTACTAAAAAACTTTTCAAAATCTACTTTTCGCTTCAAAATTATGAATATAAAGTATTAGGATTCAGTTTCAATCCCTAATAGGGAGTAAATGAAATTGCAATTTGACGGTATCTAGTCCGTCTCCCCCTTTTTTTTGCGTTTCAATCCCTAATAGGGAGTAAATGAAATTGCAATTCTCCCAAGCTATCCCCTCGCGAGTTTTCTGCTCCGTTTCAATCCCTAATAGGGAGTAAATGAAATTGCAATCTGGTATTTCCAGCAAGCTGTCTAATGAAAAAGCAGGTTTCAATCCCTAATAGGGAGTAAATGAAATTGCAATACATTATGGCACATTTCACGAGCTATTCAGTAGAATTTCCGTTTCAATCCCTAATAGGGAGTAAATGAAATTGCAATCGCCATTGATTCGGCAATTGTCAGTCTGTACGGAAACTTGTTTCAATCCCTAATAGGGAGTAAATGAAATTGCAATCGATCGTACCGTATTTGAGCATTGTATTAATGTTGTTTCAATCCCTAATAGGGAGTAAATGAAATTGCAATGCCTGGGACAATTGAAAAGAGTAGAGCTTTCAAGATTGAGTTTCAATCCCTAATAGGGAGTAAATGAAATTGCAATGTGTTTTATGTCAGATATAATTTCCGATCTGTTAGTTTCAATCCCTAATAGGGAGTAAATGAAATTGCAATTTTACAAAGTTCCAGTTATAGAAATAGCATCAGGTTTCAATCCCTAATAGGGAGTAAATGAAATTGCAATCACTTTAGCGATCGCCGTCCGCGCCGCCTCATGTTTCAATCCCTAATAGGGAGTAAATGAAATTGCAATGGCAGGAGCCTGGAACTCAATCGGTATTTGGTTGTCATGGTTCAAAATCGCGGATGGCTCAATCATAGCACGAGAAATTGAGATTGACTAGAGGGAAAATGGCTGAAATCAAGGCTGGGTAAGGTGCGCGGATGGCTTGGATGGTACGCTCGCCGCTATGTCATGTACCAAAAGGAATACGGCTATTTTTCTTGTAAGGTGAATTTCAACACCTACCCATCCGCGCTTAACTGCCAGTAGTTACCACTTTTGCGAACAGTATAGCCTTTTATGAAGAGGCAGAAAATTTTCTTGTATCATTATTAAGTTAACCGAATCCTGGCAACGGGATGAAAGCACATCTTTAATCTAAACTCAGCTTGACCATTCAACTACAACACCTGCCACCAACAAAATACGGATTAGCACTCCACACTACCACTCGCGAACTGGGCTTGGCAATAAGCAACTTTGCGGGAGACACTCGTTCTCATATCTGGTATTTAGACCGTGAGTTATCCAGCCATTTACACCAGTATTTAATTGAATTTATTCAGCCTCAAACTTGGGCTGACTTGGCGTTTATTGCAGTTGCTAAGGGACCGGGTGGTTTTACAGGCACTCGCATTGGGGTTGTGACTGCTCGTACTTTGGGTCAACAGTTGGGCATTCCCGTATTTGCTGTCTCCAATTTGGCAGCTGTGGCATGGTCACACATTCGCTTGCCGCAGGCAGAAGGGGATATAAGTTTAAAGGAACCTGTTATTGCCGTACAGATGCCAGCCCAACGAGGTCAAGTTTTTGGTGGTATCTATCAACCCAACCCCAATGCTTCTGGGCTAGAGGTTCTATTACCAGATATTGCGATCGCACCAGAGGTATGGCAAGAGAAGTTAACCAATTGGAACCAACGCTATCAACTTGTTGAAGCAACATCTGGGTTAGCAGCAACTGTCACAAGCGTATTGCAACTGGCGTATTTAGATTGGCAAAAAGGTATGCGTCCTAATTGGTCAGAAGCGTTACCATTTTACGGGCAACATCCAGTAGATCCCTGATGAGTACTTCGCCTTCGTTCCATTCTGGTTTAGAGAACACAGAGGAGCGGAGCACCGTCTTGCATATCCTCAGAATAAAGAATATTTGCTCCTGCATCTAAAGCACTTGCAACAAGTAGGCTGTCCCAGAAGGAGAAATAATATTGAGTGCGTAAATTAGACGCTTCTAATAAAGTTTCGCAATAAAAGTTAACAACTCTATATTTTCTATAAAAGCTGGTAATTAAATTGGATATTTCCTGTTCAGAGAGACGTGCTTTTTTCAACAAATTTGTACAAACTTCATTAATTACCTGTGTGCTCATTACTATATTTGGCAATTTAAGTAAAGATTTTGCTACTTCAGATTTGCGTGAATCTTCGTCATCTGAAGCAGTTGTTAGAGCGTAAAACCATACATTTGTATCTATAAAATAGACTGGCTGAGGTCATAAATTTCGTCTCGCTTCAAAGGAGTTTGATTATCTACTTGAATAGGATGCTCTAGCAGATAATCAATCATATCAACTTGAGGTTGTGTTTCATCGACAAGAATAATGACTCTTACATTTTTATAGTTTTCTAATTCCTGTCTGTAACGTTCGGGAACCTCAACTAAACCATTTTGGATGTTTGCTTGAAATTCTACAGCTAACATAAAAACTTGCCTTCATCTTTCTTTTTGTATTGCGACAGCATAACATATCGAATATTTAACGTTTCGGTGCTATTTTGACAAAGTTAGCCCAAGGCAAGAAGGAGTTTCTTGACTTGGGTTTATTACTGACAAATAGCTCAACGTGAAAAACGTTATTTTGCCACTGTCGCCATTGCTTTATCAACAGCTTGCAATGCCGTGTTGATTTCCGCCTCAGTCACAATCAAAGGTGGAACAAACCGCACAACTTTAGGACCTGCAGGCACCAGCAACAAGCCTTCGTCTATGGCAGCTTTGACAACATCAGCAGCAGTTATTGGCAGATCTGCGCTCAATTCCATGCCGTCGATCAAACCCCAGCCCCTTACATCTATAATTTGATTGGGGTATTTAGCTGCGATCGCTCTTAACCCAGCACGCAATTGTTCGCCTCTCTCCCTAACATTGAGCAAGATATTCTCCCGCTCTAAGGTTTGGCAAACGGCGAGGGCGACGCCACAAGCAAAGGGATTTCCACCAAAAGTGCTGGCATGCTCTCCTGGTTGGAAAACATCACAGGATGATTTACACATCATTGCCCCAATAGGAATACCACCGCCCAAGCCTTTAGCACTGGTGAAAATATCTGGCTCAACACCAAGATGTTCATACCCCCACAAGTGACCGCTACGCCCCATTCCAACTTGGACTTCATCAAAAATCAGCAAAATACCGATTTCATCACAAATCTCTCGCAGCTTTTGGAAGTAAGCAATATCTCCCGGTCGAACACCCCCTTCTCCCTGCAATGGCTCTAATAAAATTGCCGATACGCGATAATCCCCTTCATCCAGTTCGCTAATAGCAACTTCTACTGCATTGAGATCGTTATAAGGTACATAGTGGAAACAAGGCATTAAAGGTTCAAAGTTTCTTTGATACTTTGGTTGCCCTGTGGCAGTCACCGTTGCCAGAGTTCTACCGTGGAAACTTGCTTGTGCTGTCAAAATGATGGGTTTTTCAATTTGCTGCACTGTGTGAGCGTATTTCCGCGCCAGTTTAATCGCCGCTTCGTTAGCTTCCGCCCCCGAATTGCAAAAGAAGACCCGATCCGCGCAAGAATGTTCAATTAACCACTTTGCCAACTCTCCCTGTTCTGGGATGTAATACAAATTAGAAACGTGGTGTAACTTTTGTATTTGTTGAGTTACCGCTTCCACCATAGCTGGGTGGGCGTGTCCTAGAGTGCAAGTGGCGATCCCAGCCACAAAGTCGAGATACTCTCGCCCCTGTGTATCCCAAACACGAGCGCCATTACCTCGTTCTAAGGCAAGGGGGAACCGTGCGTAAGTAGACATCACGGCTTGATTAAAACCTTCCGTATCAAAGGGGCTAGATGGTATTATCGCTTGGTCAACCAGAGTTTGTGCGCTCACTGCCCACCTCCTGAAAATTCTTCATATTACAGCGAATGGCTACTCTCTATGAGAATCCTGCAAAAAATCTTCGTACAAACATCATCTTAAGCCAGCTCTCAAATATTCTCAAACGAGTTATTTTTTAAAAAAACTGTGTATTCTACCCTCGAGCAAAAGTACAAACGCATTCAAAAAGAGTTAACAGCAGGGATGATTGCCCTCGGTGGTGTCTTTCTGGTTGGAACTTCATGGTACAAGTTCATAGAGGGCTGGTCTTGGGAAGACGCTGCTTATATGACTGTCATTACCTTGGCTACTGTAGGTTACGGTGAAACCCAACCCTTGGGAGCTAGAGGTAGATTGTTTACCATTGCCTTGATTTTAATGGGAGTTGTTAGTATTGGTTACATTGTTAATAGATTTACTGAAGCTGTTATTGAAGGTTATTTTCAACAAGGAATTCGGCTAAGAAGACAGAGGCGTTTAATGGAATCCTTATCTGAACACTACATTATTTGTGGATTTAGTCGAACAGGTCGCCAAATTGCGATGGAGTTCGGAGCGGAGGGTGTCCCTTTTGTTGTGATTGACTCCCGTATAGAATCCGTACAAAAAGCCCAATCTCAAGGTTTTATTGTATACCAGGGTGATGCCACTTTAGATGAATCTTTGTTGAAAGTAGGAATCAATCGGGCAATCTGCATCGTAGCAGCGTTACCTTCAGATGCAGAAAATTTGTATATCGTTCTGTCAGCAAAAACATTAAATCCAAGTATTCGGGCGATCGCAAGAGCTAGTAATGAAGAAGCGTTACAAAAGTTACAGCGTGCTGGTGCAGATGCTGTGGTTTCTCCTTACATTACTGGTGGAAAGCGGATGGCAGCAGCAGCCCTAAGACCTCAAGTGATGGACTTTGTCGATGGTATGCTTTCTGGGACAGACCGACAGCTTTATATGGAAGAATTTGTTCTTGATCCGATAACCTGTCCTTTTGTTGGTCAAACTCTGGGACAGGCAAGATTGCGAGGACAAACAGGAGCATTACTTCTGGCTATTCGTCGGGCGAGTGGGGAACTGATCGGTGGTCCCACGGCTGACACAGTTTTTATGGCGGGAGATGCTCTGATTGCTATGGGTACAGCCGAACAACTGCGTGCGCTTAACCAACTTTTAGGTCCTATTCGTTCTAAGACCTTACGGCGACCGAAAAAAGGTTAAGTTATCTTAAAGTAATGCGATACGGCTGTCTTCCGTTAAGCGAAGCTTATCGCGCCACTAACTATATGTCACTTCATTAATGCCGCTAGCATAGGTTAGGTTCAGCTGTCAATAATTTCAACATGAATGACTGGGTAGAAAACTCGTTTCTCTTCCTTCACCCAGCCCTGACACAGGAGCTGATACCGATTTGAGTGACGATCGAACACGGGTACAACCTGTAAGGTATTCGGGATTAGGTTTTCAGGGATTGATTCTAACAAGGTTTCGATGATGACTTGTTGGCAGATTTCAATAGGAACCATCTCGATCTCGTTTGATAGGGTATGTTGTGTTAAGGATGATGTTGATTGGGGTTCCATCGAACAATCACAAGAGCGTCAAATATCGATAGTGAATAGGCTAACACGATGAAGTGAGAGACTGTCTTGAAAGAAGGGTTGAGTGAAATAATTTGTATAAATTACTTCAAGTATTGCAAGATAAGGAATACGATTAATCCCTAGGTATCCGAGTGGCATGCGGTAATGTAAGTATTGACCAAGTGCTTGATGGCAAAATTCTACTAAATTGGTATATCAGTTTTCAAAATGCTTGAATGTATAGCACTCTAACTCACTGCTATCAAAATTCTAGATTCAGTAATAACACTAGTGACATAATTTACTGATTTATTCTTCCGATTTTCATTTTCTGTCTAAGTATACTTAAGTCATGGGTCAATTTAAATACTAAAACTTCACCAATGCTCTGCGGAAAAAAGCGATCGCGTGGGAAGACTAAGAGCAGGTCATTGAGAGAGGTTGTGTATGAAAACTTTGGGTGTTTTAGCGACGGTATTTTTATTAACAAGCGTTGTTCCTGCCTTTGCTCTCCCCAGTAACTATCAGATATCCAGTGGGTCTCGCGTATGGAGATGGGATACAAAGAATATGAAAATGTCTGACATTAGATTTAATCCTGAATTTCTTCTTTTGTCAGTACCTGCTTCAGAGTCTGATGGCAGTCAATTTAAATTGAAAGTACAGTGCGGTAATAACCCCAATTTTTACTACAAGCAATTGGATTCATCTGGCAGAACTGTAAAAATGGGGAGAGACCAAGGGTTAGTGACCCAACTTTGCATCCAAGCCGCCGAAATCAGGGATGAGTATGTCCGTCAGCTGCTAGCTAGCGAGACTTGTACCCGCATAAATCTACAATATGGTATCCGCAGCATTCCCGTGGCTCAGTTTGGCGACATGGCTAAAAAGAAAGACCGCAACGACAACGGATTTGCATGCGATTTGTAAGTATAGCAGTATTTAGAGCAAGAAATACTCCAAGGTTCTCCTTTAAAATTGGCTGTTTGATTTTTACGTTATAGATTTTTGGGCAGTTTATCCATGTTTTATTGATTCAGGCGCTCGCATTGTTTACAAAACATTTTGTTCTTCGAGTAACCGTATAAATGCTGAATATATCGGTCTGATTGACAGATTGATATACAAGTGCAAGCAATGAGACAACAACAAATAAGTAGAAGTAGATGAAAAAGTTAGAAAAGATGAAGATAATTCATTTATTTTTGTTAGTTATTGTGTTTTTAGCCATTTCGTCAACCTCTGAGAATAAGCAGCTAGGCGCAAATCAACTAAATCCACAGAAATTGGGTTTTTCCAGACCCACGAATTTCACATTTAGCGATAATCCTATGGTTGCTACTGTAGAAACCAAAAGTCAGAGTATGGATTCTTTAAATATTTCTGTAGATGATATTAAACTGACTTTAATGGCTCCTAAAGGCGCAAAAATTATTAAAAATTCTTGGGGAAGCATAGAAATTTATGCCGGAAAGAATTTTCAAATCGAAATCTGGGCTTTCCAGAACGAAAATAATATGATGGTCGAATTTAAAAAAGAAATAGAAAATAATGAGAGTAATCGTTTACAAAGATATTTAATCAATGAGGCAAATGTTATTCTGTATGAAAGCAATGTGTACGGTCATTCACAATATCACCTCAGGAGTCATAAAATGTTTGGAAATCAATTAGTTACTTGCGAAAATCTTAAAGGAGAATTCTTTTCAGAGTCTGAGGCTAGATTAATGCTGAAATCTTGTCTTTCAATTGCTCAAAAGAAGTAGATACGGAAAATTTAAGTACGAGCGGTTCACACAATTGGCGATCGCCGAACGTAAATACTGCATTGTCGGCGTTGAAAGTGCGATCGCGAGCGCGGGACGAATACACTGCTCAAATGTCAGCCTGCTTTACAATCGTGCAAGCAGCAATACGTATTTATTTGACACTAGTTAACGGCTAGGAGCGTTTGGATAAACTTGTTGTGGTCATAGTCAGTAATAATCCACGTGCTAGTTCCTGAAGATAATTTTGCCCCCCATTGGTGATTCTTGCAGTAGATCTCGACCTCAGCCCAAGTTCCAATAGATTCGTCAATAGCACAGCAAGCTGCTAGGGGATCGTGAAACTTTTTTCCTGTAGGCTTCTTTTTTAGATAAACATCCATTCCCTGCCAAATATAAGTCAGCGCACGGCTCTTATCTTTGACCAAAAGTGGAATTTTAGAGCGCAAAGGAATAAGTATTGAAGGGGAGTACGAAGAGGGTTTTCTGAAGAGAATTACTATTGAAATTGCTAATTCTACATGAAAGTTTTAACAATTGTATGCCTTTTTAACGTGGCGACTTCTAAAGCTTTGCTGCTTTAATAAAAATGGCAAGAGCGATCGCCATTAATTTCCGACTGTATTTGCCAAATACCAAGATTTGGGATACATTCGTGCTGGAGTCTGCCTACTTGTACTTCGGGATTTCTATAGAGTTGCATGAATGGGTAACAGCATTAGAAATTGAAGAAGAATTAGAAAATCAAGAGGAGTCACAGCTAGAATCGCAAGGAAAAGAAAGTGTTTTTTTAGAAACAACCTCGTAAAAAAAAATAGATAGTTAAGGTATGCCTTTTATTGTTAAGAGTCGTCATCAACCACCTGAGAGTTTGCGTAAACGTTTTGCCAACGCACTCATCATTGATGTTACTTCCCGTGGTTCAGAACCTTGGGTTCGTTTCAGCCCCATGTATCCTCATGGAGGAATTCCCGTACCGTTCTCCCCTGGGTATTTCAGCACAACCGTTGAAGGGATCTGGCAAGGTTTGAAGGTTTTTGAGTCTATAGGTGTGGATGCAGCTAAAATGTTAATAACTGATATGAAAGGTATCAAACGCTCAACACGGAAGTATGGAAAAGTATTAGGTCATCGTGCTGGCTTGACAGGAGAGCAGCTGCTGCCTTATGACAAAGCTCGTCGGCAAATTTACTTACCTTCTTACCGATGGGTACTGGAAAATTGTCTTTTGGACTTGCTCAACGAACTCGAACAGCTTGGCACTGGCAAAACAGTCGTTTTGTTAGATTACGAAACTAATTGCGACTTGGACAACCTGTCACGTCCTTTATCGCATGCAGGTCTTATCAAGCTATACCTTGAGGGGAATTGGCCGACTTAGGGTTTTTTTGAATTCAGACATTTTTATGAAACTCCCGCCTTTTTAGTACAATTAAACTGTATGAGTGCTAATTGCCATTGGCTTACCTAAACACCACTGCCGATCGACGGCGAACGGTGGGCAGTGCCAACTCTACATGCAGGCGTGGAATTTTAGAGCACCAAAGGGAGTAGTAAATTGTGCTTTTTTCCTACAGTTATTAAACTTGCTACATAGCAATCTTAAACGAGTTGTAAGAAAATTCACCCCCTTGGGGCCTAAGTTCAATTCTGTCCATTCTCCCTTCAACAAGCTCATATTCAGTCTAAAGTGTACTCAACCTCAAAGAGTTGCTCGTTGTGACGTTTTACTACGTACAATTCCTGAAAGTCATTATTGTAATCCTCCTCTCCTTTAATATCCAGACAGGTGTATTGTCCTGCTATGCTAATGCAAGGTTGATCGTAAGTTTGATAAGAACAAAAATCGCTTTCAGATAATGGTCGATCGCAATAAAACGTGCCCGAAAAGTTTTCCCTAAAAGGAATGGCAGTTTTCATTAAAATACAGTAGCGACCATCCGCAGTGTGTAACGTATGCACTGTACCCCTTTGGGTAATACATGCTAAGCCAAAGGGTAGTTGGAGTTCGCGTGCGAAGTTTAAGGGCAAGTTTTGAGTTCTTACCCAATCCATTACTTTCTGAGATTTTTTAAGTGAAGCGATTCTCCGAATTTTGCTTATTAACAGGTATGGAAAAAAAATTATTCGCACTAGTATAAAAACTACTTTTTCTTCCAGACTAAATCTTTCTTCTGGTACATTGTTCATATAGTTTGTTTTGATAGCAAAACCCTCTTATTATAAGCTTCACTAAAGACCTGTTATATCATGACCGGGTAATCAGTTACATTAAATACCCCACTCGCCTAATGCCGCACATGACGTAAGCCAATCAACCCCGGAGAAAATGGAAAATTTTTGGGGCGAGCGGGATAGCCATCGCATAACTGTCATAAAATTGCAATTACCTGGCAATTTCATTGGTTTAGCCAGATGAGGAATTGGAGGAATTAGGCGATCGCCGTTCAGTTTTCATGAGTTAATTTCGTATAAATTCGTTAATTGGAAGAAGCGAGCGTGTTATTTAACATAGAAAATTTAGGTAGAGTTGAACTTGTACTGGGAGAAAAGTTATCCTCAAATCCACGATGGAGCCTGAGAGGAAACTCGCTGATAATCGGACAATATGATAGTGGTGAGACTCATGAAAAACACTTTCTGCAAACTATTGGCAGTGGCAATTGGTATTGGTCAGAGTTTGAAGAATATCGTTTTGGCAAAACAGATAATTTACTGCAAAGTGTTTGGTTTCACATACGTGAAGTCAATTTGGATTCAGAACAACGGCTCGCAACGTGGCAATCCCAGCCACCAGTGGAAGGTTTACTACGTTTAGTCTCCTCAGAACAACTCAAACCAGAGATGGGTGATTTTCGCTTTTTTGAACCTAGTGGAAAATTCTTTACTTGCGTGACACAAGCAGCTCTTAAAGATTCAAAACATCGCCTAAGATTACGTATTGCCCGCGACTTTGATTTATTATTTGCTGACAACCAGTTTTGTGGCTGGTTACTTTCTAACCCTACCGATTACTTGGTCTATTTTTGGGAAGCTCCTTGCCCAATTCTTCAGGCAGAAGACAACTCTCTTGCCCTTTGGGTAAGTGAATATTTATATTTAGTAGCAGAGCCATACATTGACCTGATGGAAGAAGCAGCTCCCAAATTCCGAGAACAACTAGAAGAATTGCACAACAAAATTGACTTGAATTATGGAGCAGTGAATCAACGCCAAATTATTCATGATGCCATCACAGATGTCATTGAAAAATTTTATGATTGAGCAGAACTGACAACAAAACAGGACGGATACAAAAATTTATGAAAATAGACAGAGAAGAGCAGTTGACTCGAAAGTTATTGGGCTACTTTATCTGCGATCGCATATCTTGTTTTATTGTTAACTGGTATTACTTATCGGTCTGCTTAGATTACCTAGGCGAAAGTGACGATGAATGCCAAATTATAATGCCGACACACTCAGATTTGGGAATTGAATTTGCCAAATACTGAGAGTTGGGATACATTTGTGTTGGTGTCTGCCCTTTAACTGAATTAAGATGTGAGGATGAATTCTCTTGGTAAATGTGAAGGGGTCTGTTTTAGCATTGTCTCCCATTCCCTCCAGGTTTTGTAGATTGAAGAGTTGTTGGATTGGTGATTAGATTCTTATGAAGGCACTCAAACTGTCACCCAGCTCGATTCTTTTCACAGTACTAAAGTATTATACTTCGTAGGATGTAAGCAGTAATCAAGCGATCGCGCATTCCTCAAGATCGCCATCGAACAAATCTTGAATACAGGTAGCAACTATTTTAAGTGCCAAGGGATTACTACCGTAGCGATCGCACAATAACTGCTTTTGTTGCAAAGAACCGACCACTCCTTTTGTTTGTAGCAATGAGATCGCTGCTTCAGGTGAGCCTTCGAGTCTTAAAGCACGCACTGCCAATTCTATTCCTTCAAAAGCACCGATCTCCGCAGGTTTTTCTCGGCTAGTCAGCATCAGACAGCTTTGATGTTTTGTTTCATGCTTTCCCTGACCACTACACTCAGGTAGAAAATCTGTTTGAGGATGGAGAGTGGGCTATTTTAGAGTGGAAAGGTAGTGGCACTTGGCAAGGTGAGTTTGCCGGAATGCCTCCCAATGGTAAGTCGTATAAGTTACAAGGCTTCGCATTCTTTCACGTAACAAACGGGAAAATTTGTTTTCAGCGATTTCAACTGAGATCGGATTTCGGACTCTTTTGCACTTTTGGTGATTTGCTTAAGGCAGAGCCAACTCCTATGCTAAGTAGGTAGGCAGAAAGAAACAGAAATGGCTAATTGCTAATGGCTAATGGATAATTGCTAATGACAAATGGCCCTTGACAAATGACGAGGTTATTTGATTATCTAGTAAATTGGCGTTGCCAATAGCCTGACATGATGATTGGTCTTAAGAACATCAAAGCGCAGCAACGTGCTGTTTTACAGAAAATTTTTGACCTAGCCTCAAACCCAACGCCAAATGCTGCTCGGATGCAAGAACTGCTTCAAGCTTTGATGAGAATCGTAACAGCGATCGAAAAGATTTGCTCCAATCAACAAACAACCCCTGCAAACCTCACAAGTTCTTCCCGTCAAATCTACTCATGGATGAAGTTTTTAACCGATGAACGGAATCTGCAACTCCACGTACAAGCAACGTATCGGTTGCAGCATATTGCTCAACAAGCGTTTAGCGCACGGGGTCAAGATTCAGTTAAAGTTATTGTTGAGATAACGAACTTGGCAGGGTTGTACAGAAGCAAAATAGGAGAATATTTTGCCACTCTCATTGTGAGTGAAGGATTTATTAATGCACCAGATGAAGTTTTACAAGTTTTGGTACAAGCGGCTTTATTTGGTAACAGTCGCAACACAACACGAGCAATGAAGGATTTTGCTAGTTCTGAGGAATATAGTGAAATTCTGATGGAGCTAGATTTGATTGTAGAAGCGATCGCAGAAACTTCTACGGGAAAACACTACAATCTAGATAAATTATTTGACAAAGTTAATGAGGAGTATTTTGCTGCTAAACTTGTAAAACCACGTTTAACTTGGAGCAAAATTCATACCTATAGAAAGTTTGCTCACTACGAACCAGCTAGAGATAGGGTAGTGATGAGCCTAACCCTAGATGACGATCGCATTCCCGAGTTTGTCGTCGAGTTTGTCTTGTATCACGAACTACTACACAAGTACCACGGTACAAAACTGGTTAACGGTAGGCGCATGGTTCATACATCAGAGTTTCGGACAAGCGAACGCAAGTTTAGGTTGTACAAAGAAGCTGAGGAATGGTTGAAGCAGATCTCCAGCTTCCACAAGTCAGGGATCTAAAATATGAACGCGCTCATGTTATGATATCGATTTGCATTTGCTACCCTAGATATAGTTTGGCACTGCTAGTGGCGAGCGCAATAACGTTAAATCTCCCTGGCAGGGCAAGTGTATAAATAGTAATATGAGAGCTAGCGTTATGGCAAATTTTGATAGCAGAGCAGGACGTACTTATACCCAAGAAGAAGTTCAGAAAATACTTAATTTAGCGATCGCTCGTCAAGCTGATGACAAAGAGAAAGAATTTTCCTACGAACAACTGCAAGAAATTGCGGCTGAGTTAGAAATTTCTCCAGAATCACTGCAACAAGCCGAACGCGACTGGTTGGAAACACAAGGAGAAATGCAACAACGGCAAGCCTTTAACCTCTACCGTCAAGGAAGATTTAAAAAGCGTTTTGGCAATTATGCAATTCTTAATATTTTTTTCATATCCTTGGATATGATAAGTGCTCCAGGTCTTTCCTGGTCTTTGTATATCTTACTCGTTTGCGGGCTGTCCTTGGGACTGGACACTTGGAAT
This sequence comes from Scytonema sp. UIC 10036, assembly GCF_009725235.1. Next base: position 17,340 of record NZ_WJFC01000071.1, read on the forward strand.
ACCTTTCTAGTTAAAGGTGATGAGTACGAAAAAGCTTTCCAACGCTGGCGTCGCAAGCACCAAGTGAAAAAATTCTTTAATTCAGTGGTCAATAGATGGTTGAGGGCTGTTAGTGGTTAGTTGTTGGTTGTTAGTGGTTAGTGGTTGGTTGTTAGTTGTTAGTGGCTGACACGCTTTTTGATAAAGCTGCTTTAACATACTCCGATTTGGATTTTTCTTATACCTGGAGTAGAAAAAGCAGCATCGAATCTAATAATCGGATGGATTGGATTGCTAAAGTTGAAACGGTTCAAATGAACGGTTTGTCAATTCAAAATCTAAAATCCACGCATCCAAAATCTAAAATCGATATTACCAACTAGCTACAGCTTCCTGAACAGCTTCCTGTGCTTTTGCCAAAGATGCTTGGCGAGCATCTTCACCCGCACCAAGGTTTTGCACGTGGATGAATTTAACGTCTGTAATTCCAAGAAATCCAAAGATCGCTCTTAGGAAAGGCTCTTGATAATCGTAAGGTGCTGCAGGGCTTCCAGGTGAAAAGTCTCCACCTCTAGCTGTCACAATCAGCATCTTTTTACCTTCAACTAACCCCTTAAAACCACCATTGGCATCAACAGCAAAGGTGCGACCAGCACGCACAATCTGGTCAATGTAAGCCTTAAAGGTAGAGGGGATATTAAAGTTGTACATTGGTACACCGAAGACATAACGGTCAGCAGCCAAAAACTCATCCACCAAAGTATCAGATAATTCAATGGCTTTGACAAGTTCGGGTGAGCGAGCATCTGGTGGAGTAAAAGCTGCTGCAATCCATGATTCGTCTACATGAGGTACTGGATTGTGACCCAAATCCCGGTAAGTTACCTTATCTCCTGGATGGGCGTTTTTCCAAGTTGAGACAAACTCAGCTGCAAACTTGCGTGAAAAGGAACGTTCTCCACGAGGACTTGAGTCAATATGTAGGATATGCGCCATAGTGAAGTATAAAGTATGAAGAATAAGAGTTTTTCCTCATTAACTTTAAGCTATGTAAAGTTACTATGGAAAGTAGGCACTTAAAAGTAAGGTACTTACCAAAAAGAAACTGCGAGGTCATAGATGGAAGCTAAAGCGGAAAACCACAGCAGGTTAACTTGTGAAGTGGAAACCACTCTTCGAGTCATTGGTGGACGGTGGAAAGTATTGATTATTCGAGAATTGATGGTAGGTGTCAAACGCTTTGGCGAATTACAACGGGCTTTGGACGGAATTACTCAAAAAATGTTGACTCAGCAACTCCGGGAGATGGAAGAGGATGGAATTATCTCTCGCAAGGTTTATCCGCAAATTCCTCCAAAAGTAGAATATTCGTTAACTCCTTTGGGTGAAAGTCTGCAACCAATTCTTTATGCAATGCATGAATGGGGTGTCAAACATCTCTCGAATCAAGTAGGTCATCGCGAATAAGGTGATTGGTCGTTTGTCATTGGTCATTTGTCATTGGTCATTTGTCATTGGTCGTTTTGCCTTCTTCAAGGCTCAACTATTGTGCGTGCAAATACTCAATCGCTGCCTCTAATTTTGAGGGGTAAGTTTCAGCAAATTGTTCAAACCAGAGACCTTCAGGCGAATATGGATCTAGTTTATCTAGCCAATCTTGAGCTTGCTTTTTTAAAACTTCTATTTTTTTTGCTGCGATTTCTGCTTGCTGAATTCGCTCTTGTTCTAGTTGCTCCTGTCTTTGCAATTCCAAGGCTAAGTCTTTTTGCTCAAACTCAGTCTTAACTTGTTCTAGAAGATTATCAATAGAATTTGCCGATTTTGATAGTGGTATACTTACCGATCTTGTTGGAATTTGCTGGCTTGGTTCTGGTTTTGGCTGTTCGTAATTTGCTTTTAATTCAGCTAGTAATTTATCAATTGAATCCATATATTTAGCTACCAGTTATTTACTATAAATGCACTGGACAGATCCCCGACAACTTCTGCGAAGTCGGGGATCTAACCAAGCTTAATCATTTATAGCATTCAGTAAGACTTCAGCTAGACTCATATCTTCCATATCATCCATAGTGATAGTATCGCAAATGTCAAACTTTGCACCCGCTCCTTGCAGTTCATCATCTAGTACTTTCAAAAAACGACTTGCTTGAGCATCTTTACCTACTTGAATAAAAGAGATGGCTAATTCTTCATCCCGATCCATACGGCGAGAAGCTTCAATAATGACCTTCATAACCGCTTTGCGATCGTCTGGTTCGCCATCTGTAACGACTAAAATTGTCTCTCCATTTTCCTTTGTTTGATTGGCACTTTTGCGTTGGAAGTAATTATCAAGAGCGTGTTGCAACACACCTGCTAAGTCTGTACTTCCTGCTGGATCGTTCTCTTGAAAAATTTGTGTCACCTTACTAGCAGTGACATTTTCATAACGCTTAAACTTTCCAGAAAAGAGATAAACAGTAATACCATCAGGGTCAAATTGTTCGCATTTAGTTGCTAACGCAAAGGTAGATTCTTCTGCTGTAGCCCATCGGCTTTTTCCCCCTTTTTGATCTGGGGTTGCCATACTACCACTTTTGTCGATAATCAAGGTGTAATCTCGATTTTGTAACATCTCGTAACTTCCCATAATATTTTCTAACTATTTATTTACATATATAGTAATTCTATGGTAAAGCGATCGCGTTGTGCCAGTTGAGTAAGTCTCGGAAATTGTTAACTATTGTAAATAACTTTCATATTGTTACAAATTTTAAAGAGAAATTGACGTGGAAAAATAAATAATCACCATAAAAGTGACTAATTTTTCGCTCCGTGATAAAAATTTTGTAATTTCGTGATAGAGTAACACCGTACATCAGTGGTCGCATCTAATTGCACTACATCAAAGGCTTACTCAATAGGTTTAGCCCGTGCAGACCACATATTTAGGCTAAAGATTTCTTACTGTCGTCCGATACTAACTTCACGGATTAAAAAATCTGCTTCCTTCGCAAGCAGGTTTCAATCCAAAAATCTCCTAGTACCACACTAGTTCGTTTTTGCTGGCTAATTTTACCTTGAAATGGATCTCATATCTATGAAAAATACAGTGTATCGTACAGCGCTCACGCCCTGGATTGTTGTCCACATACATTCTCTGCAAAAGCGAACGATTGTCGCTCGCTTTCGTAACCGCAACGATGCAGATGGGCATTTAGCAGTTTTGCGTCGATTGATGCCTGAAGCTGAGTTGCAAATCGCATTCGATCGCAACTCAACAGATAATTAACGAGTTCAATTTGTGTGATTTCCACATGAAGTGCCTGGAGTTTATGATTTCTTTTTGGGCATAAGTACAGTTAATTGCATCTACTGCCCATTTTTCCTAAATGACACGCTTACCAATGACAAATGACTATTGACAAATAACTAATCAGTAATCGCATTCATCAAGACATCTGCAAGACTCATATCTTCTAAATCATCTAGAGTCAAAGTATCGCAGATATCAAACTTCGCACCAACGCTTTGCAACTGGTCATCCAAAGCTTTCAAAAACTTAGTCGCCTGGGGATCGGAACCTACTTGGATAATAGAAATTCCTAATTCTTCATCGCGATCCATCTTGCGAGTTGCATCGATGATAACTTCAAAAACAGCTTTGCGATCGTCTGGTTCTCCATCGGTAACAACCAAAATGGTTTCTCCGTTGGGCTTTGTTTTACCCGCAGCTTTGCGTTCAAAGTAATTTTGAGTGGCGTGCAGCAAGACACCCGCTAGATTGGTTGTACCAGCTGGGTCATTTTCCATAAATATCTGAACCACTTTAGCTGCAGTGACTTGTTCGTAACGTTTGAATTTTCCGGAAAATACGTAAACAGTAATGCCATCGGGGTCAAATTGCTCGCACTTTCTGGCTAAAGCGAGAGTAGACTCTTGAGCTATATCCCATCTGCTTCTACCACCTGCTTGGTCAGGTGTAGACATACTGCCACTTTTATCTAAGATTAGGGTGTAATCGCGATCGCTCATCATATTGCCCTTCGATTGTTGCTCTATCATTGTTCTAGTTTAACGATTAAGTTTTTCTAACCCTAAGATTTTTGCATAAATTTTTTATTTCATGCAAAGACGCAGAGGCGCTAAGAAATACTTTGCGACGAGTGCGTCTTTATCCTCAACGTGTCATCCTTTGAATTCGCTGCGGCGCATTAATGCTGACAATCCAATTTCTAGTCGCATTTACTAACTACACATTTGACCATTCATATCAATCTTTTCCACTCATTAAATATTAAATTAATTACATATAGCCTTTCTCAGTCTAATGAGGTACACCCCCCTTTCATCCCCCCTTACTAAGGGGGGACAGAGGGGGGTATTTTGTACCTCACCAAGTTGAAATTTGCTGTATGTATATTCAGTACACTTAAAATGCGTTCTACAGGGTTGCTACCTACTCTACACAAAGAGTTAAACATCCTCTAAGACGACATTTTTATGTTGACAACCCAAATATCAAATCGATTTAACAAAAACCACTCAACAGAAATAAGTTCGTATTTGAGTTAAGTTTATCCATCTGGCAAATTCAGAAAAAAGGGTTTTGAACTTAACTGAGCCGTATTTAGGTAAGAGCGGCGCTGAGAAATAATTATTTCTTTTTATCTACAAAAGGAAACGAAAAAGATTCCTTTTTCCTTTTTAGCCTACTAATCTTACCCAAAATACTTGTTTCTTTTAGCAAATCCTACCTAAGATAGATACTTAAGAATCTATGAACTAATCTAGAAAAATTCCTCAACCACTATTGACAAAATCAATTGCATCTGACAAAAATAGCGTATATAATGTTTTTCAAATTTGTTACAACATAACTGTTATAAGTGATTTAAAGAGAGGAAAAAAATATTTAATTAGGTCAAAAAAAAAGTTTAAAAAGATTGAAATACCAGATTTTAGTTGATAAATTTTAACTTAATTAATAAAACTGCTACTTGGCTAATTCAACTGGAGATAGCCCTTTTGGTTATAGAGTGGTATGAAGACAAGGAAATAGGGAAAAATTCTTCCTGTACTCCCCCCACTTAAACGTAATGTCATTTTTCATAGAGTGAGGACTTACGCAACTCCTCCCCTTTTTCAGGATTGGGGAGAATCTGCAACGCGTAAAATACCCGAAATGCTGTCAAGGCTGCGTAAGTCCACAAGAGTAGGAAATCACTTTTTTGTAGGAGAAAACAAATGGCACGCATTGAAATTGATGAATTGCGTCCTGCTGGCGCTGAACTGTTTCAAGATTTTGAAAGCTTCCTTAATGAGCTAAGCGATGGGGAAATGTGGGGTAGCGTAGGGGGCAACGCTGCTCCCACCTTAGCTGAGCTATTAAGTCCGACATTAGGAAACGGCAGCATAAATATAACGGCGGGATCGGGCAGCATACCTGTAGATATAACGGGAGGACCAGGCAGCATACCTGTAACGGGGTCTGATAGCATCGGTGACCTTTTGGCTAACACCCTCGGTCTAGCTCCTGCTCCGAGATGAGCGCGATCGCGCTCATCTCGGAATACTACGTGGGTTTTGCTAAAAACTCAAATTCAACTTTTGTTGGGTTGATGAACAAAACCCAACATTTATCAGCATTTGTTGGGTAACGCTTATGCGCTCTACCCAACCTACAATTTCCCTAGCCGAGCAGTATTGGCTCAGCTGGCATGAAAAGCGATTTCGATGAATGCTCAATAGCTGTTTTTGAACGATGAGAATTTTCTCATTAACTTTTCATCTTCTTTTCATGCATATATTAGATTCTTAGTAGAAAGAAAGTTTTTACTTATCCTGGGTACTTCTGGGTGCTTTACCCCTTTTTCGGCTATCTTCAGTAAAGAACAAAAACTGCTAAAAAATTACTCGCTCGGGATTTTTAGTCCTTTTAGGCAAGCAGTCGCTTATGCTATCAACCGCAAACGGATGAAAACTAATATCTATCAAGGGCTAATAACCGATGAGCGATCGCTGTTATTATCAAGCTTCTAAAACAATTGAATCAATTGCGACCAGACTGTCATCAAATTTGAGAAACTCAATACCAATCAAGATATCTGTTCCGACTCCAGGTGCCGTAACCCTTAATCCAATAAATGTTTCTTCAGATTTGCCAAATACTTGGTATGAGGCTTGACTATAAGATGGGCTTGCCCTGAGAAATAGGTTCAAACTGATTTATACTTGTCATTCAAGCGCTGCGAAAAACCTGACCACACTTATCCATAAGTCGTTAAGTAGGGAGGTGAACCAACAGCGCTAGTTTTTGATTTAATATGAGGGGTACGAAGTACCTGCACAGTATTCCTCCGTCGTTGTTGTCGGAGTTTTTGCCGAGCGTACTAAAATTTATGTAACATTAACTACAAATAGCATCTTTGATACAAGAAGCAGATGTTTAAAAAGCTGTGGCGCTGGCTGAAAAATTTATTAAAACGCTTTTTGGGACATAATCCCCCACCTGCCCCAGAACCTCCAAGAATGCCAAAAAAGACTTAGAAGCATAAGTTAGCAGTTCAGTGGGGTAAACTCCGATTATTACGTAAACCAATTGTCAATTATTCCTGACATAAAAACATCGCATAAAATTTTTGACACCTTATATATCCTTTTATCCGTAGAAAATGTAGTATATTTTTCAAGTTAAGCGTTATATCTATGTTCCCTTTGGTGTTAAACTGCTATTGGTTTTGGGTAGCGCTGTAACTTAACTTAACCTGCAAAATTTGCAATTACACTAACGACCTCTATGAAAAATCTAGCTCTACTATCTGCCACAGCTATCGCCGCTACATCTGGATTGGTTTTCGGGACAATACAAGCTGCCTCTGCTTTAACTTGGAACTGGAATTATTCTGGTACTGGCATAACAGCAAGCGGGACTTTCACTACTAATGACACCCCTAACGATTTGGGTTTTTACCAGATTACTGGAATTACTGGTACACGAAATAATGAAACAATTACTGGTCTGCAAACTGCTGGGACTCCAATACCGGGAAACGAACCTTTTGAGGTTGACAATTTAATTAGTCTGAACACTCGGCAATTAACGGGTGACGGTTTTGGGTATTCCACATCAGGAGGAAACTATGTGAGTCCATTTTTCGCTAGTTTTTTGCCGACACCGGGCTATTTAGAGGTTTTTTCTGCGCCGCCATTCATACCAGGTTTTGAAAATTTTGGCTCAGAAGATAGTGAATTACCTATTAGTTTTTCTGCAACTATAATCACCGTCCCAGAACCCACCTCTATCCTTAACTTACTCGCCTTCGGTGCTCTCGGCGTTATAAAATTAATTACACGTTACGCTTCGACCAATCAAGAGTCAACTACCTACACCTACCCGAAGGGAGGTGTAGGCTTGCCAAAAACTAAAGCAAGTCTTTAGCTCTTAATAGGCAACGCAAGAGTTGGTTAGGTCACTGGGGAGATTGAACAGAAATGTTCTCAATGACCCTAATTACTGTCACCTTAGCTCCTCAGTGAAGGTGTTTATGGTTAATGCCTGACTTGCCAGCGGCTTGTTCGGGTTTTTAATTTTTAGGTATACGAGTAAATAAAATCTCTTTCACCCGATCGAATTCCGCTTCAGCCGTGTTAATCGTGTGAGTTGCCCCCAGCGATCGACATTTCTCCAGTTTCCAGTTGGTGCGACTGGTGATCGCAATCAAACTTGCTCCCATCACCCGTGCGAGCTGGATAGCTGCTACACCAACACCACTGGCACCTGCATGAATCAGTACCGTATCACCCGCTTGAAAGTTTGCCTTGTCAATTAAGGCATCGTAGGCGGTAAAGAACACTTCTGGAATTGCCGGTGCTTGTTCAAATGTGAGAATGTAAATCATTAGAGTGAAAAACTTAGCGACTGCCAGAAGTAGATTGCGATCGCTAATTATAAATAACGATCGACTCAAGTCACAACTTAACAAATAAAGCTGTTACCAGAAAATGGACATTAACGTGAGCCAGATGCTGTGGGAGTAAATTGTGCAAACAGCTTTAGCATTTCTCGATTGAATGCGGGGATATCATCGGGTTGACGGCTTGTAACCCAGTTTCCATCCACCACAACTTCCCGATCTACCCAGTTTCCACCTGCGTTACGTATGTCATCTTGAATTGTGTAGTAACTGGTTAAGGTGCGCCCCTGCACTAGATTGGCAGATACCAATTCCCAGGGCGCATGACAAATAATGGCAAATGGCTTACCTGCTTGCTGCATTTGCTGGAGGAAGGATTGCACTTCGGCTTTGTTTGCAGCGTTGTCTGCAAAACACTCGCTTAAAGGTGTTACGCTATCACTACGCCGACGGAGATGTCGCTCAGTTTATCGGTTGCACGCTCAATCTGAGGGACAGTCAGCTTGTGACTCTCTGCACTAATGACAATCACATCCCCAGTAAAATATAATGGCTTGGTCGGATTGGGAAGGTGCGTTAGTATGGGTGTAAGTACGCTCGTTCGATTTCAAATAAATAGTGAGTAATGCTGCAAATATCTAATAATGTCATCATCCCAGAGAACGAGATTGAAATTAGTGCCGTTCGTTCTCAAGGAGCGGGCGGTCAAAATGTTAATAAGGTGGCTACCGCTATTCATTTGCGCTTTGACATTAAGGCTTCGTCATTACCCGATTTTTATAAAGAACGGCTTCTAAAACTTAAAGATAAACGTATAACTCAAGATGGAATTATCGTTATTAAATCTCAAGAACATAGAAGCCAGCTACAGAACAAAGAAGAAGCATTACAAAGACTTCAAGAACTTATCAAAAGTGCAGTAGCAATCCAGCAAAAGCGCAAAATCACTATTCCAACTCGCAGTTCTCAGCTAAAAAGACTTGAAAGCAAAAGTAAGCGTTCCCAAATTAAGGCAAATAGAAGGCAAGTTAGTGATGATGAATAAAATTATGATTCTTTGTGCGAAAAATGCACTTTTGCCTAGTAGAATCTGATGCTCAAGAGGTTATCAATGTTTTTGCGATGGCAATTCGATCTGGGTTTAGTACATATGAACTTAAAAAGATGATTTTCGCCTATCCGACTGGTGCTTAAGTATGATAGCCAATACAGTTATTTGATTCTAACTTTTGAAGGAATTTCAAATGAAGATGTATAGATAAGCTAGTCATAAATTCATTGCCGTTGAAAAACTAATCAACTACTTAGATGTTATGCTGGTTCAAAATCAAGCTATGCTTACTGAAGCTAGAAATATGTTCTTTGAATTAAACAGAAATATTGAGAAAGCTAATGTAATCATAATTACAAAATAATTTAACAACTATCTCTTCCTACAGGTTGTACAACTTTTACTTTCATTAAGTAAAAGTTAAAGATATACTTCATGCTCAAAATCGGAGTCCACCCTGCACCTTCTCTCCTTCTCGCGTAAGCCTTGTTGCAGGGTTTTTTTTATTTGATTTACGCTCATACTGTATTGGTGCTAACACAAAAACGTGAAGAAGGCAGACGGCAGATGGCAGATGGCAGCTATGTTTGCAATATGGTAGGGGCTTCAACCCACTACCAATTGCTAGCCACCCTTCGGGTTCGCCAGTCCACCCGGCGGGAAACCCGCACGTGTGTGCGGTGTACCAAATCGGAGATTATGGTGGGGGACTTAAACCCTTGCTCCCAAAGGCCCTTGAGAAGTACGAGGGCATTACATAGCTGCCCTCTGCCCTCGTACTTCTGCCTTTTGTTAAACCCCTTGCAACCTCGACAATAAGTTAGGCATTTGGCTTTTCCATACCTGTCTTATTTTGTAAACCCAATGTTGTCATCAATTATAGTTGTGGGCGCAACAGGCAGCTTCTCCGGGTTGGGTAAATTGAGTTTTTCAAACTCTATTTTGTCATTCCATACTTTTTTAAAGAAATCTTTGAATACTTCAACAGTGAAGAGTTCACCAGCGCAGCGACGATATCCAAACCCAAACGGCGCGTATCCCGCATAATCACAAACGGGATAGGCTTGACCATCAGTACGGTTATAAACGGTTCCAAATATACTGTTGGTCATTTCGGTATTCCTGCCGTCCTTCACTGCAAAAGTTTCTTGGTGGAAGGGGCATTGAGCAAATCCAATCTGTTTCGATTTGACTTCATCCATCTGGTCGCTCGTCGGCGCATTTTTGTAGCGATCGGGATTGAATTCTGTTGCGTTCTGCCAGTGTCGTGGATCGAAACTGGTGGCTTTGTGCGGAGTGTTAATGTAGCCGTATCGCTTGTATCGAGGTTCTCTCATTTCTTGAAGCGTGGAGATGCTGCCCGTGTTGGGTGAAATGGTACGGAACAATTCCATTACGAAGCGATCGAGCGGAGTAAAGGGCGAAGAGCCATCCACCTGCTCATACTCACTTTTCATCGTTTGCTCAAACCAAGCTTGAACCGTTGGGTCTCCTGTATTCTTGCTTAACTTGGACATGAAGTTATAGATTGTATTGCCCCATTGGCTGAGGGCAACGAAATTATGAAAGCACTCAAACACAACGTCTTTGCGTCGAAAGTTCTCACCCTCTTCACCGTTCTTCAACCAGTAGTACACGAACGTCTTTTGAGGATCGTCAACTGTTCCCTGGAGTACGGCTTCGACTCGCTCATTAATCCATGCCTTCAACGGCTCTCGCAGCGATCGCACCTGCATGAAATTCTCGTAAAAAACATCCAGAGTGGGATCGACGTAAGCAAGGATGGTATTGAAACTCTGTCCAACTTGCCGACTTGCTAGTGGGATAGCATCTCCCCGAACACCTACATGGAGATTCCAGAATAAATCGAAATAGTTATCCAAGTAACGCCGCATTACAGGCTGACCCGCATTCTTCGCATCGAATAGCTGGTCGAAAAACTGAATAATTTTATCTTGATAAATGGGACGGTAAAGATCGGGGGTCAGTGCTGAAGAGTAAATCTTCTTTCTGCGATTATGTTCACCCCGGTTTTCGTACCCTTGAATAAAGACGGAAAGCCCATCCTCTTCTTTATTGGGCTTCCAGTCGTCGTACAATGCGCCCCAGAAGAAATACGGCAAAGCATTTTCCTTTTCTAGCACCAGGTCAATCATCGGCAAGGATAAACGCTCTCCCTGATAAACGCTAGTCACTAAACAAGGTACAATAACCTGCTGAATGTAATCAGGCTCAAAGTAGCTTGGAAGCAATTCGCGGAGGCGAGCGAGCGCAAACTGCTGTCGCTCAGGAAGTTTTGAAGTAATGGCTTCTTTAGCTTCCTCGGATAAGGTTGAGGAAAATTTATCTGGGTCAGGAATTGGATAAAAATACATGGTTGGAAGTTCTTAAAATCTTCTATTGGAAGGGACTTGCGAAGCGATTAAAGCAATGTTGAAAAAGCGGCTTTTGGTTTAATAAAAAGAGCGGAGCAGAGCCAATCTTTCTGTTTGACGTTAAGCAGTTGTCTCAACATTAAATAAGAGACAGTGAATTTGCATCTTTCAGACGAGAGATTGCTATATTAACCTTTTTTATCGGCAATTCACCTGTCACCGGGCTGTTGCGTAAGGCAAAGCAGGCGCAAGTATGTCATCGATTTCTCGCAACACCTCCGAACTCAATCTCACACCCGATGCTCCTGCATTATCTGCCACTTGTTCGGGACGACTTGCACCAATGATGGCTGAGGATACCCGCTCATCCCGTAATACCCACGCTAACGCCAGTTGAGCCATCGAGAGATTTAATCGCTGTGCGATCGGCTTGAGGTTTTGAACCGCACTTAGGACGCGATCACTCCGCAAGTCTTGCATAAACCCATTCATCTGGTCGTTTGCGGCACGGGAATCTTGAGGCGGTGCTTCGCCCGGTTTGTATTTCCCAGTGAGAACACCTTGCGCCAGAGGAGACCAGACAATCTGAGTGATACCATTTGCTGCACATAAGGGAAACACTTCAACTTCGGGTTGACGCCACAACATTGAGTACTGTGGTTGGCTCGATATGAATTGCTCCACGTTGGGAAGATTTAATGCAGCTTGAATCTGTGCTGGATTCCACTCACTAAAGCCAATGTAACGAACTTTCCCTTGTCGCACAACATCGGTTAACGCTGCCATCGTTTCTTCTAGTGGGGTATTTACGTCATAGCGATGGCACTGATAGAGATCGACATAATCAGTGCGAAGTCGCTGTAATGAGGCATCGATTTGTTTATAAATTTGAGCAGCTGATAATCCCTTGTCGGTGGGTGACATCGGAAAGTAAACTTTGGTCGCAAAAATGTAAGAGTTGCGATCGATACCCTGTAACACTTCACCTAACAACGATTCTGCTGCACCATGTCCATAGACATTGGCGGTATCGATAAAATTAATTCCGACATCAAAGGCTTTGTGAATGCAAGCTTCTGCTTGTTGCCGTTCGACTCCACCGCCATAGGTCAACCACGAGCCTAAACTGATTTCAGAAACATTTAGCTCGCTCTTACCAAGCTGTCGATACTTCATAATGATATCTCCAATTAATTTAGAGGACTGTAATAAGAACAATGCAACTGCCTCCGGCGGGTGCTCCGTAGGAATGTGGCAGCTATTGCCAAGCTAAAAAATTCTGCCGTTATTACTAGCTGCTTTGTTGGAACAACTGGCGATTTTATCCTAGAAATCTCAAGTTGTCTTTCCCTCTAACTTATGGAGCATGACAATCATCAAGCTGGTCTATCCATTGAAAGAATTCGTGTAAAATTAAGATGTGAAATCAAATACAAGCTCAGGGTAAGAGCATCTCAATCAGGCTTGACAGAAGGAATCAAAAGAATCTAAAGTATTGCCAAATCCCCGTCCTCGATACTCTTTTAAAAACCACATACATTTGAGGAAAGCAGATTTCTTCATTTTTTGTCATTGTCGCACTATAATCTGGAACATGGTAACGGTTAAGCTTCTACAAAGAGTAAAACCACTTTGCCTCGCGTGCCGCCTTGCTCTATGCGCCGATGTGCTTTTGCTACTTGATTCCAAGGCAGGACAGAATCAATCAAAGGACGCAACTGCTGGCGTTCAATTAAGTACCTGAGTGACTCTAGTTTGGCATGGTGCTGTGAGGTAAAAACAAAATGCATGGTTAAGTTTTTACCCCACGCTTGCAGTAATGACTGAGGGGTAGCGGTATCTACAATGGAGACAAGACGACCATAAGAACGAAGAACATTAGTTTGCTCAATGGTATCGCCACCAATTGTATCTAGTACTAAATCGACACCTTTGCCGTGAGTGAAGCGTTGAATGACATCAACGTAATCTTCATTTGTGTAATCAATTGCGTAATCTGCACCTAACTTTCTGACAAAATCAAGATTTTTAGTACTACAAGTGGTGAAAATGTAAGCACCCATTGCCTTAGCTAATTGAATCGCAAATGAACCAACGCCACCAGCCCCAGCATGAATCAAAACAGTCTCACCTACAAGTAATTGACCTCTAGTCACCAAACAATCCCATGCAGTTCCCGCCGCGAGTGGAAAACAGGCAGCTTCAACGTGTGATAGATTCGTCGGTTTGTGAGCGACTATCTGTTCGTGGGCAACATGATATTCTGCGTAACTGCCTGCTTCGCTAAAAAGCTGTGGTGAATAGTACACTTCATCACCAACCTTGAATTTTGTGACTGACTCGCCAACAGCTTCAACGACACCGGAGATATCTACACCGAGAATGGCAGGTAACTTCACCAAATTCTGATAATCCCCACGACGAGTTTGATAATCAATTGGATTAACCGAGGTGGCATGGACTCGTACTAACACTTCCCTAAGCTTTGGTTGGGGTTTAGGGACTTCTTGGAGTTCAAAGCGATCGACATTACCAAACCCCGTTAGCAAGACAGCTTTCATGTACTGCATTGTCCTTATCCTTTAGAATGAAGTTAAAGTGTTTTGGCTTTGTTATCCAGAATAAAGATCTGTTTTGGTGACCACAAGTAAGCACTATTTGGTAAGGTAGGAACCGTTTGGTAACAAATGACTCAACAGAAGGCTCATAGCCTAGAAAAAAATTTTGCTCCTGACCGTCGGTTAAGGAGAAAAATACGAAAACACGTAGGTTGGGTTGAGGAACGAAACCCAACATTTACAGGAATTTGTTGATTTTCCCCAAGGGGAAAGCCCAACCTACAAAAATTCTTATCCGAGCAGTATTGGGACTACAGGCAAGTATGCGATGCGATCGCTAAAAAGAAAAAATTTTTTCCAAAACAATTTTATGTCGAACTATTGTAGAACCACCTCGGCTAGAGCTTTTAGGTAAGTTACCATATCCTGGTTTTCAACGGAGTTAACCTGCATTGCTATAGCGACTTTATTTTCCGGGAAATATGCAAATATACTTTGATAGCCGGGAGTCCAACCGTTGTGACCATAGGTTATCCCAAACTCAGTCTCTCGGATCGTAACACCAAGCCCGTAGCGAGTCTTTTCAGCTTCGTCTCGGGGTACTGAGGTGAGTAAATCATTGAGATAAAGGTTCTTCATAGCTTTACCTTCATAAAGCACTTTGGCCCACTGAACAAGGTCTTGTGGATTAGTGAACAGACCGCCATCAGTCCATTCAACGGCGGGGTTAAAAACCAACACACCGTCGAGCATATTTTTTTCTGGTAAACCCAAGGGATTACTCGGACTGAGATAGCCCGGTGATAGACCAGGGATGTTACGACTATTAGCAGGACCAGTTAAGCTAAGGTTGAGTAGAGTTAGGAAGCGTTTACTTAGTTCTTCGTAATACGTTGTACCGCTTACCTGTTCAACGAGCATGCCGATAAGAATATAACCAGTGTTGCTGTAAGAAAAACCTTCGCCTGCTGCAAACAGTGGCTCTTTATCTAATATAAGTTCCACTAACTCTTGTGGCAAAAAACAGAAGTCACGATTGGGGTTGTCTGACGCAAAGTGCTGTCGAATTGCTTTACGAAAGCGTTCATCACGGGTATGGTTGTTTAGACCACTGGTATGGTTCAAGAGCATACGGAGCGTAATGTCCTTACCATTGGGTAGACGGTCATACCAAAGTTGTTCTCCGAACCACTTCTCAAGTCGGTCGTCCAGGTGAACTTTGCCAGACTGCACCAAGCTGAGCACTACAGCTGCAACAAATGTTTTCCCAACACTACCCGATAGCATCTTCGTATTGGGTGTCATCGCAATTTTGTTTTCTTTATCAGCATAACCAGTAGCAAAACCACTACTTTGTCCATTAGCAAGCATGAAAGCAGCTGTAGCACCTGGAAAATTAGCTTCTTTTTGGAGCACATCCAACCTATCTTGGAAATGTTTCAACCTCTGAGAATACGTCTGGGATGTCATTTCTTGTGGTTACTATCTGATTATCGTTGACATTATGGCACAGATAAACACCCTTGTTCACTAGTCTTTAAGGAAGCCCCAGCCGTTTTGGCAGCAGATACTTTAGTCGAGTTTGACCAGTATGGGTTTGGATTGCTCCATGAGGCAATCCAGATAGCCGTTAATGTCTCGATCGCCAGTGGTTTCCTTTCCGGAAAATATCGTTCGGAAAAAGATTTAACCAATAGTTCCCGTGCAGGTTATGTAAAGAAATATTTAAACGCTCGTGGCTTCCGAATTTTAGAGGCAATTGATGAGTTGGCAAAAACTTATAATACGACTCCCACCCAAATCTCACTCGCATGGCTCATCCAGCGTCAGAGCATTACTGCTCCTATCGTCAGTGCGACAAAGCTCGAGCAACTTAATGAAATTATCAAAGCGGTCAATCTTAAACTTGACTCAGCCTCGATGGAACTTTTGGATCGAGCCAGCGCTTATGACAGTGATGAGTGATGCGTACTACAAAGAATGTGATAGCTAAGGCTTTTAAATAAACTCCAATTCATCCATAAAAATAAATTCACATTCAGTTGGTGAGAGCCAAACTTGACATATGATATTGTCGTACACTTCGGCTTCAAGCGTAACGCCCGGTTGCAGATATTTATTTCCTACAAAATCAGAGTTTCTAATGTAAAAATTTCCTCCAACTAACAGTTTAACTCTTTTCAACTTCCCCTCTTGTCTAGCTTGGTAATACACTTGGGACAGTTCTTCATTTGTGGGATGATGATGTATATAACTCATTAATAATTCCCATTTTTCTTGACTTAGACTTTGTTTTAACTTTAAAGATAACCCACTTGGTTTTACGTGTTCGGCTTCTACTTTCAGCTTTTTGATATATAAATCCAAGGCAGCAGACACGCTGATTTTATGAGTTTGAGCAATTGTCATAACGTGGGCAACAATCTCTAAATCTTTTATTGAGTCATCTAGCATCTTTTTTCTCTCATAAATACAGGTACTAATTATCGCTCGCGTCAGTAAACTTGTCTGGTCTCAGCATCTGGTTCCAGTCTAGATGATTTGTCTAAAAGTGAGGTTTATTCTTGGCTGAACAGGTTTACTCGTCTTTGCTATTTGATGCTGCCAAAACTGTTGGGTAGTTCCTTGCATTAGTAATAAACTACCATGCGTTAATTCAATATTAAATTTTAATTCCTTTGTTTGTTTGTGCCTGAACATCAAGTGACGAGTGCCACCAAAACTCACAGAGCCGATTACAGGGTTAGTACCAAGTTCCTTTTCATCATCACTATGCCAAGCAATACTATCTCTTCCATCACGATATAAATTCAGCAAAACACTATTAAATTGCTGACAAGAGGCTTCTTCAATTTGAAGCTTAATTGCCTTTAAAACAGGAATCCAAGGCTGGGGTTCCATTTTAATCTTGGAATATGTGTATGACTTTCCTTTATCTCCAAACCAAGCAGTCAGTCTTGGTAGAGCAACCTGTTTACCATAGAGATATGTAACTTCCTGTCGCCATGTTACAGTTTCATACAAAACAGAAAATATCGTATCACTCTCATTGTCAGAGAAAAAATTGTCATACACAATTACATCTGCATCGGGCATAGGCAGACTTGAACCAATCTTGTGATGGCTTTTTTCAAATTCTTCTAAAAGAGAAAGTTGATTGTGGCTAAATCTATCATTCATGGATTAATACAATAGTACTAAAAAGGCTGTGAATTATAAATTTTATCCAATAAGAACAATCAGCAGAACTTTTTATATTCTCTCATAGCTTAACCACGTATCCGATATGGTGGCTCAATTTACACCAGTTTTGAGGTAGTTCAGATAATATGTGCTTCTAAACAATGCTGCTATCCACTACTTCGCAATAGCTTTGCTAACGGCTATACTGCTGTACCGGTTCATGACCTTTATACCTCGGAGTTACATAGGGAGTGCGATCGCCTCCCTCAAATATAGATGGAATTACCAAGCAGCAAGCACGTGTTGGTAAAAGGAGGGAGTTTAAGACCAAGTGTCAAATAACTAGTCTTCAAATAAGGCATCAACACTGCTTGTGCTTACATCTTCGTACTTTTTTGCAACAGTTAGTGTTTGCAGAATTTATTTAAAAAACTTTCAGCAATTAAACCCTGCTGTTATATCTTTCCTCATTTTTCGATAAACTTAATATTACTGAATAAAGAGGTTTTTATGGTTCAAACAGTTACGTCTCATGATTATCCTAACTTAGGCGTGTTTGAAAGTCATTCTGTTTTGACGGGAAGGCTGATTACAATGGGTCGCGTAGTTCAATGCAGCAAAGGTTATTTACCGCAAGTTAAGCATTACAACAAATGGATTAACGTTTCGTCCTCACTGCCAACGTCAGAAGAAGCTAGAAAATTTCTGTTTACCCGTCATTACGCGGAAGCTCAAGCAAAACGGGGTTGGACTGACGAACAACTTCAAGAACAAGTACTGAAAGTAGAGGAAAAGAATTTAAAAATGTGGTCATCTAGACTCCAAAAAAGAATGCAGATTCAGAAACAACTAGATGCCAATTTAGAACCAGTTAGAACTCAAATACAGATGATTCTTGATGACCCACACACACAAACACTGACAGCTAGGAAGTTGCTAGATTTAATTATTCCTTTGTGCTCAAAAATTTTCTTTCCTGAACATTGGGTTGAAAGAACAAAATCTGGGGCATTTCGGACTCTACAACATATTCTTAGATATTGTGACGACATTGAGTTACAGCAGCAACGCTTAAGGCAAGTAGCGGAACTTGATTAATGTAAAAAACAATATAATTTAAATTAATTGTATCTGAAGAAGTAATGGCAATACTACTCGGATAAGAATTTTTTTATGTTGGGCTTTCCCTTTAGGAAAACCTAGCAAATATCTGTAAATGTTTGGTTTCGTTCCTCAACCCAACCTACGTGTTTTTGTGTTTTCAGGTTAAAAAAACAGAGATTGAACAGCTAGATCCTTTTGGGTGATAGTGAAGTTACGCTGTTCTGCTGTGGCAATGAATGAAACGATCGCTTCACACGCCACAGCGACGGTTAACATCACCAGGTTTCGTGCCAACGGATAATCACAGACATCATCATAAGCATCGGAAGGAACGCGATAAACGTCATTCCAAATCACTTCTGCATAATCAGCCGATAGTCCAGCATGAAGACAAGGTATATTGAATTGTTCGGCATAATCTTTCACTGCTTGGCGTGCCACACTATTGTCAAAAACATCAACAATTAGCTGGCTGCTTTGGAGTAGTTGAATTGTATTTGCTGATGTCAACTCCTTGGTTTTAGCATCAACTTTAGTACCAATTGCTCGGTATAAATTGTTAGCTAGTATCTTCGCCTTAAACGCTCCCACATCGGAACGGTAGTAAGGCTGAGTTGAAAGATTGCGCTCTTCAATGCGATCGCGATCTATCACTGTAAGTCTATCAAAACCAGACCGAGCTAAATTTTCAGCTATGTTAGCTCCTAATGCTCCAGCCCCACAAATTGTTACAGGATAGTTTTTTAACTTTGCCATCACAGCATTGGTGCGGTAAAGCTGTTCGTGAAAAAAGATACTCATAATAATTTTTAATAAAGGCAAAAGGTTCCCTACGTTTTAAATGTTCTCAAGACCCCCGTTGTTCCATGACACCCACTAAGGATTGCAAGTCAAAATCGCCATCGCGTCCACTCAGACAAATACCAGAACTTACAACAGTCAAATCAGTTTTAGCGATCGCACTACTATGGCGAACACCATCAGCCGTTGTCCAATCGACTGTCCAGTAATCGCCGCGATCGTGGAATTGGTTTAAAGAACCTCCGCCAATTTGCAAAGCCTTTCTCAATCTCCTTTCATCCTGTTGAGGTTGAGCAAATCCCTCAATGCGCCGAGTTGCTAATTCATACACTGTGCGGATTTCTGGAGTCATGCCCTTAAACTGTAATAAAGATGCAGGAATGAATTGCTTAACAGCAGATTGCAAAGTTTCAGAAATAGCCGGATCGGTACGGCGATCGACTTCCTCAAACCAGCAGGATTGCCCATTCCAGCGAGCAATAATTTGCTCAAAGGCGACACCCTCAGTGACTAAATGCACTGGAAGAGGCTTAACGACCTTCAACCGTTGACGCATATCTACTTCATTTACAGGGTATGCCAACCAAGTTTGGAAGCGCAGTTGGTGTGCTAACCGCAGTCGTATTTGGGGAAAGTGTTGCAGGTATTCCGCAACCTGGGGTAAGTCTGCTTCTTCTACAACTGTTGCTGTTTTCTCATCTACAGGCTGAAAGATGCCCCAACCTTCAAATTGACTGGGTTTTGGACGGAAGGTGTAGACCATCCCAGCTACTCGTGTGCGAACCCGTCCACCTTTGACACAGGGTGCAAGGAATTGGGTGGTAGACAATTGTGCTTCTGCGATCGCAATTTGATTGATTAGCTTACGGATGTCAGGCATAAATAATAGCAATTTTTTTAAACAAGGCTACAAAGGCAGCCCTATAGTATCTGTAGGGGCGCAAAGCCGCCGCGCCCCTACCAACGGTGCGGTTCTACTTATCATCTCGCACAGGCAACGGCATATCCAAAATCTCCATCAGCAAATCCAGGCGAGAGGGGCGCGTTAGCAGTGGGACGAGGTTTGGCAAGCTGTAGTAATCACCAAGGAAAGTGAAGGTTTCTACAGGTGCTTGCTGCTGCTTCAATTGGCTCTCCAGCCAGTCGTAATGAGTACCTACACGGACAATCACTACATTCGGTATTACTGCCAACTCCCGGCAGTAGGTTTTGTAAACTTCACCGAAGTAAGGAGCAGCATTCTCGCCTTCATCTGTAACCAGGATAATTTGGTCAACCACCTGCTTCTTCTTTCGCATTGCTTCCAATGCACAACCGATGCTAGTACTACCACCTGCGTTAATGTACTGGAAAGCACGTTCCCAGTCGGTCAACTCTTTGCCTTTTGCTGTAACAGCGTAAGGAATGGTGTCGAAGGCGTAGACAAACAGTTCTGCCTGAGTGATACCAGAGATTAGAGCAGCCAGTCTCTTACCAATCTCGATCGCATTTTCCATTGAACCGGACTTGTCTACCAGTAGGGCAGTTGGGTGAGCGATCGCACCGCGCCGTTTTACCTGTTCGTTTGTCACCTTTTCCAGTTGGGCAACGGTGTCTGCATCTAAAGAAACCGCGTCTGCGGCAATCTGTGCTTTGAATGCTGCAACACGCCCACTTTTAGATGCTTCTTCCAGCTTGGAATCAATCAGCTTCTTGACTGCTGGGTTATCCATTGCACCTCTAGCTTGCAGAGACTTGAGGTTGTTGATTGCTTCTTGGGGAGTCATGCTGTTGATTAAGGCAACCAATACAACTGGTGTAAGTTGCTTGATGGCACCAATTGCGATCGTGTAGGGAATGTTAAACTCCACAATCAGCCGTGCTTGTTCTGCAGCACTTTCTGCCTTAGCAAGCTGCTTCAATACATTTGCTAACGAACCCTCTGGAGGAGTATCGCGGAATAGAATCGCATTTGCCCGTTCATTCGGCTTGATGTGCAGCGAAGCATACAAGTGCTTCATTGCCTTGCGACCCCGCAGTGCAGCGCGATCGAACAGAGCCGGATTGCTCTCCCTTGTCTTTAAATAACGTCGTACCGCAGTCCGAGCCGAACGAGGCAATTTATTTTGCTGCTGTTTCATGAAGTCTACTACACGAGCCACTTCATAGGGAGGAAATTCTTGCAGCATCATAAATCCAGCATCTCGGTGTTCTATCAAATTGCTGGTTAATAAGTGAGCAACAAACACTTCCTTGTGGTCGCGGACATCACCATGACGCTGATACCAAACTGCCAAGTGCCCGTAAAAAAGTGGATCTAATTCAACAATTAACTTATGAATTTCTGCGACTTGCTCTAGCTTGCGGTGAGGAGTTGTCAGCAAGCTGTTGAGCATTTCCAAGCGCAGGTCACGTTCTACAGTATTCATGATAACCTCCTCTAATAATTTTGGATTTTAGATTTTAGATTTTGGATTTTGGATTGCAATCTAAAATCCACGCATTGCAGGAGGCAGATGTTGCATGCAGGGCGATCGAGTCACCGCGCAAGTTGTAGAAGCATGGTGTATAACTGATGAGAGAGTTATGTAAGCTTCTGCGGTCGGGACGCGGCAACAACTGCCAATTAATGAATAAATCACCTCATGCAAGTTGAAAAAGCTGTTGATTCACACACAGGATTTGAACCTGTAATCGCTTGCTTTCAAGTCAAGTGCCTTTTCCAATTAGGCTAGTATGTAAGCTTTTCCGGTTAGGGCACGAAGTGAAATTTTACTTTTTAGAAATTTGATTTAAATAATTAGAATTCCGCGCAAGTTAGCAAAGCAATTGTCACAATTGCCTTTACCAATTAGGCTACGCTCCCATCAGTGGAAGCGGCAGGAATCGAACCTGCAGATCCGTTGCCGGATAGTTTGTAAGCTTTACAAGTCAGGGCGCGGAAAACTAAAATCTTCAACCGTAGACGGCTTCAGGGCGAACGATCAAATCGCCACTAGGACGACGATCTACTATGTAAGCAGATAGGCGATCGCAATTCACATCAAGATGCCGAGCAACCCGCTCCTTCACTGCCACATCATTCATAGAAGCTGCAATTCCCAGTTGTGTTTCTGCAACATCAACAGAACGTCCTTCAAATCGAATATGAACCATTGCAATCACCTCTTTTTAACTACAAATTATTGAGTGGATCTGACCGGGATTGAACCGATACCCTCCCTGTGAGAGTTGCACTCACACCTCATGCAAGTTGAAAAAGCTGTGGTAACACACACAGGAATCGCACCTGCAACTTATCGTTTAATAGACGATCGCTCTACTGTTGAGCTAGTATGTAAGCTTTTTCTGTTAGGGCACAAGTGACATCCGGGAACTCTACCATTAGAGCTACAGACCCAAGGGATGAATAATTGCGTTCTGCGTTGAGCGCAGCACCGCAGGTATTGCCTCAATTAGACTATTGCAACAAGAGTCAAAATCAAGGCAAGTGGAGCCGTCGGGAATTGAACCCGAATCCTGCAACCGTCCGTTTGTTGGTTTCGGAGCAGTCGAACGCCAATCGCGACCCCAAAAGGGGCATCTATGGGATTGTTAAGGTTCCAAGGACTTGTAGTTTTGCCTTTTGAGGAGGCTTGTTTTTCATACTACAAATGTAATATAAGCTTTTACACAATGTCAAGGGGCTTTTAGCTAAATTTTTCAGCTACCTTTTTGCCCTATGCAGCAAATAACAACAAAAAGTCGGGCTGCTCCGAACTACATCGTCACTACAATCTTTCTACTCGCTTGGTTCAATGCCATGTAATGCATTGCATCAGGCAGAGCCTCTAAACCCTGAAATTCGCGATCGATGATAATCGCGAAAGAACTATCCTCCAACCCTACAGCAATAGACATCTGGTGGAAAAGATGTAGGGGCGCGGCGGCCTTGCGTCCCTCCCCAATCCTCATTAAGATTTAGAGATCAGAGCTTGAATGCTGGGAGTAGCCAACAACCTTTGGGCGTCTGCTAGCAGAGAATTTCCCCAGAGTTGCTCTTTAAGATAATCTATTTCTCCTAAGCGCTTCTCCAATTTTAAGGCGGTTTCCGCCATCTTTAGAGCTTGTTCTCGTTTACCTTGAGCATAAAGGGCGACAGCAAGAGCTAATTGTGGTTGTGCTGCTTTTTCGTCGATCTTAAGAGCCGCTTGCCACTGAGTCATAGCTGCATCGACTTCGCCCAATTCGTATTTAACCATGCCAATATTGGTAATCGCCCCCCAATATTTTGCGTCTTTGCTAATAGCTTGATTGTAATAGTCAATGGCTTTTTGGTAGTTTCCTTGTTGGTATTGAATGTTTCCTAGCCCATTGTAAGCCTGAGCATAGTTGGGATCTAATTTTAAGGCTTGGTTATATTGAGAAATTGCTGTTTGGTAGTCTTTTAATTTACGGTAGACAGAGGCAATATTTATGTAACCTTTGATATATTTTGGGTCAATTTCAAGAGTTTTTCTGAAATCTGCCAAAGCTTTCTGGTAGTCTTTTACATCGAGATAAAAATAACCACGAAAGTCATAACCATCCGTCTTCTTTGGTTCAATTTCAATAGCTTTGTTGTAGTCGGCTAGGGCTTTTTGGTAGTTTTTTAACCTTTTGTAAGCAGTGCCTCGAACTTTATACAGGGAAGACAAAGTAGAATCATTTATTGTTCCATAGAGATAGTCACTATTTGCCTTAGGTATTAATTCAATGGCTTTGGTGTAGTCAGCTACAACTTTCTGAAATTCTCCTAAGGAAAGATAAGTAGTACCTCGTCGGTGGTAAGCATTAAAATACTTAGGATCGAGTTCAAGGGCTTTGGTGAAATCTGTGATGGCTTTCTGGTAGTCTTTTAAGAAAAAAGAAGCACTACCTCGAAAGAAGTAGGCAAAAGTATTGTCAGGGTTAAGTTCAATGAATTTAGTGTAATCAGCTAGGGCTTTCTGGTAGTTTTTTAGTTGGTTGTAAACACCTCCTCGTCGATAATAAGCACCAACAAACCCAGGGTCGAGTTCAATTGCCTTATCGTAAGATTTTATTGCTTCTTCGTATCGCTTCAATTCTTCTAATACCTGTCCTCGCTCATACCAACCAGGGCTAAAGTCTGGTTTCAGTTGAACAACTTTATCAAAAGATTCCAGAGCGGCTTGTGGTAAACTTGAGGAAATAGAAAAACCTTTTCCACGAGCATACCAGGTTTGATAAGAGTTTGGCTTAAGTTGAATGGCTTTTTCATAAGCACCGATTGCCTCTAGGTGTAAATCTAAACGCATCAGTTGATTGCCATAATTTAGCCAAGCAACTGCATCTGCGTTGTTCCTTGGTACTGGAATTGTTTTGCGTAAGGATTCCCGAAGCTTTTCGTTATAGGCAATTCCCAAGCCCATGGGCGCATTCGTTTTTAACGATAGACTTTCAGGATTAATTCCTACCAGACCGACTGAACGGATAAAAGTACGGATGGGAACCCCCAAGCTGAAACCTAACTGTATGGGAGGAGACTCCCCTACCTCTGCGATGGGAACTTCACCTTCAGCCCGTCCATGAATGCCAATCACCCGTCCCTCTGTATCTAATACGGGTGCGCCGCTCATTCCAGCACCAGTAAGATTGTTGTAAATCAGCTGATAACCGTAAGTAAAGGAAAGGGAGTTAATAGTGGATGTTGCTCCTAATTCATTACCATATAGTTGTCCTGTAGTCAATTGATAACGGTTTTGAGATGCAGGTATTCCAGAGACAAAAACCCAATTGACTAGTTTATTGTTATAGTTTGCCAGAGTCGCAACTTGATAAGTTTGGGAACTGGTAAACTGCAACACTGCCAAGTCAGCCGCCTGAATGCGTTTGATGGTACTGCCATTGACTTGATATCGCTGAGAGTCATGGGTGACAACTTCAATTCGGCTGGGATTGCAGTTTAAGCTTTCGCGCAGGACGTGTTCTGAGGTGAGGACGGTGTATGTGTTTCCCTTTCGCGAAATAATCACCCCCGAACCTTGACAGTGCAGACTACCACGGGAATCAATCTGTACCGTAATCTGCTTGGCAATGGCATCTACTTTCGCCATCACATCTGGTAAAGTTGCTTGAGGGCTAGTTGCCGCTTGTCGGGCGGCTTTGAGGGTTTCTTGCACTGTAACGTATGCAGGGTTATCAGTCAGTTTGTGTTCGTGAAAAAGTGGAACGGCTTTCTCCAAATCTAGTATTGCGGTTGAGTAGTTTTCTAGGTCAAAATATGATTTGCCTCGCAACCCGTAAACCATAGCCCCCAACTTCGGGTCAGATTTCTCAATTCCGAGCGCAATGGCTTGGTTAGCATCAGCGATCGCTTGTTGGTAGTTTTTGAGTCTATTGTGAATTAGAACTCTACCTGAGTAGGCAATAGCGTCTTTAGGGTCAAGTTGAATGGCTTTATTCAAATCAGCTAACCCTCCCTGCAAATCTCCTTGAAATAAGCGGAGATTACTTCGCACAATGTATGCTGCAGTATAATTAGGTTTGTTTTCGATGGTTTTATTCACATCAGCTATCCCTGCTTGAAAATCGCCTAAATCATGACGAATCATAGCCCGATGGAAGTAAGCTTCAAACAACTCTGGCTTGAGTTCGATGACTTTAGTCAAATCACCAACGGCTGCCTGATAATCTTTTTTTCTAGAGTAAACTGAAGCCCGACCATAATAGACTTCCACAGAATCAGCTTGGATTTCAATGGCTTTGTTGTAATCTGCCAGGGCTTTTTCATATTCTTCTAATGTTGCATAAACTAAGCCTCGTCCCATGTATGTTGGCACATCATTGGAGTTGAAGCGCAGTGCTTGGTTAAAGGCTTGGATAGCTTTTTTCGGTTCTTCTCCAAATCTGTAAACGTAGCCTTGGCTGCGGTAAGCTTGTGCTTGTTTTCCTTGGGCTTGAAACAGGGTAGCTGCTTGCTGCATATCTGCTCTTGCTTCCTGTCTGTAGCGATTCCACCTGAAGCCTTCTTGATGATAGCGAGCGTCTTTCATCTTAGCCAATGCCCGGTGATAGTATGCCTCTGCATACCCAGGGTAGCGGCGAATCGCTTCGTTAAAGGCTGCTATTGCTTCTTCATGCTCCCAAGCTTGATATTGTTTCAATCCCTGTTGATAAAACCTATTTGCTTCCATTCTCCCCACAACCGTAGCAATGGGTATTCCCCAACTGTAACGCCTCATCGCTTCTTGCTGTTGCTCATTTGGGATTGAGGCGTCTTCAAAGCGATACTTTTCGATCATGGGAAAAGCACGCCGCCCATTAATTCCGATTAACTCTCCCCTTTGGTTGAAGATTGGTCCCCCACTCATTTCCTGACGAATCTCGTTGCTATAGCCAATTTGGTATCCCCCTTCCAACGCCTTTTTCGGTAACAAGGAGATTTCCTCCTCCGTCATCACTAGCTTGTCGCTATCAAAAGCAAATCCCGCAGCCCAAATTTTCTCTCCTGTAGTTGGGTTTGAAGAAGTTGTTGAAGCGACGGCATAGTTTTCCCGTGCTTCAAATTGCAACAGTGCTACATCCTTTCCTTGGAAGTCCATCCCCAAAATCATTTCAGCCCGATGGGTTTTGCCATCTGGAGTTTGGATGCGATAAGATTTCCCCGAATTCGTGACATGAGCGTTGGTAACGACAGTATGGACTTGCCCAACTTTAAGAATCAGAGTTCCCGAACCTTTGTTTGTATCAGCAAATACCCTGACAGTCACTGACTCACTCAGACGTCGCAGTTCATCAGCAGACAGTTGATTCGTTATTTGTTGGGATGCTACCACTGAAGGAGTCAGCAACCAGATACCGGGAACGGGAAGCAGTAATATACTGCTGAGGGAAGCAACTAGGGTGAGAGAGTAGGGTTTCATTTTGGGTTTGAGATGCGTGGATTTTACATGAGCAAGTTTTGTCTTTCTTCTGTTTAAGGGCAAAATATGTTCTACTAGCCGTCGCAAAAGGTCATATTCCCAATCGTCAAAATTGAGCGGCTTGTAAAGATTTGCAAATTCTTGATGCCGGCAACTCGATTTGGAGATGTTTCTTTCTGTTGTTGGTAAACAAATGTAACTCGGTTTCGGTCATAGTATGAGAAATTGCTACCCCTCCCCAATCCTCATTGAGATTTAGAGATCAGAGCTTGAATGCTGGGAGTAGCCAACAACCTTTGGGCGTCTGCTAGCAGAGAATTTCCCCAGAGTTGCTCTTTAAGATAATCTATTTCTCCCAAGCGCTTCTCCAATTTTAAGGCAGTTTCCGCCATCTTTAGAGCTTGTTCTCGTTTACCTTTGGCATAAAGGGCGACAGCAAGAGCTAATTGAGGCTCTGCAGCTTTTTCATCGATTTTAAGAGCCGCTTGCCACTGAGTCATAGCTGCATCGACTTCGCCTATTTCGTATTTAACCATGCCAATATTGGCAATTGCTCCCCAGTATTTTGCGTCTTTGCTAATAGCTTGATTGTAATATTCAATGGCTTTTTGGTAGTTTCCTTGCTGATATTGAATGTTTCCTAGCCCATTGTAAGCTTGAGCATAGTTTGGATCTAATTTTAACACTTGATTATATTGGGCAATTGCCGTTGGATAGTGTTTTAATTTACGATAAACATACCCTAGCCCGATGTAGCCTTCGATATATTTAGGGTTAATTTCAATGATTTTTCTGAAATCTGCCCTAGCTTTCTGGTAGTCACCTAAATCCCCGTAAACATAACCTCGCTCTTTATAAGCATTACTGCTCTTAGGTTCGATTTCAATGGCTTTGTTATATTGAGCAATTGCTGTTTCATAGTCTTTTAATTTATAATAGACACGCCCAAGTCCAATGTATCCATTAATATATTTTGGGTCAAGTTCAAGAGTTTTTCTAAAATCTGCCAAAGCTTTCTGGTAGTCTTTGATTTCTTTATATGCATAGAGATGACCCCGCACGACATAAGCATTACGGTTTTTAGGTTCGATTTGAATAGCTTTGGTGAAGTCGGCTATAGCTTTTTGATAGTCTTTTAGGTAAAAGTAAACAATGCCTCGCTCTACATACAAAGAAGACTCAACCTTAACTTTCCCAGGTTGATAAAGAAAAGCCGTATTAGCTATTAATTCAATGGCTTGATTGTAATCTGTAATGGCTTTTTGATATTCTTTTAAACTCGAGTAAGCATTACCCCGTCCGTGGTAAGCATAAACAAACTCAGGATCGAGTTCAATGGCTTTAGTGTGATCTGTAATGGCTTTTTGGTATTCTTTTAGGCTCGAGTAAGTACTACCTCGATCGAAATAGGCTTGAGCATTGTCAGGCTGAAGTTCAATGGCTGTCGTGTAATCAGCTAGGGCTTTCTTGTAGTTTTTTAGTTTGTAGTAAGCGCTCCCCCGTTGATAATAAGCACCAAAAAACTCACGTTCAAGTTCAATTGCCTTATTGTAAGATTTTATTGCCTCTTCGTATCGTTTCAATTCTTCTAATACCTGTCCTCGCTCATACCAACCAGGGCTAAAGTCTGGTTTCAGTTGAACCGCCTTATCGAAAGATTCTAGAGCTGCTTGTGATAACCCTGGGGAAATCAACAAAACTTTTCCACGAGCATACCAGGCTTGATAAGAGTTAGGCTTAAGTTGAGTCGCTTTTTCATAAGCACCTATTGCCTCTGGGTGTAAATCTAAACGCCACAATTGATTGCCATAATTTAGCCAAGCAACTGCATCTGCGTTGTTCCCTGGTACTGGAATCGTTTTGCGTAAGGATTCTCGAAGCTTTTCGTTATAGGTCATTCCTATTGCCACGGGCACATTCGTTTTTAAGGATAGACTCTGAGGATTGATTCCCACTAGACTAGCTGAACGGATAAAAGTACGGATGGGAACCCCCAAGCTGAAACCTAATTGTATGGGAGGAGACTCCCCTACCTCTGCGATGGGAATTTCACCTTCAGCCCGTCCGTGAATGCCAATCACCCGTCCCTCTGTATCTAATACGGGTGCGCCGCTCATTCCAGCACCAGTAAGATTGTTATAAATCAGCTGATAACCGTAAGTAAAGGAAAGGGAGTTAATAGTGTTTGTTGCTCCTAATTCTTTACTACATAGTTGTCCTGCAGTCAATTGATAACGGTTTTGAGATGCAGGTATTCCAGAGACAAAAACCCAATTTAATGTTTTATTTTTGTAATTTGCTAGAGTCGCAACTTGATAAGCTTGGGAACTGGTGAACTGCAAGACTGCCAAGTCAGCCCCCTGGATGCGTTTGATGGTACTGCTATTGACTTGATATTGCTGAGAGTCATGAGTGACAACTTCAATTTGCTTGGCATTGCAGTTTGGGCTTTCGCGCAGGACGTGTTCCGAGGTGAGGATGGTGTAGGTGTTTTCTTTTCGGGATATAATCACCCCCGAACCTTGACAGCGGAAACTACCAGGGGAATCAATCTGCACCGTAATCTGCTTGGCAATGGCATCTACTTTCGCCATCACATCTGGTAAAGTTCTTTGAGGGCTAGTTACCGCTTGTCGAGCTGCTCTAAGGATTTCCTGAACTGAAATGTCTAGGAATGGGGTGTTATCAGTCGGTTTATTTTCACGGATAAGTCTAATGGCTTTCTCCAAATCTGGAATTGCAGTTGAGTAGTTTTCGAGGTCAAAATATGATTTTCCTCGAAACAGGTAAACCAATGCCGCTAACCTCTTGTCAAACTTGTCAATTCCGAGTGCAATCGCTTGGTTAGCGTCAGCGATCGCTTGTTGGTAGTTTTTTAGTCTATTATGAAATAAGGCGTTGATTGCGTAAGCAAGAGCATTCTTAGGGTCAAGTTGAATGGCTTTATTAGAATCAGCTAACCCTCTTTGGAAATCTCCTAACCACCAGCGTATTTGACTTCGAGTCTCGTAAGCTAAGTCATAATCAGGTTTGATTTCAATGGCTTTATTAACATCAACCATCCCTGCTTGCAAATTGCCTAACAAAATCCCATGAACTTCACCTCGAGCGACATAAGCTTCAAAAAAGTCAGGCTTGAGTTCAATCGCTTTAGTGTAATCACCAACGGCTGCCTGGTAGTCTTCTTTCTTATAATAAACTGAAGCCCGACCATAATAGATTTCCGCAGAGTTAGGTTGAATTTCAATAGCTTTGTTGTAATCTGCCAGGGCTTTTTCGTATTCTTCTAATGTTGCATAAGCCAAACCCCTTCCCATGTATGTTGGCACATCATTGGAGTTGAAGCGCAGTGCTTGGTTGAATGCTTGGATAGCTTTTTTCGGTTCTTCTCCAAACCTGTAGACGTAGCCTTGGCTGCGGTAGGCTTGTGCTTGTTTTCCTTGGGCTTGAAACAGGGTAGCTGCTTGCTGCATATCTGCTCTTGCTTCCTGTCTGTAGCGATTCCACCTGAAGCCTTCTTGATGATAGCGAGCGTCTTTCATCTTAGCCAATGCCCGGTGATAGTATGCCTCTGCATACCCAGGGTAGCGGCGAATCGCTTCGTTAAAGGCT
Source organism: Scytonema sp. UIC 10036 (assembly GCF_009725235.1). Next base: position 47,784 of record NZ_WJFC01000071.1, read on the forward strand.
GCTATTGCTTCTTCATGCTCCCAAGCTTGATATTGTTTCAATCCCTGTTGATAAAACCTATTTGCTTCCATTCTCCCCACAACCGTAGCAATGGGTATTCCCCAACTGTAACGCCTCATCGCTTCTTGCTGTTGCTCATTTGGGATTGAGGCGTCTTCAAAGCGATACTTTTCGATCATGGGAAAAGCACGCCGCCCATTAATTCCGATTAACTCTCCCCTTTGGTTGAAGATTGGTCCCCCACTCATTTCCTGACGAATCTCGTTGCTATAGCCAATCTGGTATCCCCCTTCCAACGCCTTTTTCGGTAACAAGGAGATTTCCCCCTCCGTCATCACTAGCTTGTCGCTGTCGTAAGCAAATCCCGCAGCCCAAATTTTCTCTCCTGTAGTTGGGTTTGAGGAAGTTTTTGAAGCGACGGCATAGTTTTCTCGTGCTTCAAATTGCAACAGTGCTACATCCTTTTCTTGAAAGTTTATCCCCGGAATCATTTCAGCCCGATGGGTTTTGCCGTCTGGGGTTTGGATGCGATAAGATTTCCCCGAATTCGTGACATGAGCGTTGGTAACGACAGTATAGACTTGCCCAAGCTTCAGAATCAAAGTTCCCGATCCTTTGTTTGTATCAGCAAATACCCTGACAGTCACTGACTCACTCAGACGCCGCAGTTCATCAGCAGACAGTTGATTCGTCATTTGTTGAGATGCTACCACTGAGGGAGTAAGCAACCAGATACCGGGAACGGGAAGCAGTAATATACTGCTGAGGGAAGCAACTAGGGTGAGAGAGTAGGGTTTCATTTTGGGTTTGAGATGCGTGGATTTTACATGAGCGAGTCGATCCTGAGATTGAATTGTGAATTGCTTATTCTTGGGCTCTTGCTTGCTTCAAGAACTCGTCAACATCAAAGCGAATATATACTTGAGATTCACCTGTATTTTGATTCAGAACTGAGTTAGCGTTTCCTCCAAGAATAGAATTCAGTTGGTTCAGGACTTGGACGGGATTATCTTCAGTTTTGAGGGTAAATAGCAATTCTTCACAAGGTCCCCCGTAATCTCTGGTAGAGCAGATCACGCGTTGACGGTTTATCCACCCATAAGTCAGATAAGCTAAAGCCCCTTTATCGTAAGCACTCTGGAATCTAGGCGATACTGCTTCACACCGTTTCATTGGCTCCCATCGACCCAACTGACCTGATTTCCAGCGAATAATAGCAGTTTTTCTTTGCTGGGGACGTTGGGCAAAGGTCGTTGGTACAGATTGTTTCACTCCTGGATCGTATCCCTGTCTGCAAAAAAACAGAACCTGACTGGGAGAAGTCTGGGTTAACGCCTGAGATGTGTTGAAAACGGCGATCGCTCCTGTAGCAATACCTGTAGCTATAACTCTTACAACTGATAACTTTTTCATCGTTAAAAACTCTCGGCTTAAAATTTATTATGAAAACGTGCTTTTCAAGGAGAGGAAAAACTGAGCCTCCAAGTAGCAGTTTGCAGATTAGCCGCTTGTAAAAATTTATATATATTTGACCACAGTACTGCGTACTTCTGCTAGAAAAACTTAGCAGTGCAAGTTTTGCTACTTTTAACGCCCTCAAGCCTAACTAATTTCCAGCTTTTCCTAAGGGTATTAACCATGGCTCTAAATGTTATTCATTTTCTAAAATTATTAACAATAAAGGATTTAAAAATTAGAGCTGGAAAAATCAAAAATTAGTTAGTGTTTATATCTAGGATAACTACTATAATAACACTCAATTATGTCAAAATTTTATGTACTTATGTATGATTTCTTGAACTTTATTAACAACTGTAGACTTTTGACTTGCTTAAGAGGTCATTTATAAAGTAAATCTTAAATGGCCAAATGTATTGTGTAGTAAAACCCAACTATTTCATTAAATGTTGGGTTTCGTTCCTCTTCATTAAATGTTGGGTTTCGTTCCTCAACCCAACCTACTATTTTATTGCTTCAGCTCGTAAACTGTAAGCTCCTGTTTCTCCCCCTTGCGAAGAACTAGCAATGACTTTGTAAATGCCATTTTTAGGCAGTGTCACTACAATTCTGGCATTAGAATCATTAACTGATATGTCATCATTGGCAGCTAGTTGGTTGCCATCAGGAGCACGCAAGCTCAAATAGGAGTCAAGCTCTTGGCTTATCATATCAATTATTACTTGTTGACCTTTTCGACCCTCAAAAACGTAGACATCTCTGAAGTAAAGGTCTTTTGAGAAAGCATTAGTTTCGGTAAAGTCGTCTTCCTTACTGAGGCTACTACTAACTGCTTTGCCATTTAGCAATAATCGTGGATAGCTTGAAAGACTGTTTCTTTGCCACATTTGTATCATGACTGGGATTAAAACAACAGCGAAGCAGGTGATAATGGCAACAGATAGCCCTATAGTTAAGATTTTCCCTTCTTTAGACGAGCGTGGTAACGGCAAAGATGGAACTGAGGATGAAATAGTGGAAACATTACTTTTCAAGGCTCTGACAGCTTGCAGTGCTTCCTTTGCTGATGGGTATCGATATTTATAATCATAACGAGTCATTTTTGTTAAAATTTCAGCAAATTCATCACTAACCTGTACGCGATCGCGCCAAATCAGTTCTTGTGTAGCAGAGTCTTTGGCAAATCCGCTACCATTTTGAGGAACGGGATTGATTCCCGTTAGGGCTTGGATACCGATAATTCCCACTGCATAGACATCACTGCTGAAATTAGGATAACCAGAAGCTTGTTCAAATGGCATATAACCAGGAGTGCCGATCGTAATGGTTAATTCCGATCCCTGAGTGGTGACTTGCTTGACCGCCCCAAAGTCAATCAAAACTAACTTATTATCCTCATGCCGTCTGATTATGTTTGTCGGCTTAATATCTCGATGAATCGCATTGTGGCGATGCACAAATTCTAGAATCTCTAACAACTCTTCCAAAATATTAACGACTTGCTCTTCCGGAAGCCCAATACCCGTTACGAGTTGTTCAGCCAAACAAGTTCCCTGAATATATTCTTCGACTAAGTATAATTCACCTTTCTGCTGGAAGTAAGCAAATAATTGCGGAATTTGATTGTGTTGTTTTCCTAATTTTTGTAAACTTTCTGCCTCTAAATTGAACAGACGTTGAGCCTCCTGAAGAGATGTAGGGTCACGCCTAAACGGGTGTAGTTGCTTGACAACACAGGTAGGTTGTCCCGGAAGTAGAGTATCTTTAGCTAGATAGGTATGTCCGAACCCCCCTCTTTTCAAGAAGGCAATGATTTCGTAACGTCCAGCTAAAAGTTCTCTAATCATCGAAGATGAAATTTGTTAATTCATTCTTCAAATGATATCACTTGTTTATGGCACAAGGGAGACAAGGGAGATCAGATGTATAAACGCAACTTAGCATCACTTACCCCTGCTACAACGGCAGATTATTCAGTATACACAACAGTTGCCAAACTGTGAAGCATCGCCTCTGGATGAATTAAACCACAAATTGCCATCAAAGTTTAGTTAACAGGTATTGCTTTTTCTCTATGAAAGCAATTTAATATTTATTGAACAATATAGCTTCTCAATGAACAACATTGACTTATATCGTTGTAAGCTATTGTTACCCCATTCAAGTTGGCAAGCTATAAAACTTGCAATTTATGTAAGTTTGTGCAGTCAACTTTTTGAACAATTTTTAACTTAAGCCTTCTTGATTGGGCGTGCTTATTCAGCTGCTTGCCCTGTCGAAAGGCATAATAGCTTGCTACTTTACAAAGAATTAAAGTTTTCTTTGCTTGATTTTTTGTGCCCATAAAGCATGAAAAATGAGGCAAAGTAGCTGACAGTTTTTACAAATCAAAATTTTGCTGTTTTTTATCCCCATAGCCTTAATATGTCATTGACTAACACTATCCATTTTAGAAACCTACGAGGTGATGTATTCGGTGGTGTCACTGCTGCTATCGTTTCGTTACCTTTAGCGCTCGCATTCGGTGTCGCCTCAGGTGCAGGACCTGTGGCAGGTCTTTATGGTGCTGTTTGCGTCGGCTTTTTCGCCGCCTTATTTGGTGGTACGCCAACCTTAATTTCTGAACCGACCGGACCGATGACCGTAGTCATGACTGCAATTGTCAGTTCCATGACTGCCAGTAACCCCGAAAACGGCTTGGCAATGGCATTTACTGTCGTCATGCTCGCAGGAATATTCCAAATCATCTTTGGGATATTTAAGCTAGGGAAATACATTACCCTCATGCCTTACAGTGTGATTTCCGGCTTTATGTCTGGAATTGGGGTAATTCTGATTATTTTGCAGATTGCTCCTTTTGTCGGACAGCCCAATCCGAAAGGTGGCGTACTGGGGATGGTGCAAAATCTGCCTGAGTTATTGACTAAGATTAATCCAGTTGAGACAGCTTTAGGTGCGCTAACACTGGCAATTATTTTCTTCATGCCAAAAAAACTCAAGCGCTTTGCACCCCCGCAACTGGTGGCACTCATTGTCGGAACCATCGTTTCTCTCACCATCTTTGGCGGTGCGGATATCAGACGCATTGGTGAAATTCCAGTCGGACTGCCAACATTGCAAATGCCAACTTTTACCCCCTCCCAAATGACAACAATGGTTGTTGATGGTGCCATGCTGGGGATGTTGGGTTGTATTGATACTCTCCTGACGGCAGTGATTGCAGACAGTTTAACTCGCACCGAACACAAATCTGACAAAGAATTGATAGGTCAAGGTATCGGTAACCTCGTCTCTGGTTTGTGTGGTGGGCTACCTGGTGCTGGTGCCACTATGGGAACGGTGGTGAATATCCAAACGGGTGCGATTACAGCTCTATCTGGTTTAACTCGTGCAATCATTTTATTGATTGTCGTTTTGTGGGCAGCAAGAGTCACTCAACCCATCCCAATGGCAGTGTTGGCTGGTATTGCTCTCAAGGTGGGGATTGACATTCTCGACTGGAGCTTCCTCAAACGCGCTCACAAAATATCCCTCAAAGGCACAATCATCATGTACGGTGTTTTGTTCTTAACCGTATTTGTTGACTTGATTGTTGCTGTCGGCGTGGGAGTGTTCATTGCCAATATTTTAACTATCGATCGCCTGTCTGAATTGCAAGCTCAGGAAGTAAAGACCATTAGCGATACTGATGATACAATTGTCTTGAATGATGAAGAGAAAAAATTGCTGGATCGAGCTAATGGACGTGTCCTGCTATTCTATTTGAGCGGACCGATGATCTTTGGGGTATCCAAAGCCATCGCACGCGAACACTCAGCCATGGCAGACTCTGATGTGTTGATAGTCGATTTGAGCGATGTCCCAATGTTGGGCGTCACCGCTTCTTTGGCAATTGAAAACGCCATCAAGGATGCCAGCGAACAAGGTCGTCAAGTCTTCATTGTTGGTGCCCATGGCAAAGTTAAACGGCGCTTGGAAAAGTTTGGAATTTCGAGGTTTGTACCGCAGCATTATATGTTTGGACATCGTGTAGAGGCACTCAAACAAGCTGTTGCTTTAGTGAATCCTCATGAGAGTTCTGTTAATACTCTTGGCGTTAGTACTTACCCTAACACCTATTAATCATGAGTTAGAACTTTCAAATTCATGGTCTTGGGTAGGCATTTTGCCTGCCCAAATTCTTTCAATCCCAGAATGAACCAGCAACACAAACAAAAACATGATTTTTTCACACCCAATAGTTAGTTTATTGAGTTGGTTAAATTTCCTCACTGTGGGTTTACAGCCTCCTTTAGTCGCAACAACTCATGAAGCCGAATATGCTCCTATTGTTTTGACGGGAGTCTTGCTCAGTTTAGTCGTCATTTATCTGGCGAGTAAAATTGGTGGTGAATTATCTCGCATGATGGACTTGCCTCCTGTGTTGGGAGAATTAGTTGGTGGTGTGATTGTGGGTGCTTCTGCTCTCCATTTGGTGGTTTTTCCCGAAACTGGAGCAGCAGCAAGCGACTCCATCATCATGGCGATTCTGCAATTGATTAACCACCTCAATCCTGATGCCATCTCATCTATCTTTCAAACTCAGAGTGAAGTCATTTCGGTGCTCGCCGAACTCGGTGTCATCATTCTGTTATTTGAAATCGGTCTGGAATCAGATTTAAAAGAATTACAGAAAGTCGGTTATCAAGCGACAATTGTGGCTTGTGTTGGTGTTGCTGTTCCTTTTGCTGCAGGCACAACAGGGTTAATTTTGTTATTTCATGCACCCGTGATTCCGGCAATTTTTGCAGGTGCCGCGCTCACAGCTACGAGTATTGGTATAACCTCTAAAGTTTTGTCAGAAATTGGGCAGCTAAAATCTCGTGAAGGTCAAATTATTGTCGGCGCAGCTGTCATTGATGATATTCTCGGTATCATCGTGTTAGCAGTGGTTGCAAGTCTTGCTAAAACCGGTGAAGTTGATATTTTCAACGTCATTTATCTGATTGTCAGCGCCACTGTATTTCTCATCGGATCGATTCTATTAGGCAAATATTTCAATCAGACTTTTGTTGCCATTGCCAATAAATTGCAAACCCGAGGCAACTTAATTATCCCAGCATTTATCTTTGCCTTTTTCATGGCGTTTTTGGGTAATGCCATTCATTTAGAAGCGATCTTAGGCGCATTTGCGGCGGGCTTAGTTTTGGATGAAACCGATAAACGCAAAGAGCTCGATGAGCAGGTGAAACCCATTGCTGATATTCTCGTACCAGTTTTCTTTGTCACAGTTGGTGCGAAAGTAGATTTAGGCGTTCTCAATCCTTTAGTTCCAGGAAATCGAGAAGGATTAATTATTGCTACCTTCTTAATTGTGGTAGCGATTATCGGTAAGGTTGTCACAGGTTGGTCGGTTTTTGGTCAAGCCGGAATCAACCGATTAGCGGTTGGTGTGGGAATGATTCCCCGTGGCGAAGTCGGGTTAGTGTTTGCAGGAATTGGTGCCGCGAGTGGTACCCTTGATAAACCATTACAAGCCGCGATCGTCATTATGGTGATTTTGACAACATTCTTAGCACCTCCTTTGTTGCGCTTTGCCTTTAAACAATCGCCACAAGAACAACAATCTTCAGAGGCATTACTAGATAATTAATACTGAGCCAAACTCCTCACCTCGATACCTCGTTCCCAGGCTCCGTCTGGGAATGCCTTTTTTAGAGGCTCCGCCTCCTCAGCGAGAGTTGCGAGACAGCCGCGATGAAATTTTTGCATTACCAATCATCTAAGTTTATATCTTGTAGGTAACTATAACAATCCTCGATAACGAATAAAAACCAAAATCACCGCCCATGACCCCAACGCGACTTTGATTGCAACCAAAATATTGAGTATGGGGATAATTCCTCCACTGATGAGTGTGCCTAATTCTCCGTGAGGTAACTCTATTCCAGCTAGAGTTACAACCGATAGTACGATGAACACGAGAACGGATACTTTTTCCCATGTGGCTGCATGCCAGCGCTTGTAGATCTTTTGCATCCTCTCGGTGATGAAGTGATGCAATTAGACCGATCGCAGTTCGCCCGCCACCCCCGCCGCAAAACACCGCCCGACTGAGATGCCTCGAATCGTAGTTCATACTGACTAATGCAGCAATGGTCGCTCCCAACGTGCGAGAATAATAGATGGTTTATCTGTGAATTGATAGATGGTGCAGGACGGTCTTTCATTTGCAAGCAGATAGTATGCCCCCATAATTGCGATCGTGAATACTACGACCTCGAAGATAGTGTCATACAACCGATTTCTCAAAATAATACCCGAAACGACATTGGGTATTCCACAATCTCGTAACACTGCTTCGACAATAGACAAATCTGGTAAGCTTGGTGCTGGATTGGGCATGATGAGGAATTTAATAAATAGCGCTATGCCCGCAGCTATGTATGCCCATTTCATACCTGCTTCTCCCCTGAATCTGGTGCATTTACATAAGTCAGAGTCGTTCCTGGTGAGGTGAGTTCAGCTTGCACGATTTCATAAATGCGTCGAACTCTAGTAGTAGCGTGATAGGATGGCTTTTCGCTCTGTTGCGATAAGCTGGGTACAGCTTGCGCCAAGGGCGATGCTGCAAAGCAGCCGCTTCGCGAACGCAATTGTCGGGAACAGGTCATATGAACTTCTTTGTCCATCAGTGCCTGGTACAAGCGCTCTGTATCGTAATAAGTCACAAGCTCCAGACGCATATGGCGTTTGTCAAAAATGGTGCGTAACTCATTCATCAGTTGTCCAAAATGACTATTAGCTTTGTCATCTGGCAAATCTTTATCTGCTTCAATTGACTCATTTTCAAGCACGCCAAGACGCATGACTAGCGATGAACGCACTGCAACCGCGTACAGGGTAATGGCAAGCATGGTACCCACCAATGCCTCGGTCAAAGCAACATCTGCCGCTCCCAGAACTGCATAAATCATTGCCGCGACTGCTCCCAATATCCCACGGGTAACTAGGGCATGATATGGATTAACTTGAAATACAACCATAGACGCGGCTAATGGCAGCAGGGCGACCATAATATAGATATAGATATCATTCATGATGGTCTCCTTCACCAGAACAGTAAGCTAACACATAGCCCAATACTGTATTCCAGATTGCCAAGGTGATGATGGCGAGGATAAGTAGAGGCCATTTACTGGGTATTTTTAAGAGCAGCCCGAATACAATACTCATTGCACCGAGGGTATCTGCTACTGAAAGACTGTGGAGCTTAAACAATAGCGATCGCTTGCTGAGTAAGTGAGAGGTTCCCCAAAACGAGAAGACGATCCCTACAACAATGCACGTATAACTCAATATGTCAATCATATGTTAATAATCCGATACATCATTCATACGTTTGAGTAAATGGGCAAGCAGCATCAATGCCGCATTACCCACACTCAGGATAATGACCCCAACAACACCAACCATCCAGTCATCGCGCATGACAGACACAACCAGAATTAAGATTGATGTTTTTGAAGCGATGCTGGAAAATGCCAACATCTTCTGCCAGATATCATCATCCTTACATACCTCGTAGATGGGTATGAGCAGAGCCAGAAGCATTGCGATGGTGATTAGGTTCAGATTCATGAGTTTTTCCTCCGTCGAACCCGGTGGACTTCATACCAGCCATCTTCGCGATATTTCAAAACAATAGTTTTTGGCGTAAAGGTAATCAAGAATATGTCTAGGAATATGAGACCGGGCGTGCGTCCTGGTTTGACTCGTTCCATCGTTATATTTTCGTACTTGTGCGGACGAAAGATGATTTCAAATGCCTCAATATAGGCTTGCGGAATTGCCACTAGGATCTCACCCAGCACGCGCAACCAATCTTTTAAGGCTTCTGGGGTTTTTTGACGACCAGGTAATAAAAATGCGATAGCAACGCCAATGATGATGTTTGCCAAACTGAAATCGGCAGTTAGCAGAAACCATATAGCTAATCGCAATATGAGATTTAGATGCCCAACCATGCAAACCCCTTCCAAAATAGCAGGATTAAAATTAGACTCATGACACCGATGAGATGCTCGAATTCTTCGAGGACACGTGGGAGTTTGAGTTGCGATCGCTTAAAAATTACAAAATAAGCCAACCAGCCAATGCCGATAGTTGCCAGAGGTTTGATGATATTTGTAACAGTATACGCCTCGTAATACACAATATTAGCTACAATTAGCCCACCAATTAAGAGGATGACTGCTGCCCAGAAACCGGATTTTACCTTTGCTTCTCCCCCATGGGGCAAAAATATGAACTTGGCAAACGATATTGCCGTTCCGAGGGCTGCAAGGTTCATGGCGATAACTTGCCAAGGTAGCAGGTTCTTCGTTGTCAACACTTTCGCCCCAAAACCAGATAATAAGGGAAAGCCAGAAATCGAGAAGCTGGCTATAACCAGGGCAATCCACACTGGGGTAGCGATCGCCTGATGTTGCAGTTCCTTCAGGTTTCGGCTTGGTAAAGCCCCCACAATTAGAAAGAGCGCTGATTTGACTAGCCCGTGCGTTAGGGCATAGAAGCCACCCACGACTGGTGCGGCGAGGATAAAGCCCAGCTGTGAAATCGTGTGAAACGCCAGCATCCGCTTGGTATCCTTTTCAAAGACTGCATAGAATACTCCCAGAAGCGCGGTTCCGACTCCAAAGATTCTCACTATCGGGTCAACCTCTTCCACCATCAGCGCACAACGCACTAATGGATAAACGCCAGCTTTTACCACAATTCCCGACATCATAGCCGACACTGGCGTTTCCGATTCGGAGTGAGTTAAGGGCAACCACAATCCCGATACAAAAACTCCCCCTTTTGTCAAGAATCCCAGAAAAATGAGGGCAAGCGCTTCTGGAGGTGCTTGGCGCAAACCTCCAAAACTAAACGAATGGTGCGCCTGATAAACTAGCACCGCACCAATCAGATAAAAAAGCATTGCCACATTACTGACAAATAGATAGCGCAACCCAACCCAAATAGAGCGGTCAGTCCGAGGATAGGCAATCAAGAGAAAGGCGGCAATACCGCTTACCTCTAATGCCACATAGAGACTGATTAAATCCGAACAGGCAAATGCAGCATTGAGACTACCATGCAAAATGATGGTTTGTGCGTAAAAAAAAGCTGTCTTATTGCTATGCCAACAGTAGAGGATGACGGCAGCTGTTACTAGCGCATTGGTTAAGATAAAGTAGCCGCTCAATTGGTCTACTGTTAAGATGACGCCGAAATTATCCAGTAACTTTAGTGTCAGTGGCGATCGCTCAACAAATAGCTGCAACGCATACCCTGCTGATGCAAAAGTCACAAGGAGTGCCAGGTATCTGTCAAGTCTTGGGATCAGATAAATGACAAACCCCAAAAAAAACGGTAGTGCAATCCATGCGATCGTAATGGTAGTCATGGTGTGTTGTTCTTCTCGATCTCGTTGCTTTCCAAGGTCGGATTATCCCGTGCTAGCTTCATAACACCAACCAGCATTAACGCCTGAATCGAAAATCCGATGACAATCGCCGTTAATATGACTGCCTGGGGAACCGGATCGGCATATGCACCATTGTTTTTGACGTTGGAAACAATGGGTGTGAACAATCCATCTCGTGATGCAATCAGCACGTAGTAGGCAACAACCCCCGTGCTCATCACATCCATAGACACGATCTTCATCACAAGGTTCTTTTTAAGGATGATGCCAAAAAATCCGCACATTATTGTTGCGAAGATACATACTTCTAACACGGGAATTGGTTTCTGGGTAAGGGTTGGCTGCTTAAGTGTGAATCTGGGGTAAAACTCACTCTTGTAAAGTATTTTCACCTATTTTTAGGTTTCTTTTCTGCAAGCTCCTATCTCATTTTCAAGGGTGAGCCATTGATTTAAGTCTATGCCAACGTCAGAATCGTTGTAGTTTGCTTATCCAAAACCATCCCATTAGCTTAGGTAGCTTTAATTAGGAGTAAAATGGAGTTAACTTTAATATTTAACTTCATTATAGTGATGCA
>NZ_WJFC01000072.1 GCF_009725235.1 Scytonema sp. UIC 10036
TTGGTGGTTGGTGGTTAGTTGTTGGTGGTTGGTGGTTAGTTGTTGGTGGTTGGTGGTTAGTTGTTGGTGGTTGGTGGTTAGTTGTTGGTGGTTGGTGGTTAGTTGTTGGTGGTTGGTGGTTAGTTGTTGGTGGTTGGTGGTTAGTTGTTGGTGGTTGGTGGTTAGTTGTTGGTGGTTGGTGGAAAAACTACTAACCACTATCTACTAACAACTAACCACTAACAACTATCTACTAACCATTACGGTATCAATCGAACAAACTTATTTTTCCCAAGTTGTAAAACACGCCCGTGTAATTCAGTAGGGTTGCTGATACTGGCATCGGCATCGGATATGCGATCGCCATCCAACCGCACTCCACCTTCAGAAATTTTCCGCTTGCCTTCCCCAGTACTTTTGCACAAGCCACTGGTATTCAAGATAAAAGCCAATTTTGCTGGAAACTGAACTTGTGCCAGCGAAAATTCTGGCATATCTCCTGCTTCAATATCCTTAACAGCTTGCTCGCCATGATATTGTTTCACGATTTCTTGCGCCAATAATTTTTGGCGATCGCGTGGGCTTTCTGGCAGCTTGTCTATTGATAAGTTTGTCAGCAGTGTAAAATATTCTTCTAGCAGATGGTCAGGAACCTGTTGTAGTTTTTGATACTTTTGAGTAGGGTGTTCTAATAAACCCACATAATTCCCCAGAGACTTAGACATTTTCTGTACGCCATCTGTACCAATTAAAATAGGTAACAGAACTCCATATTGGGGTTTTTGACCGAAATGGCGTTGTAAATCTCGCCCAACAGCAATATTAAACTTTTGGTCAGTCCCTCCCAGTTCTACATCTGCCTCCAAAGCAACAGAATCGTAACCCTGCATTAGCGGGTAGAGGAACTCATGAAGAAAAATTGGATTCTCTTTTTTATAACGTTCGGCAAATCCTTCTTTTGCCAGCATCTGCCCTACCGTCATAGTGGAGAGTAGCTCTAAAATTTTCCCTAAATCCAGCTTGGAGAGCCATTCGGAGTTGTAACGTATTTCCAGTCTGCCCGGAGTATCAAAATCTAAGATGGGTCGTACTTGCTCCAGGTAAGTCTGGGCGTTGTTCTTCACATCTTCCTCTGTAAGCTGGCGGCGCATTTCGGACTTACCCGTAGGATCGCCAATGCGAGCTGTAAAATCGCCTATGAGAAGAACAGCAGTATGACCCGCATCTTGAAAAGCTCGCAGTTTTCGCATTGGTATGCTATGACCGAGATGAATCTCGGCACCGGTAGGGTCAATTCCATATTTGACCCTTAGAGGTCGCTCAGTTGTCGCTAATCGTTTTTCTAAACTTTCGATTTCAGTGGCAGAATCAGTAGGTTGAGGAAAAATTTCCGCAACACCACGATGTAACCAAGAGAAATCTTGCATCATACTAGGGGATTGACTGTTAACTACGCTTTGCACTATCAAAGTAGGGTTGGTTGTGGTCACTAGCAATTTATTTCTATCTTATTTTCTTGTGCCAAACTAACAAACTAATATAATTGCAAAAAATTAACTGCTTTGCTTAATCAAAGAAATTACACTTATATATTAAAGTGAGGAAGTGAAATCGCCGTGTCGTCCAGAACTTTTGATAATAAACACTCTCAACAACAGAGTTCTTCAGGCTTTGAGTTTCTTAAAGGAGTAGGTCAGGTAGCTGGCGGTACTCTACTATCCATCACGATGCTTACCAGCTCCATTGTAGCTGGAGGACTGGTTGGTTTAGCCGTAAGTTTCCGTAATTTGCCCGATGTCAGACAATTACGCAACTTTTTCCCTTCGGAAACTACTTATATTTATGATATTAAAGGCAAACTCTTGGCTAGCATTCACGGGGAAGCCAACCGCGAAGTTGTGCCTTTAGATAGAATTTCTCCAGAACTCAAGAGAGCCGTTTTAGCGAGTGAAGATAGCGACTTCTACTATCACCACGGTATCAACCCGAAAGGCGTTGGGCGTGCTTTAGTAACTAACTGGAGTGCAGGTGGAGTACGCGAAGGTGGTTCCACCATTACCATGCAATTGGTAAAAAACCTGTTTTTGTCCCGCAAGCGTGCTTTTACCCGAAAGATAGCAGAAGGCGTCTTGGCAATTCGCTTGGAACAAATTCTTCCCAAAGACCAAATTTTGGAGATGTACCTCAATCAAGTCTACTGGGGACATAACAACTATGGGATACAAACAGCGGCTCGCAGTTATTTCAACAAGTCAGCCGAAAGTTTAAACTTGGCTGAGTCAGCCATGATAGCGGGTTTGATTCAAGCGCCAGAAGAGTACAGCCCCTTTGTCAGCATGACCAAGGCTAAATACCAGCAGAAGGAAGTTTTGGGGCGGATGCTTACCTTAGGCTGGATTACGCAGAAAGAATACGACGATGCCCTAAAACAGCCAATAAAACTGGGCAAAATCAGATCGTTCCAGGGTAGTGCTTTGCCATACGTCACCAATGCCGTGGCACAAGAAATAGCTAGGAAATTTGGTCGCGAAGCCTTAATCAAAGGCGGTATGCGGATTCAAACCACTATAGATGCCAATTTCCAACGAATGGCAGAAGCAACTGTGAGACGCTGGCATGAAAGATTGTCGGGTCAAGGGTTATATAGAAACCAAATTGCTCTCGCTGCAGTTGACCCCCGGACTCATTTTGTTAAAGCGCTTGTAGGCGGTGTCGATCCAAAAACCAGCGAATTCAACCGAGCGACGCAAGCACTGAGGCAACCGGGCTCCTCATTTAAGCCGTTTGTTTACTATACCGCTTTTGCAACTGGTAAGTACGGTCCAGACTCAACAGTAGTCGATTCTCCAGTCAGTTATCGAGATGGTAGCGGTTGGTATCATCCACGTAACTACGATGGTGGCTACGCAGGGGCAATGTCAATCCGTACCGCCCTCGCTATGTCTCGCAACATTCCTGTCATTAAGCTTGGTAAATCAGTAGGAATGAATAGAGTTGTTGAGACTTGTCGCACTTTGGGCATTATGAGTCCGATGGAACCTGTAACTTCTTTACCTTTGGGTGCTATTGGTGTAACACCATTGGAAATGGCAAGCGCCTATGCCACTTTTGCTAATTACGGTTGGCAATCTCCTACAACAGTTATCGCCCGTGTTACAGACAGTAGTGGTAATGTGTTGCTCGACAATACTCCCAAACCACAGCTTGTCCTTGACCCTTGGGCGTCTGCAGCCACTGTTGATGTGATGCGAGCGGTCATTACAAGCGGTACTGGTAAAAACGCTGCTATAGCTCGTCCTGCTGCAGGTAAGACAGGAACAACATCCTCTGAAAAAGACATATGGTTTGTCGGTACTGTACCCCAATTAACAACCGCAGTTTGGGTGGGTAGGGACGATAACAGAACTCTAGCTCATGGTGCTACAGGTGGTGTTATGGTTGCTCCTATCTGGCGTGATTTTATGACAAAAGCCCTCAAAGGCGTACCTGTTGAGAACTTTAAGTCACCTTCTCAGTTCCGTCGCCCGAAAGTCAATTAGGGTAAATGTTAGTGGTTAGTGGTTAGTTGTTAGTGGTTAGTTGTCAGTTGTTAGTTGGATCGAACCCCCAACCACTAACCACCAACCACTAACTAAGATTGCTTTTCCAGTTCGGCTTTCATGCGTTGTAGCGTCAGGTGCATTTGATCGAACATTTGTTGAGGCGTGATGCCAAACTGACCTAGTTGTGTCTTGAGTTGCTCTACAGTCATTTGTGCCATAAAATCTTCTGATAGCTCAAAGCGCTTCATAAAAACGCGATAGCGATCCATCATGGCTTCCATCTGTTCAATAAACAGTTTCTTGCCTTCACGATCGAACTTGCCGTAGCTGCTACCCAACTTAATCAGTGCTTGATAATCATCAAACAACTGTTTCGCTTCTTGCTGAACTATTTCTGAGTCAAAAAATCCCATCTTATCCACACTCCACTAAGTAGTGTCACTCAGTAGCTTTTGTACTTGCGATCTTAGTTTTATTCTAATCTAGGGAAATCATTTGGAAAATGACCTTCGGTCTGAGTACGGTTTTTTACCGCAATTTCAACACTTGACCTAAAAGTATGAAGTATGAAGGATAAAGGATAAAAAAATTTGTCGTGTACCTCATACTTTATCCTTCATCCTTGAAGCATATTTTAAGGCAAGTGGTTGTTTTGGGTTAAGTTTTAATGCTTGACGTAAATACACTTTTGCCATTCCTGTCAGGTTTTGTTTGAGATGGACAAACCCCAGTAAAGCTAAATAATCGCTATTATTTGGCTCTAGCTTGATGGCATCTCGCAATTCTTGTACGGCTGATTTCCAATTAGCTTGTTTAACGTAATGAATTCCACGTTGGTAGTGCCGTTGAGCATAATTATTTACAACTGTTTTCTCTTCATATAACGTCAATTCTACTGACTCACTATTCGGTTCTGTCGTATCTAGAGGGTTTTCTGGAACCAGTGTATTAGGTGAAAGCAAGCAAAAATATACTAAGTTAAGTTCCTTTAGCTGCTGAGTGATTTGATAAGAGGCAACTAACGATCTATATTGAGCTTCTGCTAGAGATGCGATCGCAGGCTCGTAAAAAATGTCTACTTCACTTGCGGGCATTTGTATGAGTTCTTGTGCCAAAGCCGTTTGTAAAGACGAATCTTTCAATAACTGCAAAAAGATTGCGTCTAAACGCAGTTTTGCTATTACCTCGTTTCGAGCGCTTGGGCGTTTTAATAATTTATAAGCTGGCTCAATCAAGTAGGTAAATACAGATGTTGCTAATCCCTTATCTGGTTCATGGCTTCTTAAAAAACATTCATAATTTAGCTGCTTGGCTAGAGAATGATAGCGTTTGACAATCTGATGTTCAGTCGCTGTCACAGAAATTCCCAGTACGGCATAAGGATCTGACAGTTGTTTTAGCCATTCTGTAGGTAGTAATGTCTGTGACATTGATGTATCAGCCTTTCAAAAATTAAGTCATTTGTCAATATAGCAGTCCTAAATGATTTACAAACACCTCTTCCTTGTCTTCCTTGTCCTCCTTGTCTTCCTTGTCTCCCTTGTTTGGATCTCAAATAGGATTGCTATAGTCATTTGCCATTTGCCATTTGTAATTTGTCATTTGCCAGTTGTCATTGGTAAGGATTTTAGACATAGTTACATTTTTTAATATAATTCGGTTGATTTACGCCTAGCTACTTACAGTTAGTACCAATTCAATAACACTTGCAATTTTGGTCTAATGTAACCAATTTTTATATCATGTAATGACTCACACTAGGTAATAAACCCGTCATGCCTAACATAATCTTTAAAGTTAGCGCAAGAAGTCTTAAATTTCCGTATAATTTTGCGGATATTAATGTTATAAAATTTACTTAATTGGAGAAAGTGTAATAAACCGAGCAATGTTTACAGATTGTGTTTTTGGCAGCACAAACAGTCATGCAAAAAATGTAGGTAGGTAGGAATCAACAAAACTATGTTACAAAATATAAATATCTCCAAAACATTTACCAATGACAAATGACAAATGACTATTGACAAATGACGATAAAAACTATGTTTAATCAGCGCAAGAACAAAAGTATCGCCGCAATACTAGCTTTGTCTGGTACGTTGACAATTTCAGGATTGCACAAGTTTTATTTAGGACAACCGCTTTGGGGTCTGTTGTACGTACTGCTCTCTTGGACACCTATTCCCAAAGTGGCTTGCGCCATAGAAGGAGTTTGGTACTTAGCTCAAGATGAAGAAACTTTTGACCGTCATTTTAATATGGGGAAATCAGCTATCAAAAGTTCACAGTATGTCCCTGATCGAGTAGGAGCGATCGCAGACGCTTTGCGAGAATTAGAAAGTTTGCGTCAGGAGGGGCTAGTTTCTGAGTATGAATTTGAGCAAAAGCGCCGTCAGTTACTCGACCAAATGTAAAACGAGAAAAAGCTATGCAAAATTGGCTATCTTGGAATCCAAGGCTGCAAAAACTCCGCGCTCAACTGATGAACAACCCTTACCACCGACTGCAATCGGGAGAAGAAATTGCGATCGCAGTGGAACTGGGTATCCGTATTGATGCCAATCAAGCAACTGTAGACGATTGGCTGCGTTTGCCAGGATTTTCCATTCATCAAGCGAGATTGCTTGTGGAACTCTCCCGTGGTGACGTGAAATTTTATTGTGTTGAAGATATTGCAGCTGCTATAAGTATACCTGTACAGAGACTTGAACCGCTCAGACCCCTTCTTAATTTTAGTTATTATGACGAGGAAGCTTTAGCCCTACCGAGTCACGTCGTTAACCCAAACGTAGCAACTGTTGAAACACTGACAAAAGTACCTTTTATTGATTTATCTCTCGCGCAAGCCATCGTAGAAAATCGCTTATCAGCAGGGCTTTTCCGTAATTTAGCTGATTTTCAACAAAGGCTAAATTTACCAGGCTCGGCGATCGCCCAGTTAATGTATTATTTGAGGTTTGGTTAGTGGTTAGTGGTTAATGGTTAGTGGTTAGTGGTTAGTGGTTAGTGGTTAGTGGTTAGTGGTAAAAGATACTTGAACAACTAACAACCAACAACCAACAACTAACCACTAACCAATTTAAATAAACCCTATGCGGTCAAGAGGCCAAAAGCGAAACACTGCTCGACCTATAATGTTCTTTCTAGGCAAAAACCCCCAATAGCGGGAATCGTTACTATCGTTACGATTATCTCCCATAACAAAAAATTCATTTGTTGGAACTTGTCGCCCTTCCATTGGTAAATTTGGTGGTTCGGCGATATAGTCCTCCTGTAAGGGTTTACCATCGAGATAAACTTTGCCACTAGTGATGCTAACTACCTGTCCTGGCGTACCAATCACGCGCTTAATGAAAGCTTGGTCTTTAGGATAACCCCGACGTTGTAATTCTTCTGGTGGCTGAAAAACTATGATATTGCCCAATTCAGGGGGATGAAAAAAGTAGGAAATCTTCTCCACAACCAAGCGATCGCCTCTATACAAGGTCGGTACCATAGAATCTGAGGGAATGTAGCGCGGTTCTGCAATAAAGGTCCGGATGAGAATTGCCAAGCATAAGGCGATCGCAACGAGAGTTATATTTTCCTGCAAACCCCGCCATACTCGCGATGACGTTGGAGTTTCTTTTGCATTACTTTCCTGATGGGTCATAGAGTTGAATGAAGATTTTAAACAAATACCTTGACTATTGTGACGCTAAAAGCAGCCTTATAAGCAAGTGGGATTTTGCCTATCGACTTTGTTAGGATTGAAAATTTATGCTTACAGTGTTCGGGGATGTATTAAAATGCGATCGGTATAAAAATTTAATGTATCATTTTTAACATCAATATTTTTTGAGAGAAAATTTTTAAATAAAGTCATTAGAATTACGGCAATTGTAAAACACAGCCCTAAACTATTTACATTATTTTACTTCCTCCGCCTGAAAAAGAAAGCTAGTTACCGACTGCTATTGCCATGCAATCAGTCGGTTTTTTTTAGAAATAGCATAATTATAGGCAGCTATTAAGTTGAATATTAACAAAATTGTTAGTGAAGAAATTGAAGTACAAGTTTTTGCAAGAAAAGAGAGGATGGGTTTTTCAGTAGTTTACTATGCACTTACCGTTGTAACGCTGTAGTATAAATTTTGATATTTAGTCAATAAGTTGGCGAGAAAAAACCAACCTATGTAACGAAAAAAACTTTGTATTTGACAAGTAAAAACTTTTAGACATTACTGTACGTCTGTTTCACGAAGGATCTGGCAAATTATTCGGGTCAATACCCCGCTAAGAAAGCTTTTGTGTCTTTGCTACGAGTGCGTGAGGCTATCATTAAAAATTTAATTAAGCTTAGCTATTAACCAACGAGTAATAGCCCCATCATCTTCAGTTAGAGATCGCTTCAGAGCTTCTTCAACCAAGGCAATTTCCAATCCTAGAAGTACTTGTGATTCGCGAATGGGAGTGCTTTGTGTTGGCGACAATAAATTTGCAATCACCTTACCATTATTGACATCAACTACCCAATACTCTTGAACTCCGAGGCGTTGGTAGAGTTTTTGTTTGCGCTCAGTATCGTCTTCTAGGGAAGAAGCGGCAATCTCAACAACCAATGTAGGTGGAGTTAACTCATTGAGATTTATTGGGGAATTATTTCGGGGAGGAAGTTGTAAATTTGTGCCAATATAAAAAGCAATATCAGGCTGAGAACCACTAACTCTAGCTTTTCGGAAACTAGTATTTGTTAGCTCCTTAATGGGAATATTTTTAATAGCTGCATACAAGACAATAACAGTTGAAACAATTGAATTATCATAACCATGTGCAGGACCTAGTGGTGACATCTCAATCCTCATGTAACCGTTATCATAGTAAAATTTAGCACGTTCCAAGGTGGGGTCATCTGCAAAGGTAAGGAAATCTTCCCAGGCTGCTTCAACCCAGGTATCGGTAGGAACAGTATCTATTACTGGCGCTTGATTAAGCATAATTGGGGAACCTGCATAGTTTCTTTGCTATTAAACTTAGTTTAACAATGCTTCACCACGACGATAAAGTTCACGGGCATAATCAGTTCAAGTACTCTTTATTGCATTAGCGATCGCTAAAGTTATTCAGTAAAAATTCTGATAATTAAATATATATCTAACTTAAATTTTGTGGTCAAAAAGCTAATGCGAGCAAATTCTATTAGCTCCTCCATAGTATTCCTACAGATTTTATGAAATAAATGTAAGAGAACGTTTGAAAAGTTGTAGAATGGGCGTCCTCGCCCGTCCTCAATTATACCTATAATGAAAGTGGCAACAAAAGGAGAGGCTTATGTTTGGATTGGGATGGCCAGAAATCGCAATTATTGGTCTGGTTGCTATTGTCATTTTCGGACCGAAAAAAATTCCTGAGTTGGGAAGCGCACTGGGAAAGACTCTTCGAGGTTTTAAGGAAGAACTGAACAAGCCGAGTGAGGATAGCGATCGCGACCAAGAAAAACAGTAGTCAATTGTCATTGGTCATTAGTCATTAGTCATTGGTCATGAGTGAAAACTATTTAACAGAGGACAAATGACACTTGACAAAGGACAAATGACACTTGACAATTAACTACAGACGTGTATTAACGACCGAAGACGGTACACCGACCTGAGAGTCTACGGTAGAAGAATTGTTATTTTGTTGGGCTAACTCCTCTTTGACAACTCCACGTGCTCTAATTAACCGGATAGCACGACTGACGCTTTCTGGTAGAATAATGACCAAACTGTTGTCAGGAGCAGTATCTAACGCTTTATTAATCGCTTCTGTTTCGCTCAGAATAACTTCGTACTTACAATCGGGGTTAAATTCTTTAATGCCGCGAACAATTAAATCGGCAGCCGAACCCCGTTGGCGTCCCCGAGTGTCATCATCTTCTTTGACAATCATGTAGTCGAAGATTTCTGCTGCGAGTTTGCCTAACGTCACAAAGTCTTCATCGCGTCGATCGCCCGGTCCCCCAACAACGCCAATGCGCGAGCCACTCGTCCAGTTACGAACAAAAGCGCCTAATGCCTCGTAAGACGCAGGGTTGTGGGCATAGTCTACCAAAGCGTGGTAATTCCCCAAATTAAATAAATTCATTCGTCCCGGTGTTTGACTAACCGAAGCGCGGAAAGAATTCAAGCCCGCACGAATTTGTTCTATGGAAACATTTTGCACAAATGCTCCCAGGGTTGCTGCTAGAGCATTGGCTATCATAAACGGCGCACGTCCGCCCATTGTCAGGGGTATATTTTCCGCCCGTTCAATTCGGTGCGTCCAATCACCCTTCAAAATAGAAATATAGCCATTTTCGTAAACGGCGGCAACACCTCCCTTTTGAATGTGTTTCTTAACCAACTCCGAATCCGGGTTCATGGTAAAGAAAGCAACATTAGCTTTCGTTCTCTCTGCCATTTCAGCGACTCGTGGATCGTCGGCGTTGAGTACGCTGTAACCGTCGGGGTACACGGCTTCGGCAACTATACTCTTAAGATGCGCCAACTGGTCTAGTGTATCTATATCACCTATTCCCAGGTGATCCGCCGCAACATTTAATACAATGCCCACATTTGCCGCTTCATAAGCGATCCCAGACCTAAGAATACCGCCACGAGCTGTTTCCAGCACTGCCACTTCCACAGTGGGGTCGCTCAGAATCAGTTGGGCGCTTTGAGGTCCGGTATTGTCCCCTGCTTCTACTAAATAATCCCCGATATAAGTTCCGTCTGTAGTGGTATAACCAATGACTTTACCAGTTTGTTTAAAAATATGTGCTAACAAACGGGTGGTTGTGGTTTTGCCATTGGTACCCGTTACTGACAAAATAGGGATGCGGCTTGATTTGTCGTTCGGGAACAGCATATCCATAACTGCTCCTGCGACATTGCGGGGGATACCCTCACTGGGAGCAACGTGCATCCGGAAACCGGGCGCGGCGTTAACTTCCACAATCACCCCATCCACTTCTCGCAAGGGACGGCTGATATCTTGTGTCACAATATCAATTCCCGCAACATCTAAACCGATAATTTTCACTACCCTCTGTGCCAGCCAGACGTTTTCTGGATGGATTTCGTCGGTACGGTCTACAGCAATTCCCCCTGTACTTAAGTTTGCTGTTGCCTTGAGATAACAAATTGTACCTTTAGGCAAGACAGTGTTTAGGGTATAACCTTGTTTTTCCAGCAACTGATAGCTGGTACGGTCGAGTTCAATTTTGGTGAGGACGTTATCATGCCCGTCACCGCGATTGGGATCTTTGTTGGTTTCCTCAATCAATTCAAAAATGGTAGCTCTGCCATCACCAACTACGTGAGCGGGAACGCGTTCTGCTACTGCGACGACTTTGCCATTGACCACCAAGACGCGATGATCCCGTCCAACGTAATATCGTTCGACGATGATCGAGCGGGAAATTTGTCTGGCAGAATCATATGCTGCTTCTGCTTCTTCCCAAGAAGTAATGTTAATGCTAATACCGCGTCCGTGGTTGCCATCTAAAGGTTTGATGACAATGGGATAGCCGCCAACGTATTGTATGGCTTCTTCCAGATCGTCTAAGAAGTTAATGACAGTACCGCGAGGAACGGGAACTCCTGAATTACCAAGAATACGTTTGGTTGCTTCTTTGTCGCAGGCGAGTTCTACTCCGAGTATGCCAGTGTTATCTGTCATTGTTGCCTGTATCCGCTTTTGATTCACGCCGTAGCCCAGCTGAATCAAAAAGCGTGCGCCAAGTTGCATCCAAGGAATACCCCTTTTTTCAGCTTCTACAATCAGCGCTTCTGTAGAGGGTCCTAGTGCTGCATCACGCCATAAGTCTTTCAGGTCTTGTATGTCTTGCTCTAGTTCAGCTTTTGGATAACGTCCCCTATCGACAATGCTTTGGCACAGCCGTACTGCTGCCCTGCCAGCATAGCGTCCTGCTTCCTCATTTAGATACTCGAACACCACCTGGTAAACTCCGGGTGCGGACGTCGTTTCACGGGTACGCCCAAAGCCCGTGTTCATTCCAGCCAAATCTTGCAGTTCTAGGGCTACGTGTTCCACAACATGACCCATCATGGTGCCTTCTCGCACGCGCATTAAGAAACCACCACGACAGCCCGGAGAACAAAAGTGACCTTCCAGACTTGGCAAAGCCTCAACTAGTCCTTCATAAAAGCCAGGAATTTCGTTTGTTGGCGTCTCGGCAAGGTTTTCTAAATCGAGGCGCATGACAATTAACTTGTGGCGTCGAATGCTCCAATAGTTGGGGCCGCGTAAGGTCTGGATCTTGAGGATTCTCATGGGAAATAGGTAGATGGAGATTCGGAACCAAAATACTAGTTTCTTACTGGAATTGACCGCTTAACTGTTCATGGTAAACAGTTTTTTCTACTTACATCGTATTATCTTCGATTTTTTGGTCAAAATTTGGCAAGGAGCGGTCAACCCAGTGTAACCCCAGCTACTGTTTTCCGTCAGCTGGAGATGCGGTAAACCGCAGGTAAAACGGTACGCTGGTAAAGGTGATAGCGATCGCCATGACTGAGAAGGTGCAGACGAAGGTTGTGTAAATTCAAAGGATCGGTTGCCCCGACATGGGGTTCGTTTGTGTGAGTCACTTCTGTGGGATCGACAACCGTCACGCTTCCTTTACCCAAAACTTGCAGCCAACCATCTCGTTCAAACATGGCACAAGTGTCTTCATCGATACCAATGCCCAGGCGATCGGGATGGGCCGCAATAGCGCTCATCAGGCGTACCATACGATTGCGATTGTGGAAGTGTTGATCCACAATCACTTCTGGGATAAAACCCAAGCCAGTCGCCATATCAACAAGAGAACGATTTGGGGATTCGCCGCTACCACCTCCTGCTATCATATGATGACCCATGACAGCAGCCCCTGCACTAGTTCCTGCTAAGGTAAGTTGTCCGGATCTGACCCGTTGCCGGATAATATCCATCGCTGGCGTATCTGCCAACACACCACAGAGGCGCAATTGGTCACCTCCTGTGAGAAATACCCCGGAACAGGCTTCTAAGGATGCTTGGATGTAAGGGTCTTCACACTGTTCCCTTTCCCGAATGTCTAAAATTTCGACCTTCTGAGCACCCATTTCTTCAAAAATACGGATATACCTGCCACCAATAATGTTCGGCTCGCGAGAAGCCGAGGGAATAATTGTAATATAGGCGTTACTAGCACCAGAACGGCTGACAAAAGTCCGTAAAATTTCACGTCCATGAACTTTGTCTTCTGCGCCTCCGATGACCAGAACGGCGGTTTTTGTTGCTTGGGGTGTCCTCATTTCCAGCGATTTAGCTTTAAGTTGCGGCATTGTGTTTCTCCTGTCAACAACTTCAGGTGAATTAAGGTCGTTCGCCTTTATGATTTTGCGCCTCGCCTCCTAAAGAGGACAGTGCTTTATGCACAACATGACTCAGTTTTATAGTGTCGCCGTTCCGAAGAAGTCAGCACCTGATTTTTCACCTGATGAGTGTTGGCGTATGAAAGTGAGAGAGTGTAGGGGATAATAAGTGATTTAAGCACCACCTGTACCCCATTCGCTTGGGTTTGAAACCATTGGATTTGTTCATGGAGAAAAACAACCGCTTTCCTTACCCCCGCATTCCCATTCCAACACCCTCCTGCACCCCTGATAAAGGGGGAAAAGTAGGTCATGAGACACTTTTTTCTGAGACGGGCTTGATGCATCCTGGAAGTTGTCAACTCGGTTAGTTAAATAATTTAAATGTAGATGTGACAATATTTAAACATAAATTAAGTAGTTAGAAAAACTTGTATTGCCACGGAAACTGTTAGTTTTCCAGTACTTTTAGATACTCTTGATGTTGCTTGTATGTGTAATACAAAACATCAACCTCTATGTAGTACAGATATCCCAACTTTAGAATAGTGTCCTCCAATACGAAATACTGTGCGCTTTGATATAGTTACGCTATTTCCTGACTGTTTCACTTCGGTTCTCACTTCCGGGTTGATAGGTAAAGCCCTCGCAAAACAGATTGCCCAAGTCAATCTAGTTAACCCAAGAGACTTTACTACCGATAAACACCGGAAAGTCGATGATGAACCCTACGGGGGCGGTGTCGGGATGCTGATGAAGCCAGAACCTATCTTTACTGCCGTAGAGTCGCTACCGACTTTACCCAGAAGAGAAGTTATCTTGATGAGTCCTCAAGGTCAAACCATAAATCAACCTCTGTTGCGAGAACTCGCTACAAACTACAACCAGTTGGTCATCATTTGCGGGCATTATGAAGGAGTTGATGAGCGAGTACTGCATCTGGTTGACCGTGAAGTATCCTTAGGCGATTTTATTCTCACAGGCGGTGAACTGCCAGCAATGGTTTTAATTAACGGTGTCATACGTCTGTTACCTGGAACCGTTGGCAAAGCAGAATCTTTGAAAGCAGAAAGTTTTGAAGAGGGTTTATTGGACTATCCCCAGTATACTCGCCCCGCCTCCTTTCGCGGATGGAAAGTTCCCGAAGTCCTTCTCTCAGGCAATCACGCCGCCATTGCCAAGTGGCGGTACGAACAACAAATTTCCCGAACCCGTCAGCGCCGTCCCGATTTGCTCAAAAATTGGGAAGAGATGAAAGGCAGGGACATGGGGGACATGGAAGACATGGGGGACATGGAAGACATGGGGACATGGGGGAATAACTCTTACCCAATCCCCAATAACAACTAACAACTAACAACTAACAACTAACAAATGATGAACATTCGTATTGGTAATGGTTACGATATTCACCGATTGGTGAGCGATCGCCCCCTCATTTTGGGCGGAGTTAATATTCCCCATTCCCTGGGTTTGTTAGGACATAGTGATGCGGATGTTCTAACACACGCGATTATGGACGCCATGCTAGGGGCGCTTTCTTTAGGAGATATTGGACATTATTTTCCGCCCACCGATCCCCAATGGGCGGGAGCAGATAGTTTGGTACTACTCACTCAAGTGAATCAACTGATTTGCGATCGCGGTTGGCTTGTCAGCAACATTGATTCAGTAGTTGTAGCAGAACGCCCGAAATTAAAACCACACATTGAAAAAATGCGCTCAAAAATAGCAAGTGTTTTGCAAATCGAACCCACTCAAGTCGGTGTTAAAGCAACAACCAACGAAAAATTAGGTCCCGTAGGGAGAGAAGAAGGGATTTGTGCTTACGCTGTAGTTTTGCTCACACGGGATTAGGAGTCCCCCGTCCCTCGTTCCCAGGCTCAGCCTGGGAATGCCTGATTAGAGGCTCCGCCTCCAGTCTTAACAAATCGTAATATACAGAGTACGTTACACTGAAGAAGTTCATAATACCAATTGAAAACACCAATTAACTAGGAGAGAAATTAATGATTGATAGCAATAAACAATCTATAACTTGGTGGGAATTAAGAACTGTCTTTAACAACAATAGATTTAGAAGAAAAATAAAATCAAGATTTTCTTAATAAGTTAGACCTTCAAATTAATGAAGCTGAACGGGATAAAACTTCACAATTTGCTCAGTTATATGTTAGTCAGCTGAAACAAGCTAATCTTAGCTTCAACAGTCACACTAATGAAACTAAAGAGCGTTTTTATAAGACTTTAATATTTATAAAAGATAAATTTATGTTTCCTGTTATTTTACGTAAGCGGTTAATGATTCTGGTAGCACTGTTAAGTACCATAGCGATCGCATCTT
This sequence comes from Scytonema sp. UIC 10036, assembly GCF_009725235.1. Next base: position 15,228 of record NZ_WJFC01000072.1, read on the forward strand.
GCAATCCAGCAAATTTTAAAACTCAAGCAGCAGTACCTCAAATAGTAGTCAGTACCTTAAGCGATCCAAAAACCTTTAATTATGCTCTCAATAGTGAAGCTCCCAATGTTTTCACGTACATCTACGAAGGGTTAGTCGCAGAAAACGGTATTACAGGAGAAGTTGAACCAGCCTTAGCAGAGTCTTGGGACATTTCCCCTGACAAGCAACGAATAGTGTTTACTTTGCGAAATAATCTCAAGTGGTCAGATGGTCAACCGCTGACTGCTGATGATGTGGTTTTTAGCTACAATGAGATTTACTTTAACAAAGAAATTCCAACTTCAATTAAAGACGTAGTGAAAATTGGCGAAAACGATACTTTTCCAAAGGTACAAAAACTTAGCGATCGCCAAGTAGAATTTACATTACCAGAACCCTTTGCGCCTTTTCTTAGAAATGCAGCAGTTGCAATTTTACCAGCCCATGCACTCCGTGAATCCATAATAACTAAAGATTCAGAAGGAAGACCACAATTTTTGGCAAAATGGGGAACAGATACTCATCCAGCAAAAATTATTTGTAATGGTCCCTATCGGATGGTTAATTATGCAACTAGCGAACGCATAATATTTGAGCGCAATCCTTACTATTGGCGCAAAGATGACCAAGGCAATCCCATGCCATATATTCAACGTTTTATCTGGAAAATTGTCGAATCGACTGATACATCCTTACTTCAGTTTCGTTCTGGTGGATTAGATGCTTTGGGAATTTCTCCAGAATATTTTGCCTTGCTTAAACGTGGTGAAAAACGGGGAAAATACACTATTTACAACGGCGGACCAACGCTTGGCACAAGTTTTATAGCTTTTAATCTTAATAAAGGTCAAAGAAATGGCAAACCACTTGTAAACCCAATCAAGTCTCGTTGGTTTAATCAATTAGAGTTTAGACAAGCCGTCGCTTACGCCATCGATCGCGAGACAATGAACCAAAATATTTTTCAGGGTTTAGGCGAATTGCAAAATTCACCAATTTCGGTACAAAGTCCTTACTATATTACAGCGAAAGACGGTTTAAAAGTTTATAACTATAACCCCAAAAAAGCACAACAATTACTTTTAAAAGCAGGATTTAAATACAATCAAAACAATCAACTACTTGATGCTGATGGTAACCGTGTTCGCTTTACTATGATTACCAATTCAGGAAATAAAATTCGGGAAGCGATGGGTTCTCAAATTAAGCAAGATTTAAGTAAAATCGGCATACAAGTAGATTTTGCGCCCCTAGCTTTTAATACTCTAATAGAAAAGCTAAACAATACCATTGAATGGGAATGTTATCTCTTAGGTTTTACTGGTAGTATTGAACCGAATGAAGGAGCAAATATCTGGGCTGTCAATGGGAGTTCCCATCGTTTCAATCAACCAGCCAAAGCAGGAACGACTCCAATCGTTGGACGGGAAATATCGGATTGGGAAAAGGAAATTCATCGTCTCTATATTAAAGGAGCGCAGGAGTTAGATGAAAATAAACGGAAAGCGATTTATGCAGAAACTCAACGAATCACACAAGAGAACTTACCATTTATTTATTTGATAAATCCGCTTTCTATGTCAGCGGTTCGCGATCGCATAAAAGGTATAAAATATTCAGCTTTAGGTGGTTCTCTTTGGAATATTCATGAATTACAAGTGACAAAAGATACTGCTAATTAAGTAAAAAAATGAAATTCAAAAATTTGACAAAAATTTTCCAACGTGGATGGATATTGTTGACTCTACTGAGTCTTTTGGTAGTACTAGCCCTCAACGGCTGCAATCCCAGTCAATTTAAAACTAAAGCAGCACAAGTTACTCAAATTGTTGCCCGCACTGGTTCCGATCCTAAAACCTACAACTATGCGCTCATTGCTGAATTTCCCAACCTTATACCTTTTATTAACGAAGGATTAATTACAGAAGATAAATCTGGGAAAATTGAGCCGGCATTGGCTGAAAAATGGGAAATGTCTGAAGACAAACTCCGAATTGTTTTTACACTGAAAGAAGGGCTGAAATGGTCAGATGGCCATCCTTTAACAGTTGATGATGTTGTATTTTCTTATAATGACGTTTACTTTAACCCAAAAATTCCTGCTTATCCCCAAGAAAGTTTGAAAATAGGGGAAAAAGGTCTTTTCCCTAAAGTACAAAAACTTGACGCTCGTCGAGTAGAATTTACCACACCAGAACCTTTTGCGCCTTTCTTCCGCAGTACAGGAGCAGCAATCTTACCCAAACATAAACTAGCAGAGTCGGTAAAAACAAACGATTCATCAGGTAAGCCAAAGTTTTTAACGACTTGGGGAATGGATACTAACCCAAAAGAAATTGTCTCTAACGGTCCTTACGTTATTGAAAGTTACTCTCCGAGTGAGCGTTTGGTATTCCGTCGCAATCCCTACTATTGGCGCAAAGATGCTGAAGAGAATCAATTACCTTACATTGAGCGTGTTGTTTGGCAAATTGTGGAATCTACAGATACAGCTATCATTCAATTTCGTTCTGGAGGATTGGATACAATAGCCGTTGGACCTTCAACCTTTGCTTTGTTGAAGCGGGAAGAAAAGCGAGGCGATTTCAGGATCTATAACGGTGGTTCTGATTCCAGCAGTCTTTTTGTAACTTTTAATCAGAATAAAGGTAAGAGAAATGGAAAACCACTTGTAGATCCAATTAAATCCCGATGGTTCAATACAGCTGCTTTTCGACAGGCAGTAGCATATGCTATTGACCGAAAAACAATGAATAGCAATACATTACGAGGAGTAGGAGATATACTCAATTCTCCAATTTTCGCACAAAGCCCTTACTATCTTTCTCCCAAGGAGGGGCTGAAGGTTTATGATTACAATCCTGAAAAATCCAAGGAATTACTGTTAGGAGCAGGGTTTAAATATAAAAATAACCAACTGTTTGATGCTGAGGGAAATCGTATTCGTTTCACAATGATATCTCAAACTGGTAGTCGGCTTGTAGAAGCATTAGGATCTCAGATTAAAACAGATTTAGCTAAAATTGGTATTCAAGTTGACTACCAACAACTTGACTTTGGTACGGTTGGGGAAAAGCTTTCTAATAGTCTTGATTGGGAATGTTGGTTGGGAGGAAGTACAGGAGGAATTGAGCCTCATAACGGTTTTAATATGTGGTCTCCTGATGGTTCATTCCATCCCTTTAATCAAAAACCCCTACCCGGACAAACTCCAATTACCGACCGGGAAGTGACTGATTGGGAAGAAAAAATAGGTCGTCTTTACGTGCAAGGTGCGCGAGAATTGGATGAGGCAAAACGCAAAGCTATCTATGGTGAAACTCAGCAAATTGCTCAAGAATACGTACCTTATATTTATTTAGTTAATCCTCTTGTTATGGCTGCTGTTCGCAATCGCATTCAAAATGTTGAGGTCTCCAGTTTATCCTATGAAACGGTGTTGTGGAATGCTCCTTATCTCAAGGCTGTAGATTAATACGTAGATGAACTAGGAGTGACCCAAAAACCTCAAAGTTATGAATTCATACATTTCTCGACCGATTTTGCGACACAGTTGGATTTTTACTTTACTTGGTTTTATAGCCTTAGTTCTTAACGGCTGCAATCCAGCAGAGATGAAAACCGCAGCTGCTCAAGTACCCCAATTGACGTACTCTATTGCTTCTGAGCCGAAAACCTTTAACGTAGTACTGACTGAGCAATGAATCACCCAGCGTTTTTGGTCCTATTTACGAGGGATTGATTGCTGAAAACGGAGTAACAGGTGAACTTGAACCAGGTCTGGCCATTCGTGAGAGGTTAAGGTCATATACAATTTGTCAATAAGCAATCATACTTAAAATATTGTCAAAATCGGGGTCGGAAACAGAATTTTTAGGTCGGCGATGCGGAAGCCGCCGCTACGCGAACGCATAATCTTGAGCCGTATCATTCATTGTCGCCCCAAAAATTAAGTACAAGAGTTAACTTAATACTTCTGCTTTTTCCAAATTTTCAGCATAATTTCTAATTGACAAAAGTAAGATTGTCTTAACCTCTCACCGATGCCTCTACATTGAGGGGGCGCAAGAGTAACCTATCAATCTGTCACTTTCAATTCATAAAGGTTCCAAAGTGCGCCACCGTAAGCAGAGTATTTCACTCCCTGGGAGTACCATTCAATTACCAGTAGTAATGGGTTTCTACAGTAACTTGAGTTGTATTATGCAAAAAGTATACAATGTTTGTCCCATGCTTTTTGCTCTCTTTTCTCTTCGTCGTCGTTGGTTTTCAGTTTTACTGATATTCACTCTATGGCTAATTTGCCTGATTTTCATTAGCTGCAACCCAACAGAGTTTAAAACTGAGGCGGCACAAAATGTATCCCAATGGGTGACTAGTACTATCGGTGACCCAAAAACCTTTAACTACGCCTTCAATCAAGAGTACCCTCACGTTTTTTTGTTTACTTCCGAAGGGCTAACTACTCTCAATGGTATGACAGGAAAAATTGAGCCAGCCCTAGCAGAATCCTGGGAAATTTCTGATGATAAAATGCGAATTGTTTTTACCTTGCGAGAGGGTTTGAAATGGTCAGATGGCGAACCACTAACAACCGATGATGTCATCTTTACTTATCAAGATATTATTTTTGACCCAACAATTCCTACTGATTGGAAAGATAGCTTGAAAATAGGTTTGAGTGGTGCTTTTCCCAACATCAGGAAGATAGACACTCGCCAAGTTGAATTCATTCTTCCTGAACCTTTTGCACCGTTTCTTTACACAACAACAGGAGGCACAGCAAGTACAGTTGCTATTTTGCCAAAGCACGTCTTGGCTGAATCCTTAAAATCCAAAGATGCAAATGGCAATTTTCAATTCTTATCCACTTGGGGAACAGGTGCTGACCCCAGCAAAATTATTGTCAATGGTCCCTATAAAATAGAAAGTTATACTCCTAGCCAGCGTGTCGTCTTTCGACGTAATCCTTATTACTGGCGTAAAGATAGTCAAGGCAATCAGTTACCATATATTGAGCGGATTGTTTGGCAAATTATTGAATCTACTGATACGATAGTACTGCAATTTCGCTCTCGTGGATTAGATACAGTCACTGTTTCTCCCGAAAATTTTTCCCTACTGAAAAAAGAGGAAAACCGGGGAAATTTTCAAATTTATAATGGTGGTCCAAGCTTTAGCAAAACCTTTATTTCCTTTAATTTAAACAAAGGACGACGGCAGAATGGTCAGCCTGTGGTTGACCCGACAAAGTCTCGTTGGTTTAATACCCTTGCCTTTAGAAGAGCAGTTGCCCATGCTATCGATCGTCAAGCAATGCTCAATAATGCCTTTCGAGGAATTGGTGTGCTGCAAAATTCCCCAATTGACATTCAAAGCCCTTACTATTTTCCTCCAGAAAAAGGGTTGAAAGTATACGATTACAACCCAGCAAAATCTAAAAAATTACTCTTAGAAGCAGGCTTTAAATATAATGATAGAAACCAGTTATTAGATGCAGATGGAAACCGCGTCCGCTTCTCTTTAACAACAAATACAGAAAATAAAACCCGTGTAGCAATGGGAGCACAAATCAAGCAAGACTTAAGTAAAATTGGTATCCAAGTTGATTATAATCCCATTGCTTTCAATACTCTTACAGATAAACTTTCTAATACTTATGATTGGGAGTGTTATCTATTAAGCTTTACTGGAGGAATTGAGCCTCATGATGGAGCAAATGTTTGGTTACCTGATGGTGGGTTGCACACCTTTAATCAGAAACCACTAGCAGGACAAGAACCTTTGATTGGCAGAGAAGTCACTGATTGGGAGGAGGAAATTGGTCGTCTTTACATCAAAGCAGCCCAGGAATATGACGAAGAAAAGCGTAAAGAGATTTATGCACAGACGCAACGTCTAACACAGGAATACTTACCTGCAATTCATTTAGTAAACCCCTTGTCTTTATCAGCCGTGCGGAATCGTCTTCAAAATGTCAAATTTTCTGCACTCGGTTCACAATCAGCAACACTATGGAACAAATATGAATTGAAAATTACAGATTGACAAGCAGAAATCCGGGTGCTCGTTTCTCACAAGAAACAGCAGTAAACCTGGGTGCGTACAGACAGCGATGCCAAATTACCCTCTTGGGTACTGACTTTGTCAAGGCAACTTTGTTACATTTATAAAACATCGATCCTACTCCCTTTGCGCTCTCAAATTATCGGCTTTTGTAGGTGGGGCTATGCTCCATAACATCGAAGAGTGGGCTTTAGCCCTACCTACGCCCATAGGTAATTGAATGGCAGTTCGGGAGTCATATATATGTAAAAAAACGTAACGAAAACTAACACTGCTGGGAAAACAGGCAAGTTGGAAAAAATTGATGAGTATAAGTCCGGCTGCATTGCCAAAATGAGCATTTCTTCTTTACCCCTAAATTAACACCCAAACCTGTGTATAAAAAGGACTACTTATATAGGCGCTATAAGTTCAGTAACTCTGGATGAAAGTCCTTTTTTACCTGCCAACGTATTGAAATTGTTAAATCTTTAAGAAAGACGCAAGTAAGATGACTGACTTTTTAAATGAAATGAAAGTTCCTACTTTAGTAAGCCTGTTGCAATACAGGGCGCAACACCAACCAAACAAACTGGCTTTTACCTTTCTACGAGATGGAGAAACAGAAAGCGCAAGCCTGACTTATCAAGAATTGGACAGACAAGCACGGGCGATCGCTACTTACTTGCAATCAATAGGTGCCACTGGTGGGAACGCCTTGCTGCTCTACCCTCCTGGTTTGGAGTTCGTAGCAGCGTTTTTTGGTTGTTTATATGCGGGCGTCGTTGCTGTCCCTGCTTATCCACCCCGCGCCAACCAATCTCTGTTCCGACTGCAGGCAATCGTGGCAGATGCACGAGCAGTCATTGCCCTAACCACCACCACCGTCTTATCCAACATCGAACAAAAAAGTACTGAGTTTCCGGCTCTAAAAACTCTGCGCTGGATAGCAACCAACAACCTAGAAGCCAATCTAGAACAAGAATGGCAGGAGCCAGTATTAACTAAAGATACACTAGCATTCCTTCAGTACACATCTGGTTCTACGGGTATTCCTAAAGGTGTCATACTCAGCCACGGTCACTTACTTCACAACTCAGCCATAATCCAGAAGTGTTTCGAGCATACACCTAACAGTCAAGGCGTCATCTGGCTACCGCCCTACCATGATATGGGGCTAATCGGAGGAGTGCTACAGCCCCTTTATACTGGTTTCCCAGTCACGCTTATGTCACCAGTAGACTTTTTGCAACGTCCCCTGCGTTGGCTACAGGCAATTTCTCAATACAAAGCAACCACCAGTGGCGGACCCAATTTTGCTTATGACTTATGTGTTCGTAAGATTACACTTCAAGAACGGGAAACTCTGGATCTCAGCAGTTGGAGCGTAGCTTTTAATGGTGCTGAGCCTATCCACCACGAAACCTTAGAGCGTTTTGCACAGACTTTTGCCCAGTGTGGCTTCCGACAAGAAGCATTTTACCCCTGCTACGGGCTAGCTGAAGCAACGTTGCTCGTCAGTGGAGGCAAAAAGGCAGACCCGCCAACGGTGAAAACATTTCAAAGTTCAAGCTTGGAACAAAACCAAGTGGTAGAAACCTCTGAAGAGAATGAGGGTATCCGTAGATTGATAGGGTGCGGTCAAAACCTGTTGAACCAAAAGATTGTTGTCGTAGATCCTAAAACCCTAACCCCATGTCTTTCCAATCAAATTGGAGAGATTTGGGTAAATAGTCCTTCTGTCGCTGGGGGCTATTGGAACCGCCCTGAAGAGACAAAACATACTTTTGGTGCATACCTTAACGACACAAAAGAAGGTCCGTTTCTCCGCACTGGCGACCTAGGGTTTTTGCACTCAGGTGAACTGTATATTACAGGTCGCCTCAAAGACCTGATCGTCATCCGAGGTCGCAATCATTATCCCCAAGACATCGAACTCACCGTAGAACAGAGTCATGTGGCATTACAACCAGGTTGTAGCGCAGCATCTTCAATTAATATGGCAGGTGAAGAGAAACTGGTGGTTGTTGTTGAAGTTAAACGCAGTTACCTGCGTTCTTTGGATGTTCCGCAAGTCATTGCAGCCATTCGGCAAGCAGTTGCAGAAAATCACGAATTACAAGTGTATGGTGTCCTACTGCTTAAGCCAGGAAGTATCCCAAAAACTTCTAGTGGCAAGATTCAACGTCATGCTTGTCGCGCTGGGTTCTTCAACGAAAGCTTACATATAGTAGGTAGCAGCGTTTTAGAAGAGACTTACGCGATCGAAAGCAAAGAAAACCTGACTCGCGAAGCCCTTTTAGCAATAGAGCCAAAAGATCGAAAGCCGTTATTGGAGTCTTATATTCGGGATTGTGTGGCGCGGGTGTTGAAGATAGCCCCTTCCCAGTTGGACTTGCAGCAGCCTTTAAGTTTCTTAGGTTTGGACTCCCTGATGGCAATAGAGCTACAGCACAGCATCGAAACCGATCTGAGCGTGGTCTTGCCTATGACAAGTTTTTTGCAAGGTGATAGTATCGCCCAACTCGCAAGCACAATACTCACTCAATTAACCGCATTTAGCTTTACCGAAGCAACTACGCTCACCTCAGCTAAAAACATTGACACTCAACACCCCCTTTCTTATGGTCAACGCGCATTGTGGTTCCTGCATCAGCTAGCACCTGAGAGTGTAGCTTATAACATTGTTAGTGCTGTACGCTTACATGGAGAATTGGACATTGCTGCATTGCAACGTGCTTTTGGCAAACTGGTAGAACGTCACCCTGCTCTACGGACAACCTTCTGTGCTCTCAACGGGGAACCCATTCAACAGGTTCATCAACACAGTTCTTTTCACTTCCAGACGCAGGACGTTTCTAGTTGGAGCGAGGAATTTCTAAACGAAAGGCTTTTGGAAGAGGCGCACCGCCCCTTCAATTTGGAACGCGGTCCCTTGATGCGGGTAAATCTGTTTGCCCGGTCATCTCAGGAGCATATTCTGCTGTTAGCTATACACCACATCATCAGCGACATTTGGTCTTTGGCTGTCTTCGTCGAGGAATTGGGTATTCTGTACCAGGCGGAAAAGAATGGCATCCTCGTATCCCTTCCCATGCTGATGCCACAGTACGGCGATCGTGCCCGGTGGCAAGCAGATATGTTAGCCAGTCCACAAGGCGATCGCCATTGGGCATACTGGCAGCAGCAACTCGCTCGGGAGTTACCAATATTAAATCTACAGACCGACCGACCTCGACCACCAGTTCAAACCTATCGAGGAGCAACTGTACCCTTCAAGCTGAATGCGGAGCTAACTCAGAGACTTAAAGCTCTAAGCCGCGTTCAAGGAGCTACTCTTTATATGACCTTACTAGCTGCTTATCAAATGCTTTTGTCCCGCTATACAGGTCAAAAAGATATTCTGGTTGGCTCTCCTACAACGGGGCGGAGCCGTGCTGATTTGGCTGGTTTGGTGGGATATTTCGTAAATCCAGTGGTTTTACGAGCACATCTTTCAGGAAAAATGTCCTTTGAGGCATTTCTTGGTCAAGTCAAACAGACCGTACTCAATGCTTTTGAACATCAAGACTACCCCTTTGCATTGTTGGTAAAGCGGCTGCAACCAGTACGCGATCCGAGTTGTTCGCCCCTGTTCCAAACTATGTTTGTCTTGGAAAAAGCACATCTGCAAAAGCAAGAAAGCTTGGCATCCTTTGCTTTAGGCGTCGCTGGAGCACGGATGCATATGGGCGAACTGGAGATGGAGTCTATGGCACTGGATGTGCGGGTGGCGCAGTTTGATTTAACATTGATGATGGCAGAAGTGGGCGAAGAACTTATTGCATCGTTAGAGTACAATACAGATTTGTTTGAAGCCGACACTATCGCCCGAATGGCGGGTCATTTTCAAACCTTGCTTGAGAGTATAGTTACCAATCCAAGGCAGTCTATTTCAACATTGCCACTGTTGACGCCTGCTGAGAAGCATCAGATGTTAGTGGAGTGGAACAATACTAAGACAGACTACCCACAGCAATGTATTCACGAGCTATTTGCCGCCCAAGTAGAACGCACTCCTGACGCTGTTGCAGTGGTCTTTGAAAACAAACAACTGACCTACCGCGAGCTGAACAGTCGGGCCAATCAACTAGCACATCACCTACAGTCATTTGATGTAGGATCGGACGTATTGGTTGGCATTTGCATGGAACGCTCTTTGGAGATGGTGGTAGGAGTCCTGGGTATTCTTAAAGCAGGTGGCGCATACGTGCCCCTCGATCCAACGTATCCAAAAGAACGCCTCGCCTTTATGTTGAAAGATACTGAGGCAACAATCCTGTTGACCCAACAAAACCTTGTCGCTAGTTTGCCCGAACATAAAGCTAGGGTGATTTGCCTGGATGCAAACTGGGAAATGATTGCCCAAAATAGCGCAGACAACCCAACTGGGACTGCTACTCCCGCCAACCTTGCCTACATCATCTACACCTCCGGCTCTACCGGGCAACCAAAAGGGGTTATGATTCCCCACCAAGGGATTGTTAATCGTCTGGTTTCGGGTATCATGCGTTACCAACTTGCAGTCGGTGCTCGTGTGTTACAGAAAACTTCTTTTAGTTTCGATGTGTCAGTCTGGGAAATTTTCGGGTCGTTGTTGTCTGGGGCGTGTCTGGTCATGGCACAACCAGGCGGTCAGCAAGACCCCAGTTATCTTGTGCGAGTGATGGCAGAACAGCAAATCACGCTTGTGGATTTTGTTCCCAGTATGTTACAAATGATTTTGGATCAACCGGGCTTAGACGCTTGTACCGCACTTCGTTATGTCACCTGTGGTGGTGAAGCGTTACCCCTAGAGGTTCGCGATCGCTTCTTTGCTCGCCTCTGTGGTGTAGAACTCCATAATTGCTATGGTCCATCAGAAGTCTCTATTGATGCAACATACTGGGTATGCGATCGCCTTTCATCAGTTATCTCCATTGGTCGTCCGCTCGCCAATCAGCAAGTCTACATTCTAGACGAGCATTTACAACCCGTTCCGATTGGCGTACCAGGTGAACTCTATATTGGTGGCGTTGGTTTAGCTCATGGTTACCTGAACCGCCCCGATCTTACTGCAGAAAAGTTCATTCCCCACCCGTTTAGTGATGAACCAGGGGCGCGGCTCTACAAAACTGGTGACTTAGCTCTGTATTTACCAGACGCCCAGATCAAATTTCTTGGTCGCCTTGACGATCAGGTTAAGGTGCGGGGCTTTCGTCTAGAACTGGGCGAAATTGAAGCCACCTTGCGTCGTCACCCAAGTATTGAAGAAGCATCTGTACTGATGCAATATGATACCAACACCAATGCGTCTCGTCAGCGTTTACTGGCTTACTTGGTACCCAAAAGTCGCCATCAACAAATCGAATTTTGGCCCTCCGTCGGCGAATACCCTTTGTATGACGAATTGTTGTACCATGCCATGACCCACGATGAAGAGCGCAATCAAAGCTATGAATATGCCATCAACGAGTTAGTTCGTGACCGAGTCGTGGTTGAGATTGGCACCGGTCAGGATGCGATTCTGGCACGCTTGTGTGTTGCAGCTGGAGCGAAAAAAGTTTACGCTATTGAAGGAAGTAAAGAAGCTTATAACTGCGCTACCGCCCTTGTCAAACGCCTTGGTTTGGAAGACAAAATTATCTTGATTCACGGTTACTCTCAGGAAGTTAACCTACCGGAAAAAGTCGATGTTTGCGTTTCTGAAATCATTGGGACTATTGGTGGATCTGAAGGAGTAGCTGCTATTCTCAATGATGCCCGACGCTTCCTAAAAGAAGACGGGTGCATGATTCCACATCGATCGCTGACTAAAATTGCGGCAGTTTCCCTACCCGATGAACTACAAAATCCCATTTTTCACGAGACACCCGGTCATTACGTGCAACAGATATTTACGCACCTCGGTCATCCCTTCGATCTGCGCTTGTGTATCAAAAATTTTCCCCAAGCCAACATTATCTCCGATACAGACATTTTTGAAGATTTGAACTTCAGTGATTTCACGGAGACTGAATATAGTCGAAAAATTACGTTGAAGATCGCCAAGCTTGGTAGATTAGATGGTTTTCTCCTTTGGCTCAATTTGTACACAGCTCCTGGTGTTCTTATCAACAGCATCGAACAACAGAACTCTAACTGGTTGCCAGTTTATTTCCCCGTCTTCTACCCCGGAATAGAAGTATATCCAGGTGACACCATCGAAGCCATGTGTATAGGTCACTTAAGTGACAACAATGTCAATCCTGATTATCGGATTCAAGGATATTTAATTAGGCAAAACGGGGAAACGATCGTATTTGCCTATGACTCACTCCACCATCAACAACCTGACAAGCGCAGTCCTTTCTATGAGTTGCTTTTCCCTCAAGGTAAAATTAATCTAGACAAAAGTTCTCAGCAACTATCTGCCAAAAGCTTACGCACCTACTTGTCTCGCTATTTGCCTGATTACATGATTCCTGGTATATTTGTTACCATAGCAGAAATGCCACGGACACCCAATGGTAAGATAGATTACCGTGCCTTACCAACGCCGGATACTGTTAGCTTTGAGCAGACCGAAACTTATGTTCCTCCAAGTACGGCGTTGGAAGCAGTTCTAGCCACGATGTGGAATGAAATTTTGCAAATCGAGCGCGTCGGCATTCACGACAATTTCTTTGAGTTAGGGGGACACTCGCTGCTTGCCATCCAAGTCCTGTCCAAAATACGAGATGTCTTCCGGGTAGAACTACCTTTACACAGCCTTTTTGAGGCAGCTACTGTAGCAAAGCTGTCGCAAATTATGCTGACTCATGAAACAAAACCAGGGCAGATGGAAAAGATTGCTGAGATTTTCCAAAAAATTACAGCCATGTCCGCCAAAGACGTACAAACAACGCTTCACCTAAAGAAAAGCAAAGAAGTATGAAAGATACTGAAGAATCAATACAGAAAACTGGATTTTCTGCGGAACAGCGAGAACTTCTAGCATATTTACTGGCAGAGGAGGGTGTCGAACTAGACGAGACACCAAAAATTGCTCCCAGAGAAAACCCAGATAAAGCACCTCTTTCCTTTGCCCAAGCTAGGCTATGGTTTCTCAACCAGTTACAACCAGAAAGCTCAGCTTATAATATCCCGGCTGCAATACGTATTGAAGGGCAGTTGAACGTGGTGGCATTGGAGCAAAGTCTTAGCAAAATTGTGCAGCGTCATGAAGCCTTACGAACGACATTTATAACTCAAGATGAGCAACCGATTCAGGTGATTCATCCTGCGTCTACTTTTGTGCTGCCGATCGTCAACCTGCAACAATTTTCTGAAAGCGAACAAAAAGCCCAAGCCTTACAGATCGCCGCACAGGAAGCAGAACAACCTTTTAATTTGACACGCGATCGCCTGTTGCGAGGTAAACTACTGTGCTTATCTCAACAAGAGCATATACTTCTTTTGACAATGCATCACATTGTCTCAGACGGATGGTCTCTTGGCGTGTTAGTGCGGGAGTTGGCTACGTTTTACAATGCTTCCAATCACAAAGGAGTACTCCTGCCTCCACTCCCCATCCAGTACCCAGACTATGCAGTTTGGCAACGGCAGTGGCTCAAAGGGGAGGTAATGGAAGCACAACTGACTTACTGGAAGCAGCAACTTGGTGGTCGCCTCCCCGTACTACAGTTGCCCACTGACCGACCAAGACCACCGATTCAAACCTTTCGCGGGGCTAAGCAAGCCCTGCTGTTACCCAAGTCTTTGTCAGAGCAGATCGACAACCTCAGCCAACAAGCAGGCGTCACCTTATTTATCACTCTGCTGACAGCTTTCAAAATACTGCTTTACCGCTACACGGGGGAAGAAGATATCCTTGTGGGTTCTCCTGTCGCCAACCGTAACCGGGCACAGACCGAGGATTTGATTGGCTTCTTCATCAATATGCTGGTGCTGCGTACCAATCTAGGAGCCAATCCCACCTTTAGAGAACTTTTGGGTCGAGTGCGCGAGGTGGTTCTGGGAGCTTATCAGCATCAGGAGTTGCCCTTTGAAAAGCTGTTAGAAACCCTGCAACTAGAGCGCAGTACCAGCCACTCGCCCCTGTTTCAAGTGATGTTTGCCCTTCAGAATACTCCCATGCCCGCTTTGGAATTTGTTGGTCTAAAATTGAGTCCGTTAGAGATTGACAACAAAACAGCAAAGTTTGATTTAACACTGGACTTGGAAGAAACACCAAACGGACTCAAAGGCTGGTTGGAGTACAGCACAGATTTGTTTGATGCTAGCACTATCAAAAGGATGGCGGGGCATTTTCAAACCTTGCTAGAAGGTATTGTTGCTAACCCAGAGCAGAGGTTGTCTGATTTGCCATTGTTGACACCAGCCGAAGAGCATCAATTGCTGGTGCAGTGGAATGATACTTGGGTAGAGTATCCCAAAAATATATGTATCCATGATTTGTTTGTGGCACAAGTGGAGCGCACCCCCGACAACATTGCGGTCGTTTTTGAAGGAGAGCAAATCACTTATCGAGAGTTGAATCAACGAGCAAATCAACTAGCACATTATTTGCAAAAGCTGGGTGTCAAGCCAGAGGTACGGGTCGGGATCTGCGTAGAGCGATCGGTTGATTTGGCGATCGGGCTTTTAGGCATTCTGAAAGCTGGAGGTGCTTACATCCCTATTGACCCCAACTATCCCCAGGAACGCTCTAGCTTCATGTTGCAAGATGCCCAAGCACCAATATTGCTGACCCAAAAGCGGTTAGTTGCTGTTCCAGATTCCTCTGCTCAAGTCGTGTATCTAGACGCTGATTGTCCAAGTATCGATCGAGAAAGCAAGGATAACCCCAACATTCAGGTTCTACCCACACATAATGCTTACGTACTTTACACCTCCGGTTCCACAGGTCAGCCCAAAGCTGTTACGATCGAACATCACAGTACAGTCGCTTTTCTATGTTGGGCAAAAACGGTTTTTACCCCTGAAGATTTGACTGGCGTTTTGGCATCAACCTCCATTTGCTTCGATTTATCGGTCTTCGAGCTGTTTGTTCCGCTAAGTTGGGGTGGCAAGGTCATTTTAGCTAAGAATGCTTTACATCTGCCCAGTTTGCCTGCTGCAAAGGAAGTCACTTTGATTAACACGGTTCCTTCAGCAATAGCAGAATTACTGAGAGTTGACGGTATACCCACTTCTGTACGTACTGTTAACTTAGCAGGTGAACCTCTTCCGAAAAAACTTGTAGAGCAGCTGTATCAACATAGTGTGCAACAGGTCTTTAATCTTTACGGTCCCTCGGAAGACACGACCTATTCCACCTGGGCTTTGGTTAAGCCAGAGGACAATGTAGTGTCCATTGGTCGTCCCATTGCCAATACTCAAGTTTATATTTTAGACCGTTACCTCAAACCCGTGCCGATTGGAGTTCCTGGTGAATTGTATATTGGTGGCGAGGGTTTAGCCCGTGGCTACCTGAACCGACCAGAGTTAACTGCTGAAAAGTTTATTGCCAACCCTTTCAGCAACAAGTTAGACTCACGCTTGTATAAAACTGGTGACTTAGTACGATACCTGCCTGATGGTAGCATTGAGTATATTGGGAGACTGGATAATCAAGTAAAAATACGTGGGTTCCGAATTGAATTGGGCGAGATTGAGACAGCTTTATCTCAACACCCAAAGGTACTTGAATCGGTAGTGCTGGCAAAAGTCGATGAAGCCGATCGCAAACGATTGGTAGCCTATGTCGTTCCCAAGCCAGAATTAGTTCATGGGGTAAACGAACTGCGATCGCATCTCAAACAAAGATTACCTGAGTACATGGTGCCGTCTGCTTTCGTGATGCTGGATGCCTTACCGTTAACATCTAATGGCAAGGTAGACCGTCGCGCACTTATGTCCATTAACTTGGCAAGACCCGATTTAGAAACAGCTTTTGCTGCGCCCCGCACAACTGTTGAAGCAACACTAGTAGGTATTTGGAGCCAAATTTTGGAGGTTAAGGAAATTGGTATCCACGATAACTTCTTTGAGCTAGGAGGGCATTCTCTATTAGCTACCCAAGTTGTGCATCAAGTACAAACCGTCTTTCAGGTAGAACTGCCTTTGCTTGCTTTGTTTGAGGAACCTACAGTAGCTGCGTTAGCGCGGGTAATTGAATCTAGCCAAATCCAGCAGAAAGACAAAATGCCAAAAATACAAGCAATACCCAGACAAAAAAGACATCTGGATCGGCTTGTGGAGGAACTGGCGCAGCTTGAGGAAGACGAAGTCAAAAACATATTTCAACAGAAAATACATAGCTTGAAAGCTGAAAAAACGTGACAATGGATGATATTTCCGCCTATATAAATCAACTGTCTCCGGAAAAACAGGAACTATTGGAGCTGTTGATTTCAGAAGCCGCAACTGAGTTTAACTGTTTTCCCCTCTCTTTTGCTCAACAACGGCTGTGGTTTGTCGAACAGTTGAATCCCAACACATCTACCTACAATATCTTTGCCGCAGTGCAACTCACTGGTTTGCTAAATGTGACGGTACTGCATGAAAGCGTCAACGAGATTGTGCGGCGTCATGAAGCACTGCGAACCACTTTTACCACTATCAAGAACCAACCAATGCAATTGGTAGCTTCGGCAATTTCAGTGAATCTACCTGTAGTTGATTTGCGAAAGTTACCTCAGTCTGAGCAAGATGCAGAGGTGCAAAAACTAGCTCTCGCCGAAGCGCAACAACCTTTCGACCTGACTAAAAGTCCACTTTTGCGAATGACCTTACTACAACTTAGTGAGGAAAAGCATATACTGCTGCTGACTATGCATCATATCATTTCTGATGGTTGGTCGATAGGGGTGTTTGTACGACAACTTGCAGCGCTTTACAGTAGTTTCTTAGACGGGAAATCCTCTCCTCTGCCTGAGTTACCGATCCAATACGCAGACTTTGCTCATTGGCAGCGCGAGTGGTTGCAAAAAGAGGTCTTGGAACAACATCTTTGTTATTGGCAACAACAGCTAGGCGAACATCCTCCAGTGCTGGAGTTACCTACAGATCGTCCGCGTCCTGCAGTTCAAACCTTCCGAGGCGCACGCCACCCATTGATGCTTCCTCAGTCTTTAACCGAGGCACTCAAAGCTTTGAGTTATCAAGAAAAAAGCACTTTATTTATGACACTGCTCTGCGCTTTCAAGGTGCTGCTATACCGTTGGTGCGGGCAGGATGATATCCTTGTAGGAACACCAATAGCCAATCGCGCACAGGCAGAAACTGAGGAGTTGATTGGGTGCTTTGTCAATGCTCTGGCTTTGCGAACCAACCTCGGAGGTAACCCCAGCTTTCGGGAGTTATTAAGACGGGTGCGCCAGGTGGCATTAGAAGCATATGCTCATCAAGATATGCCTTTTGAGAAGTTAGTAGAAGCTATCCAATCGGAACGCGATACCAGTCGCAACCCACTGTTCCAGGTCATGTTCGCCCTTCAAAATGCTCCAATGCCAGCCTTAAAGTTACCAGGCTTAGATCTGCGTCTATTGGATATAGAAAGTAGCACGGCAAAGTTTGATTTGACACTTGAACTAACGGAGATGCCAGAGGGGATAGGTGGCTTTTTTGAGTACAATACCGACTTATTTGACCCATGCACTATACAGCGTATGGCAGGTCATTTTCAAACCTTGCTCGAAGGTATTGTCACCAACCCAGAGCAACGCCTTTGGGACTTGCCACTGTTGACAACAGAGCAACGGCAAACTTTATTGGTGGAGTGGAACAACACTAAAGTCGATTACCCGCATCAGTGTATCCATCACTTGTTTGAAGCCCAAGTCGAGCGATCTCCCGATACTATGGCAGTCGTTTGTGAAGGAAGCCAGCTCGCTTACCATGAACTCAACCAACGTGCCAACCAACTGGCTCATTATCTTCAACGCCTGGGTGTGGGACCCGATGTGCTCGTGGGCATTTACATGGAGCGATCTTTGGAGATGGTAGTGGGACTTCTTGGTATTCTCAAAGCTGGTGGTGCCTACGTTCCAATAGATCCAATGTATCCAAAAGAACAGTTGGCATTCATACTGGAAGATGCTCAGTTACCCGTGCTGCTCACTCAGGAAAAGTTAAAGCCAGGATTACCTTTTGAAATCCATAATCCAACTGTGGTTTGCTTGGACACGGACTGGAAAGTTATTGAGCCAGAAAGCCGTGCCAACCCTGTAAGCTGCGTAACTCCCGAACACCTAGTATATACAATATATACATCAGGTTCTACAGGCAAACCCAAAGGAGTGGAGGTTCAACACACTGGGTTAGCGAATCTTGTCACTTGGTACAAGAGTTTCTACAAGGTGACACCAACAGACCGAGCAACACATTTGGCAGGACCTGCCTTTGATGCCTCAGTATTGGAATTATGGTCTAACCTAATTGCAGGAGCAAGCATTTATATCCCGGATGAAGACACCCGTCATTCTCCTTCAAAGCTGTTGCAATGGTTAAGTGCCAAGGCAATTACTATCTGTTTTCTACCAACGCCACTTGCCGAAGTCGTTTTAGCCCAGGAGTTACCAGAAGATTTGTCCTTGAGGTTTTTATCTACAGGAGGAGATAAGCTACATCGAATCCCTGACAAATTATCTTTCAGCGTAGTCAACCTCTACGGACCAACGGAAAGCACTGTTATTGCAACAGCTGCGATCGTGTCAGACCTAGTGCAAACCGATGCGCCCCCCATAGGTCGCCCTATTGCTAATACACGGGTTTATATACTGGATGCACGTATGCAGGTTGTACCTATTGGTGTGCCTGGTGAACTATACATTGCTGGTGTTGGTTTGGCAAGAGGCTACCTCAATCGACCAGAGCTAACTGCTGAGAGGTTTATTCTCAACCCCTTCAGCAATGATTTGGGCGATCGCCGCTTGTACAAAACGGGTGACCTAGCCCGTTACTTACCAGACGGGAACATTGAATTTTTAGGTCGCAATGACTTTCAGGTTAAGGTGCGGGGCTTTCGTATAGAACTCGGTGCGATCGAAACTGCGCTAGCACAGCATCCAAACTTACGGGAGAACACAGTCGTAACACGGGAAGACCAGCCCGGTGTCAAACGCTTAGTTGCCTACATTGTTCCCAAGCAAGACCGGGCTCCTACCACTAGCGAGCTACGCCGTTTCCTGAAACAAAAGCTACCTGATTACATGGTGCCATCTGTTTTAGTCATCCTAGACACCCTACCGATGACACCCAATGGCAAAGTAAATCGTCGGGCTTTACCTGTACCGGAAGGTTTGCGACCAGAGTTAGAACAGGAGTATCTCGCACCTCGCACGTTAATTGAGCAGGTACTGGCAGACATCTGGAGTCAGGTTCTTGGTATCGAACGAGTGGGTATCCAAGATAACTTCTTCGCTTTAGGGGGACACTCTTTACTCGCAACTCAACTGGTTACGCAAATCCGCGAAACCTTAGAGGTAGAGTTACCACTGCGTAATCTGTTTGAAGCACCAACTATAGCTGACTTGGCTGCTGCGATTGAAACTATTCAGCAAAAAAGTCAAAACGTGCAAGCCTTGCCCATCCTACCCATTACAAGAGATAAAAGCTTGCCGCTCTCTTTTGCCCAGCAGAGGCTGTGGTTTATTCACCAGCTAGATCCTAACACCACTGCCTATAACATTCTTGCTGCTGTCCAAATGACTGGCTCACTGAATGTAACAGCGCTACACGAAAGCTTGAATGAAGTTGTCAGGCGTCACGAAGCACTGCGAACCGCCTTTGCAACGGTAGAAGGACAACCGGTTCAGGTCATAGCGCCAAACCTAACCGTAACACTGCCACTAGTAGATTTACAGCAGTTGCCAAAAGATGTGATGGAGACGGAAGTCCAAAGAATAGCTCAACAGGAAGCTCAGCAGTGTTTTGACCTGGCAAGTGGTTCATTGTTACGAGGGATGCTGTTACAATTAGACGAGCAAAAGCACGTCTTGCTACTCGTGATACACCATATTGTTTGCGATGGTTGGTCAATGGGTGTACTCATCCAAGAGTTGGCAACGCTTTATGAAGCTTTCTCCAGTGGAAAATCCCCTCTACTGCCTAAACTGTCTATCCAATATGCTGACTTTGCATACTGGCAGAGGCAGTGGTTGCAAGGCGATGTGCTAGAAACACAGCTAGCTTACTGGCAACAGCAATTAGCAGGTGCTCCACCTGTGTTAAAGCTACCAACAGACCGATCGCGACCATCAGTGCAGAACTTACGCGGTGCCTTCCAATCCTTTGAGCTATCACCAAGTTTGACCCAGCGTATTAAGCTGCTGAGCCAGCAGTCAGGGACAACTTTGTTCATGACCCTACTCACAGCGTTCCAAACCCTACTTTGGTACTACAGCGGGCAGGACGATATCTCAGTTGGTTCGCCTGTTGCCAATCGCAACCGCAAGGAGACTGAACCACTCATTGGCTTCTTTGTCAACACGCTAGTACTGCGAACAAACTTATCCGGTCACCCTAGTTTCCGCGAACTGCTAAACCGGGTGAAGCAGGTAGCTTTAGGGGCGTATGCACACCAAGACGTGCCTTTTGAAAAGTTAGTAGAAACTCTTCAACCAGAACGAAGCAGCAGTTACACGCCGTTATTTCAGGTATGGTTCGTCCTCCAAAATACCCCCATGCCATCTTTGCAACTTCCAGATTTGAATATGACTGTATTAGATCTCAACAGTGGTATGGTCAGACACGATTTAAAGCTCGGGTTATGGGAATCTGAAACGCTCCAAGGCTTATTTGAGTACAAGACAGACTTGTTTGATGCTTCTACAATCGTCCAAATGGCGGAATGTTTTGAAACACTTTTAGAGACGGTTGTTGAACAGCCTGATATGCAGCTAGACACACTGGCAAAAATTTTCAAAGATGCACAATTGCAGCAGCAAAGCGAGAAGGAAAAGGAAATTGAAAAAACCAGCGTCCAGAAATTAAAAAAAGTCAAGCGGAAAGCTCTCAGTAGCTTGTAGTTGAAAGGTAAAGAAACACTATGAAAAATTTAGAACCAGAAAAGCTTAGTCTCAATTTAAATAGGGCAAAGCGAAAAGTTTTCAACCAATGTCAAGAAAGATGGATCGAAACAGAGTATTGCCAGAATAGTAGCTCTTTACCTCTAGTTATTAAACCCACTGTAGACGGTCTCAATTTAATAGCTTGGGCTAGCAGCAATAAAGAGTTTATTGAAAGCAATTTACTCAAGCATGGAGGGCTTCTTTTTCGGAACTTTAATTTAGATGGAGTTACGGAATTTGAGGAATTCATCAAAGCAAATTCTACAGATTTGGTGGAATATTCTCATCGTTCAACGCCGCGCAGTCATGTCAGTGGTAAAATATACACTTCGACAGAATACCCTGCCAATCAATCCATTCCTTTACACAATGAGCTATCTTGGACTCTTAGTTGGCCCATGAAAATTTGGTTTTTCTGCATGAAATCGGCAGAGGTAGGCGGGCAAACACCAATTGCTGACAGTCGGAAAGTTTACCAACGCATCAACTCAAAAATCAAAGAGCAATTCATGCAGAAGAAGGTGATGTATGTTCGTAACTTACGAAACTTTGGTGATGGACTCGATTTACCTTGGCAAAATGTTTTTCAAACCACAGAAAAATCTGAGGCAGAGGATTATTGCCGTCAGGCTGGCATTGAGTTTGAGTGGATAGATAGCAATCATTTAAGAACCCGTCAGGTTTGTCAGGCTGTTGCCACACATCCTAAAACAGGTGACATGGTTTGGTTTAATCAGGCTCATTTGTTCCATGTATCTAGTGTGAATCCAGAAGTATGTCAATCACTTGTGTCAGTCTTTAGCGAAAAAGATTTCCCCCGCAACGCCTATTACGGGGATGGTTCTGAAATTGAAACATCAGTATTAGATGAAATTCGGGATATTTATCAGCAAGAAGCAGTTACTTTTCCTTGGCAGGAAGGAGATGTATTGATGCTGGACAATATGTTAGCCGCGCATGGACGTATGCCTTATACAGGTACGCGAAAGGTTTTGGTAGGAATGGCAGAACTTTTGAATAACTAAAATTTTTTATTCTTATGAACAATTCAAAATCTAAAAGTCCTACCATTAATAAGATAGGCACTGTCAAGCGAAAAGCTGTCAGAATGTCAGAGGAAGCCTTGATTAAGGTAGAGCTTCTATCAGAAAATCCCCTACCTCTGGTAGTAAAACCCACTGTAGAAGGGTTAAATTTAGCAGATTGGGCAATAAACAATCGGGAGTTTATTGATAGCAAGTTAAGTCAGCACGGTGGAATACTTTTCAGAGACTTTGAAGTGAATGGTGTCACTGATTTTGAGCATTTGATCGGGTCAACTTCTAGGGATTTGATAGAGTCAGTTGCCGAGCAAAACATACACAACGAGTTTGCCTATGCCGAGCAAAACATATTTTTCCACAATGAATATTCCGACAGGCAGATTTTTCCCTTGAAGATTTTCTTTTTCTGTGCGAAACCAGCAGAGGGTGGCGGGGAAACACCCATCGCAAATTGTCACAAAATTTTTCAACGCCTCGATCCAAAAATTAGAGAGCGTTTTCTAGAAAAGAAATGGATGTTAGTCCGCAATTATGGAAGTGGATTCAGTTCTACTTGGCAGAAAGCTTTTCAAACCACAGACAAAGCTGTAGTAGAGAAGTATTGCCGCAACTCTAACATTGAATTTGAATGGAAAGATAATAGCCGTTTGAAAACTTGCACAGTTTTACCAGCTATCTTAGAACATCCAAAAACTGCCGAACTACTGTGGTTCAATCAAGTCGCCTTTTTCCACATCTCTACATTAGAACCAGCGATACGCGAAGCTCTCATGGCATTAGACGAAGAATTTCCCAACAATACCTATTATGGTGATGGTTCTGAGATTGAAGCTTCAGTATTAGATGAGATTCGCCATTGTTATCACCAAGAAACGGTGAGTTTTACCTGGCATTCAAAAGATGTATTAATGCTGGATAATCTACTAACTGCACACGGTCGTGCGCCGTTTGTTGGCAAACAAGAAGTTTTTGTAGGTATGTCTGAATCATTTAACAACCAAAATTGTTGCAAAGGAGCGTAGAGAAAAATGCAAGTACAACCTCTTGAAGGTTTTAGGCTTTCCCCCCAGCAAAAGCATTTATGGTTATTGCAGCAAGGTAACAATAACCAGCCTTATCGCGTACAGTGTGCTATTCAAATCGACGGCGAGCTCAATCTTAAGATTTTAAAGGTAGCCTTAGAAAACGTTGTCAATCAACACGAGATCCTCAGGACGACTTTTCACAATCTGCCGGGAATGAGAATCCCAATTCAAGTTATCAATGATAGTCACATACCATCGATTCAAGAACACAATTTGATTGGCTTGGCACCGGAAAAACAAAAGACAAAAGTTGATCAAATCTTTCTGGAAGCACTGCAATTGCCTTTTGATTTTGAGCAATCTTTACTACATCTATCCTTAATTGCTCTTTCGCCATCTCAACACCTGTTGCTTGTGAGCTTACCTGCTATTTGCGCCGATACAGCAACATTGAACAATCTGCTATGTGAAATTAGTTTTTCCTACACTGCTTGTTTGCAGAACGAGGAAGTTTTCAACGAGCCAATGCAATATGCTGATATCTCTGAGTGGCAAAATGAATTGATTGAGTCAGAGGAAGGAGAAATAGGAAGAAATTACTGGCAAAAGCAAGATATTTCTTTTATTACTGCCAAGCTTCCTTTTGCGAATCAGGTTGATGAGACAGAATTTTCTCCCAAATTTCTCAGCTTGACAATTGAACCAGATTTAGTTGCCGATATCGAAGCACTTATCGAAAAATATGAGACTACGTATTCTGATTTCTTCCTAGCTTGCTGGCAGATTCTGCTTTGGCGGCTTACCGGACAGTCAGAAATGATTGTAGGGACTGCTTACAATGGTCGCAAATATGAGGAGTTAGAATCAGCGTTAGGATTGCTGGAAAAATATTTACCTGTTCGTTGTTGTTTGCAAAATAAACTCCAATTCCAGGATATTTTGACTCAAATAAATGCATCAACTACGGAAGTTTACAAATGGCAGGAATACTTTACTTGGGAACAAGTTGCAGCAGCAAATAAAAATGGTCAGGGATTGTCTTTTTTACCTTTCCAATTTAGCTTCGAGAAAGAATCAAGGAAGTATCATGTAGGTAAACTGTTATTCTCAATTTATCAACAGTATACCTGTATTGAGAGATTTAACATAAAACTCTCTTGTATTCAAAGCCAGGATTCTCTGAGAACAGACTTTTACTACAATGTTGATTTATGTTCTGTTGAGAATGTCAAGCGATTGATGAGCCAGTTTCAAACATTGTTGAGAAGTCTTGTCAATAATTCGGCAGCCGCGATCGCCGAGCTAAATATTCTCAATCATACAGAGCGTCAGCAACTGTTGGTTGATTTTAATAATACAAAGGCAGATTATCAGAAACACAAATGTATCCACCAACTGTTCGAGGAGCAGGTAGAACGTCAACCAGACAATATTGCTGTTGTCTTTGGGAACCAACAATTGACCTATGCCGAACTTAACGCCCAAGCCAATCAGTTGGCGCATCACTTGCAACAACTAGGGGTGGGACCGGGAGTACTGGTTGCTGTTTATCTGAACCGTTCATTGGAAATGATTCCTGCTTTGTTAGGTATTTTAAAAGCAGGCGGTGCTTACGTTCCTATTGAAACCAGTTTGCCAAAGGCACGGATTCAATGGCTTCTCTCCTCTCTTAAAATTAAGAGCCTGATTGCTCAGAGTTCCCAATTGCAGTTGATTGAGGATTTGCAACCAGAACTTACCGACCTGAAACACTTAATTTGTCTGGATACTTCTCAAGAGGTTACCGAGCAGCCATCTGGAGATTGGTATATATGGACACGTTCATATTTAGATTGCTTACCAAAAGAAAATTTGCCAAAACAAGCCAGTTCAGAGGACATTGCCTATGTCATTTTTACATCTGGCTCCACAGGTACTCCCAAAGGAGTCGTTGTTCAGCACAAACCAGTCATCAATTTGATTGAGTGGGTTAACAAAACGTTTAACATCAATGCATCCGATAGAGTATTATTTGTAACATCACTGAGTTTTGACCTATCAGTGTATGATATTTTCGGACTTTTGGCTGCGGGCGGCTCTATCCGTGTTGCGTCTAACAGTGATGTGCGCGATCCATCTGTTCTGTTAAACATACTTTACAACGAGCCAATCACATTCTGGGATTCAGCTCCTGCTGCGCTTCAGCAGCTTGTTCCCTTTTTCCCGTCTCAAGAATCTATGACAAGCAAGAGTCAACTGAGACTGGTGTTTTTGAGTGGTGATTGGGTACCGTTGACGCTACCAGATTTGCTTAAGACAAGCTTTCCTGGCGTTGAGACGATCGCCCTTGGCGGTGCAACTGAAGCGACGGTTTGGTCTAATTACTATCAAATCACAGAAGTGAAGCCACACTGGAACAGCATTCCTTATGGAAAGCCAATTCAGAACGCACAATATTACATTCTTGACTCCTACCTCAACCCGTGTCCGGTTGGTGTTCCTGGGGATTTGTATATCGGTGGAGAAGTGTTAAGTTCTGGCTATATTAATGAACCTACCCTAACGGCAGAAAAGTTTGTCCCCAACCCCTTTAACAGCGATCCCAAGGCGCGGCTTTACAAAACTGGAGACTTAGCTCGCCACCTATCCGATGGCAATATAGAGTTCCTTGGTCGAATTGACCACCAAGTCAAGATTCGCGGCTTCCGCGTAGAACTGGGAGAAATTGAGGCGGCTCTAGCAGAACACCAAGCAGTGCGGGAAACTGTGGTTTTGGCACGGGAGGATCAATTTGGTAACAAAAGTCTGGTGGCATTTCTGATTGTCAATCAATCGGCTCCTGCGACTAACGAGCTGCGCCACTTTCTCCAACAAAAGCTTCCCGAGTACATGGTACCCGCCACCTTCGTTTTCCTAAATACTTTGCCACTTACACCTAATGGTAAGGTAGACCGTCGCGCCCTACTAGCAGCAGCTGCATCAAGAACTGTAGAGGTAGGTGCGATCGCACCCCGTGACGCCTTGGAACTGCAGCTCGTGCAAATGTGGGAAGAACTCTTGGATATCCGCCCGATTGGTGTTAGCGATAATTTTTTTGAACTTGGCGGTCATTCTCTTTTAGCTGTACGCCTGATGGCGCAAATTCAGCAGCAGTTTAAGCAAGATCTGCCGCTTTCTGTACTTTTTCAAGGAGCAACGATTGAACAGCTCGCAAATACTCTCCATCAGCAAAGCAGTTCCTTGCCTTGGTCGAGTGTGGTAGGAATTCAGACTGCGGGTTCAAAGCCACCGTTTTTCTGCGTACACCCTGTGGGCGGAAATGTTCTTTGCTACACCGATTTAGCAAAACATTTAGGACAAGAGCAACCATTTTACGGATTGCAAGCACCAGGTTTGGATGGGGAACAGGAGCCTTTCACTTGTATTGAGGAGATGGCAGCCTACTACATTGAACAGTTACGTGTTATTCAACCACAAGGTCCTTACTTTCTTGGCGGCTGGTCTTTTGGAGGAGTTGTAGCATTTGAAATGGCGCAGCAGTTGCACTCATCTGGTCATCAAGTCGCTCATGTTGCCTTGATAGACAGTTGGGCACCTATTCCCGGTACAAAATCGACAGAAGTTGATAGAAGCTCGCTGTTGGCTTGGTTTGCCAGAGACCTAGGAGGTCGATTTGGGAAAGATCTTGGCGTAACGGTTGAGGATCTGCAGCACCAAGAGCCAGAGGAACAGCTCAATTACGTACTACAACAGGCAAGGAGAGCAAACATCATGCCTCAGGAAGCTGGGCTGCAACAAATTCATCGTCTTCTGGAGGTTTGCATTACGAACCTTAAAGCCGAGCGCAGTTATACCCCGCAGGTCTATCCAAACCAAGTTACCCTCTTTCGAGCCAGCGAGGAGTTGGAGGATGACACCCATGATTTAAGCGGGGGTTGGAAGCAGTTAGTGGCGTCTGAAGTAAAAACTCATACGCTTGCTGGCAATCACTATAGCATCATTAGAGAACCATTAGTCCAGGTTTTAGCAGAACATCTCAAGGCATCTCTGGATAAAGCACGGGCTGTCATTTCACAATCTTAGTGCGATACCAATACTAAATATGTGTCGCAGAATCTCTCCAATTAGTATAAGATGGCACAAATAAATGTCGTTAGTGGGATCGGCGTTTTCGTCCCGATCTGGATAGGACAGACGGTTTCATTGTTGGGTTCTGGTCTGACTGGCTTCGCGCTAGGCATATGGGTATACCAGCAAACGGGATCGGTCACACAATTTGCGCTGATTTCTTTTTTCACTGCGTTACCAGGCGTCTTAATTTCACCCCTAGCCGGTACATTGGTGGATCGTTGGGATCGACGCAAGGCAATGCTTTTATCCGATTTAGGGGCGGGACTAAGCACCAGTGCGATCGCACTGCTACTCTTTGCTAATCGGCTGTCTATGTGGCACATTTACTTAGCAATGGCGATCGTCTCCACCTTTAGCGCCTTCCAATGGTTGGCATATACTGCAGCAACCACGGTGCTGGTTCCCAAGAAACATCTTGGTCGCGCCAGTGGTATGGTGCAGCTTGCAGAAGCGACCGCGCAAATTCTCTCGCCAGCGCTGGCGGGTTTACTGGTCGTGAAAATTCAAATCCAAGGCGTCATCCTGATTGATGTCAGTACCTTTATTTTCTCCGTCGTTACACTGCTGCTCGTTCGATTCCCCAAACTTGAAACGACCTTACAGGAGGAAAAAGTAGGGAAGGGTTTGCTGCGGCGCGAAGTCACCTACGGTTGGACTTATATCACTACGCGATCGGGGCTATTAGGATTGTTGATGTTCCTTGCTGTTAACAATTTTGTGACGGGAGTTGTGAGTGTGTTAGTTACACCGCTCGTGCTATCTTTTGCTTCGATCACCGTGCTTGGCACCGTGCAATCCGTTGCTGGAAGCGGTATGTTGATCGGTAGTCTGCTGATGAGCGTCTGGGGCGGTTCAAGTCGCCGCGTCTACAGCTTGCTTAGCTTCACACTCTTAGGTGGGCTGTGCATAATCATCACAGGGCTACGACCTTCCGTCCCAGTCTTTTTTGTTGCTGGTTTCCTTTACTTCTTTGGCTTGCCAATTATCAACGGTTCGAGTCAGGCGATCTGGCAAAGCAAAGTTGCGCCACTCGTCCAAGGACGGGTGTTTGCCGTGCGACGAATGATTGCCTGGTCGTCTCTGCCACTCGCCTATCTTGTTGCAGGCCCATTGGCTGACCGCGTTTTCCAACCATTGCTTGTTGTTGATGGACCGCTTGCTGGAAATATCGGACGAATTATCGGCGTGGGACCGGGGTACGG
Organism: Scytonema sp. UIC 10036; assembly: GCF_009725235.1. Next base: position 43,727 of record NZ_WJFC01000072.1, read on the forward strand.
CATTGCTCTGTTGTTTGTCGTAATGGGAATGCTTATGGTGTTAACGTCAATTGGCGGCTATTTGTACCCCCGCCTGCGTTTGGTCGAGGAGGAACTTCCAGATGCATAAACTGAGCAGTTATTGAGCAATTTGTACAAATTTCTTAACGAGCAGGTTATGACACATTCTCAAAACATCTTTCCTACTAAAGAAGCTGCCATTGATACCACGGCCTTAAGGGTGGCAATAGCCGATGTGGAAGCAGCTGCTATGCGGTTAGCAGGTGTTGCTAACCAAACTCCAGTTCTTACCTCAAGGACTGTCAATCAGCGCACGAACAGCCAAGTATTCTTCAAATGCGAAAATTTTCAGCGTACAGGTTCGTTCAAGTTTAGGGGTGCTTACAATGCTTTGGCACAAGTGTCTAAAGAACAAAGACAGCGAGGCATCCTGACATTTTCCTCCGGCAATCATTCCCAAGCGATCGCACTTTCAGGAAAACTGAACGGGATTCACACCACAATCGTTATGCCTGATGATGCCCCAGCAGTTAAACAAGAAGCGACTCGTAGTTATGGAGCGGAAGTGATTCTGTACAATCGCTTAGAAACTACACGAGAAGCGATGGCACAATCTCTGGTCATTGAGCGTCAAATGACTCTCATTCCCCCTTTTGACCATCCTCATGTGGTAGCAGGACAAGGTACGGCAGCTAAAGAATTGATTGAGGAAGTCGGTTCTCTGGATCTGCTGTTAGTTCCATGTGGCGGCGGTGGCTTGCTTTCTGGATCTGCGATCGCGGCTCGCAGCCTATCACCCAAATGTCGAGTCATCGGAGTGGAACCGGAACGGGCTATGGACGCCACATGTTCGTTTCACACAAAAACACTACACACAGTTCACAATCCTGACACAATAGCAGACGGTGCCCGCACTCCTAACTTAGGGAATATTACCTTCCCACTAGTATTGCACTACGTGGATGATATGGTCGCGGTATCTGAGACAGCGATTTTGAATGCGATGTTTTTCTTGTGGGAGCGGCTGAAAATAGTTGTCGAACCCACAGGGGCGCTAGCAGCTGCGGCTCTGTTAGAAAATGTAGTGACCGCACCAAATGCCCGGATTGGTGTCATCATTAGTGGTGGCAATGTTGATTTACAAAAATTTCGTCAACTTTTTTCATAGTCTCCATGCTTTCCATCTCGCTACATTCTGGGAGCATCTGATGAACAAGATGAGATTTGTTACCTTTTTATTCATACTATTTTTTGTATTGCTCGGATTTCAACTAAAACCTCCCGTCGCCGTACCCACAAGCGCACCTGTTTTAGAATTTTCTTCTGGTCGTGCCATGAAACATCTTGAGGCGATCGCTCAGAAACCTCATCCAATCGGTTCATCTGAACATACAATAGTACGGGATTACATTGTCAAACAACTAACGGATCGGGGACTGAAACCAGAGGTTCAGAAAACAACAGTTGTTAACTCAAGATGGGGAACTCCATTTGTAGCAGGAACAGTACATAACATTCTTGCAAAACTATCAGGAACAGATAATACTAAGGCTGTCTTGCTAGCTGCTCATTACGATTCCGTACCAAATGGATCGGGTGCGAGTGATGATGGTGCTGCTGTGGCAGCAATGTTAGAAACTGTGAGAGCTTTAAAAGTATATGCACCTTTAAGAAATGATGTGATTTTTCTATTTACTGATGGAGAAGAACCAGGGCTTTTAGGAGCAAAAGCTTTTGTAGATGAACATCCTTGGGCTAAAGATATTGGACTTGTGCTGAATTATGAAGCCCGTGGTAATAGTGGTGTTTCAATAATGTTTGAAACTAGCAGTGAAAATGGATGGTTGATCGAGGAGTTTGCAAAAGCCTCCCTGCATCCAGTTGCGAATTCACTCACACATAACATTTATAAGCTTTTACCCAATGACACTGACTTAACCATGTTCAAAGCGGCTGGATTGCCGGGATTTAATTTTGCCTATTTGAATGGTGTCGTTCATTATCACACTTCTTCTGATAATTTAGAGAATATTGATGAACGCAGTCTTCAACACCACGGCGACTACGCCCTATCTTTAACACGTCATTTTGGTAACTTAGATTTAAAAGATACGAAAAGAAGTGATGCTGTGTACTTTGATATCTTAGGCTTAACTCTTATTCACTACCCCGATATATGGATCGCTCCTTTAACAGTTTTTGTTGTTCTCTTATTTGTTGGGGTAATGACACTAGGTCTGAGAAGAAAACAGTTGACATTCTCTGGTACTGTTCTAGGCTTCCTTGCTTTCTTATTAAGTATCCTCAGTGCTTCGGTAATTGTGACTGTTACTTGGTGGATGATATGCACCTTGCACGATGGGTATAAGCTGTTTCCTCAAGGCGATACCTATAATAGCTATTATTACATGGTCAGCTTTATAGCCCTCACCATTGCTATTATCTCAGGTCTTTATGTTTGGCTCCGCAAGAAGGTAAGTGTACAAAACTTAACGGTTGGCGCATTGCTTTGGTGGTTAATATTAATGGTGCTGTCTAGCGTGTTTGTGCCTGGTGCCAGTTATCTGTTTACATGGCCACTGCTGTTCAGCCTTTTAGGATTGGGGTTTATATTTGCTTCCAAACCTCAGAATTCTGTCTTGGGGAAACGCTTTGCCGTGCTGTCTCTGTGCGCTATTCCAGGAATCATTTTGCTGGCTCCCACAATTTACCTGATATTTATTGCACTCACTTTAGAGTTATCTGGAGCGGTAATGGTTATGGTGGTGCTACTACTTGGGTTACTCATTCCGCTCCTTTCCCTAATGGCAACTCGAAACAAATGGTTGTTGCCCACAGTTTCGATAGTAGTAAGTTTAACTTTTATTGTGCTCGGTAGCTTAACAGCAGGTTTTGATGCTCACCATCCTAAACCAAACAGTATCTTTTATGGTTTAAATACCGACACGGAAAAGGCAATTTGGGCTAGTGCAGATAAAAAGCCAGATGAGTGGACATCCCAATTCCTTTCTCAGGATACGGAAAAAGCTAAATTAGCTGAATATTTACCTACAGTGTCAAGAAAATTTCTCAAAAGTCAAGCTCCCGTAGTACTATTGACGGCACCAAATATCGAGTTACTGAGTGACAACACCACCGACGAGGTACGAAGCTTGCGAATGCGTATTACCTCACCTCGGCAAGCACGTGTTCTCCGAGTATATATAGACTCAAGTACAAAAATTTTGGCTGCTGCGATCAACGGCAAACGAATCGGCAACAACGATAGACTAGCGCACGCTGAACCTGGAAAGCAGTGGGGATTACATTATTATGCCCTTCCTCAAGAGGGTATAGAGCTAACTTTGGAACTAAAATCATCCCAGCCCTTAACAATCAGAACTGTGGATCAATCAGATGGGCTTCCTCAAATACCAGGCAAATCTTTCCAGAAAAGACAGAATTACATGATGGCTACAGCATTTGGATCTGGAGTGAGTGATTCGACTCTAATTAGCAAATCTTTTACTTTTTAGAATAAATCGAAACTGAAAGTAACAGAATAGTTATTAGTTAGTGGTTAGTCGTTAATGGTACTTATTGACAACTAACCACTAACAACTAACCACTAACAATCCAAAATCGCTGTGAGTCAACCTGAAGAAGTGCGATCGCTCTTAGAATCTGTCGCCCAAGGTGAAGTTACCCCAGATGTAGCCCTAGAAACGCTCAAAAATTTATCTTATGAACCTGTAGGTGAGTTTGCCAAAATAGACCATCACCGCGCCTTGAGAACGGGTTTTCCTGAAGTTATCTGGGGACCGGGTAAAACTCCCGAACAGATTGCTCAAATTATGAATATCATGCGCCAGCGCAATCCAGTGGTAATGGCGACCCGTATAGAACCAGATGTTTATACTGTATTGCAACCGAAAGTTAGGGGTTTGTACTACTACAACTTAGCCCGAATTTGTGCTATCGCTCCTCCAAGCATTGAACCGCAGTACCCTGGTATCATTGGCATTCTTTCTGCTGGTACTGCCGATTTACCAGTCGCTGAAGAAGCTGCTGTCACCGCCGAACTTTCTGGTTTTCAAGTACAGCGCCTTTGGGATGTGGGAGTTGCAGGAATTCACCGCTTGCTCAATAACCGTCATGTTATTGAATCAGCCTCAGTCTTGATTGTTGTGGCGGGAATGGAAGGCGCTTTACCCAGTGTAGTTGCAGGTTTGGCAGATTGTCCCGTGATTGCTGTTCCTACTAGCATCGGTTATGGAGCAAGCTTTGGAGGATTAGCACCGCTCTTGACAATGTTAAACTCTTGTGCTGCTGGTGTAGGGGTTGTCAATATTGACAATGGATTTGGCGCTGCAGTGTTAGCAGGACAAATTTTGCGAACAGCCGCAAAATTGCGGTTGGCATCACCCGATTCATGAGGTTATGACGGTAGGCAAACCAATTCTAAGGCTTAACATGAAACGTTGGATTACACTGGCTGCATTTGCCTTAAGCTTTCTATTAACAATTTTTATATCGACTAACGATACAGTGACTGCTGAAAGTAAAATTGATGCAAGCTGTACTTATAACGGTATTAAGCTTTACGGTAAAGTACAGATTGTCAAAGATTTCCCGGATATTACCATACAAGAAGTCAACGACTTTCCAGATTTACACATTCAAAAAGTGACAGAATTCCCTCAAGATTGCGGAAAGTGGCAAGTCGTTGAGAACTTTCCCGACTTTAAAGTGAAGTTTGTTAAAGAATTTGCGGACATCAAAATCAAGATGGTGGATGTCTTTCCCGGTTTGCCTTAAAGAGGGAGTAGGGAGTAGGGAGTAGGGAGTAGGGGAAGATTTTCATGCTTAACAGTGAAAATTTCTGATTGGGACTGCGTTGGAGAACCATCAGTCTAAATACAGAGGATTATTTTTCCACTAGACAATTTCTACATATTGCAGTATTACCGGGAAGTATCGAGGAGAAAATTTTATCCTTCATTCTTCATCTTTATATATGGACATATTTACTGATTCAATATCTCATTTAATGTGGTGGTCTTCTTTAGACTGGACTGCACTAGCACAAACCGTAACTGACCCTAACGTTCTTGGTCAGATGCAAAAAGCGTTTACCCACTTTGTGCAGACAGGTCAAGCTTGGGCGTTCTTGATTGGATTGGCTCTTGGTTATGTGATTCGGAATTTCACGAGTTACGGCTGATTTGATGCGTGGATTTTGGATGTGTGGATTTTGGATGCGTGGATTAGGTTAATCTAGAATCCACTCATCAGCAATCTGAAATCCACTCATCGGCAATCTAAAATCCAAAATTGTATGACCGCACAAAACACTTGGAGTCAACGGTTTGAATCGGCGTTGCATCCCGCAATTGCTCGGTTTAATGCCAGTATTAATTTTGATATTCAGCTTTTAGAGTATGACTTGACTGGGTCTAAAGCTCATGCCCAGATGCTCGCTCATACTGGTATTCTTTCTCAAGAAGAAGGCGAGCAACTTGTGGAAGCTTTAGACAAGATTCGCGAGGAATATCAACAAGGTAACTTTAACCCTGGGATTGAGGCAGAAGATGTCCATTTTGCCGTTGAACGTCGTCTTGTGGAAATGGTAGGTGATTTGGGTAAAAAATTACACACAGCCCGTTCCCGAAACGACCAAGTAGGGACTGACACTAGGCTTTATCTTCGAGATCAAATTGAGCAAATCAGGAATCAATTGCGCGAATTTCAAAATGTTTTGCTAGATATTGCCGAACAACACATTGAAACACTGATTCCGGGTTATACGCACTTACAACGTGCTCAGCCTCTAAGTTTAGCCCATCACTTACTGGCATACTTTCATATGGCACAGCGCGATCGCGAACGTCTTAAAGATGTGTCTCGCCGAGTGAATATTTCACCGTTGGGGTGCGGTGCTCTGGCGGGAACTACTTTTCCTATAGATCGCGACTACACTGCCAAGTTGTTAAAGTTTGATCGCATTTATGCTAACAGTCTTGATGGAGTTAGCGATCGCGATTTTGCCATTGAATTTCTCAGTGCAGCCAGTATAATCATGGTTCACCTCAGCCGTCTTTCAGAGGAGGTGATTTTATGGGCATCTGAGGAATTTAGCTTTGTCACCCTCAAAGATAGCTGTGCAACGGGTTCGAGCATTATGCCCCAAAAGAAAAACCCCGACGTACCAGAGTTGGTTCGGGGTAAAACTGGGAGAGTCTTTGGTCATCTACAAGCAATGTTAGTGATTATGAAGGGATTACCCCTGGCATACAACAAAGACTTGCAAGAAGATAAAGAAGCTTTATTCGATAGTGTCAATACAGTCAAAGCCTGTCTTGAGGCAATGACAATTTTACTTCGCGAAGGTTTGGAATTCCGTACCCAGCGTTTGGCAGAAGCAGTAACAGAAGACTTTTCCAATGCTACCGATGTAGCAGATTATTTAGCAGCCCGAGGTGTACCCTTCCGGGAAGCATATAACCTTGTAGGCAAAGTTGTTAAAACCAGTATTGCCGTCGGTAAACTTCTTAAAGATTTACGCTTAGAGGAGTGGAAAGAACTTCACCCAGCTTTTGACGCAGATATTTACGATGCAATATCGCCTCGTCAAGTGGTTGCCGCTCGTAACAGCTATGGTGGTACGGGATTTGAACAAGTGAGACAAGCGCTGAAAGCCGCCCGCAGTCAAACTCCCGAAACTGAGTACTAGGGACAAAAGGAGTGGGAAACTATTCTCATCCCCCATTCCCAATTGCTACTCATAATTATGGGCGTACAAGTGTACGCCCGCCATAACTGAGAGAGCAAATATTTTGAGCAGCGTTTTTACTCAGCATCAATAGCTGCTGCGCCCTCATCCTCTTCACTCTTCGGCGGTCTTTGCTGGAATCTTCTATTGCCCATCCGTCCTGTTGTAGTCCGTTTACGAAACTTTCGGGCATACGCCTGGTTCCGTAGCGCCTTTTCTTTTTTCGGATTGCGGCGCTTAGCCATGTTCACCTCATTAAATAAACAACAAAAACTCGCTTCTAGGGTTGATGTAGGCAGTATCTGCTGTTGAGCTTACTTGTTCTTCTCGCCTAGATTTGCGACATCTATATTTTAAACAGCAATCTATACTAACCTATTATAGAGTTTCCGTCAACTGAAATCTGAATTATGAAGTTTGTGGAGGCAAGATTTTAAGTATTCCGCAGTGGTCGAATCAGTGTTTTCTGAGATAATCTTTAAGATATGGCTCCAAACCACAGCCAGTATTGTATAAGGTACAACTCAGCATTTATGCTGAGAAAGTCTTGTGTGGTAAGGTTCTCGACACTACAATACAAAATTTGAAAATTGAACGATTTAGCTTTTATGGATGTGGCTGTTCAGTCCACACGTAGTTTATGGCGATTTGGACAAACTGTACTTGGCATCATCTTCCGCCATCCAGTTCCGGGGACAAGTATCATTCCGATTTTACCGGACGGTCGGATTGTTTTAATCCGGCGACGGGACAATGGTCTCTGGGCATTGCCTGGAGGTATGGTGGATTGGGGTGAAGATGTTCCGAGTGCAGTGGAACGGGAGTTGATGGAAGAAACCGGATTGGAATTAGTGAAAATTCGGCGTTTAGTCGGTGTGTATTCCTCGCCAGAGCGTGACCCCAGAATCCATTCGATTTGTGTTGTTGTGGAAGCCGATGTCCGGGGAGACATGCTTGTGCAAGATACCTTGGAAGTTATGGAAATCCAAGCTTTTCCAGTTGATTCCCTACCACCAGGGAAAATGTCTCACGATCACAGTCGCCAATTACAAGATTATTTAAATGGTTTGACGACACTGGCATGAGAATTATGAATTATAAATTATGAATTATGAATTATTTTTTCATCATTCATCATTCATCATTCATAATTTCCACTAGTGTGAATGACTATATTAAATAACTAAGATGGACTCTCTATTCCGTAACTCCCGAAGAAAGCTCTCTCAAGGGCTTTTGTTTTGGCGCGAAATTGGTGCAGGAATTCCTATTATTTTTTTACATGGTTCGTGGAACGATAGCAGCCAATGGGTATCCTTAATGGAATTGCTTTCGCCAAATTTCCATTGCTTTGCACCAGATTTATTTGGCGTTGGTGAATCTGAGCGTCCAAACATCCACCATTCGATAGATTTACACGTTGAGTGTCTGGCAGAATTTTTGCAAGCCTTAAAGTTAGAAAGGGTATACTTGGTAGGGCATTCCCTGGGAAGTTGGATTGCTGCTAGTTATAGTTTGAAATATCCAGAACAAGTTTATGGTTTGGTGTTGATATCACCAGAGGGTATCGCAATTGAAGGACAAAAAAAGCGTTTGCAACGGATGCAGCGTGTCATTAAGTTTCCACCAACGTTGTTTCAAATATTGAGAGTACTCCGCCCAATTACTAAAATGTTTGGCTGGGATGAGCAAATTGAACGAGCTTGGAAGTTACGTCAGGCAATGCTCAATTATCCCACAGCCTGTGAATTACTCTTCCAACGTCAAGAACCAGAAATTAAAGCAGAGTTGTTGCAAGAGCAATTGTCCTCAATATTGACTCCTGTTTTAATTTTGGAAGGAGGAAAAGACTCGAAAGAATTTCTGGACATGAGCAGAGCCTATGCTCAGTATCTTCCACAAGCAGAGTTAAAGGCGATCGCCCACGGTGCAAACGATTTACCTGAGTCTTGCGCCGGGGTTGTTGCTGGAGATATCCGTGATTTTATTAAATTAACAGTGACCAGTAACCAGTGACCAGTGACTTTGACTTGATTGCGATTGAAGGTGGACGGTAACAATTGACTTAATGGACTATCCTCTACCTCCTGTCGAACCCATCCTCGGTATGCTAGTTTGGATTGTTAGGGAAGGACGAATACAACACAGACCGATCGATAATCTGAACGATCGCCCGAACTAGCTGCTCTGGCTCTACAGGTTTGGCAAGATGTTCTTGAAATCCGGCTGCAAGCGCTTGTTGATAATTAATCTCTCCAGCATAAGCAGTTAAGGCGATCGCGGGTACTTGTCTGTTCTGAACCGAAGAAGCTCTTACCCGCTGTAGCAACATATACCCATCCACTTCCGGCATCCCAATATCGCTAATCAACAAGTCAAACTGATACTGGCTTAATGCAATCAGCGCCTCTACTGCCGATGCCACACCTGTCACAGTTGCTCCATACTGTTGGAGTAAGAAAGTAATGTATTCTCGCGTATCTGTCTCATCATCTACAACCAAAATGTTCATACCACCTAAGTCTGAAGGTTGTTGAGACTCCATAAAATTTTGTTTCGTTGTAGATTGCTGTTGCGTCAGTGGTAACCTGACTGTAAACGTCGCTCCCTGTCCTTCACCCAGACTCTCTGCTTGAACTGTTCCACCATGTAACTCAACTAAACGATGCACGATCGCCAGTCCCAACCCCAGTCCGCTAAACTTACGAGTGATTGTGCTGTCCGCTTGGCGAAAGTATTCAAATACATGGGGTAGAAAGTCGGGGTGAATGCCCTTACCAGTATCACTGACTACAATGTGGGCTTGAGTCCCGATACGATGGAGGTAAATATCTACTCGTCCGCCTTCTGGTGTAAACTTAATCGCATTGGAGAGCAAATTCCAGACGACTTGCTGCAATCGGCTTGAGTCTCCCAAAACCTGACCCACCTCTGGCTCAACCTTAACCTGTATCTGAATTTCTTTAGCGATTGCTGCCAGACTTACTGTTTCCATTGCAGATTGAATTGTCGTTGCTAGATCGACTGGACACATCTCAAGGCTGAGTTTGCCTTGAAGAATGCGGGAGACATCCAGAAGATCGCCTATGAGTTGCGTTTGTAATTTGGCATTGCGTTCAATAATTTCTAGAGCGCGAACTGTTGTCTGCTCGTCAAGTTTACGACTTTGCAACAGTTTTGACCACCCCAAAATTGGGTTGAGGGGAGAGCGCAACTCATGGGACAGAACAGCTAAAAATTCATCTTTAACTCGGTTAGCTTCGATCAATTGCTCGGTCTGTTGCTGCAACATATTCTCAGCTTGCTTGCGATCTTCAATATCTATTGCGGTTCCTACCCAATTGATGATTTGACCGCTACTGTCGCGTACAGGTCCGATAGACGCTAAATGCCAGCGATATTGTCCGTCCTTAGCTCGACGAAACCGATATTCAATTTCGTAGCTTTCACCCGTTTTCACTGCTTTTAGCCAAAGAGCTTGGGTTCGTTCTCGATCGTCTGGGTGCAAAACAACTGCCCACCCTGAGTTAAGGGTTTGCTCTGGAGTCAAACCAGTATAATGATACCAGTGCGGGTTACAATAAATGACTTGCCCATCCGGCAATGAATTCCAGACAAATTGGGGCAATGCTTCGGAAAGAAGACGGTACTGCTGTTCGCTTCTTCTTAATTGATCGTATAACCGAGATAACAGCGCCGAGCGCTCGCTTTCCATCAGCGTGTGATAGCGAGTTTCAATAAAGGTATTGCCCAACGTCCTCAGTAACTTCGCGTACATTCGCAATGTTTTTTGAGCCACAGGGCGCTGTTGGGAAGCCAGTTTCCAAACCTGCTGAGGTGAGAGATGCGATCGTTTTGCGTTCTGTTCCAATTGGAGTTGCAATCGGTCGGGGAACTGGTCGAGCACTTGACCTGCAATCAATGTGCCCAACCGATGCTCGCCTAGTTGCAAAGGTACAACAAAATGTGCTAAACCGATGCGATCGCTCGTGAATACTATCTCGCCTTGATGCAGTGCATCTGCTATGGCAGTACAGGGTACAGAGCGAAGCAGACAGAACGGACAAATTCCTAGTCTTTCCTTCAGCTGAGTCTGAAAAAGATTCCAAAGCGGTTGAGGATTGATGCACTCTCCCAGCATCTGCCCCTGTGAATCCGTTAATACCACAGCTAGATTCATAGCCAGAGCGTATTCCTCCAGCATAGAATGCCAGATTGTAGGGTCGAGCAGGGCATCGCGTACCTCTTCTCGAAGTTCGCTTTGGATTTCAATGTTGTCCCGGCTGTCTTCCAAACCTTCTGTGTCTCCTCTACTTCTGTGACCTCTATTCTATTCCGTATGCTCGCTTAAACATTACCAATCTCATACCATGTAATTCGCGTTTTACTCATCTATCTCTGAAGAGAAAGAACGATGACTTCGATTGAACCGAGTCGGCGCTCGACTCAGTAAATTGTAGTAGCTACCGAAGGGCAAATTTTGCCCTTCGATGCTTTCCTCTGATGATAGAATAATTCCACCTCGGTCAATTCGATACTCGCGGGTCACGTACTGATGGTTACAGCCCCGCGCTTTAGCAACTGTAATTGCCCGATGCATGACGTTTCCTAGTTCTACGTAGCTAAGTAGAATAACATTGTCTACTACAGAAGTCACGGTAGAATCGGTCATGAAGTGAGTTACCCCAAACAGTTCTGGATTTTCATAACTAATAAAAGTTGTCATTAACCGATTTTTTGTAAAGGCAATTAACGCGTGAAAGAACTCACGGAACACTCGTTGGTCGTGAATAGCATTGCTATAAGTCGTGATGCCATCCACAACAATACGCTCAATCTGTTGTTCCTCAATCGTTCGCACAATCAAGTCGAAGTGAACATTCACTTCTAACTCCAGTGGCGAGTCATGCAAAATGTGGATCATCTCAGTTTCCACTTGCTCTCGCATATTCAGACCGAGGGAGTCAGCATTGCGGAGAATTTGTTCTGGATGTTCGTCCAAGGTCACTAACAAGCTTCGCTTGCCCAAGTTTCGCGCTCCTTCCACCAATACCTGATACCCCAGAACAGACTTTCCCGTACCCGAAGCACCCACAACCAAGGTAACAGAGCCGTTATAAAGCCCACCGCCTGTGAGGTCATCCAGTGGCGTACTACCAATCACCGAGCGCTGTACAGTTGAAGTTGGTTGATTGCCAACCATCTGAACTCGACACTGCACTCGGCGAAACACCTCTAACCCTCTACCAGAAGTTATTCGTAGCGTGTGTACCCCAGCCTCAAAGTCCTGTCCTCGACTTTTGAGGATTTCTAGGCAGCGATAAATACCTTGCGAATAATCCCCACGTTTGAGCGAGATAACAGTATCTGCCAAAAACTCAGCAACATCCAGAGTCAGGGCTGGCTCTCCACGAGTTGCAAGTTCATGAGAAAAGATGGCGGTAAGCCCCTCCCGGTCGATCCCCTCAATAATTTGCTGTAAGAGTTCGCGGTAGGAACTAGGTCCGTTGGATAATGGGGAACCTCCATTGACTATAGTGGGACGGAGTAAGGCAATCCCATCAATAAAAATCCGTCGCGCTCCCAGTTCAGTTGCGGTCTCTATCAACAAACTATCCGCCGATCGCAGTTCTTGTTCTAGCACTTGGGGAGTCGTAAAAATAATCCGCAATCGGTTCTGCTGCTGCAACTCCTCTAGATTCCAATTAAAGTTGGCAACATCTCGCAACAACTTTCGGGGGCTGTTTTCAAATACGACAATAATTCCAGGTTCGTCATACTCGACAATACCTCGATAGATGAACTCAATGCCGAGTAGAGTCTTCCCCGCCCCAGCCTCTCCTTCTATCAGAATCACATTACCTCTGGGAATGCCACCTAAGAAAATATCATCTAAGCCAGTAATACCCGTTCGGACTAGATCGCCGTTACTCACCCTGTTCCTCCTTGCCCAATCATACTCATTCCACAAACCAACAGGTGGTCTGATGCTAGTACAGGTAAACCAATACTGAATTTCTAAACTTTATCAACTATTGCTTGCATTCCCCAAAAAAATTTTGGTAGGTTGGGCAAACCCCGTGGAGAAACCCAACAAATGTCTGTCAATGTTGGGTTTCCTTCCTCAACCCAACCTACGGGTTTTCGCATTTTTAGGCTTAACTGACAAGTATTGTCTTCTAGGAGACTTCCAAGGCAACAACGCCCGTCCCACATGCCGGGGTAATTTATTTCTTGGACATCCCTAGCGGGAAGGCAGTAATCCCACGCAACTTAGTTTTTTCCGTCAAGACGCTTCAAACAGTGCGTCTCTACATTTTTTAGAAGATTCAAAAAATTAATTGCAAGCTGAGGATTAAGAATTATCAACGAAATTATTCAAGGTAGTTACCCAATCAACTACCTCTAACTCATTATTACCTGCAAAACGTTCTATGTGTTTAACATTTGTCGTAATGACAGTAACCTTGTCATAATATTCAAACTGTTGTAATGCTTGTGCGGCAAGAATCGCATCACAATCTAAGCTTTTATTATCAGATGTTGGTTTCCCTTGATTTCGCACTTCTGCCCAAAATATAGCAGCTTGTACAAATGTCTCTGAATTAACGGGTATGAGACTGTAACTTATAAATTGGTTAAGTCGCTCAAGGCTTTTGTTATTATATAACCTGATTAACTCTCGTCTGACCTCGTAAACAGAAATTTCTGGAGATTTTAAAGCAATATTATTCTCTCGTAAAGATTGCATCCAATTGATGACTTCTGGTTTGATTTTAGGATGAGTAACCTGTCCCAACGGGTTAGTATCTAGTAAAACAGCTTGTGTCATTTAAAAGATAAATTTTAATCTAAATTTAAAGCAGCTTCTATTTTTGGATAAACTTCCTCATCATATCCTGATTCATCTTGTTGCCATTGCAAAACGAGAGCAATCATTGAGTCCAAATCTTGCATATCGTTTTGAATGTTCATCTGCTGCCCTGATGAAACATCAATATCACTATCTTGAGCTAAACCTGAAACAAATATTTCTGTAGAATAAGAACCCTTGACAAAAGTTTGATTTCCTAAATTAGTAGAATTTGAGGTTGTTGAGTGTATTAATTTATCTACCTTTTGTTTAATCTCTAATAATTCTTCTAAACTTAAATTCTCCAATTCAGCCAAAATTCCTAATAGTGTGTAAAATTTCATCGCATTAAAGTTCTAAACTACATGGCTCACATCTATTTTAAACTCTAGTGAGTACTGCTTGCATTCCCCAAAAAATCAAATTCTGTTCCACGTAAAAATGCGCTGCGATCGCAGGAAACTGAGATTGCACATAGTTCATTAACAACGTGCGATCGCCTCCAGTCATTGCAATCTTCCCTTCAGGGTAATCCCGCCACCACGCCTCAACAAAGTCTTTGATTCCAGCAACCAGAGTATAAATAACTCCGCTTTGCATAGCTTCTTCAGTCTTTAAAGCAAACCGTTGTGGAAGTTGCTCTTGTATTTCAACCATTGGTAATTGTCCGGTTTTTTCAGCAAGAGTCGCAAGTTGCAAACCCAACCCCGGAAGAATTGCACCGCCAACCAAACGTTTGTTAGCATCTGCACCTGTAAAAGTAAGTGCTGTTCCCGCATCAAGAACTAACATGGGAAAACCCCAATTCTCTCCAGCACCCCACAAAGCTAAGGCGCGATCGATTCCCAGTGTAGGATAAAGACCTTGTAAGGGGATTTGGTCTAAGGTGATGACGCGAAGATTTGGGTAAGATTGCCAGAGTTCTGTTTGGCTGGGAACTACAGAAGCTAAGAGGAGGGGGGGAAGGG
>NZ_WJFC01000073.1 GCF_009725235.1 Scytonema sp. UIC 10036
CCCCCTATACAAAGGATACGCTTAACAAAATAGTTCATGTTTGGTCTAATCGGACACCTTACCAGTTTGGAACACGCGCAAGCGGTAGCTAGACACTTAGGCTACCCTGAGTACGCGGAGCAAGATTTAGATTTTTGGTGCAGTGCTCCGCCCCAAATCGTTGATAATATCACTGTTACTAGTGTTACCGGTCAAAAAATTGAAGGGCGGTATGTAGAATCCTGTTTTTTGCCAGAGATGCTGGCGTCGCGGCGAATCAAGGCAGCGACACGCAAAATCCTCAATGCTATGGCTCACGCTCAAAAGCACGGCATAAACATCACAGCTTTAGGCGGGTTTTCCTCAATTATTTTTGAAAACTTTAACTTAGAGCAATTTAGACAGGTCCGCAACATTAAATTGGAGTTTGAACGTTTCACTACGGGCAATACTCACACAGCTTACATTATTTGCCGACAAGTAGAACAAGCATCAGTACGCTTGGGAATTGAATTATCGAAGGCGACTGTTGCTGTTTGTGGGGCGACAGGAGACATTGGCAGTGCTGTCTGTCGGTGGTTAGATCAAAAAACAGATGTCCGAGAACTGCTGCTAATTGCTCGCGATCGCGAGAGATTGCAAAACCTACAAGCAGAACTGGGTCGTGGAAAAATCGTGTCCCTGGAAGAAGCATTGCCGCAAGCCGATATTGTTGTTTGGGTTGCCAGTATGCCCAAAGGCGTGGAAATTGACGCCACTGTTCTGAAGCAACCTTGTCTGCTCATTGATGGCGGTTATCCAAAAAATCTCGCAAGTAAGATTCTGCATCCTGATGTGTATGTCCTCAATGGGGGCATTGTCGAGCACTCTCTTGATATTGACTGGAAAATCATGCAAATTGTTAATATGGAAGTGCCTGCACGTCAATTGTTTGCTTGTTTTGCCGAATCCATGTTGTTGGAATTTGAGAAGTTATACACTAACTTCTCTTGGGGGCGAAATCGGATTACCGTAGAGAAAATGGAGCACATAGGTCAGGTGTCGGTAAAACACGGATTTAGACCATTGCTTGTTTAGTTCATCGTTAGTTGTTAGTTGTTAGTTGTTAGTTGCTAAAAATTTCTACTAACTACTAACTACTAACCACCAACCACCAACCACCAACCACCAACCACTAACCACCAACCACCAACTACTAACAAATATCTGAAAATGGCAACTACTGAGCGTAAACAGCTACTGTTAGATTTTGAAAAGCCGTTAGCCGAACTAGCTACTAGAATCGACCAAATTCGGCAACTAGCGGAAGAAAATGGCGTCGATGTCACCAGTCAAATTCGTCAACTAGAAGCACGTGCCATGCAACTGCGGGAAGAAATATTCAGTAGTCTGTCGCCGTCACAGCGACTGCAAGTCGCTCGTCACCCACGTCGCCCCAGTACTCTCGATTACATCCAGTCTATTAGTGATGAATGGATGGAGTTGCATGGCGATCGCTGTGGTTCTGACGATCCTGCATTAGTCGGTGGTGTGGGACGTTTGGGTGGAAAACCTGTCGTTATGTTGGGTCATCAGAAAGGTCGCGATACGAAGGATAATGTTGCCCGTAATTTTGGTATGGCATCCCCTGGTGGCTATCGCAAAGCGCTGCGGTTAATGGAACACGCCAATAAGTTTGGTATGCCGATTTTAACTTTTATCGACACGCCAGGGGCTTGGGCAGGAATTGAAGCCGAACATCAAGGTCAAGGAGAAGCGATCGCTTACAATTTACGGGAGATGTTTTGCTTTGATGTCCCCATTATTTGCACTGTCATTGGTGAAGGCGGTTCTGGTGGTGCGTTGGGTATCGGTGTAGGCGATCGCCTCTTAATGTTTGAACATTCCGTTTATACTGTTGCTACCCCTGAGGCTTGCGCTGCCATTTTATGGAAAGATGCCAGTAAAGCACCCCAAGCAGCAGTTGCCTTAAAAATTATTTCTCACGACCTCAAGAACTTGGGAATTATCGACCAAATCTTGCCCGAACCTGTGAGTGGCGCTCATTCCGATCCTTTACAAGCTGCCAATACACTCAAACAAGCTTTGTTAAACAACTTGGAGGAACTCAACCGCTTTACACCTCAAGAACGACGCCAATTGCGTTACGAAAAGTTTCGCAAGATTGGTGTTTTCACTGAACTTGCTCACTGACAGGGCTGAGGTTATTTACTAACTTAGCAGCAATGCTATAATTGCCTGTGGTACTTAAAGATTTTTAACAATCCTTTAAGCCACAGGCATTTACATTTTTAGTCGATAGTCGATAGTCAGCGGCAATAGCAAACACACTTTTGGCGTTAGACTCTTGGCTATGGGCTAACAGTTAACTACCGGGGTGAGATAGCGTTTTCTATGCGAAAGTTTGCTGTCGTTACTCAGAAAACGCCAGACACAGACAGGATTGAGATATATGGAGTCTAGCAGCTACCATAAGAAATTCAGTGGATTTTTAGCTTTGTTTAATTTATTTGAGTCGAAAAAATTTCAGAATCTAGATGGCAATGCGGTTGAGTAACCGCAACAAAGTGGGGAGACAGCATGAGTGTTGAGCATAAAAGACGTGCTTTGATTACTGGGGCAAGCAGTGGCATTGGCAGAGAAACTGCTTTGGCGTTTGCACGAGCAGGTATGGATGTAGCCCTAGTGAGCCGTTCCATAGAGAAGTTAGCAACGGTCTGTCAAGCTGCAAAGCACGCAGGAGTAGAAGCAAAAGCATATCCGTTGGATTTGTCTTGTGTCTCTCTAGTGCAACAAAAGATGCAGGAAATAGCTAGTGATTTTGGGGATGTAGATATCTTGGTAAATTGTGCTGGTATAGGTTACACAGGCTCTCTGAGTGAAACCTCTCTATCTGACTGGAATCTGGTTTTAGATTTAAATTTAACCAGCGTCTTCCAGTGTATTATGGGAGTTTTACCAGGAATGCGAGCTCGTGGCACAGGCACAATTATCAACGTTTCTTCAATAGCTGGCAAGCAAGCATTTGCCAATTGGGGTGCTTACAGTGTCAGCAAAGCAGGTTTGATAGCTCTTTCCCAAACTCTGGCACAAGAAGAACGCGCCCGTGGTATTCGCGTGACTGCGATCCATCCCGGTGCAGTCAACACAGAACTATGGGATACAAAAACCGTCAATGCTGACTTTGACCGCTCAAAAATGTTAACCCCGGAAATTGTTGCTCAATCAATTCTTCATACTGCCTTGCTACCACAGCAAGCAGTCATTGACGAATTAATTCTTATGCCTAGTGCTGGTGTTTTGTAATTAGTCATTTGTAATTAGTCATTTGTCGTTTGTCATTTGTCGTTTGTCGTTTGTCATTGGTCATTTGTAATAAATATGAGTAACCAATGACACTTGACCAACGACACTTGACCAATAACCTTTTGACCAATGACTAATGACCAATGACCTTTTGACCAATGACACTTGACCAACTTTCAAACCTTTACACAGACTGTGACATCATGACTATTGCTCGTTCCAACGGTATCGATCGCGCCCAATCTCCTCTTATTCCTGATTTAACGGAATCCATTACCCCAAGACCCGATCGCAACACTCACAATGGGCGGGAACCTGATTTGCATCCCCAAACAGAGGAGCAGATGGAGCAGATGATGGAAGCCGTGAGAACTTTACTGGTGGGTGTTGGGGAAGATCCAGAACGTGAGGGGTTGCTGAAAACACCCAAGCGAGTAGCAGAGGCAATGCGATTTCTGACAAGCGGTTACAACCAATCTTTAGAAGACCTCGTAAACGGCGCTATCTTTGACGAAGGTCACAACGAGATGGTACTTGTACGCGATATCAATTTATTTAGTCTGTGCGAACACCATATGCTACCGTTTATGGGAAGAGCACACGTTGCCTACATTCCCAACCAGAAAGTCGTGGGACTGAGTAAACTTGCCCGTATTGTTGAGATGTATTCCCGTCGTCTCCAGGTTCAGGAAAGGCTAACTCGCCAAATTGCCGAAGCAGTTCAGCAGATTCTAGAACCCCAAGGAGTGGCTGTTGTGATTGAAGCTTCTCATATGTGCATGGTCATGCGGGGCGTACAAAAACCAGGCTCTTGGACTGTCACAAGTGCGTTGCTAGGTGTGTTTCAAGAAGAACAGAAAACTCGTGAAGAGTATTTCAATCTGATTCGCCATCAAGCATCGTTTTTTTAGTTAGTGGTTAGTGGATAGTAGATAGTGGATAGTGGTTAGTGGTTAGTGGTTAGTAGAAAAACCAACAACTAACAACTAACAACTATCCACTATCCACTAACTACTTTTCAGTTTTTCAAACAACTTTGCTACTTTGTCTAAATCTTTATCCCCAGGGGCATGCTCTACGCCACTGGAGAGGTCAATGCCGTCAGGATGAACTTGATTTAAAGCTTCCAGAATGTTGTCTGGATTTAATCCCCCTGCTAAAAACCAAGGACAACCAGGACTAAATTGCTCTAACATCGCCCAATCTAAAGTTTTACCCGTACCACCTAGTTGTTGCGGATGGTACGCGTCTAATAGTACGGCATCTACGTAGTTTATATAATAAGATACTTTGTCTAGGTCTTCATGACCGCGTATTCTCAAAGCTTTTAAAATCTCTACATCGGGCAAAAATTCGCGGAACTGTAAAGCAAATTCTGGAGATTCATCTCCATGCAGTTGAACGCCAGTTAACCCAGAATCTATGACTGTCTGCTTTATTTCTTCCAGGGTGGCGTTGGCAAAAACTCCTATCTTATCTATTTTTTCCGGTAGTTGTTCTACGACAGACCGAATTTGCTCAACTGTAACATAGCGGGGTGATGATGGGACACACATAAATCCCAATGCTGTAGCACCCAAAGAGGCAATTATTTTGCCTTGTTGTGGTTGTGTAATTCCACAAATCTTAATTCGCATAGCACTTTCCAAGTTTAGTATTGATTTATACAAATAGAGAATTGTATAAAAAAATTATAGTTTTTCCCTATTATGATTTTATAATTTTTGTGGTTTACATAAAAAGCGATCGCTATCTAACCATGAGCGATAAACTACGGTCTCTTGCCAATGGTGTTAGCCGATATGCTTGTTCGTTGTCTGAAGGAGAAAACGCTTGACTCTATTAACTTTACTAGCAGCCGCCGCAACAGTTCCCGCAACACCGGAAATCAATACTACTGTGGCAGCAATTATCAGCGTCAGCTGTTTAGTATCTGTTTTACTAGCAACGAGGATTGAAAAGCCTCAAGTTGGTTTGAAGTTGCCTGTATTGCCCCTAAGTATTCCCGCATTCATCGGTGCTATGTGTTTTGGTCATATTGTCGGGGTTGGCATCGTATTGGGTTTGACCAACATTGGCGCTATTTAACAGAGAGCTTGCAGGTTAAATACTGGTAGCTATTTTGCTCTAACTAGGGGGGGAGATTAATTCCTCTCCCTAGAGAGAAGATTGATTGTGTCCTCAGAAGGAGCATAAACAAAGGTTGTAGAGACGCCTTTATATGGGCTACTTGAGTTTCATCATGGAGCAAAGTTGTATTGCGCCTCTACACCAGGAAGTTTACATTTTGCCGGAGGACGAGTAGTGATTTCATCTTTGTTATTCGCTGTTCAATCTACAACTCCCAACACTGGTGTTGGTTTGAACTTTAGTGGAACGATAATTATTGTTATTAGCAGTCTATTAGCTCTGTTGATTATTCCCAGAGTGGTTCGCTATCCTCACGTTGGAACCAAAATGCCCCTTCCCTTCCCTTCCTTGTTTAATAATCCCAGTGTTGGTACGTTCCTCGCAGCATTGAGTACAGGTCACCTGATTGGTGTTGGTGCAGTTTTGGGCTTGACCAATCTAGGTCGTATTTAGATTTTCACAACTTGAATAATCCTTAAAAAGTTGGTAGGTCTTTTAACTTGCGGATTAATCCGGGAGATAAGAAGACCTACCACCTTTTGTTTTAATTCTTAAGACGTTCAACCTTATTTGAGATTTGCTCGCTAGCAGTAATTGTTTATTCTAGAAGTAGAGCATCACAAAAGTTCAATTGCTGATTTTTCCAATTTCAGTCTGGAATCATTGGTGCATTCAAACTATATAAGTAAAAACACTTACACGTCATATATGTTTTCGCTTAGCTGTAAACGTCTAGATTTTGGGAAAATATAATGCAAACAAATTGGAAAATCGGGTCTTTATTTGGAATTCCACTGTTTTTAGACCCTTTATGGTTTGTCATATTGGGGTTGGCAACCCTTAACTTTGGGGTAGCGTACCAAAGATGGGGTCCTGTTCTAGCTTGGAGTGCTGGAATTGCCATGGCTCTACTGTTATTTGGTTCAGTTTTGCTTCATGAATTGGGTCATAGTTTAGTAGCGCGATCGCAAGGTATAAAAGTCAATTCCATCACCTTGTTTTTATTCGGTGGAATTGCTGCTATCGAAGAAGAATCCAAAACCCCAGGAAAAGCATTCCAAGTGGCAATTGCCGGACCTGTAGTCAGTGTTGGGTTATTTTTTCTCTTAAGATTGTTGGTAACTGTTTTGCCAGAAAATAGCCCTGCTAGCGTGATGATTGGGGATCTATCAAGAATCAATCTAGTTCTAGCACTGTTCAACCTCATTCCGGGTTTGCCCTTAGACGGGGGACAAGTGTTGAAAGCCGCACTGTGGAAAGCAACAGGCAATCGCTTTCAAGCTGTGAAGTTAGCAGCAAGAGCAGGACAAATTTTAGGATATGGTGCGATCGCTCTTGGCATGGCAGTTGATTATTTTACAGGAGAGTTAGTCACTGGTTTGTGGATAGCCCTACTTGGTTGGTTTGGCATCCGCAACGCCAGCAGTTACGATCGCGTTACTATTTTACAAGAAACTTTACTGAGTTTGGTAGCATCCAATGCCATGACACGTGACTTTCGTGTTGTAGACGCCAACCAAACGTTACGTTCCTTTGCCGATGCCTACTTGTTAGATGGCAACCCTTCAGAAGTTTATTATGCTGAATCGGATGGACGCTACCGTGGTATGGTTTCCATAGAGGATTTGCGTTTGGTAGAAAGAAGCCAATGGGAAACCCTAACCGTGCAAAGCATAGTGCATCCTCTGACAGAAATTCCCAGCGTTACCGAGTTAACTTCTATCGTTGATGTCATTAACAAGCTAGAAAATGAACAGTTACAGCGCATTACCGTACTTTCTCCCGCAGGTGCTGTCTCTGGCGTCATTGATAGAGGAGATCTTGTCCGGGCTTTAGCTGAAAAGTTAAATTTGCGAGTAACAGAAGCCGAGATTAAGCGCATCAAAGAGGAAGGCAGCTTTCCTCCTGGTTTCCAATTGGGCATTATCGCCAAATCCACAAAGTCTGACATTGGTTAGTGGTTAGTGGTTGGTACTTATACGAAATTACGTAGGTTGGGTTGAGGAACGAAACCCAACATTTATCAGCATTTTTTGGGTTTTGCTTGTGCTCAACTCAACCTACTATTTCCCAAAACCTACGTAGTATTGAAATCCAATCTACTTATCCTGCAAGCTAGATGGTGAAGAAGTCAGCAATGAATTAATAACTTCCTTATGCTTTTGATGAAACTTTAATACTTCTAGATATGCAAAAGGTACTACGATTGGCCAAAAAACAGTAGCTATAACCAAAATAATTATAGAGAACATCCTGTCATCAGAAGTCATTTCTGCGTCGGCAATGAAAAAATTCAGCCATTTTTGGAAGAAAGAAAAAGCCATCGTGAAGTAAAATATGAGAGCTACATAAAGAGGAACAGTTGACATCATAAGAGTTTTAATATAAGGAAGACGAGAGCAGCAATCCTGTTGTTTTACAAGTACGCAATATAAATATTATCTTCTGAGCAATTAATTAAGAAACCTTAAAAATACTTAGAGATGATTTATAAATGAATCGATTTGTTGGGTTTCGTTCCTCAACCCAACCTACACAACACATTTGAACTTCTGAGGTTATCCTTTTCTCTTGCTTACAACCTTAATTATGTCGTAGCATGAGTTATCATGAATACACCCACAGCAACATTGCTTATATCCTGCCCCGACCAACGGGGACTGGTGGCGAAAATCGCCAACTTCATCTACACCTATGGTGGTAATATAATCCACGCAGATCAACACACAGATTTTGCAGCTGGATTATTTCTCACCCGCATTGAATGGCAGTTAGAGGGATTTAATTTGCCTCGTGACCTAATTGCTCCAGCGTTTAACGCCATAGCCCAACCTTTAGAAGCTAAATGGGAACTCCACTTTTCTGATACTGTTCCTCGCATTGCCATTTGGGTGAGCAAACAAGACCATTGCCTGTTTGATTTGATATGGCGACAACGGGCAAAAGAGTTTACTGCTGAAATTCCGCTGATTCTTAGCAATCATTCCAACTTAAAAGATGTTGCCAAGCAGTTTAACATAGACTATCACTACATCCCAATTAATAAGGAGAATAAACAAGAACAGGAAGCCAAACAGCTAGAACTGCTGCAACAGTATAAAATAGACCTGGTTGTCTTGGCAAAATATATGCAAATTCTGAGCCAAGAATTTATTGTTCAATTTCCCCACGTAATTAATATTCATCACTCCTTTTTGCCAGCTTTTGTTGGTGCAAATCCCTATCATAAAGCTTTTGAAAGAGGTGTCAAAATTATTGGAGCCACAGCACACTACGTTACCGCAGATCTAGACGCAGGACCAATTATCGAACAAGATGTTGTCCGCGTCAGTCATCGAGATGAAGTAGAAGATTTAATTAGAAAAGGCAAAGATTTAGAGAGAATTGTGCTAGCTAGGGCAGTGCGATCGCATTTACAAAATCGCGTCTTAGTTTATGGCAATCGGACAGTTGTATTTGAGTAAACCCTGTTATAAACATCCGCGTTCGTCTGCGTTTGTCTGCGGTTTCATATCACTCAAGTCCCAAATTTCACAAAAAGTCTATTGCTTTTCCAAAATACAGAACAATGCTTGTGGAAGCCGATCTAAAGTACCTTGATAGACAGTTTCTTTTACAGACACAACATTGAAACCATTGATAAAAATATCTCCAATTTCTTTAGGAGTAAATCGATAAGGACCGGATTCTCCTTTTTCTAAATGACTAAAGCATTTTAAAAACAAATAACCTTTGTGTTTAATTAAACTATGTACAGCCAAAACATAGTCTTGTCTTCGATTTGGAGGAAGCACGTGAAAACAGCCCCTGTCAAAGACAAAATCAAATTCAAGAGAAAGATTGCTATTAAGAATATCATCTTGTCTAAACGCAATATCTAAGCCCTTTTCTCCAGCAGCAACCCGAGCCTGATTGATGGCTGTAGCTGAAATATCCGTAGCAGTGACCTTGTAGCCACGTTCCGCTAATATTATTGCTTGAGTCCCCGGACCTGTGCCAAGATCCAAAGCCATTCCTGTAGAAATGTTTAGCTTTGTTAACGCTTCGTCAAGATCGCCATCGAGAGTGGGGTTGAACCAGGGCAAAGATTCCACCCGCTCTTCCCGATATAATTTGTCCCAGTCAGGAAAGTCTCGTTGTTGAGTCATAAGTTCTAATGCAGGGTATAACCTCAAACATACCTTAAGCCAGAGGTAGGTAAGTCAGTCTATTTATTAGATTAATTGAAACTTTGTCATTGAGGCACCATTAGTTTATGGACTTTAAATATAGATGGAAAGATGGTCATAAACCAAGCCGCGATCGAGCAGCAACCAGCGACTCACTCTTAGACAAAGGACAATTCAAGAGCAAAAAAGATTGGCAAATGGCAGAGCAAGATGCTCGCAAACGTCTTGGTGTCCCTTTAAAAACGATGGATCAAGATCGCTCTATACTCCCTCATGCTGCTCCTGCTGAAAGCGATGAGAGCGACTTGTTGTAGATATTAACGAAAAAGGGAGTAGGGGGAAGAAAAATTTTCATTTCTTCTGGTGTACGAAAGTAGATGACGGCTACTTTGAATCTGATTTAGAAGAATTTTCAATTAAAAAACCCAAAAGATAAGTCAGCGTAGCAGCACCAAAAGAGAACAACGCAACAATAGCATCACGAGGTAAAATACCGTCCAACCAACTCCCTTGAATGCGAGAAACTGGAAAATCTTTATCTAAGCCGATTTGAATTTGTTTAGTTTTCCCAGAAATCCGAACTTCTATACCCTTCTTGGGTTCGATTCGCAAATTACGTATGCGTTGTATATCTAGAGGTAGATCGGGTTCCTCCCCCATGAGAAACTGATTGGCTTTAATTTCTCGTTCCTGCTCTACCATGCGGATTTTACCTTCCACTATTGTAGAAACCGTGACATCATCACTGACGACACCAGTTCTATTTCTACGTTGAAAATACACATCTTTAGTGTCAATCTTCTCCTGAAACCATTGGTTGGGATCGTTGCGAGAAGATTGCTCTATACTCAAATCAATCTGATTTTTTTTCTTAATTTCTAAATTTAATTCTTGACCTTGTGGAGTCAAGATAAATTCTAAAGGTTGTTGCTTATCTAACTTACTAGCATTGATTCCAGAAATATCGTAATTTTCTAAACTCACTTTAATAGGGGTTTCTCCTAAATAAATTTTTAACACATTTGATTGTGTTTGATTGGAGTTTTGTTCTAAATTAAAATTGAGTATATGTTGCTTTTCTAAAAACTTATATCTTAAATTAGATACTTGCGTATTTGGTAAAATACGTAATTCTTCAATGTCTATTTGACTGCTCTTTTTGCTGACTATAGGTTTTATAACTAATTTACTGTCATCATTTTTAAGTTGAATCTTTAAGGGTTTATTAGAATTATTAAGTTCTGAAAAAGAAGAATTCTGAAATTTTCCCGTAAGAGTGACTTCATTATTAATGATTCCCTCAATGTCAAGATATTGTATACCTCTTATTGGATTAAGCAAGAGTTTGTCTTGTCCTCCATTATACGTAAAACTAAGCTCTTCTACAGTCAGGTTACCTTCAAATACGTGAGTTCTTGGAATAATGGCAGCAAGGCAAAGAAGACCGAAAACCACAACGAGAAATAAAGCAAAAAGAACTACTTTTTGAGCAACTAAATAATTTCCTAGCTGGCTTCCTTTGCTAACAGCCAATGCTGAAATAGTTCTTACAGCCGACACTACCCACGCCATCAGAGTAGTTATAACTTTCCAAATTCCCCGCAATACCCAAATCGAGAAAGGTAGAAGTTTTTGCTTAGTCTTTGGTGGTCGATGTGCCATAATCTATTTCAGCCAGTTTGGATTGTGTTCAAAAACCAATCTCCGCTCTAACGACTGCGCGGGTTGATTTATTGGCTCGATATTAGCAATAAAGTGGATTTCGTAGCGTCCAGCAGGAGCTTTACTCCCATCCCAGGTAAAGGCAATTTCACCGCTACGGAAATTATTACGAGGACTGCTATAAACTTGTTTTCCCTCTCGTAAGATTTCAAAGGTAGAAAACTTTGCCCGACTGGGGGTATAGAAAACAAATTCATATATTCCAGAAGAGTTTCCTAAAATCACTGGAATGTGTATTGGTTGAGAACCTGATAGAAAATATGCTAGAGCACGGAGACTATCTACGGGTACGTTCTCTCTTTTAAGGACGTAAGTATCCCAAATAAATTTAAAGCCAGAAGCATCAGCAGACAGGGAAGGGTTATCTAATTGGTAATTCTTGTCTAAGGATTGTACCTTAATTTGTGGGTTGCTACCGCCATTAATGCGGGGAATTTGCAAACTCAAAGTTTCGCCATAACTGGAAATATTTCGGATAGCAATGGAAATCAAACGCAGGCTGTTCCCACTAATGGGTTCCCTCCGAATCCCTTCGCAACGGGTGGGTTGGTTGCGACGAATATACTCTGTAGAGCGAGGATTGCCTTCAGGACAAGAAGCTCGAGCAGGAAAATGGCTAAGATTTAGAAAGAATAATAGGCTTGTCAAAAAAACTTTGTAGTTCATAGTGCTTGTAAACCTAATGTACGTAGTTTTTCTTTAATGACAGAAATAGGATGAGCAAAAGT
The DNA here is from genome assembly GCF_009725235.1 of Scytonema sp. UIC 10036. The sequence goes on from NZ_WJFC01000073.1 coordinate 12,035, forward strand.
TTCTCCACTGGAGTCACGTTCAACAATCATGCCCACAAGCTGATTATTTTTTGAGTTGATGACAGGACCACCAGAATATCCTTGTTTAATTGGAATCTTGGATATTAAAATTTTCTCGCTATGATAACTAGTAATTTCTCCTGTGTGCAGCGCCCAAGGAAACTCATCATAAGGATGACCAATAGCACGGATGGGCATTCCTCGATGGATGGGGTCTACAGAAGTTGACAAGGGCTGAATATCCTCTGGTAAGTTACCTGTGATTTCCAAAACTGCCAAATCAACGGGATCGTTTGGTTCAGTCATTTTCAAAAGCTTGGCACTTCGCCGCATTCTGACTTTACCAGAAGGTGGTTGACTGTAAAATTCAACTTTAATATTTTTACCTTCTTGACCAGAATCTTTATCAAAAATGACATGGCGATTGGTAATAATAAATGCTCGATCGCCTTCTCGCTTAATGACTATACCTGTACCGTTTTCAACACCTAGTCTCTCGCGGGTATTAAACTCAGCCGTCACAAATACCACAGGACGTAAAATCAGTAGAGATGGCTCATTCTTTGGTAACCATGCTCTATCATCTGCTGTTTCAACTTGAGTGTTGCTTCCTACAGTTAATAACCGCTGTGCTTCATTCAGATTGTTTCTGGCGTAAACATAATTGGGATCGAGGGCAATAGCTTGCTTATATTCTGCGATCGCTTCTTTTAATTTGCCTTGTTCTTGGAATGCTAAGCCTAAATTATTGCGAGCTAAAGTATGAGCGCTAGCTGTAGTTCCAGATTTATTTTCCGGCAACTTTAGTGCTTTTTGGTAAGCAGCTATTGCCTCATCCAATTTTTTCTGGTCAGATAGCGCAATGCCGAGATTGTTGTAAGCACCAGCATAGTTGGGGTTGAGTTGGATGGCTTTGTTATAGGCAGCTACTGCCTCATCGAGTTTTTTCTGGTCAGAGAGCGCATTGCCGAGATTGTTGTAAGCTACGGCATCGTTGGGGTTGAGTTGGATGGCTTTGTTATAGGCAGCTACTGCCTCATCGAGTTTTTTCTGGTCAAAGAGCGCATTGCCAAGATTTTTGTAAGCTACGGCATCAAGTTTTTTTCGATCTGTTAGCGAGTTTCCTACGTTGCTGGGATCGCCTGTATTCTTGGGGTTTGGTGGAGGTGCTTCACGGAAAACTGCGATCGCCTCATCTATTTTCTTCTGGTCGTACAATAATAAACCCAGATTTTTGTAAGTAGGAGCAAACTGAGGGTCGATTTGAATTGCTTTGCGGTACACTGCGATCGCTTCTTCCAACTTCTTGTTTTCTGTTAGAATCATCGCTAAGTTGTTGTAAGCACGAACATCATTAGGATTGAGTTGGATAGCTTTTCGGTAAGCAGCAATTGCTTCTTCCAATTTTTTTTGAGAAGACAGTGCTTTGGCTAAATAAAAATATGCGGTAGCATCTTTGGGGATACGTTCTAGCACTTGACGCCAAACTGACTCTGCTTCTGAGTGCTTGCCTTCATTTTGAGCACTAATGCCTTGCTGGTAAAGTAAATCTATAGATTGAGCCGTGACTAGCTGAGGAAACACAGCTAGAGATAAAGTTATAAATAAGCTGATGACTATACTCTTTCGCACAGTTCACCCAAATAATTTAATAAATTTTTAATATTTTGATACTCATTGTCCTATATTGATATTGTCGTAATTCTTACTCATAATGTTTCATAAGATTGAAACAATTGTAATGTATACCAGATCCCCGACTTCTTAAAAGGATACAGAGTCTTGAATGAGGGGTGTTATCCCTCACTTTACAGGAGGCGGAGCCTCCCTTAAGGCATTCCCAGGCTGAGCCTGGGAACGATGCATCTGATGAATGCGTTAGCCAGAAGAGTAAAATACCCGAACAAGAACCTTATTTTAACAAGCGATTTCGTCTGTACTATATCTAAATTGTCATCACAAAGTTTAGGCTATCCGTAGTGTAGAAGGTTCTGGTAAAGGCTTGTTGGTTTGTTCATAGGCGTATATCAGATCTTCTAAAACTTCCTTGACATTCTCAAGTGCTTCTTCATAAGTTTCTCCGTCTGTCCGAGCGTACTTTCCCCATTCAGGCAAACTAGCTACATATGCCTCATCGCTTTCAGACCATTGAATCAAAATACTATATTTCATTCTCCATCCCTTTGCTCTAATTGCTCCGATTCTTCTATTGCTGCTACGTCTTTTTCTAAAAGGATGTTTTAGATGTTTCAAAAGATTTTACGGACTTACTAATACCAATTCAAAAAATGTTTGCAACAGATCCAGGCGTAGGGGCGCAATGCCTTGCGCCCCTACAAAATCCGTGTGTCGTACTCTTTTTTCAAAATGGTATAAAAATCAATGTTTTGAAACTCACGTAGGTGAGTTTCGCCTGTATAGCTGCGATTTCTAATCGCCAAGGCTAGTTTAACAAACATCCTCTAAGAAGCAAGTAATCCTTTTTCTTGCAACAAAGCATTAGCCCAAGCTGCATCTGCTTCTTTAAGCGGTAACCAGCAAGGCTGAGAATAATCTATTCTCATGTCAAATCCCGCTTGGTCATATACTTCGTTTATTAAGGTTTGTAAATCTACGACTGGTTCAACGTCAAGCGGAACTAGCGGTAACGGAAATGAAGGAATTGATTGTCGCAAACTAAAAGCATACAAATCCGCTTCAGGACGGCGATCGCCACGACTACTGAGTATACAATAATCGCTATTGGGCAAGCTTTCCATAATTGGCATAGATTTTCCACTCCGAAGCAAGTCAATTTCCACCAAATTGGTAATACTTGCTAGCACCTGACGCCGCTTGCGTTCGTATGCGTCTCGTCCTTCTCCTGCGTGTTTGTTTTTTGGAGAGAGAAGTTCGACAACTGTAACTGCATAGTTCTTTCCCATCTCTCTAATTTCTAGATATTTTTCTTCGACAGTTTCAACCAATGGTACAGAAACCTTCACTGGTTCTTGTGTACTAACAGTTGTATTGGACGAAAAATCATTTGGAAAAGAACGCCCGAAAGTTGATTTCTGAGAAAACACTGTTACATCTGGGATACCAACCAATAGATCGACTTCGCTAAGATAGGTTCGCTTTTCTACAGCTACATGATACTTGGGACGGAGGCTGGGCGCTAGAGCGATCGCGATCGCCATAATCAAGCGACTGTGTACCTCAGACCATAGATCGGGATTTTCGAGATAAGGATCGACCCCTAGAAATGGTGAAGGCATGGCGCAACCTCAGAACTTAATACTCATCTTGACATTTCTGCTCTTCTTTGGGGAGAAATTTTTGTCTGAGTGTATCTTCTTGATGGAGATTAGCGCATAATATTAGAAACACATTAAGAAATATTACATTACATAAGTCAATCTTAGTATGAGCAAAACAGCCCTGAATCTCATAGCAATATCTGTCTTTGCCATGACTATGTCCACCTTGCTGGGACCAATCGTTCACCTATCGCCCACAATTCCAGCAGTGGCAACCTTTACGGTTTTAGGAATCGCCACTCTCGACTCTTTCAGTTTGCAAGGAAAGGGCGGTAATCTTCTTTTAGATTGGATAGCTAGTTTTTCACCCGAATACAGAGAACGTATCCTCCACCACGAAGCGGGACACTTTCTTGTCGCTTACTTGTTGGGAATTCCAGTTGTTGGCTACACTCTCAGCGCTTGGGAAGCAATCAAACAGAAACAACCGGGACAAGGCGGTGTGAGTTTTGAGGATGGGGAATTAGCATCTCAACTCGAACAAGGTAAGATAAGCGCTCAAATGCTGGATCGTTATTGCATAACTTGGATGGCGGGTATTGCTGCAGAAACATTAGTTTACAACAATACTGAGGGAGGTGCTGACGATAAAAGCAAGCTAGCAGGAGTGTTGAAAAGTTTGGGTTTTGCTGGAACGAATATCAATCTCAAACAGCGATTTTGTCTCCTCCAAGCGAAAACTTTATTGCAAGAACATTGGTCGGCTTACCAAGCCCTTGTGGATCTCATGCGACAAAGGGCTTCGGTTGCAGAGTGTACTCGCGTATTGGAAAAACAGGGTGTAGGGAGTAGGTGTAGGGAGGAGTGTTTTTAACTGAAAAAAGAAGCAGTCTGGCGATGTGGAATGTGATGGAGTGAGAGGCTAGTGCAACCCACAACACGATCGCGCCCTGTTGCTTTTGCTGTCAACAAGTGTCGATCCGCACGCTGAAGCAGGCTGACTCCCTTTGCGTCGTCTTCTGCTTGCAAACAAGATGTTCCCAAACTGATTGTGGCGTTGAGAGAAAGTTTGTTGTTGATGGCAAATGGTTCCTTACTGATTATGGAATTAAGACGGTTTGCTACAGCGTATGCTTCGTCACAATTCGTATTGGGAAGGATTATCACAAATTCTTCTCCACCATAGCGAAAGGGAGTATCTTGAAACCGCAAGTTGTGGCGCAAGCGGCAACAAAGTAATTGTAAAAGGCGATCGCCTACCAAATGCCCGTGGGTATCATTAACTTTTTTAAAATAGTCCACATCTAGAATAATTAACGAGAGTGGAGTTCCTTGACTGCGGGCTTTTTGAATTTGATTGGGCAAATCTGACTCTAATGCACGGCGATTCTTGAGTTCTGTTAGTGAGTCAGCCAGGGCTATGACTGAGAGGAAATCATTTTTTTTGATGAGTTCTCGATATTTTTGTGCTTTCCGCAAACCTACATTTAAATGAGCGAGTAGCAAGCGATGGCTAGCCATTTCTTCTTGTCTTGACTCCTCACCTCTTTGCTCTACAGACCAAATGTATGCATCTGCTCCTTGTTGTAGTGCTAAAGAAGTTCTCTCCAACTCCCAATCCTCACCGCTTGTATTTTTCAGAGCAAGCAGTTGGGGAGTGTCTTCAATCAGAATGCAGTAAATCCAAGATAGCGTTGTTTGTTCTTTTAACCAATGACATAATTCCATACTGCCATTCCAACTACCCTGCACCAATATGACATCAGGCGGGGTCACTAGAATGCGCGAAACCGCCTGATTGAAATCGCTGATGAGTTCTACGCTAAAAGAAGATGCATCTAGAATATCCTTCGGAAGTTTAGCGAGAAAACTATCACCTCCAAAGATCGGAATGGAAATGTTCATTGCTTTACTTTTTGCCCTATTTCTACTTAAAGGGTTTGAACTTTGTGAACTTAATTCATGCTCCCTGCGATTTGTGATATACGGCTGTATGTCTAATGAGGGAGAGTTAAGACGTATATAAATGTCTCATACTTAGCCACAATATGAATTTTTAATTTTTTGCTACTCATCATACTTTACTTTAAATAACTACAGTTGCTGTGGTTTCAATTTCTGATACCCAACGTCTCGTGTCTTATTTTTGATGTAGAATAGTATAATTACCGAGCGATTCATGATAATATATAAACTTTATTGAATGTTTAAAATACACGTGTATTAGTTCCCTCCCCTTTCCAAGGGGAGGGTTAGGGTGGGGTAATAAATATTTGACGTATTAGTTCCCTCCCCTTTCCAAGGGAGGGTAGAGGTGGGGTAATAAATATTTGACGTATTAGTTCCCTCCCCTTTCCAAGGGGAGGGTTAGGGTGGGGTAATAAATATTTGATACATCAATCCTGAGTTTTCAAACATCCTCTTATGCCTTTCTTTCGGTAATTTTTGGGATAGAGTTAACTAGTTTTTCATAAAATCAAACACTTAACTTATTTTTTACCTTGAAAAAAGTATTACTCCCTCAGTAAAGTTTCTATTTTTTAGAGTGTACTTCCATTACAAGACTTGATAATTTTCTGTATATTTTCGTAGAAATCCTGGCAATATAGACTGACTTGTTTGTAGTTGCGCTTCAGCGTATACACCGCAACTACAAACACAAACTTAGAGATTTTACACTTCGTTTTTACTGATAACCCTCAATAGTGTGACCAGCCCCAACAATTGCCTGTTTGATTGACTCTTCCGAAGCTTTGGCTTCCACAGTGACAGTTTTGCCTGGGACATCCACATCTACCTTGGCATCTGGTTCTACAACTTGGATAGATTCGGTAATGGTTTCTGCACAACCCTGACAGGCGATTGAGGGAACTTTTAATTTTAATGCCATAATTTACCTCTATTGGGAAATTTTGTTTTTTTCTTCAGCTTTAATTCTAAAAATCACAGATACGCTCACTCATCCTACCAAAGTTAGGATTAACTGGTCACTGGTCATTTGTCATGGGTCATTGGTCACTAGTCATTTGTCATTGGTCATTTGTCATTGGTCACTGGTCACTATTAACGGCAAAATGCCAAAATATACCTCAGAAAGGGTCAAGGATAAAGTATGAAGTATGTATTACAATGTAATATAAAGTTATGCTTTTATTTAGACTTCACCCCTGATACTTCATATTTGTAAGAGCTTATGTCAGTAAATCCCCAGTACCTCAGCGGTAACGAAATTCGCAAAACATTCCTCGACTTCTACGCCCAACGGGGACACCAAGTTCTTCCAAGTGCCTCTCTGGTGCCGGAAGACCCAACCGTGCTGCTGACGATCGCGGGGATGTTACCATTTAAACCTATATTTTTGGGTCAGCGTACACCTGAATTCAAGCGTGCTACAACTTCTCAAAAATGCATTCGCACCAACGATATCGAAAATGTCGGGCGCACTAAACGACACCATACATTTTTTGAAATGTTGGGGAACTTTAGCTTTGGTGATTATTTTAAGGAACAAGCGATCGCTTGGGGTTGGGAGTTGGTTACAAAGGTATTTAATTTACCTCCCGAACATTTGGTGGTGAGCGTGTTTCGCGAAGATGACGAAGCGTTTGCAATCTGGCGCGATAAAATTGGAGTCCTCGAAGCACGGATTAAGCGCTTGGGAGAGGATGATAATTTCTGGAATTCTGGTCCTACAGGTCCGTGTGGTCCCTGTTCGGAATTTTACTACGACTTCCACCCAGAACGGGGCGATGATAGTATCGATTTGGAGGATGATACCCGGTTTATCGAGTTTTACAATCTCGTGTTCATGCAATACAACCGGGATGCGAGTGGGAACTTAACTCCTCTGGCTAACAAGAATATTGATACGGGGATGGGTTTGGAGAGGATGGCTCAAATTCTCCAAGGTGTTCCCAACAACTACGAAACCGATCTTGTTTTCCCTATCATTAAAAAAGCAGCAGAAATTGCTGGGATTGATTACACCAAAGTTGATGAGGAAACCAAAGTTTCCCTGAAGGTGATTGGGGATCACATTCGCTCCATCGTTCACATGATAGCTGATGAGATCCGCGCTTCTAACGTGGGACGGGGTTATGTGTTGCGCCGCCTGATTCGTCGCGCTGTACGTCACGGGCGGTTGGTGGGAATTCAAGGTGAATTTACAACCCAGGTGGCTGAAGTTGCGATCGCTCTTTCTGAAGAAGCTTACCCCAATTTGCGTCAGCGAGAAGCAGCAATTAAGGCAGAATTGCAAAGAGAAGAGTCTCGCTTCCTGAAAACTTTGGAACGTGGAGAAGAACTGCTGGAAGAAATTATTGCTGAAGTCAAAAGCCAAGGCAAAACTCAAATTAGTGGAGAAAGTGCTTTCACTTTGTACGATACCTATGGTTTCCCTGTAGAGCTGACATCGGAAATTGCTGCTGAGAACAACCTCACAGTTGATGAGGAAGGGTTTGAGGTGGAAATGGAAAAGCAAAAACAACGGGGAAGAGACGCCCACGAAACTATCGACCTCACCGTACAGGGTTCTCTCGATCAACTCGCCGAGCACATCCATGTTACAGAATTTTTGGGTTACACCCAAAGCGCTGCAACATCAAAAGTGGAAGTGTTGTTGGTGGGTGGTGTCTCGCAAGAAGAAGCAGAAGCAGGAACAGAGGTACAAATTGTCCTCGACCAAACCCCATTTTATGCTGAATCGGGGGGACAAATTGGCGATCGCGGTTATATTTCTGGTGATGGTGTTCTCGTGACGATTCACGATGTGAAGAAAGAATCGGATTTCTTTGTTCACTTTGGACGCATTGAACGGGGAACTCTGAGAGTTGGGGATGAGGTATTGGCTCAAATCGATCCTGCTTGTCGCCGTCGCGTTCAAGCTAACCATACAGCCACTCACCTCTTACAAGCAGCTTTGAAGAAAGTTGTTGATGAGGGAATTTCGCAAGCAGGTTCGCTGGTATCCTTTGATAGACTGCGGTTTGACTTTAACTGTCCGCGTCCCGTCACACCAGAAGAATTGCAGCAAGTTGAGGAAGTGATTAATCTTTGGATTGGTGAAGCTCACTCTGCTAAAGTGGAGATTCTGCCCTTAGCTGAAGCAAAAGCAAGGGGTGCTGTTGCAATGTTCGGCGAAAAGTACGGCGAACAAGTGCGGGTGATTGATTTCCCTGGTGTTTCCATGGAACTGTGCGGCGGGACTCATGTTAGCAATACTTCAGAAATCGGGGTTTTCAAAATTATCTCTGAATCTGGGGTGGCTTCGGGAGTGCGGCGGATTGAAGCTGTTTCTGGTGCTGCAATTTTAGAGTACCTGAATGTTCGGGATAAAGTTGTTAAGGATTTGAGCGATCGCTTCAAGGTAAAACCTGAAGAACTACCAGATAGAATCACCATCCTGCAAAACGAACTGAAAACCGCTCAGAAGGAATTAGAAACGCTCAAGTCACAGTTAGCGATCGCCAAATCTGATAGCTTGCTGGATAAAGTTGAAGTTGTTGGCGAGTTTAAAATTCTTGTCGCCAAGATGGAAGATGTCGATCCCGAATCTTTGAAAACAGTAGCCGAACGGTTGCTGCAAAAACTTGGTAACGGTGCTGTTGTTTTGGGTTCGGTTCCGGAAGCAGATAAAGTTAGCTTAGTTGCAGCTTTTAGTTCGGAAGTGAATCAGAAAGGTTTGCAAGCTGGTAAATTTGTTGGTGCGATCGCTAAAATCTGTGGTGGAGGTGGTGGCGGACGCCCGAACCTTGCACAAGCAGGTGGACGTGATGCTAGTAAATTGCCAGAAGCGTTGGAGACAGCAAAAGCTGAATTGTTGAAAGTGGTTAGTGGTTAGTGGTTAGTGGTTTCTCTCTCTCTCTCGTTCCCAGGTTCTACCTGGGAATGCAGACTGCGAGGCTCCGCCTCGCTTTGTAGGTAGACCACAGGAGGCGGAGCCTCTACTAAGGCATTCCCAGGCGGAGCCTGGGAACGAGGTGAGCACTAGCTTGATTCAAAATAATATAAAGGGGGTAAAAAATGGGTCGCTTAAATCCCTTCTCACTACAAATGCAAATTACCCGAATGTTTGAACAGGGGCAATCATTGTTTGCTATCACAAAAGTGCAAGAATGGTTGAAGGAACGCAATCAAAATCCTGCTGATTTTGACATTCTTTTCCATCAAAAACCTGCTCCTCCTGGTTCACAAGAGGTCATGGTGGTTGAAATAGAATTGCGTCGTAAAGATGGCACACCTGTCGATCCTTGGTTACAAGAACAAGCAAATCTTCATGCCTAGAGATTTCACTTAAATTGGGATTTTGTTAGCTATTTTATAAAGTTAATATGAATTTTCCTGATTGAGAGCGTTCCTTTGCGGAATGCTCTTATTTATTTTGAATTCTTAACTAGCTATAGGACTCATCAATGATTTGTGAAAACCACAATCCACGCATCCAAAATCATCAAATAGTGTAACCAATGAAAATCAACCGCTCTTTGCTTGTTGTACTTTGTTTTTATCTGACACTCTTGGGTCTACTGGCTTTTGCGGTCTATACAAAAGTTATTCCATCTCAAGTTACGAAAAGCACCCCTATAGATTTAATGGGACATTTCATTTTGATAGGATTTATTTCTTATATAGCGCACTTATCTGTAAAGAAATATAATTTGAGATTTTTTCAAATTTCCTTACCTATTGCACCAATAATAATTTTCTTTTTTTGTAGTATAGATGAAATTACAGAAAAATTTATATGGCGTGCAGGGGTCGATGAGTTGGATCTTCTAGCCGATTTATGCGGTATTGTCTTTTTTACTTGGTTGGCGGAACGTAAAAACTTGAAAAACACTCACTAAAAAATGCTGTCAAACCGCTTTTGGATATTTGCCTTTTGGTTTTATCTTGGCATTTTGCTATCAATATGTATTTCAGCTTACATAAAAATTATACCCAATGAAATAGCACAATTTCCTTATTATGATACGATAATGCATTTCCTTCTGATAGGTATGGCAGCCTATTTGGGAGATTTGGCTTTAGAAAAACGGAAGGTGAAAATTTGGATTTTTTTGGTGCCAATGGCTCCTCTTTTAGTTAGTCTTTTTACAGTTAGTGAAGAGTTTCTGCAAAAATTAACGCCACATCGGAGTTTTGATTTGGTAGACTTAGCTGCTGATTTTGGCGGGATCGTTTTATTTAGCTGGTTGGCAGAAATGACTCAGGTGAAAAAATCTTCCAAAGGATGATAGGAGTCATTGGTCACCGGTTACTGTTTATGTCATCGGATATATGGTAAGTCAGTCCCATTAGGGATTAACTTAAGTATTAGGAAAAAATGCATGAATCGGCTGAATTTACGTTGCAGAAAATCTGTGAAAGCCTTTGGGCTGACTTTTTGATGGCGATCGCATACAGTCTCCGTGCTTGAGTTCCTCAGTTTTGTCAAGTCAAGGTAAACTTGTCAAGCTGTTGTGTTGCAACGTTTAGGCGGAAATCTAGGTGGAAATCAACTTAAATTGACTGGAGACTAAATTACATGTTGCGAGCCTGGATTAGATACTTACTTGTCCCCGTTGGTGTTGCTTTTATAGGTGCGGTGGCAACACTGGGAGCTGCGCTGATTCAAACATCTAACAAGACTTCTTCCGAAGCAATGTCTTCTGCTACGGTTACTTGCACAAATTCAAGTAAGTCAACCTGCTCAGAATGCAATAAAATTACCACTAATCAAGTTTATGTTGATTGTGTGAGTGTGCAAATTAATAACGACGAACCTAAGTCGGTGAGATATAAGGAACGTGTCCCACTGAGAGCTGGAGACAACCTTAGAGTCGTCAATTTACGTTACTGCATATCTCCAGAAGCGACAGTCAATCTGCTAGAAGGCAAGGCGTATTTGTTTAAAAAGTCTCTGGAGAGTTATGAATACGGCCTTTCAACCACTAGTAGCTTTCCACTAAGCCGGGGCTGCCATTATGTTGGAAACTTTGAAAAGAGTTGGCAGGTAGAATCAGGACAGCACCGAGTAGTTATACCTATGATTTTGTATGACGGCAGTAACAAAGTTGTGGACAAGAACTTCTACTTTAACCTTGATGTAGGGCCATAATTTAGTAACCAATATTGACGATATCAGAATAATGCTTATATAGCAATACGGTTCAGTTAAGGCTGAAAGTCATGTAAGTACTCGTGCAAAATTAATTTTATATTCACGTCGCTTGAAATCCTTGTAAAACCGTAATCCCAGTTTCAAGAGATATATAAATAATTTTGCACGACTACATAGTACCCCTTTCCTTACACCAAGCTCTGTTCTCTCGTGTGCAATAAATTTTATCAACATGAACAGATTCTGGATAATAACCTGTGTAATTTTTAAAGGCAACTATACTAAAAACGGCTAAGAAGTATACTTTTCTGTAGCGCCAATAACAAGTATTATAGATAAAGTGCAGGTTTAAAAGGTCACTGAAAACACTTTATGTCATGGGGTATATGCGAGCAAACCCCATTAAAGATTAAATTAAGTATTAGGAACAGAAAAATGCATGAATCGGTTAAATGTACGTCACAGAAAGCCGGTAAAAATATTTGGGCTGACTTTTTGATGGCGATCGCATACAGTCTCCGTGCTTGAGTTCCTCAGTCAAGGCAAGTCAAGGTAAACTTGTCAAGCTGTTGTGTTGCAGCGTTTAGGCGGAAATATAGGTGGAAATCAACTTGTATTAGGAAGTGGGCAATGCATATTGGATTTCTCAACCCTCAGGGCAACTTTGATTCAGGCAACAGTCACATAGCAGAACATGCAGATTTTGGCGGTCAGCTAGTCTATGTTAGGCAAGTTGCGATCGCAATGGCTAGAGAAGGTCATAAAGTTGATATTATCACCCGCCAAATTATCGATCCGAACTGGCCGGAGTTTGGGGAAACGTTTGATTCTTATCCAGATATTGATAACGTTCGCATCATTCGGTTACCAGCAGGACCGAAAGAATTTCTGCCGAAAGAGTCTTTGTGGCCTCATTTAGTCAAAGATTGGGTACCTAATATCCTAAAATTTTATCAGCAGGAAGGTGGGTTACCTGATGCTATGACTGCCCACTACGGTGATGGAGGACTCACCGCCGTTCTTATTAAAGAGAAGACAGGAATACCTTTCACCTTTACAGCTCATTCTCTCGGTGCCCAAAAGATAGATAAATTGGAGGTCACACCAGAGAATTTGTCTCAAATAGACGAGCAATTCAATTTCAGATACCGCATTTTAGCGGAACGGTTGAGCATGAACCGTTCGGCGGTCAATATTACCAGTACACGGCAAGAACGCTTTGAACAGTACTCTCATTGTGTATATCAGAATGCAGTGGATGTAGATAACGACAATCGCTTTGCGGTAATTCCACCAGGCGCTGATTTCTCTATTTTCGGTAAGGATGCGCGTTCCGAAAACGAAAACACGATTTGCGAGTTCATTCAAGAGCGTTTGACACGGGATATTGCAGAGTCACGCCGGGAATTGCCTGCTATTTTGGCATCAAGTCGCTTGGAACTGAAAAAAAATTTATTAGGGTTGGTTCAGGCTTTTGCAATGAGTGAAACCCTTCAAGAACGAGCTAACTTGTTGCTGCTGACAGGGGGACTAGACGATCCACTGCGAGAAAAAGCCAGCGACGATATGACCAAAACTGAGGTGTTAGCTCCTATTCGGAAGGTGGTTGAGGAAAACAACTTGTGGGGCAAAATCGGTGCTTTTGGCTTACCAAGTCCATCACAGGAGTCACTTGCAGCAGCTTACCGATATATGGCTAAAAGGCGATCGGTGTTTGCTTTGACTGCACTCTATGAACCTTTTGGCTTGGCTCCTTTGGAAGCGGCGGCGGCGGGATTACCAGTGGTAGCAACTCAGAACGGGGGTCCTAGTGAGAGCTTGCAACAGGGCGATCGCGAATATGGCGTACTTGTTGACCCCGAAGATCCTGCTGATATTGCTCGTGGTTTGGAGCGGTTGTTATGCGATCCTCAAGAGTGGGAGCGTTTTGCTGTTGAAGGTCGGCGACGAGTGCTAAGGAATTATACTTGGGACACGACTGCTCAAAATTACCTGACTTTAATAGAGCAGATTGTGTCTTCACCTGAAGCACAGTCTCAGGTTGAATTTCTGCCAATCCATCCCTACTTCCTGAATCCTCAACCGCGTAACGATGTTTCTTTGGAGGACTTGAGTAACCTCTACTTTGAATGTCATCAACGAGTACTGAGTACAGTTACTGCCACATAGTGCTTCCACTTTTTCAGGAATCTTATTTTTTACATTTTTTTACACGACGCACTCGTCAGCCTTGATGAAAAATTAGGCTTGATGGGGTTAATCAGTAATCAGAGTCAAGGGGAAATAGCTGAAATCTAGTCTAAGTCAGGTGCGCGGATAGGTAAGGTGATATAATTGCAGTAAGCCCTTATGCCAAAGGAATTTAGCCATTTTGCCGATTGGTTCTTTTCCAAAACTTACCGTTCCGGGAATTAAGCGAAGAAAATTGTGTCGTTGTGTACTAGCTGATATCCAAGCTACTATGTCCTGTTGATTTTTTTATCCAACACACGCTTTAATAATAAAGCCAATTGGGAGTAGCAACAAAGTGAAGACTAAAGATAACTTAAAATTTCTGAAGAGAGCGTAGATTACAGTCAAAGTCACGAGAAAAGGAAAAATTAATTTAGGACACGATGAGACAAACTGCATTAATGATAGTTGAGTTATTAATGCGCTTGAATATGATACTGCCTGTAGTAATAATGCATCTAGCATCATGACTACGCTAGGAGAAGTCAACACAATAGTAAAGGTAAATAATCCCAACAAGTAATAGATAGACTTGCCACTAAAACTCCCAAACTGAAATCGTCCTGCTTTGGTTTTCATATCAATATACCTATTGCGAATAGAGAGCGAACTGTTGACTGTGGATTAAATGACTTCTTATAAGTAGTAAGACCAAATTAATTACACTGCATTTCACCTGAAACTCATGTTTAGCTTAAAGTCTAATGTGTAACATTTATGTCCGATTACTTAATCTGGTGCATTCTTTGGTAGAGCATTTTTGGCAGGTTAAGATAGGGCTGCTCAATTCAATAATCAGCTATCAAATTAACCTAATGAAAAAACTTTAACTGTATTCCGGAGAGATAGATGTAAAGATTATGTGGACTTTTTCCTAAATTGTAAGTTTTCTACAAAGTCTTCTCAAGAATTTTCATTTCCATGACTTTTACAAATACCCTAACTTGTTACGAATGTTTATAGAGAGTTACCTGTCTTGATTAAATGTGAGCAGAGAAAATTGTGCAGTGGCACATAAATATTAGTTTTGCTCTTGCTTATCAGAAAATGGCAACCGATCGCGCTCTAGTGGTTGTTTGTTAAGTTATTTAGCAATGGCAAATACTTGAAAATTCGTAAAAAATGTGCATCTTAATAATTGTTTTCTGGTAGGTTCTTTTCTAACACCTACCCATCCGCCCAATTAAGCGAAGAAAATTGTGTCGTCGCGTACTGGCTCTCCACCGATTCGCTCAACTTTAGCAAAACAGCAAGCGCATAGAAAGTAAAAGCGGATGCTATCGGTATCGGGCTTTATTAATTTATTCAAACGCGATACGGCTTTAGCCGTTAGCGCTTACGCTATCGCAACTTCGCATATTGGGTGTCAGTGAGTTGGCACTCAAACACGCTATACTGTACCCACTGTCCGTAAGACTTTAGCACGCTATGGATTTTTGTACGGCGCTTATCTTCGGAAATGTCATAAGACACAACAACGTTCATTGAGAGAATTCTGCCTTTAGTTTCTAATACCAATTTAATATGAAGCTGCACATTATTTTTACCCCTCCTAACCGCAATTGCTTGCTCTAAGCGGTGGATAAAAGTGGATAAATCTATATCGGCGCATTCTCGTTGACGGCGCACAAGGGTGGTACGATAGTTTTTGAGCTTACCGCGTACAAATCCCTGGAGAAGTTCGCAAAACGAAGTAATTCGTAGTTAATCGGAGTAATTCGATTAACTGACTTCACCAAGACTCAGCGTAGAACTGTTTATTCTGCGTTACCTGCAAAGGTTTAAGTCCGCTTTTAAATCATGACTTAATGAGATTAGCCAGTCTCAAGCGTCGAGGGAGGAACATGGCTGCTTTGTGCCAGTGCAACACCGAACCTTTTTGAGAAGTTTAAAAGCAGTGTCGAGGCATACTATACCCCAATAGGGAGATTCATCAAATGATGATGACTAATTCTGTATTTGTTTTAAGTAAGAATGGAAAAATACTAAAACCAACAACACCAGTGAGAGCTAGGATTCTTCAAGCACAGAGAAAAGCTAAAAAACTTAAATTATTTCCATTTACTCTAATTTTAGAGAGTATGGTAGATGAAAATGTAGAACCATATTTAGAACTCCGAATTGACCCAGGAAGCCGCTATACAGGGATGAGCTTAGTAGATTTAAAGAAAAATGAAGTAGTCTGGGCAATGGAACTAGAACATCGGGGATTAGCAATTAAAATGGAATTAATCAACAGATCTGGTGTTCGCCGTTCTAGGAGATCCAGAAGACTTCGTTACCGGAAAAAGAGATTTGACCGCAAAAAGCCACTTGGATGGTTAGCACCCAGTTTACGTCATCGATTGTTAACCACTCAGACTTGGATTAAAAGGTTGCTTAAGGTCGCTCCCATTAAATCAATTGCAATTGAATCTGTTAAATTCGATCTGCAAAAATTGGAAACACCTGAGATCGAAGGGATCGAATATCAGCAGGGAACACTGTGGGGTTACACTTTACGCGAAGCACTTCTAGAACACTGGGGTAGAGAATGCGTATATTGTGGCAAGACAGATGTCCCCTTGCAGATGGAGCATATCAATCCACGAAGTAAAGGTGGTAGCGATCGCTTCTCAAACCTGACTTTATCATGTGAAAAATGTAACCAAAAAAAAGGGAATAAACCAGTAGAGCAATTTTTGAAAAACAAAGGCGAAATTCTTCAAAAAATTAAAGCCAACCAAAAAAAGTCATTAAGTGATGCGGCGGCTGTCAACTCTACCCGAAAAGCTATATTTGAGATGGCACAGCAATTTGGATTGCCTGTAATTAGTGGTGATGGTGCATCTACGAAGATGATTAGGATTAAAAGCGGCTTGCCCAAACAGCACTGGATTGATAGTGCTTGTGTTGGAACACTGGAAATAGTTAAATTACGTGTATGTCAACCATTACGAGTGACTTGTACTGGACACGGCACAAGGCAAATACAAAGAGTCAATGCTAAAGGCTTTCCAGCAATTGCCAGTGTTAAAAAGAATCCGCTGACTGGTAAAAAAGAAGTTAAGCTAGTGAGCAAAAATCAGAAATACACTCACGCAACAGCAGGTGATTATGTGATTTGTAATTTAGTGAAAGATCGCAAACTCGTTCGCTCGGGAATTTATCGTGCTAGGGTTAAAACTCCAACGCCTAAAGGAGTAGAAGTCCTAATTAGCACACGTCGTATTGCCGTAGCTAGGCACTACGTCAAACTTATTCATCGTGCTGATGGCTATGAATACAGTTTTACTACAATTGACCAAGATTTACTTCGTTTTAGAGCTATCTAATAGCAAGACATGAATAGCTTGGGGCGTATCGCCAGCAGCATCCCATTGGGCTTTACGTACAAATATGTTCTTTGTCATTTCTGGTTCCAAACGTCCTAAATAACGACCTGTATCTGTGAGAAATGTGAGCGGAATTTGACGCTGCAATAATTCATTGACAGCAGCCGGTGAAACTGTAGCGCGTCCGAGCACCACAACACCATCAACTTTGAGGGGATTGGGTATCCTTCCCGATGGCGTTGCACTTGTAAAGGAGAAAGAGTAAACGCTTTGTCGGCGTTAGATGTGTGTAAGTAATCTCCTAAATTGCGATCGACAGAACTGATAAGAGTAAGGAACAAGGCATGGTAGTGTCTCCCTGATAGAAATTCTGGGTAGATAGGGGACTGGGGGACAATGTTAAGGACAAGACTGTGCGGCATAAACCAATTTGGATTTTAGATTGTTGGGTGGGCATTGCCCACTATTATGCTTTAACCTTTAAACTGATACTGCATTCTTGCTGGATGGCTATCTTCATACCTCTAACGAATCACTATAAGCTGTAACTTGCTGTACATAGAGTCGATACTGTTGCAAAACTTTTGGAGTAGCCAAAAATACTATTCTGCTATTTATGTCTTTGTACCGATGAACTAAAATGTTCCGCATTCCAACTGATTGTGCCAGTTCATCTGCTAAATTTTGAGTGATGATGCCTTTTTTTCCAGCTTCACTGAAAGAATCAAAGTTTGTGGTCGGACTAATTTGATATAAATGCAGTAACAAATATTTATTAATATCTGTTGCTGCTTCTACCATAAGTTGTATAAGTCTTTCAACAATTAATTGCTGGTTAAAATCACCCAAATACTCCTCAAGGCTAATCGCTTTACACCCTTCTAAATTGTTGCAATATTTTACAAGGAACAGAAGTTTGACTAAAACGATTTCCCAGTCTATGTTACTCATAATCCCCACTTTTGCAATGCCATTTCGATAAGTTGTCTTTGCTGTTGGCGAAATTTCTTCATTTCTGACTCTGGTCTTAATGAAGTGAGTCGAAAATATTCAAACCCACCTGGAGCTTTCTCATAAAGAAGAATACCGTCACGAGCAACAAAATGGGCGATTAACCAGGAGCAATTATTAAGTTCTAATACATCTATTTTATCGGGATTTATTCCAAAACTTTCCCCTAGGATAAGAGGAACTCCAAACCACCCCCAGTCATTATCTTGAATATGTGTCTTTCGCTCCTCTTGATTGTAAAGTGCTGCAAAATCCCAGTCACTTTGAGCATGGATTTTACCAGTAGCTCTAGAACCAAACAAAACTAACATTTTGAGATAAGGAATTCTTTCAGGAAGTTGTTGGGTAAGTTCCCTTAGTTCTTGAATTGTTGGTGTATCCATTGCAGTTTAAGGAGGTATTGAGGAACACAAGATTGAGTAGGGGATGTAACTTTGTTACGTCTAATTTCGTTCATGACCTCCTAGCCAAGAAGCATAAACTAGACAGGCTTGCACATCTTCTATTTCTAACCAAGGGTAACCTTTTAGCAAAGTTTCAACAGTGTCTCCTGCTGCGAGCATCCCTAAAATATGCTCAACTGCTAGACGACGATCTCGAATAATCGGCTTACCTCCAAATATTTTTGGGTTAACGGTAATTCTCTCCAAAAGTTGTCGCTCGTCCATTGTTGACCTCTACAAAAGTGTGGTGTGGTGTTTGTCTTGGCAGTTTCTGCGATCGCTGTTCTCCAAGAGTGAAGGCTTTGTCGATGTTAGATGTGTGTAGGTAAACTCCTAAATTGCGATCGACAGAACTGATAAGAGTCAGGAATAGAGCGTGGTAGTTTCTCCCAGTTAGGGATTCAGGGTAGATGCGATCCAAGGGGATGATGTTGAGAACTAAGCTATGGGGTATCTTCTAATGCTTTGATATATGTAATAACTGCTGATTTTTGTTTATCATTCTCATTATATTTATATTGCAATTTCTGCTCAAATCCTGTTGTCCTCCACTTAATAAAAACTCCAGGTAAATCAACAAAACCTAATTCTGAGTTATATGTATATTCTTTCTTACCATCATGTTGACGACTAATTATGACGATTATATCTTTTTGATACGCATATCCAGTGCGTAAAGGTCGTATTTTCCACTGAGTTTCCTCTTGGTCGTAATAACGCTCATAAACATTAGTATTGGCATACTCGTTACTTCCATTTTCATCTTTTCTGATAATTAAGCGATCGACTGGAACTGTAACTTGAGGCATTTCTGGTATTTTTTCTTCTATTCTGTCTCCATGTGTACCATCGTCATACACTAAAGTGACAGATGGTGTCCAACTACGGGTTATCACTAAACCTTTTTCATGAATAGGTTGACAAGTTAAATCTGCGCTATAAACATAGTCATGCAGCATGGAGAATAGTTCTACAACTCGGTAATCATCAATGTGATGAGAACGTGAAATACATTTACCAATCAATTCAGAATCAAATACTGATAATGATTGCAGTGTTTCTTGATATTTTTTCCATCCTGCTTCATCTAAGCTTTGAGCATAGAAAGGAATTGGCTCACCTTCGACTTTACCAACTACAATAACATTGGCATTTGAAATATCACCCTTACGATTGCAACGACCCGCCCTTTGGATTAAATTTTCAGGCAAACAGATTTCTGAAATCAAAACTTCACTATTTAAATCACAACCAACCTCAATTGCACTGGTAGTAATCAAAATATAAGGCTGGTTGTCATTATCCCTTTGTTTAAGTTTTGTATACAATTCTTGCCTGACCTTTCCATCAAGACGACCATGATAGAGAAATAATTCTTGGTCATCAATATCAGATTGTAAGTTTAACCAATGCTTTAAACGTTGATATATTGCTACAGCATCTTTCACAGTTTGAACAACAGCAATAATTCGTCGTTTAGATTGAATATTTAATTTTTGAATGATTTTTTGTAAAACACGTTGTTGAAATGGTTCAGTATTTTGTGAATTAATTACAATATCGTGGAGCCATTCAAAGCCTCTTTTATTAAGAAAAGGTTGTTTCAAATTTTCTTTTTGAAATTTGGCTAATTCTGCCGCTTTTTCTACATTACTGAGGTAGTCAATGGGAATGAGATAATTAAAGCGCTTGACATACTCTGGCGGCATTGTAGCCGTCATTAATATGAGCGATCGCCCAGCTTCATAAAGTGACTTGACCAATCCATGAAAATTGGTAAAAGAGATATCATCATAAGTATGAGCTTCATCAAAACAGATGAGTGTCTTTTCAGCATGAGTTTTATTTCTATGAATCCTTAGAGGAAATACAAATGATTTTTGCTTGTCACCAAAGGCAAAATAACGATACAAAAACTTATCTAATGTTGTTAATATGACATCTCCTTTGTAAAGATGGCGTCTGGGGTTACTAGTTCTAGGTTTGGGTTCCTCTTTACCATCACGGTAAACCCAACGATACATTTGGGAGCCAGTATCTATAACTAAAGATATTTCACGCTTTGGGTAAAGTTGCGAAAAACGCTTCAGATACTTTTCTACCCTCTGTTTTTGGTCTTCTAGCAGACTCCGAGCAGGTAATGGTAGAATTAAACGATAATTCTTTGCTAAAGCAGGAAACAAGACACTTTCAAACTTGCCAGATCCTGTCGGCGCTTTGATTAGGAAAGCTGGTGCATCTGTGTGAGTAATTTCTTTAAATATTTCCTCTTGCATTGGGTTGGGTGCAAAGCCAGCTAGTTGTTGATACCAGAATTGGCAATCTTTATCTTTAAGGTTATCTTCTGATTGATAAGGTTTAAGGATGACTTTTTGAGACGGAGCTTCCTCTGGTTTTTCCGGCTGATTTTGCCACCATGTTTTAGTAATTACATCTAACGTTTTACCTAAATCAGCATCTCTATTTTGTTTTCGACACTTTTGCAGCTTAGCTTTATCGTCTTCAGAGAGACGGAATACCCAGGATTTAAAAGTGAGTTCAATCTCATCTTTTGAAAAAATCCAAGGGTCAATTCGATAGACATTGGGTTCTGACTCATCTTTGCTAATAGTGTAATCCATGAATGTGCGAGATTCTGCTTGTTCCTCATCTCCAATCACCCGACAAGCCAACTCTGCTTCAATCTGGTCACACATCTCTAAAATATAGAGTTCTCGTGCATAAGTTAAAGGATCGTTAGAGAGAATTTTTGCATATTCAGAATCTTTTTTTAACTCATAGGTATCTCGACAGATATCTTGAACAGAAAAGTCATGATGTCCTCTAGCAAGTTTTTTAACCCAAATGTCTTTACTATCAGCTACGAATCTATGCCCCCTGAAGGAGTAGATGTACTTCTTAAATTCACCATTTTTGTTATTTTCTACTCGTAATTCAAATTTCTGAGGTTTTCCTTTATCGTGAATTCCTGCTGACTTTTTAAATCTGAGAAATGATGATTGATAGGGATTAGAAAAATCATTTGGCTTCCAATACTCACCTAATTTAATAACATTTCCTACATGATTGTCCAGAGGTTGCAAATAAATCTCATTAGGAATAGCTGGATTAGGATTCGGCTTACTAGGAAAAAAGACGCGACCAAAAAGATAAGGACGTTGGCGTGGCGACTTAGACATATACTTCTCCTTGTAAAAGGCTAATCAAAAAGACAGGTATATAAGTTTCCCCATCAGTGAAGTAATCAATAGTTGGTGCGGAATTTACTTTCTTGGGATAGTACGCAGTAATAAAAGGAATAAATCCTTCTACTAAGCTTCGCTTCTCGTCTAGAAATCCTTCTTCAGCAGAAGTGGTGTCAGAATTATCTGACCACTTGTAGCGATAGAGATTGTAAATATCACATCCCCCTACAAACTGACCATTTTGTAATAATGCTTCCATCGGTACAATCGTTGATGGGTTAGCTGCAACAGTTTCCCGTCTTAGCTGGATAGCTTGAGAAACTTTTTCCACTACAGCAAAGCCTTCTTTTCCCAACTTGCATCCGTAACCTTCTAGCTTTTTGAAGTGTTCTAACCCCTGCAAAGATTTACTCACGATATAACCAGTTAATTCCTCTGCAATAAAGTATTCCCAAGTATGTAACTGAAAATTTGCCTTGTCCTGTTCCACATACAATCGAGAAAAAGTGTAGTGGTTAAACTCACGCATTCCTTTACGATAGGTTTTATGCACAGTACGCAATGCTTTTGCAGATGGGTATGCACCTAGTGCTATATAACGACGGGGTAATGTATAAAATGGTGGGTCATCTTTGTTAATGGAAGTTTCAGGAATTTCCATTCCCACACTCATCATTGCCAATCTTCGCAGGAATCCTGATAGAGTTGTGGGCGGAACAAAGGGATAGGTGGCAATATTCAAGATGGAACTGGGCAGAATGCGAAATGTCATTGCTGCCGTAGGTTTGATTGTGAATTTCAGTAAATACATGAATTACGCCTGTAAAACATTTTTAACAAAGTCACTTGCGTATTCTTGCAACTTCTCTAATGCTTTATTGCCAATCCACCGCTCAAAATAATCTTTCTGAATATGATCGATGTTGGTGTGGGGGTACTGGGCAAGATTCATAAAGTTTGCAATCGCAGTTTCTGGGTTGGTTATAGATGGAGAGATAATAGGACGTTTCCCCTTGGGAACTAGATAACGATCCACGACTAATAGAGGTGTTTGCTCTTCAGATTCAGCGATAGAGATACCTTTCGGGTTTCCAGAACCGATACGAGGTAAAGAGTCTAAAAAAGCATAAGCAACAGAGGAAAATTCTTTGTCTGTTACGCTTAACGCATGGTTAGACACTGGATATAAAATACCGGGTTGATTGTACTGGCGTTTAAATGGTATTGGCGTTTCATTCTTTTGATTCACTAGTCGTGCTGGGTGCATTGCTCGTTGCTTGTCTACTGGGTATATGTCTTGAATAGCAACACCACCACCATGAGTAACGCGACCTATGAGAGTTTTATTTCCTGGATCTAGTGCGCCGTAGGGAGCACAGATAGGACAATCAGGTTTGGCACAGGTTTTGGGAATACCACACTGTTGTTTATCCCCAAGTAATTCTCCTGTTTTCACGGGTGCCCAGATTAAACAACGGCGTTCAACACCTCGCCTTTTAGTGGGAGAAATATAGCATTTTTCCAGCGATTGCCCATCTTTACTTGTCAGTTTTACCATCTCCACAACGTTAACATTCACCATGACAATAAATGTCTGTGTTAAATCCCATAATTTGTACTTACTGTAACCATCTGTTGAAAAAGCGACATTTTCTAAAAATTTCTGCCAATATTGTCTAAAGTCTGCTGACGCTTGTGTACTGGGGATGAAAACCTGTGCATGGTAGTCGCTTTCATCCAGCACGACAATCTTGTATATCTTCTGCAAATACTCCAAAAATCTGTCAATTGCACTCTCAATTGCTAATCGTGCTTGCAACTCTCCCGGTAGTGGAGCTTTATACAAATTCTGAATCTTACCAATGTCCTGACCATCATAAGTAACTTGATTGGTATTAAAAATTAGTTGTGGTATTTGGCTCTTGTCGTGATGACGCTTGAGATTTAATAGCCTAACTAGCCGAGGGTTGTCAAAAGTGCGTGCTATAGCAACCGTTTCTGGTTCACTTGCTAAAGTTATAATTAACTCTCAAGAGTCTTGAGGAGAAATAACTTCAGATGCCAAAGCACTGAGATAAATTTTTTTGATTTTAGTAACATCAGTAATCATATATCTGAATCTGGCTCGATTGGTTGATACTCCTGAATACTTCCACCTTGGACAATCCACAACTTACCTGTAACTTCTGCTTGCTCTAATCCCTGAATCAAAGTCTCTATGACCTCTTGCCAATCTTCAAAAGTGTAGCGAGATGGTAAACGAATAATTACAATTCCTGCATAGTCAGAGGGATTATATTTTAGACGATTTCCAAAACCGCGATCGCAAGTGACTAAGCATCTACCCTCACTGCCACAAACATTAATCACTTCTTGGTCGGAAGCTGAGCTCAAACCTTGTCCCAGTACTGTCGCTACATCATGTCCTGCTAAACGTAAAAGAGTAACAACACGAAGATCGATATTTTCATCAAGTTTTAGGTTCACGCACTAGCTTCCTTTTTTTTACTTAAAGGAATTTCTACAAAAACATCCCGCGCCATTTCCGCGCCATAGGCAATACAAGCCAGCACATCTTCTCGCTCAATACTTGGGTATCCCTCAAGAACTTCCTCAATGGTTGCACCACCAGCTAAGTAGTCCAGAATAAGGGCAACTGAGATGCGATGTCCGCGAATACAAGGTTTGCCAAAACAGATATTCGGGTCAATAGAAATTCTTGACAGCAAATTATCTCTGGTCATAGCCGTTGACCTCCAGTAGCTAAACTATTCAGGAAATGGGAGTAGTGGTAACCACCTCCCAATATATAAAGAATGCTGTTTATGCGATCGCTTTTGACTCAATCTCCAGTCGATACTCGTATTGCTGAGCGTGAACACGGCGCTTCTCAAACTTGCAACCCCGCTTCTTTTTAAGAGTGTGCATGGTTGCGGAGAATCGATGACTAATTTTCTCTACCAGTTCTTCAGTCGAGTGCCAGCCGCCGTCCGACATCAGTTCCAGTAAACGATCTGGAAGGTTATCATCTTTCATGGCAAATTGTTTCTAATAACTGTACAACTAGACAAGCCATACGCTAACCTTATGAAGTGCGTCCAACACAACATAGGCGGACTAGGCAATTATCTAGTTCGCTTTCAAGTCTATCAAAATTTTCATCGTCCGTATAATAGACGTTAAGTTAATAGCTTGAGGACTTTTCAAATGATTGGGGAAATTGTACTCTACAAATAAGCTCCAAAAAATTCACTCTCATCCCTATCAGGGATTGAAATCGTGTAAATGGAGCGCTTAAGTTAATAGCACAACTTTATGAATCCCTATCAGGGTTCTCTAGCCAGAACAAAATTCTGGCTTTTTTTAGTGGTTGCTGCCGAAATACAAATAAATTTTGTGCCTTATCACTCCTAACACGCGTTGATATAATTAAATTAACTTCTCAAGCTATAATATGTCAATATTGTAAATATAAATTTTGAATGCCTAGGAAAAAAGAGACAATTACACTATCAATACCAACAGGAATCAGAGAGCAGCTCGAAGAAATCGCCTGTCGCTTAGGCATCTTCTGGGGTAAATCCCCTAGTGTCTCTGGGTTGTTGGTGGCGATCGCTCAACAACAGCCAGAAATTAAAAAGCTTTTCACCCTCACTCCAGATCAAGTCGCAGCACTACAACAGGCAGCAAAAATCCTGATTGATATGGGTTACATTGGAGAAGCTCACACTCTTTTAAACTTACTGTTAGAACAGGGAAACCTTGAAACACCTTTGCAACAAGCACTTACAGGACTTCTTAATCAGCCTAGTGAAGCATGGCGTAGCCAAATAGAGCAGTTCCGCCGGAACTATCAACCATTTCAACTACTTTATGGGAATGCTCAAGGAGAAAATTTAGCGTTTACAGTTCGTTATGCTGAGATTTCCTTTGAAGAGAAGCGCTATTACCTGAATATCTGGTGTGAAGAAACACAAGACATTAGAAACCCAGATTTTCCAGAACTTTTACATAATCGCTGTTTGCGTTTAGATAGAATCAACCGTGTTGAGCCAATAAACGGACACTGGAGGCATGAAGGCTTAGATTTCTTAAAAGTGTACTTACACTTTTTTCGCGGAATGGTGAAAGCCTATGAACCAAGACCAAACGACATAAGTGATGAAGTTATTGGAGACGTGCGCCAAGTCGTGCGGCGTGTGCCAAATCCCTTTTGGTTAATTCGAGAAGTATTGCGGTATGGGGAAGATTGCGTAGTCGTGTCACCAGAAAACGTGCGATCGCAAGTCCGAGAAAACCTCAAAACTCTTTGCCAACGCTATGATTTGAAAGTTGATTCCTAGGAATGCAAACAACTGAGACAGCAAATAAGCGCTTACAAAACTTAGTCTTGTATGAGCCGGAAAGCAACATTAGCTATCTTGTGTAAGACATTATGACTTTCTGGTGGGATGGGCGTTTTGCCTGTCCTTCTTTTTCTTGTGTAGTTCCTAGCTAAGAATTCGCTATATCTCTTGCTGCATAAAGATTTACGTTTGATGCCCGTTGACTTTTATTGCTACTTAAATACTGTTAAGGCTTTGTATCTATTTATTTTGCTAAACAGTACTCCACTGAAAGAGATATGGCAAGTTTTAGGAATTAGTAACTAAAATAGTGGAGTTATGATAACGTTAATATTATCAAAGGTCTAAAGTTAAGTGAGCCGATGGACAGTTGAGTTTTATCAATCTCAAAACGGCAATTCTCCGGTTATGGATTGGTTTAACGAACAAGAAGCAAAGGTGCGGGCTAAATTGGCTCGTATTTTTGAACTCCTAGAAGAGCATGGTACGGCTGTAGGAAAACCTTATGTCGCGCCGCTTGAGGATAAACTGTATGAAATCCGAGTAGAACAAGATACAAATATTTATCGAACTATCTACTTTGCCTACACTGGCAAGCGGTTCATTCTGCTTCACGCTTTCCAAAAGAAAACTCAAAAGACCCCCAAAAAAGAAATTGAACTAGCTAAACAACGGATGAAAACGTTTTTGGCTGGTGAAAAGCAACCAAGGCTTCCTGAAGAAGAGGTTGAGGAAAGCAAAAAACTTAAACTTAAAAAGAGCAAGAAAAAATGAATTCCAACACAATTTCTTGGAAATCTATTCGCAGTCAAGTCTTGGCAGATCCAAAAGTAAAAGCTGAGTATGATGCACTGGAAACTGAATTTAACCTTGCGCGACAAGTCATTAGCCTTAGAAAGGCAAGTGGTTTAAGTCAACGCGACTTTGCAGATAAGATCGGAATTAAACAACCGCAACTCGCCAGAATTGAATCTGGAAAACAGATGCCTAAGCTTGAAACTTTAACAAAGCTTGCATCTGGTGCAGGCTATGCAGTTGAAATTCACTTCGTACCGATAGAAAATAAGCAAGCTCCAAAAATTGAGCCAGTGCGAATTCCTGCTGAGCCATCTTGAGAAAAACTTTGCGATTTTCCAAAAAAAGCTCCCCAAAGTAGTGCTGCTTGGTTGGTTCCATCAATGTTCATTCAATTCCCTCCAATAACTTGGCAACTTGCTCTGGAGCAGGAAGCTGATGTTGGAGTTCTTCAGGTACCGTAGAAACTATCTGATAAGTTGCCACACCAATTGGTTTATTTGATTCTTTGAGTGCATACTCAACAATCGTTTTATTTTTAGATTTGCAAAGAATAATGCCAATTGATGGGTTCTCATCAGGTAGCTTTACTTTGTCATCCAAAGCAGCTAAATAAAACTGCATCTTGCCAACATACTCAGGCAAAAACTTACCAATCTTTAGTTCTACTGCTACCAAACATTTCAAACTACGGTGATATAGAACAATATCTATAAAGTATTCTTCATCATCAATTTCCAGACGATATTGACTACTAATAAAGGCAAACATCCCTCCCATTTCTTGTAAGAATGGTTGCACCCTTGTCAGAATTTCCTTTTCTAGCTCACGCTCGCTGTATTCATCACCTAATTCTAAAAAGTCAAACGTGTATTCATCCTTAACCGCTAATTTTGCGCGAGCGCGTATTTCCTCCGGTACGGCTTTATCAAAATTAGTTTGGTTCAGCAGGGTTTTCTCATAAGTTTTATTCTCAATTTGATGAATTAAAACGTTCTTTGTCCAACCAAACTTGCGAGTCATTCTGAGATAAAACTCTCGTTCCAAATCATCCTTACACTTTTCGAGAATGACAAGATTGTGAGTCCATCCAATTTCTGCAACCATTGGTTGCAGTTTTTCATTCTGGCTGTAAGTAACATAAAAACTCCGCATATTCCAAATATTACGGGCAGAAAATCCACTAATCCCAGGAAACTCTGCCTGCAAATCCCTTGCTAACTGTTCTACCACTGATTTTCCCCAACTAGCCCCCTGTTGACGGGTTACTATCATCTTGCCAATGTCCCAGTATAGGGCAATGAGTTGTTTATTTACGGCTTTCAATGCTTCATATTGAGCAGAACGAATGCGTTGTTTTATTTCAACTAGTAAGTTTTTGTAATCATCCGGAATCGGCTTACTCATGTTTACTAATAATTTGATTTTTCAGTCTAATTAAAATTATCTCTCAATCAATGTCACTCATAACGTAGGTTGGGTTGAGGAACGAAACCCAACATTGACAGACATTTGTTGGGTTTCACACACGGTAAACCCAACCTACAATTTCCCGCTCCGAGCAGTATTGGCACCGAAGGGAGTAGCTTCGCTAATTTTGTGCCGGATTATTGTCGCTGGGATTGCCGTTCCCAGGATTGCCATTTCCTGGATTGCCAACTGGATTGTCGTTTCCTGGATTGCCGTTTCCTGGGTTACCATTTCCTGGATTGCCGTTACCAGGGTTACCATTTCCTGGATTATTGTTGCCGGGATTGTTGTTAACAGGCTGGGTAGCAGGTTTAGAATTGCTACCTTTACCAGTATTTGACAAAACTTGTCCTGTGTCTAATAGGTTCTCTACTGGAGAATAGTCTCTCATCAAATTGTTGTGTATGCGATCGCTACTGTGATGAGTCGAGGTATTGCCAGAAGAAGTCGTTGTCGTTAAAACAGGCAAGTTTTCTATCACACCCTGACCTATTAATGGCTGTTGTGTTGCAACTGCAGCCGCCGTTTCAGCCTGAACGCTAGCGATCGCCGGATCTAAACTCGGTACACCACTTTTAAGAGTTAAATCTAGCCCCCGAACCAAATTGCTTGTTTCATAAAAAGTTCTCAGGTCAAAATCGTATAAACCCTGAAACCTATCTTTAACGACAACTATCAATTGTCCAGCTGCCAAATTTTGGTTTTGAGAAGCATTCTTGTTCTGAACTTGAATACCGCTATTTGTTAATGCACCTACAATGGTGGTGTCTGTTTGTGGATCGTAGCGTACAAACAGTGCAGAACCGCGAATTGCGGCTGCAGCATTTGGTGTATTGATCTGTGTTTTTCCTTGTCCTGGTCGAATCAGCAACAATATTGTTCCATTTGAAAGTCTTAAGTTTCGTGTTTTTGGTAAGAACTGAAAGACAGCCTGTTGTCCAATTCGCGCCATGGAACCATCGTTAAACCGCAATTCTGCCAAAGAAGCTCTACCAGTAGACAAGCCATCTCCAGGAATCATGGAATCCAACTTGCGTGCCTGACGCTGCGGCTTGTTGTGAGGCACGAGTTGCACTAGGTTCTTCAGTTCCTGAATAACAGCCAGTGTTAAGGGAGTCACAGCGCTTGCTTTCTGTGGCAAAGGTAAAACAACACTTCCCCATAAACTCATTACTAGCAGTATCAACAACTTGCGGAACATAGTTTGCAGCCTCGGGCAATCGTCATTCGTCATTTGTCATTTGTCATTGGTAAGAATTCTAGGTAGATTTAGAGTTTGTAATAGAGTTCCATCTATTTCTACTGACCTGTACTAGTCATTACCCAACTATGCACCCCAAGTCAAATTATCTTTAGTTACTAAAAATAAAACTTCAGCATAATTACGGTTTTTTGATGAAGAAAGCTTGAAGAATGAGGGCTGAAGGCTAAGGGTATAGGGTAAATGTGTTGCTAAAAATCTTTTAATTTACATACCAGAATTAGATAAAAGTCTTGGTGGATGGGCATTGTTACCCGTTCGTTTATGCAAATTAAATGTAAAGTCCAAATCACATAGATGGCGTTCTTCTGGCTTAGTTCGATCGTGACTACTTGAAGCCAAAGTCTTGCTGTCGGGACTGAACTGAACGCTATTGGTTGAAGCACTCAACCATTTGAAAGTAGTAATTTCCTTACCTTTTATAGTCCATACTTTGATGGAGTTGTCCGAACTTGCCGAAACTAACATCTTGCTGTTTGGGCTAATATTGACATCTCCAAAACTATCTAATGGGTGAAACGATTTTTCCTCTCTCGTTCCCAGCCAGAGGCACAGAATGCATTACTAGAGGCTCTGCCTCGCTTTGTAGGTAGAGCACAGGAGGCGGAGCCTCCTTGAAGGCATTCCCAGGCTCCGCCTGGGAACGAGGTGATACAACTACAAGTTTGGAAGAGCAAATTTTCCCTTCTGCCCTTTGCCTTTGACCTTCGATCCTCTACCTTGCTGCCTGATAAGATAAGATGTTAGGCTACATTTTAGGTATCGGTTTTGGAAACTACAACTTGTCCCCGTTGCCATCAACCTGTTAACTCCCAATCTGTCACTTGTCCCCATTGTCGCGTCGAGTTAAAAGCTTACGGACATCCAGGTATTCCCCTGCATCGTGCCACTGGGGAAAAATATCTCTGCGACACTTGTACGTACAATGCCGATGACAGCTGCACTTATCCCCAGCGTCCTTATGCTAAAGAGTGCATCCTCTACCAAAATGTAGATGAAAGGGAATTAGAGTTGCAGCAGCAGAAACAATCTAGCAGCTTAGGTGTCACTGTTCAAAATTGGGTGAGACGCAATCAAGCTTTGCTACTGTTGCTGGCTTTATTGTTTATTTGTTTTCTCATTGTATTATCTACTTCTTAGCAGACAGTGACCAGTGACCAGTCATCAGTGACCAATTTATTCCAGTACTACAAGTGGGGAATTTGAATAATGAAACATTTTTTCCGTAAATAACTTTAGAGGCTTGTATCGTATACGTAACTGCTCATTGTTCGTTTGTTATTTGTCATTTCTTATTGATTATTTGTCATTTTTCTCTGGTCAGGTGGTCACTGTTCACCGATCGCTGGTCACTAATGACTGGTTCAATACTGCAAGGGCTCTCGAATTTTTGTAGGTTGGGTTGAGGAACGAAACCCAACATTTACAAGCATTTGTTGGATTTCGTTCCTCAACCCAACCTACGTAATTTCATTGTTTGAGCTTAACCGACAAGTATTGATGACTGGTCAGGTGATTTTTTCTTCTTTTCTTTCTTCGCTGAAAAATTCAGCAAATATACAGTGTGATATATTAGGTGTTTACTTTTATCCTAGGTATTTAAGAGCTAACCAGAGTGCAGCATTACAAAATAGCCAACCTAGCAACGACTTGATTCGTTGAAGTCGATCGTGGCTAAGACTCTCTCCGAGGTCAATTGATTCGTCAACTACGCATCCTCATGCTAGACGAGTTAATGACATCGAAGAACGCTTACGAATGACCTTTATATGCGTGTAGTAAAGCAGATTGAAGTAGCTTTTCAAGGCAATAGCACCAAATGTATGTCACAACTTCTTCAAACAGTATTCTTTATCCCAATAAAAGACGTGGGAATATAAGGAAGAGCAATGCCAAAAGATGAGAGGGAAAAAATACGCCACCTTTTGATTGTTAACGATCTCAAAGGACAGCGCACTATCCCCCTAAAGGAGGCAACATATTCTCTTGGGCGGGATTTAAGAAACGCCATTGTCCTTCGTTCTCGATCGGTTTCCAGACAACACGCCATATTATTGCGAGTCACTATTCCAGAAACGGACCAGTGTTGCTTTCGAATTATTGATGGCAGTTTCAAGGGAAAGAGGAGTACTAACGGTCTGTTTGTCAATGGTAAACAATGTTTTTCGCACGATCTCCAACATGGCGATGTTATTGAGTTTGGTAGCAATCAAGCTCAAGCTAGGTACTACGCTGTTGCTAACTTATCTGAAGAAGCATTCTCTGAGTACTGTGAGGAAAAAGATATACATAAACTCATATCAGAGCAAGCAAGTTCTGCAAATCCTTTTGAAACTATCATTGGTTCTTCCAATAACATCCTTGAAGAAGCGACTGAGGTGGCTTTGGCTCGTTTAGCTTCTTTTCCTGAACTAATTCCCAATCCAATTATTGAGACAGATTTGCAAGGCAAGATAACTTATCTCAATCCAGCAGCGGCTTCCAAATTTCCCAATCTCAAACAATTTGACAACAATCATCCGATCTCAGCAGGGCTTTCTGCTATAGTCCAAAACTGGAAGGGAAACTCTTTGATTCGGGAGGTAGAAGTGAACGGAGAAGTTTTTGAACAATCCATTCACTACTTACCCGAAAGCGATCTCATTAGAACCTTCATTATTAGAGATATTACCGAGCAAAAACAAGTAGAAGCAGAATTACAGCAACGCGATCGCTTATTGCAAGCCGTTGCAGAAGCGACCAATTATTTGCTAGCAGAATTGAACTACGAAATAGCTATTGACAAAGCTTTAGCTACATTAGGTGAAGCTGCTAAAGTAGACCGCATTTTCTTGTTTGAGAACCATTACCATCCTAAAACTAAAGAAATGGCTGTGAGTTTGCAGTTTGAATGGACGCATTCCAACATTGACTCTGTTCGCTTTCAGTGGCAAAATCTGCCTTACGATAGTTGCGGTCTATCTCGTTGGTATGCAATTCTTTCTAGCGGACAATCTATTTATGGATTGATAGAAGAGTTTCCCGCTCCCGAACAAGAACTCCTTGTTCAATGTGGCATTCAATCCTTACTTCTAGTACCCCTGCGCCTGGAAGACAAATTTTGGGGATATCTTGGATTAGCAGACTGTTGCAGCGATCGCCATTGGTCCAAGCATGAAGAATCTGCTCTCTTAACTATGGCAGTTAGCATCAGCGCGGCAAAATTCCGCCAACAGGTAGAAGAAAAAATTCGCTATCAAGCGCTGCACGATATGTTAACTGGGTTACCAAATCGCTTGCTATTTGACGGGATACTTTCCAAAACTCTACCCAATGCATCTCGGATTGGGGAAAGTTTAGCCGTGTTGTTCCTCGATTTAGATCGGTTTAAAACCATCAATGATTCTCTAGGACACACACTAGGAGATCAACTTTTAATCAATGTTGCTCAAAGACTCAGAGATTCCTTAAGAGCAGGAGACACAGTTGCCCGTTGGGGAGGAGACGAATTCATTATTTTACTGCCTCGAATTCTTTCTGTTGACGAAGTTGTACAAGTCGCCCAGAGAATTCTACAAGCACTAGAGAAACCTTTTTATGTTGATGGTAACGAACTGTACATCAGTGGCAGTATTGGTATTGCCCTACTAAATGAAGACAGCCCCGATTCCGAAACTTTGATAAAACATGCAGATGCAGCCTTATACAAAGCAAAAGAACTGGGAAGAAACAACCACCAATTTTACACTGCTTGTTTGGGTGCTAAAACGCCCAACATTCTGACTTTAGAGAAAAGCTTGCGCCATGCCTTAGAACGAAATGAACTAGTCGTATACTACCAGCCGCGAGTTAATATTTTAACAGGAAAGATTACAGGAATGGAAGCTTTGATAAGGTGGCAACACCCAGAAATGGGATTGGTAGCGCCTAATGTTTTCATTCCCCTTGCGGAAGAAAGTGGATTAATCATCCCCATTGGAGAATGGGTTTTGCGGACAGCTTGCCAGCAGAACAAAATGTGGCAAGAGGCGGGCTTACCTCCCATAACTATGGCAGTGAATCTTTCCCTCAAACAATTCCGTCAGCCTCAATTGGTAGAAACAGTGGCGATGATTTTAAAACAGACGGAACTAGAGGCACAATTTTTAGAGCTAGAAATTACCGAATCTACCGCCATTGAAGATATTGATTTCACCAGGAAGGTGCTACAAAGACTGGAGGAAATGGGAGTGTACCTTTCCATAGATGATTTTGGTACCGGTCATTCCTCCCTCTCGCGCCTGCAACTCTTACCACTTCACAACCTCAAAATTGATGGTTCTTTCGTTAAAAATTTAACAACAGATGTCAAAGTCACTCATATCATTAAGGCAATAGTCACTTTGGGACGCAGTCTGGGCTTGAGGTTAACTGCCGAAGGAGTAGAAAAGGAAGAAGAACTGGAGTTTTTGAAGTCTGTCAACTGCGAAGATGTACAGGGCTTCTTGTTCTATCGACCCCTTTCCGCTCAAAAAGTAACTGAAATTTTGCAAAAAGGGGGTAGGGAGTAGGGGCTAAGAAGGTTTTATATGTGAGTCCGGCGTATAGTGACGCGCTCTCACTTTAAGAACGCAAAAATCCGAGTTTTTGCGTTTTTAACTTGAGTTAAGGGAGTTTCGATCGCAAAAACTGCTCGAATTCTTGAACGGCGTCGTACTGGTCGGGCATGGCGATATATGGCAGCAACGCATTCGGATCTAAATTGGGGAAGAAGCTGCTACGCTCGACTTCCTCATATTCACTCTTATCGTTTAAATGGAATATTCTAATTGTGTCAGATTTCCAAAACCAAACTTCGGGAACTTGTTTGGGTTTGTATAATTGCCTTCTGTCGATGGTACCACTGGTAATGATGACCTCAATTACGATGTCGGGAGTTTCTTTATCAGTGCCAATGCAGTAAGACTCATCAGGTGTTCCAGAAGCATAACCAGTTTTTTCTATGGTAAAACCACCACTTCTGTAAAATCGAATGCCCAACACTTTCATATAAGCTTCTAACAGCAAACCGAGAGTGCTTTTTACACGTTCATGTCTGAGACCAACTGGGGACATAATTTCTAAAATTCCTGATAAATAAGATAGCCGGACACTACGGTTATCGATTAGCTGTGCCTCAATTCCTTTAAATTGCTCCCAACTGACATCTCTGAGAGTGACTAATTTTTCTTCTATCGCACGATCTAAAAGTGAAATATCCATAAATCTAATTATTCACGGCATTAATTCTATTTTGGCATTTTAGAGTGTCTGTGAGTCCGGCGTATATGATGTATAATTGTGGACGTAAAGAGGAAGAGCCAGGGAAATTAGGTAGTCCCATGTAATACACCTGAAATCCCCAACCCCTTTGCGCGTGCGGCGGCTGTGTGTGAAGCAATGCAGTACTCACAACCAGTTGTAACACTCACCGCTATGTAAATTAACTCGCGCATCAGTGGATCGAGTTCACCCGGAGCGGTCATAACTTCTTTCACTGCTTGCCAAGTCCGGTGTAAAGTAGGGGGATGGTTGGCTATAGCTTTCCAAAAGTTGTTGATGTAATCAGTTTTACGGATAGCACGAATGTCATCGTATACTGAGCGAACTTCATCGCTAGCTTGTTCGTATTCAATAAGCTTAGTCATGTGCTCTATCTACAAGTGTTTATGTCTGTTAGCTTCAGGTATTATCGGTCTAATGGTGCCTTTTAAGTAGCTAGGCGGAAATAAATATAACTACATTACAAAATGTTTATACGCCTAAACCCCTTACCAATGACAAATGACCAATGACCAATGACGATATTAACAGAAGAAAACCTGAGACTGGGTTTGATGGAACTCGCCAGTCGCGATCGCGATTTTGCTCGCATCTTAGACATTTTTGGACATCCACCGCATTGGAGGAGAGAAACAGGTTTTCCAACACTCCTCCAAATTATTTTAGAACAGCAGGTATCCTTAGCTGCTGCAAGGGCTGTCTTTGAACGTTTGTGTGGTATTGTTGTGCCTCTAACACCCGAAAATTTTCTGACATTTGGCGATACGCAATTGAAGGAAATTGGGTTTAGTCGGCAAAAAATAGTTTATGGTCGTTCGTTAGCAAACGCAATTACTTGCAATCAGCTTGATTTAACTCACCTAGAAAAATTAGACGAAACTGTTATTAGAACCGAACTCAAGCGCATTAAAGGGATCGGAGACTGGACTGTTGATATTTACTTGCTAATGGCGTTACAACGTCCTGATGTTTTTCCTAAAGGGGATTTAGCACTGGCTGTAGCCTTACAAAAAATTAAAGGTTGGACAGTACGCCCAACTCCAGATGAACTTGAAGCGATCGCAGAAACTTGGAGACCGTGGCGTGCTGTTGCAGCAAGAATTTTATGGCATTACTATCTGGAAAGGAAATCCGCAAAAACCCTGTAACCTACCAATAGTATAAAAAAATCAAGCACTTTTATAATTCAAAAAATGCAGAAGGTGAAATATGAAAAAACCCTGCAAGTTGGTGTATGTGATTTACTGTTAAATGACGTTGACCATTTAAAACCTCAGAGAGGATAGATTCAGTTTGAAAGATAGGAATTAAATCTTGTTGCCGTAAACCAAACTCAGATATTACAGCAAATTCCAACCTAGTGAGGTACAAAAATTACCCCCCTCTGTCCCCCCTTACCAAGGGGGGATGAAAGGGGGGTGTACCTCATTAGACTGAGAAAAGCTATAGAGCTTTGAGTAGTTCTACCCCATAAATATCAGGTATGGACTTGTGCTTTTCTTCATATTCATGAACTAAAGTACCCAAAACATTGAGATAATCTTGTTCGTCTGATGTTAAATCACCTTTATCAATAAGTGAGTCAATAACCTTTTGCGTAGCCATCAATTCTTGCTCACAAGTGATGGGGCGAGGGGGAAAAGATTCAAGTGATTTTATATATACGTTTGTACTAGGTGTACCAAGGGTCATTTTTCCAATCATCCTTGTCATGCTTTTTCGGACCGTTAGGTAGATTGATACTTGTATTCATAGAATTAACTCTTCAGGCTGTCAATTGTCGTTTATAAGAGCTAGGTTTTACCACCATCCGCATTCCTGCTGGTGGTGCCATAGTCACACCACGACGTACAGGACGCAAGGAATGCTTGTTGATTTGGGAAACTTGAAATTGTGAAAGTACTGTTGCCAATACAAGTTTTATTTCATACAGAGCAAATGCCAGACCAATACAGCGACGATTTCCACCCCCAAAAGGCAAATACTCGTATGGAGAAAATTGCTTCTCCAAAAAGCGTTCTGGTCTAAATTGCTTTGGTTGCGGGTAAACTTCTTCCCGATGGTGCGCTAAGTATATACTGGGAACAATGACTGCTCCCTCTGGCAAGTCATAACCCATAATATTTATCGGGGATCGCACAATACGTGGGGTAGCACTCATCAAAATAGGGTGAATGCGGAGCGTTTCTTGGCAAACTGCACTTAAGTAGGGCAATTTAGTAACTGTAGTTGGATCTGGATTTTCACCAAGAGTTGCCAGTTCTGCCAGTAATTTTTGACGGACTTCTGGTAAGCGATCGATCCAATAAAATGTCCATGTTAGAGCCGAAGCAGTTGTTTCGTGTCCGGCGACAAGCAGCGTTATTAACTCATCCCGTAACTCAACATCAGACATGGCTTCACCATTTTCATCACGAGCAGACATCATTAAACTGAGGACATCTTGCCGATTTTGGTGAGATTCGGTTCTTCGTTCTTGAATCAGAGCATAAATTAGTTTGTCAATTTTTTGTATTTGGCGTAAAACCCGACCCCAAGGACTCCAAGCACCCAAATCCTTCATAAAGAAGTCAAAAAAAGTGGCAGCAGACATGAAGGGAGAATTGATGAAGTGTAGGAGAAATTCGGGATTAATTGGACAACCCGCATTTCTTTACATTTTTGCATCACCTCTATACAGGTAGCTAGAGCATTGTTTTACTAGAAAACCACTCGTCTATTAAAATTGGCATACCGCAATGGTAGCAGCTACTTAAAGGGTAGGTGATTGTCATCCCTCTACACATGGGACTGACGTAAAAGCGTATAGCTAGTACGCCAACTTAAACATGACTGCTTAAGCTTTTTGAAATAACAAACTTGGCGTCGGGTTTAGATCGCTGATAGAACCTCATTCCTATATTTCTAGCGGCGTTCAATCCCGAATGAATCCAGTATCCGTTCTGGGCAATAGCGTGCAATCCTGGGGTATACTTCTCGTTATTGTATCTTGATAGCCATATTCTCTCATTATTGGCTAGCAAGTCTGCTAATTGATGCTCTGATGTCCTAATTAATGCACTATTATCAACAGCAGAAAACTTTGAAGTATTTTTTGGTGAAACTTTGGAAGTTAAAATATTGAATTTTGTTCTAGCAATATGACTAGTATTATCAACTATTTTAGACTTCAACCAGTATGCACGTTTTTGGTTTGACCTAGCAGAATATTTACCTCTTTGAGGGCGTAGATTGCCTAAGTGTTCAAACACTATCACTCGGCAATGATGCTTGTTGGCAAACTCTGCAATCTGGGATGCAATCCTATAACCCTCACTTTTTTCTCGGTTAGTAATTTTTGACCAAATAGTACAACCAAACCCTTTCCCAACAATACCTGTTTGATTCATCTTTTTTGCAATCTTCCCTATCGCCCTCTTCCTACGTCTGACATGAGAAGCGTGTCCTTTTATGAAGTGTCTCGCTACCTCTTGTACTTCTGAGTTAACGTCGGGTTCTAAAATTGAAAGAATGCAAATTGTGTCGCCATCTAAATCAATATCAACCGAGCAGACTCGCTCGTTTTGTAATGCTTTTAATCCTCCAGTTGCGTCATGATATCTTTCTAAAGTCCAATTTATCCAACAAGAACCATCTCTTTTAACAATAATGGTTGGACAACCTTTTCCCCATGCAGCATCAAACAAATAAGCTGAATAATTAAATCTTACCCATGCCCAATTGTGATTCTTTCTAATTTTCAGAATGACAGAGTTGCCAGTGTCATCCTTAAACATACTGTATTTGTAATAGGTTGGACTATCAAACACTTCTGTGGGTAGTAGTGGTGGTTTGTGAGGACTGTGTTTCTTATTCTTTTTGAGAGAACGAGCTAACCGTTTCGCCTCACTTACCTCCCAGTTTTTGTAGTTAGAACGCCACGACTTATAATGACCGCAAGCCGTACTAATTACATCCCATCGCAAGTCTCGTGGCATATCCTGATACAGAAAGGGATATTTGGCATTTTCACCTAAAGTTAATTCTTCATAAGCCTGTCGCATCTGGGCTTGAGCAAGATCCACATATTCAGGATGTTGGTTAATCACTTGAATGTAAAAAGCCACACCATCTCTGTAAACTTGAACTGTTTCGTTTAAATCAATGCCATCCCGAATTAACTTAGCTCGTAGAGTTTTTGTCTCTATACGTTTCCCTTTCTGTTTTTTTAATGCCATAACTTTGCTCGACCTCCAAAGCTCGTCTGTCCAATATATTACTATTTGTCTAGTTTGGCAAGACTATTTTGATAATCCTGCTCTACTTTTTTTTCATAGCGCCGCAGAAAATATAATTGGCTGCTAAAACAATGCATTATGGACATGAAGTCTTGCATCAATTCATCATGAGGACTTAGTTTTACCTTGCTAAGTACTACAATTTCACAATCATGAAGATTGCACAGCCATTCAAAAAAATCAAAGCCAAATCTAACTAGTCTATGGTTGTTGCTACAACGATTAAGGAGACTTGCTTTAATAAAACTCGTTCTATTAAGCCTAAGAATTTTTTTCGCTGAAAATTTAATCCAGAGCCTATTTCACTGATACACTCATTGCCAGGGTATTTTTCTTGGAGATACAATAATTGTGCTTGTAAATCATCTTTTTGGCTTTGGGTAGAAACTCGTGCATATAATACAGTTTTTTTATTTCCCGGTAACTGAAGATGTTTTTCAATTGAATTCACATTGTACCTTCGGTGATTGCTACCAGGCATTGTCATGCATTCTATTATCCCTTTGTCAGCTAAACGGCTCAGGGTTTTAGGATGGATATTATATCTTTCGCTTGCTTCTTTAGGTGATAGGTACATATTAGACTTATTGGTCACTTTTATCCCAAAATAGTCTAATATATCCCAAAAATCAATTATTAGGTATTACGTCTAGCAGCGAACTAAGCAGTTGCCGAAGTTCTTCTAAACGCTGTCCCTCATTCAAACCAAATACAACTCGTAAAATGACGCGTAGGGAGATTTCTTGCATCGACTCCCGGATAACCAAAGGCTTGCCAATCTCCCAAGAGTTGATGACTTGGCGGGTAATTGTGCGGATAGTCTCTCCGTATGCCCGCATGCGATCGCCATGCAGGGGAGGAGTCAGAAGTTGGCGTTGGCGCTGATGTCGTTCTCCATCAAGTAAGAGCAAGGAGTTGGTTCCAAACAAAAAAGATAAACCCCTGTTTGTTCTACCTGCATCCAAACAGCTAGCATCTGCTGTAAAAATCTGTTGCAGTGCTTGAGGCTGAGTGAAATAAACGATAGGAGTTCCTTTTTCCCCCCAAACGGTGATGCTATCACCATAATTTTTTGTTAGTCCTTCTACATATTCCAGTGGCTGAAAGATAAACTGCATTAACCTCACAAACAGAGGCATTTTCGGTCCATCTGGCAAATTGTATATTCCTTGCATAGGTAAATCATGGGATCGATCGCTTCTCAATTCTACCTTTTGCAAGAAAAAACAGTTGGAAGCAGCAGTACTAAGTAAAAATAATCGCCACTCTAACGATAACAGGTTAGGATTTAGGAATGGTGGATCGGTCTCCGTTAGAGTCAGAATCTCACCAGAACGCTAAAAATTTAAAGGGTTATAGGGGAAATAATGATGCAGGAAGGAATTTCTGATTTACAACAAGAAGCACAAAAGTTTTCACCTCTAGGGGATACACCGACTATTGAAATTACTGCAACCACAGTTAATGACAAATCCGAACAACCCCTAGTTACTTTAGAATCTCCTGTAGATAAAAAATATTTACAGTTGGAAGCGACAGTCAAAGATTTAAGAGAATCTTTGGATAAAGCAAGGCAAACTGAAGTCAGTTTGCAAGAGAAAATTATTGATTTGCAATCCGCTTTAATAAAGCAGAAAGAATTATCGGAACGGCTGAAATCAGAAGTTGAAGAAGCTAAAAATGCAGCTATTCATCTAGCGCAAGCAAATTCTAAACTAACTGAAGAAATAAGTGTTTTAAAACAAGAAAAAGAAACTGTTCAAGCATCGGCAAAACCAGCAGCACGAGCTACTGTTCAAGCATCAGCAAAGCCAGCAGCACGAGCCACTATTCCACCATCGCCACAACCAAACAAAGGTACTATCCAACCATCGCCACAACCAAACAAAGGTACTATTCCACCATCGCCACAACCAAACAAAGGCACTATCCAACCATCAGTTCAATATAGAAAATCATATACAATTCCAAAATTGCCCAATAAACCAAAAGATGAGTCTGTTGAAAACACGAATTCTCAGATGTGGTTGCTGGATTAGCACAAGAAAGCAGCCATACTCAAAGCAAAAGAGAAGACAACATAAAGACAGCGCCTCACCTCTCGATCCGGTGGCTCCGCCACAGAATGCATATTGCGCTTGAAAAATTTTAAGTCCTGTAGGTAGTAGTAGGTAGGGCTAAAGCCCACCAATAACCTTGTGTGGTGGGCTTTAGCCCTACCTATATGTATTTCATAACTTAAATAGACTTTCTATAGGATTGCAAGTATTTTATTTATAATGTATATCGGAAAATATTCATGCGATAAGCTAGGTACAACTTGCACTCCGCGAACGCACACTTTAAAGAAAACTATGCTCAATCAAAAACATGAAACATCTAACGAAACTTCAGATTTATTGCAAAAAAATGCAACATCAGCAGTATCAAGAATATTTCTATGGGGTGCATGGATAATATA
Source organism: Scytonema sp. UIC 10036 (assembly GCF_009725235.1). The sequence continues at coordinate 53,450 of NZ_WJFC01000073.1, forward strand.
TATTGGTTATCTGTTGCTCAGCGATTTACCACCGGGCTTATCAGTATTGTACATTCAGCCTGAAACACTGCAAGAAGCGTTAGATTTGAGCTTAAATTTCTGGTTTGTGATGCCACTTCTATCTCCAACCACTGCACCAGCCATCAACCCAGCACTGGAAGGATTATTTAATATTCTCATCACCTGGGGCTTATTATTTTGGGGTTTTCTTGTTGATGGTCGCAATCAGCGCTTCCCCATAGTAGCATTTCTGATTGGTACTGCTTTACTGACAAATGTTTTCTACTTACCTTGGTTAGCAATAAGAAGATCCAATCCCCAAACCCCTCAAGATTCTCTTAACACCTTAGAAAAGATAGCAGAGAGCCGAGCCTTCCCTTTGGTTTTAACAACAGTGATTGTTGCTTCTGTTGCTTGGGCACTACTAGCACGTCCTGAATTTGGTGACTTAACAGCACGTTGGAATTCTCTGATACAGATACTATCTACGGATCGATTGGCATATTCATTTGTGATAGATTTTTTTGTTTTCTGGATATTTCAGTCATGGCTAGTACCAGATGACATGGCACGTCGCCAATGGCATGATACTACAATATTGTGGATAGTGCGTCTTGTACCTTTTATAGGTCTTGTTGTGTATCTGCTTCGCCGTCCCTCGCTACCCATTGACTTGGAAAATTAATAACTGTCTGATATTTTGAACAGCGCTTTATAAAAATGTACGCACGAGAGAAATAAAACGAAACACAGTGTGAAACAAGATGGCTCCTTAATTAAGGATTGAAGGCTATGGCAAACGCCAAATCTTAATCGTTTTATCTGCACTTCCACTGACTAAAGTTTTGCCATCTGGGCTAATCGCTAAAGCCATAACCATATCTACATGCCCTTTGAGTGTATTTTCAAAATCACCCGTTTTTAAATTCATAATTGTGATTGTATGGTCATAACTACTGCTAAAGAGAGTCTTGCCATTCGGGCTAATAACTACAGACGTAACACCATATTTATGCCAATTTAAAGTCTTCTTTAACTGACCTGTTTGCAAATCCCAAATTTTCATACTTTTGTCTGTACTTCCACTTACCAATGTTTGTCCATCAGCACTAAATGCTAGGGAATAAATCAAATCAGTATGCCCGGTAAAGGTTGCTTTTAACGATAGTGGTTTTAAATTCCAAATTTTGATGGTATTATCGTAACCTCCACTTGCTAAAGTCTTCCCATCTGGACTAAAAGCAACCCGCCATACGGCTTTCTCTTGTCCGCCTAAAGTATTTTTTAACTTTCCTGTTTCTAAATCCCAAATCTTAATAGTTTTATCTGAACTGGCACTGGCTAAAGTCTTTCCATCAGGAGCGATCGCTACAGATTTTACACTGTCCTTATGCCCGGTGAGCGTGTTTTTCAATCCCGGTGTTTGTAAATCCCAAATTTTGATAGTACCGTCTATACTTCCGCTAACTAAAGTTTTGCCCTCTGGTGCGATCGCAACAGAAACAACTCCATCTGTATGACCATTTAAGGAAGTTTTGATTCCCCCGGTTTGCAAATTCCAAATTTTGATACTTCTATCTCCACTTCCACTTACCAGAGTTTGCCCATCAGGACTAATGGCAAGAGAACTCACCCAATCATTATGTCCCTCGAGACTATTAACAAGTGACAATTTTTCATAGGAAAGATTTGTGTTTGAAAGAATATTTGTATTTGAAAAACGGGTTGTCATTTGCCACATTCCATATCCTGCAAAACCCATTAACAGAATTGCACTACTCACTATAAAAGGTAGTTTGAATTTATTTTTCTGTTTGAATTTATCTACAATTGAAGGTAGCGAAGGTTTGATGCGTTCCTCATTCGATCTAAGTACGGGACGAACTTCGCGATCGCTTGCTTGTTTTAGTGGGACTTCAACTGGAGCAGGTGAAGGTTGAGAATGATAAGTTACTGTTGGAGGAGAGGTTTCAGTTGGTATGGGTGAAGGTTGAGAGTAATAAGTCCCTGTAGGTGGCGGGGCTTCAGAAATAGAGATTTGATAATCCAAGTTTAAATCGTGCAAAGCCGCCTCTGCTGACTGATAGCGTTGCTCATGGTTTGGTTGCAACAGAGTATCTAAAATATGCGCTAATTCCTGGCTGATAGGTTGACGCATGTATTGCCGCCAACTTGTAACCCATCCAAAACCCTGTTGCTTCCACAATTCCCAAGGCGCTATCTCCGTCAATAACTGAAAGCTCGTTGCTCCCAAACTAAATAAATCGCTTGCCGGATATGCTTCCCCATCCTGCATTTGTTCGAGCGGGGCATAACCGAAGGAACCAATCGTTGTTCCTGGTTGAGTCATCACTGTCTCAGTTAACTGTTTGGAAGCACCAAAATCAATCAGGAATATATCCCCCTGACTTCCTCCGATCGGCGAGGGAGATTTGCGACGCAAAATATTCTGGGGTTTGATATCTCTGTGAATAACTTTATATTTATGAACTACAGCAAGAATATTGAGAATATTAGATAATAATTCTCGCAATTTTTCTTCGTTATATGTTCCTTCCTGTTTCAACTCATCCAATAAATTCTCACCATCAATAAATTGTTGCACCAGATACAAGCGCTTATCCTCTTCAAAATATGCAAATAACGTAGGAATTTGTGGATGTTCTCCCAACTGTTGCAGTCGCATTGCTTCTTGTTCAAAAAGTTCTGTTGCCTTCTGAATAGCACCCGTTCCCTGTGCTTGAGGCGCAAATTGCTTGATAACACATTTTTCGTTGAGTTTATCAGTATCAAGTGCCAAGTAAGTTTTACCAAAGCCGCCGCCACCCAATGACTGAATTGGGCGATAGCGATTTCTCAACACTTTTAAAGGAGTTCCGCACTTGGGACAAAACTGCGTACCGTCAGAACAGGATGGATTGTGACACGAGGAATTAAGGCAACATATCATCTAAAAATCTCCGGGAGTGTGGAAACCTTGCGTCTTTAGACCAAGGAGGAAACGCGACACGTCCAGTTTTAACTGGAGTCCAATTCTTTTAATGCCCATAACTGTAACCGTCCTTTTTATGGATTATTTTGCAATATTTGTAACTAATTCCTTCCACAAGAAAATCCTTAGTTGAGATATTAAAACTTCCTGTTGCACGAGTTGCAATCCGTCCTACATATTCACCGACTTTTTTACCTTTTGTGACAATGGCTTTTACTATGTCACCAGTTTGAAATCCAAAGTGGATCTTTTTCCTGTCACAGTGACGAATTGGAAATCCGTATTTGTTGGTTCTACAGGATTGTCTTGTTCCATGTCCACAAGCTTTAATTAACAACGGTTTTACTCCTTTGATGATTAATTTTTCCGGAGTAGACTTACCAACACAAGCCGCATCAATCCAATGGGTTTTTTCTAATTCTTGTTGAGTCCTATTGAACTTAGTTAACCCTCCTGAACCTGTTTCTACTGGTAGTCCTGTTGCTTTTAATATTTCCAACAATTTAAACCTTGTCGAATTAACAGCCGCAGTGTCTGCCAATGGTCTCTGAGCTTGAACAAGAATTTTATTTAACTTTTCCGGTTCTTTTTTGAGAAATTCTTTGATGTCTTTAGTCCCTTTTTTGAGATTACATTTCTCGCAACTTAAAGTTAAATTCGTTATTGAGTTAGACCCTCCTTTCGCTCTAGGGTACATATGTTCAATCTGTAAAGGGACATCTTTATTGTCACAATAGGCACAACATCTTTTCCACTTTTCTAAAAGGCATTCTCTAGTTTCGTAACCTGCTAAAGTTCCTTGCTGATACTCTTTACCTTGTATATCTGGATTTCTCATTAATTGAGTGTCAAACTTAACTAATTCTTGAGAAATATCAGTAAGGCGTGCAAGTTTTATTAACTTCTTAACCCAAGTGTTAATGTTATGAACTCTACTCATTAGACTTGGCGCTAACCAGGTTCTCCGTTGTTTGGGAACAGGTTTTTTATTTCCTTTCCTAAACCATTCGTGTTTTGGTGGTTGACGATAACGAGTTTTGCGATTTCTTCTACTTCTTCTTATTTGTCTTCTAGAAGTTAAAGCTTCTCGAATTGCAAAACCTCTATGCTCTAGTTCTGCTGCAAATACAACTTCACCAGTAGTATCGTTGACTAAAGCTAATCCAGTCGTTTTAGCACCTGGGTCAATCTTTAATTTCAGAGGTTGAACTGGTTTTTCGGTTTTGAAAGTCACTTTCAAAATGATGGTAAAGGGAAATTTTTTAAAAACTGCTGCTTTACCATTTCTGAGAAGTTGTCTAGCCTGTGCTGGATGAATCGGTTCAAGTGGTCTTTTTTCTGTATCTAAAACAAATACTTTGGACATAGTCCCTCCTTACGGGTAATGTTAGCTTCGACTTTGTTTACATCCGGTACTCTCCAAACAACACTGTTTTAGGTAGAGTCGATGGGGGCTATGATGCCCCGCACCTCTCTGTTAAATCTGGGCGTGCGGGTTTCCCTG
>NZ_WJFC01000074.1 GCF_009725235.1 Scytonema sp. UIC 10036
CCCCTAACCCCTAACCCCTATCAAGCAGGGTTGATGCTGACAATTTTGCCGCCTTGGCGCTGAAGTTGTTGTAACTTCTCAGAAAGTCTTTCGTATGGCACAAATATAGCAGTGCTGCTGCGGCGTACCTTGGGATAACCCGGACTTAATAGCCCTGCGACTTCAATTCGGTAAACGCGATCGCCTTGACCTACAGCGTTCCCTAAATTCTTCCGAGGTGCAACATCATTTGATGCACGGTAGCTCCAGTTTTCGTTACTACCCGAAGGTCCTACGATGGAGGATGCGCTATTTGTTGCCAGTTCGCGAGCCAGACGAGAGGTTTTTCCTTCTACTTGAGCGCGATCGCTATTGGCATAACCGCGATATAACCGGAACATCCGGTTAAATCCTACTGTTTTTTGTCCTGGTTGAGTTGAAAAACCGCGATAGTATGGTACAACGTTGTCGCCGAAGTTAGTTTGATACTCTACAGAATCAATATAGGAATCTATTTCGGCATCATACCCTTGGTTTTGATACAAATCTAAGTGATAAACAACTTCTGACTCATCGTAGGGAGCACGACCCAACAGATGTTTGTAGTTGAGTTCGATTATTCGAGTTTGGAAGCTGTTGTAGAAAAATTTCTTCTTGTAAAGTTCTGACTTGGCAACGGTACGCACGAACTCCCGGACTGTCAGATTCCCATCTCGCAGGAGTGATTCGGCGCTCTTAAGACGTTCTGATGCCATTAAATAGTCATTACCTAATACTTGCCGATACACGGCACGAATCACCGCTTCGATATCGTCTTTGCTGGCGTTGAGGCGTAGTTCTACTCGAGGTGAATCACTAAAAGCCTCAGTCCCCAGCCTGGATGCTGCTGCTGTAATCGCCATTTTTCTTTCCCCCTATTTCTTTAGCACTTCAGCCAATACCATTTTGGATTTTAGATTTTAGATTTTGGATTGAATAAAGTCTTCTCTGGACTTGATTTCATCCAACTATCTGTCGCATTCTTCGTTCAAATCGGTACCGCTACAAAATGCCTTTGATAAGTATTTTTTATCTTTCCCCAGGTAAAACAATGCCCGGAGCGTGATTCAACTGCTAGGTGATCTCATCCAGCACTTGCATCCCTCTCCGGGCAATACGCGATCTAGCTTAGAGCGTTGATGACGTAATCAATGTAGGTGTTAGCTTCGTTAGCGGCTTGACCGGAGAGACCGTGGTTGGATTTGATGTACTTCAGAGCTTCTACATACCAGCTACCAGATAATTCAAAGGAGCGGTTGATTTCATCCAAACCAGCAATCAAGTACTCATCCAATGGACCGGTACCACCAGCAACCAAGGAGTAGGTAACAATCCGCAGGTAGTGACCAACGTCACGAGCACACTTGGACTTACCACGAGAATCTGCAGCGTACTGAGGTCCTTGCATTTGGGTTGTGTAAGGGAACTTCTGATACACTGTTTGTGTTGCACCGTCAATCAGACGCTGAGCGTTGGCTGTTAAACCACGAGCAGCTTCCAAGCTTGCTGCTGCACGCTCGAAACGACCATTAACAGCTTGTAATTCGGTGTTGCTCAGAAAACGTCCTTGGGTATCAGCAGCTGCTATTGCTTCGGTAATTGGGGTTTTCATGGTATACAATCTCCTCGGTGTTACGTTTTTTTATGCCTAGATACCTTATTGTTAGGTTTTGGGCTTTTCTTGTGCTATTAGGCAACAGCAGCCGCAGCGCGATCGAAGTAGCTAGCTACTTCAGAAATCAATGCACTGCAATCACCAGGGGTGATACCTGCAGGGTCGTTAGCAATTTTGATCGCAGCGTCTTTCATTTTTTGAACGCCAGCTGCAACGGAAGAACCAGGGGTACCTAATGCTTGGTATGTTTCGCGCAAGCCGTTCAAGCAGCGGTCATCTAATACGCTAGCGTCACCTGCTAAAATTGCGTAAGTAACATAGCGCAAGATGATTTCCATGTCGCGCAAACAAGCCGCCATACGACGGTTGGTATATGCGTTACCACCAGGAGCAATCAATTGGGGCTGTTCTTCAAACAAAGTACGAGCAGCGTTGGTAACGATGGTGGAAGCGTTGCTGGTGATGCGGTTTACAGCATCCAAGCGCTTGCTGCCATCTTTAACCAGGTTGTTGAGAGCATCTAGTTGCTCGGTGCTCAAAAATTCACCTCTGGAGTCGGCTTGAGAAACCACCTTAGCAAATGCGTCTAACATGGACTTTTTTCTCCTAATCGCTTAGTTGAGTGCTGTCTTGATTAAAACTGAGATTGTTTTATGAATGAGTGGAATGGTAAACAACAGATACCGAAATAAACTGTTTCTCTTCTTAACGTTCTTCTCTAGCCTGCCTGAGCATTCGCGAGAGATTATGAGAACCTGGTGTGATTTTATGAGAAACTGGCAAACCTGATGAACTGATTGCCTCTTTTAACTTTCGTCTGTTCTTTAACCCCTCCAGATTATGTTTATACAACAGCTATTGGGGCATTATCTGTTACAAATTATGAAGAAATGAGATAGAGCAATAAGAAAAGCCTCAAATCCTTTACATATAAGACACTCAGCCTGAGAAAAGAAAAAAAAACTGTAGCAAAAGTTAATATTCATTTTTTCCAAACCATGATTTCCGTTTATTAATATTTTTTTTATTATTGTTACAACCTAGTTAAGCCAACATATTGCAGTTTCTTATCCAGCGCGATCGCTCACACCGTTATGTAAATAATTCTTAACAAAACGTCCCTAAATATTTCTGCAGCTTTATAAAATTCTTCTTCGTGAGATAAATTCAGCGCAAAAAGCAGGGCTAAAAAGACAAATCCAAAATTTTTGAGATCGGAGGTTGACTTTTGTATTGTATTTTGATATGCAAATGGACGGGACACTCATGAAGGTTGGGCATTGGGCAAAGCAAAAATATTATTGAAATGAATTGTGTCCAATGACTCATGCAAGTTGACAAACAGCAAAACCACCTCCAAAACGTAGTTTTGGAAGTGAAATGTTTAAGTACTGTATAGAACTCCCTACTCCCTACTCCCTACCAAAGCCTTATTGACTCGCGATCGCACAACTTTATCGGTCTCTTGATGGAAAGACATTTGTAAAGCATTGTATGCATCTGGTGTTGCAATTTCTTGCAAAGAGACTGCGGCTGCGTAACGCAATCCCCAATCATCAGGAGCAAGTAAAGCCCAAGTCAATTTTTCCATAGCGTACTGAGTCACACCAGGATTATCGGTGGTACAACATATCCGTCCCAACCCGCGTGCTGCAACACGACGGACATTACCCTGACAGTGATTGGCTACTGCTGTACCCACAACATCCCCTAGCAACTCTGCTGCTCTGGGATCGCCAATTTGAGCCAAAGCTTGAATTATATATGCTTGTACGCCTTGGTCTGTAGAACTACGATAAGCAGAAATCAGTGGTTCTACGGTTGCGGGTGCAAGCTTTACTAAAGACTCCACAACCGTCCCGCATGCAGCATGGTTGCTGTTTAAGGCTTGGATTAATGCAGAGATGTTTGTCATTTGTCAAAGTTTAAAGTTGAATTAGCAAATCATCAATTGCTTTAAACAATAAGTCAGATGTTTCGCGATCGCAAATTTCACTACTATCTAAAACCGATTCTAAAATTCGTTTCAAATTCAGCAGCTTGAGACTGTTTGGAATTCGAGCTGCCAAAATGGCTTCAATAGCTTGTCGATGACCAACCGCCCCTAAATCAAACACAGCAGCCCAACGCAAATACATATTCTCGTGGTTGAGATTTTTAAGAATACGTTCAATGTACTGAGGTTGCTGAGTTAAAAGATACAGGTAGCGAGCAGCTGCACACTGCACTCGTTCAGATGGATGATTGAGAAAAGACTCTATTTGAGGACGAACTGACCAGACCTCTAAGGTACCTAACGCTTCAATGAGCGCTTCGTATGGTTCTTCTTTTGAAGATTGCAGAAGTTTGACTAAAGGCTCAACAGCCCTTAGATCCGCAATAACTCCCAGCGATTGAATTGCTGCTTCCCGCAGGCGCAGATCTTCTTCGCATTCTAGTGCTGCTATTAAAGAAGTGACAGCTTGTGGATTTTTCAGTTGACCTAACGCTCGTGCTGCTTGACGGCGTAGAGGATAACCACCGTTCGGAACTCGATAACGTTCATCAAATAGAGCTTCACATAGTGCTGCACAACTTGCTTGTATTTTGTGCTTTCCCAACCACCAAGCTGCATAATAGCGAATTTGGTTATCTTCACTCTTAAGGGCTGCGATCGCAGTTTCTTCTGAAAGAATTGGTTCTGTTTGATGAGTGGTAGTCATAATAATTCGTAATTCGTAATTCGTAATTCGTAATTTGAATGAATAATTACAAATTACGAATTTTAAATTATGTTTTAGGATTGAGTAATGCTGACTATCTTACCGCCACGCTTGTGAATTTCTTGATAGATAGATGAGAGTCTTTCATAGGGTACTGTGTAGACTTGTCTGCTACGGCGTACTGCTACACCAGTGTTCTGTGAACCCAGAACTGCTTCAATCACAAACATGCGCTTATCACCTCTTACAGGAGAACTGATGAGGGATGGCGCTGCTGTCAAACCACCACCATATGGAGATGTTGATGGTACAATCATGTTTGACAAGTTCATCGAGATTTTCGATCTCAAACGGGAATTTCTACCACCGTATTGTGCGTTATCGCTGTTAGCACTACCACGATACAGTGCAAATATGCGGTTATATCCTACTGTCTTCATTCCCGGAATTGATTTGAACCCACGATAATAGGGAACAACATAACTCCCGAAAGCATTTTCATACTCTGGGCTGTAAATGTAAGACTCTATGTCAGCATCGTAGCCACGAGAAGCATAGAGATCTACATGATAAGCAATTTCTGATTGGTCGTAAGGAGCGCGTCCCAGCAAATGTTTGTAGTTTAATTCAATGAAACGTCCTTGGGAGTTCTGGTAAAAAAATCTCTCTTTGTAAAATTCGGATTTAGCTAAAATCTCAACAAATTGTTGGACATTAATTTTCCCGTTCCGCAACAAAGATTCAGCGCTTTTGAATTTTTGACTGGCATAGACTCCCTGGCGACCAAATATTTGCTCGTAAGCAGCCCGAAATACTAGTTGCAAATCATCTTCGTTCCAATTTTGGCGTAGCTCAACTTTTTTGCCTACCCAATCGTTAACTCCTAGCCGTTCTACAACTGAACTAGTCATCTTTCTCAAACTCCAATTTTGCTAACTGCTCATTACTTAAAAGTTGTGGCTAATGGCTAACCGCCGATCGCTAATTGCTATCAATATTATTAGCAATTAACCATTAGCTATTAGCTATTAGCCACTAGCAAAAGACGTTAAGTTGTTTCTTAGCTCAATGCATTAATTGCATAGTTAATGTAGGTGTTAGCTTCACCAGCAACATCACCACTTAGACCGTGATTGTCGCGGACAAATTCTAGTGCTGCTACATACCAGCTGGGGGACAAACCGAGAGCGCTATTGAGTTCGCTCAAGCCTGCAACAACATATTCATCCAAAGGACCAGTACCGCCTACGACGCAGCAGTAGCTAATGGTGCGGAGGTAGTGATCGATATCCCGTACACACTTGTTTTTACCTTCTTGGGTAGAAGCGTATTGAGGTCCTTGCATCTGAGTGGTGTAAGGAAACTTTTGATACACGTGATTAGCTGCTGCTTCTGCCCATCTCTTGCCATTTTGAGAAAATGCTTTGGCTGCATCCAAACCTGCACGCGCACGGTTGAAACGACCAAAAACAGCTTGTATTTCGGTATTGCTGAGATAAGTACCGCGAACATCAGCAGTTGAGATCGCTTCAGTGAGTGGGGTTTTCATGATCTTCTTAATCTCCAAATGTTAATAGCTGTGATGGCTCAGAACTCAGAAATTGTTTCCTTGAGGAGATCTCTGAATTTTTAGGTTCTTCTCAAGAAAGTCACTTGTAAAAAACTGTATTAAACTACAGCAGAAGCAGCCCGGTCGAAATAGCTAGCAACTTCAGACATAAGTTGGCTGCAATCGCCTCGGCTAATGCCATTGGGATCGTTAGCAATTTTGATGGCAGCATCTTTCATTTTTTGAATTCCAGAAGCTACAGCATCACCAGGAGTACCCAATGCTTGGTAGGTTTCACGCAAACCATTTAAACAGCGATCGTCCAGAATGCTAGCATCACCTGCTAATACAGAGTAAGTGACATAACGCAGAATAAATCCTAAATCACGGATGCAAGCAGCTTGATTGCGGTTGTGGAAGCAAGCACCGCCAGCATTGAAAACTTCAGAACGTTCAGCGACTAAAGCGCGATATGCGTTTGCCACAATAGAGGAAGCGTTACTGGTGAGGCGATTAACCACATCTAAACGCTTATTGCTATCAGCAACTAATGCTGATAATCCGTTAATTTCGTTATCGCTTAGGTAAGAACCTTTTTTATCAGCTTGTTCAACGACTTTAGAAAAAGCATCTAGCATTGTTCTTTTCTCCTCAATTTTATTGCAGCTTATCCAATCTCTAAAATTGGCTTGCGCTTACGTTCAAAGCAATTCTTAAATCGCAGCATAATCACATAGAAATTACAGCACAAATTACCTACACAATCAACGGAAATAACGGTTGCATTGTGCAATTCATTTGCTTGTTGTAGCCTTAGTTCTTTGCTCGATTTCTTAATTACTTTTTAGATTCTATATAGTCCTTGACTAAATTTATTGTTAAAACTTGTAAACTTGTGTAAAACCATACAGTTTTTTACAAAATCCCTTTATCCATCAAGCTTTTAGTGCGATCGGCATCAGCGTGAATTTACAATTCGACATATTCCTTTGCCTATCTTTACCTAATTAGAGCGCCATCTAATAAACGGTCAAAAGTAACATTACCTAGAGTTAGGTTGATAATGATAGCAGCTTTAATGGAAGGATTCAGTGTAAAGTTACGTTAAGTTAATTAAAGAAGATTTTGTAAGATTTCTCATTTTTGTCTCTTTAGCGAGATGGCAGATTGAATATAAATTTTTAGGAATTAAGAATTGACAAAATAGACAATTGGCACTATAAAGTTCATCACCCATCGGTCACCGATCGCTGTTTACACCACCTCGTTCCCAGGCTCAGCCTGGGAATGCCTCACGGGAGGCTCCGCCTCCTGTATGGTGAGGCAGAGCCTCTAGTAATGCGTTCCCAGCCAGAGGCTAGGAACGAGAGTTAGGGATCTGTGTTCTTCGTCGTAAAACCTCTAGTAAAGTTGTGAAAATCTGAGGAAGAGCTGCACTCACTTCTATCCATTCCCCAGATACCGGATGTTGCAACTTCAGTTTCCAAGCATGGAGTGCTTGACCGGGTAAGTTAACTCCCACAGAACGACCAGAACTATAGACGGGATCGCCAACAATGGGATGACCTATTTGAGCGCTGTGAACCCGAATTTGATGGGTGCGTCCAGTTTCTAATTGAAAGTGCATTAAGGTGTAATTACCCAAACGTTCTCTCACTTTCCAGTGTGTTACCGCCAGTCTTCCACCTTTTTCTACTGGAACGACTGCCATTTTTTTGCGATCGACTGGATGGCGACCAATGGGTAGATCGATCGTACCGCTTTCCGTTTTGGGCGCACCGTAGACGATCCCTAAGTATTCTCGCCCTGCAGTTTTTGCTTTCAGTTGAGCTTGTAATGCTTGATGAGCTTGTTCTGTTTTGGCAATAACTATAGCCCCTGTCGTATCCTTATCCAATCGATGAACAATTCCCGGTCTTTGAACTCCCCCAATTCCCGGTAAATTGGGACAGTGAGCTAAGATAGCGTTTACAAGAGTACCATCTTGATGACCTGGTGCGGGATGAACAACTAAACCTGCTGGTTTATTAATAATCAGTAAAGAACTATCTTCGTAAAGAATATCTAAAGGTATCTCTTCTGGTTGAAGTTCCAGTGGTTCTGCTTCTGGTATATTCAGAGTGATATTATCCCCTGCTTTTACAGATATCTTCTTGGATGTGCAGGGTTTCCCATTCAGCTGGACGTTACCTTGCTCAATTAACTGTTGAATCCTGGAACGAGATAGATTTGGTAATTCTTGCCTTAGGTAACGATCTAAACGCGCATCCGAGTCAGGAATTGTTCGAGAGCTTTCTTCTGAAACTTGTATATTGATTTGTGTCACTTGATTTTGATAGCAAACCTTGTTCCAGTGTAGCCAAAATTTCGGTTGTAATTCTCACCCAGTAAGGATAATACTCCTCAACCCCTATTTTCAAGGGGTGTTTTAAAAATCAAATAGGATTTCTGCAGTCGTTTTGTAAAGATTCTGTGAAGCTTTGAGGCGCTCGTTCTTACTTAAATTTTTTTTCTTGCTATGTATAATAAATTGCAATTAGTAAAACGTAATAAATAATACTAGTATTGTATAACTGATTTCTGAATATCTTAGGACTTGTAATAAACACGGGAGCAAAAAACGGTGTAAAGACACATCATAAATATGAAAAGACGCACTGTTTTACGAGCCTCTACAAGGAGCGCAGACAATGTACATTAATTTCTGTAGATGTCTAACTATGGAGATATTTCTTTAATTTTTTCCTGCCAGCAGCTTCGCAGTTATGTATAAAAACACATTAGTATAAAAATATTTTTTCAAAAATTTTGTATAAATTATTTTTTGTATCAAAATAACTATAAGTTTTTTGAATAAGATTTTCTCTCTTTAGACTGATGACAAATTTTCTAAAAGACTAACTGTAGGAATTTTAAAACGAAATCTCTCCCCTGACTACAGTAGCCGCGATCGCATCTGCAACATTGTGTCAAAAAAAGTACATTTTTTTGAACCTCTACTCCAAGTAATAGCAATACTACTCGGTTAAGGGAAATAGTGCGAAACCCAACCTACGTAATTTCGTATTTTTATGCAAAACCTACGCAGTATTGCAAGTAATAGGAGTTTCATTACTATAACTAGTAACATTAACAACTTAAAATCCAGTATAATTACACTAGAAAAATCAGCCTTGATTTTTCGATACACGGAGTATAAAGTTGTAATAATTTCTCTATTAATAGATAATTAAGTATATACACTGAAAAAAATACCAAATAGTGTACATCCTCACAAGACATTTATGTTGGAAGAACAATAACCTTTTATGGTTTCTTTATTCACTTATATTACTCTTTACACATCCTTTAACTTTTTTTTGAAAATTATAGTAACCTAAATGTTAGAGAGCAAGTTACTTATCCCCTGCCCTGGTGTTCGGGAGTAAGCTGTTTATCATCTACCGATTAACTAAAAATTTTTATATTTCAGGTATGCACTGCAGTTCTTAAATTTTGAAGAACAGTGTTGGAATTGGCATCATGTGCCTCAGGGTGACTGCCCATCATAAAACAACGTCAGAGTGTGTTCCCAAATGCGCGTGAAGAATTGACTCTCTTCTTCACCAACCTAAGCTGCCTTCTACCGGGTATTGTTGTCGTATGAATTGACATCCCAGTCACCGTTGGAGAAAGTTTGCCATGAATTATACTCAAGGTAGTGTGATAAGTTGGTTAGAGACAGGGCTATTGAGCGGACAACTGTTATACAGTCACAGCAAGCTGCCTCAAAATGTGCCTATATGCTTAAGATGCATGAAAAGACAAGAAAGTCTTGCTATGCGCTTATGTCAAATGAGAACCTTTTTTGAGAAAAGCTGTCTACTATATCAACACTTTACAGTCAGCCAAGTTTTGCGGCTGGGTGCGAGCGCCCAAATCTACCTCCAACAGATGCTGAGATTCTCCATACAAGCTGTCGGTGATTCCATCTTTACTCTTCTAAAGGCTAATGTAGCCGAAAAAATTATAAATTTACAGGGTTAACAAATTAATTGAGTAGGAATCAAACATCTCCAAACAAGACTCCATAACAATGAGTACCGCCAGTTTTGTGAATTAGCTGTAACTTCGCACTTCTAATTTCTACAACTTGGGCTGTATAAGAACAAGCGTACTTAGGAGAGCGCATAGCACTTCCTTATGTCAACATAAAGGAATTTGCTATCTAAATATGTTGCAATTATCCCGGCATGATATTGTCATGCATAAATTTGTTCACAACTCAAATTTTGTTGCAAATCCTAATTTCAACTTAGAGCCATGAATATGACTACACTTCCCATTGGTAGATACAGGTTTTTCCAGAAAATACAGCCGCTATTTCTACTAAATAAAATGGCTAGTAACCCCAATACTGGTTGTTGGCAAGTTTATAGTCCATCGGCTTCCTGGCTAATTTATATGGAGAAAGGCAAACTCGTTTATATTTCCTATAGCGAGCAAATGTTTGATATTCTTCATAGAAATTTGCAACAGCTAAGCGAGCAAGTCCCCAATCTACGAAGTGCAATCGATAAACACTTCCAATCATTATTAGAACTTAATAGTAATCAATCCATAGAAAGCCCGGAATATAGAGTTATTTGCTGGTTGGTTAATCAAAATCACATAACCTCTGCGGAAGCAGGAATGTTAATAGAGCAATTGGCACTAGACGTGTTAGAGCCGTTACTGAGTATTGAAGACGGCAGCTACGAATTCATACCAGAAACTTGCCTGAATGATTTACCAATATTCTGTCATTTAGATTTACGCGTACTTTTTGAAGAATGTCAAGATAGAAAAAAGCAGAGAAATGCTAAACCTGCAAGTGCTCAACAGCAGTGCATACAATACATTAAGGCAAAAGCCCGAAAATATCAAGCAAAAATTGAGCGAAAGTTTGTCCGACAGGAAAGCAATGAAGTTAACAATGACGAGCGTCAGTTTTTGATTCCTAGCAATACCGCTCCTGAAACAGAGAATGATAATACAAAACAAGAAACTTTTCAACCTTCTACCGAAAACAGACTTTATAAAGTTGTTTGTATTGATGACAGTCCAGTTGTTGTCAATGCTGTGAAAAACTTTTTAGATCAACAAATATTTACTGTTACAGGAATTAGCGATCCTCTTAAAGCTTTAATGCAGATTATCCGTATTAAACCGGACATCATTTTACTTGATATTGAAATGCCCAACTTAGACGGGTATGAAATCTGTTCTTTGTTAAGAAAGCATTCATATTTTCAAAATACCCCTGTCATTATGGTAACGGGACGAACGGGATTTATCGATAAAGCCAAGGCAAAAATGGTTAAATCAACCGGATATCTGACAAAACCTTTTTCGCAAGTCGATTTACTAAAAATCATCTTTCAAAATATTAAGTGAATTCATGGGAGGCGACACCTCTCAGTTTACCCCCTATCGATCTGGTGGCTCTTCCACAGAATGCAGCATAGCAGGCTCTGCCTTGCGTGTAAGCTAAATCAGGAGGCGGAGCCTCTTAAAATGCATTCCCAGCCTGAGGCTGGGAACGAGGTGGGGTGTGAGATTTACCTTTCGCGACTCTGTATCCTCCAGAAAGTCGGGAAGCTGAACCATGCTTGTGTTTTTGTACAAACGTTACCTAACATTACATTTTTGTAACAAAAGCCGGATCTTCAAAAATTCCTCAAATATTCTAACTACATTTAACACAGACAAAATTCAGTTCAATAACGTAGACCGAACCATAGATTCAGTACGTTTAACATAATGGGGTTTAAAAATTATGACGACTTGTCCCTGCTGCTCTAACCAACTGCTACGCCATATCCGTAAAAATCAAGTTTCTTGGTTTTGCCGCAGTTGCTGGCAAGAGATGCCCGAGCTGAATTCAAGAAACCTAAATTCACTGTCTATGGGTAGATCTACTCAATTCACTATAAAACAATTAGTGGTTTCTCATTCATTATAACTTTTTTGTGTTGGTTAATTTTTTAATATTCATTTATAAATTAGGGAGACAATTTTATTGTCTCCCTAATTAACGTATATACTGCATACGAAAACACGTAGGTTGGGTTGAGGAACGAAACCCAACATTTACAGTGTATATGTATCACCTCATTTTTGGAAAGTTATTTAAAAGTAAAACTCAATATAAATCCTCACAAGATACTCACATTTGTATTTCAGAATAAAGTTGTTCAGGGTGAGCATCTCCACACACAACTGACATCGCTCGAAGCAGTTTCAAAAACCTGCCATCAACATGAAGAGCGGATTTCAAGTTTTTAACTCAGGAGCGATCGCACAACCTTTGCAGAGTGCGATCGCACATTCTTTTTAAAAAAGTAGAAGGAAAAACATGAATATAATTGAGCGTTTGTTTAGCGCATTGGCTCTCCAGATGTCTGCGCTTGCGGCGATTTCTAGTGTTGCAACAGCACAGGTGACAACTGTAGCCGATCCGGAGATAACAAAACCAAAGATTTGCTCTTTCGATACAATAGGAGACTTGCTCCCCCCCGCATTAGGCGATCGAAGTCCTTCACAGCTTTCTTACTTAGCACAGCAAGGATTTATTCAAAACCCAGACGGTTCCTGGGTTTGCTATGTGAATGATTCTAAGGACATAAGGCGGTACTATACCCTCTTCAAAATCCAACAAATCGATAAAAAGCTTGTAGCAAGCACTTTCTTAGACGGGGGTCATTTAATTGCAGGTCAAGACAACCGCAGCTTGGACTTGTTTATGATGCTGATTGAGAATCACACCAACGTAAGTTCACTAACCCGACAAGTTATACGCTCTTCTCTGGAAAACTTCATTACCCAAGTACGCTCTGGGAAGATACTACCCTCAAATCGTAGATATCGGTTCGACTATCCAAATCAAGGGTTGCTCTTATACCACCCCCTAGAGGGAAAACTTAAGGGTACGGCAATCACAATTAATCTGAACTGAACTTTCCCCAAAGGAAAAAGAGCTAACTCGTTTCACAAATTGTTATCAACCTGCCCAAGTACTCACGAGATGCTTGAGCGATCGTCCGAATTCTTTCTCCTTAATTTCTCTAACTGTGTGCATCTAGGCTCCCCGCAAAACATATGCCTTGCTCAATGTTCGCAGTTATAACTAAATTTATCCCAAACTCTCTTTTCTTGTTTTCTTGACTCTTTGATACGTCCTTCAACTTGACTATAAGGACTAGAATCGGATAGATGTTCCTTGACAAGCCACTCTGGAGAGTAGGAGATTTCATGAACATAACCGAAACCTTTCTCCACAAGACTATTTTGAACTCTTACAGTTGCCCCTGTGAAGAAATGAGCAACTCTAAAACCTTTTTGACTGGCTATAACTACACCATAATGCTCGTAATTTTTTCCGTTTTCATCCTGACAGTTAAGAGCCACAAGATCTCCTATTTTGATAGTTTCGCTGTTGATATCGGTAACATCAGGAATTTTATCGAGCAGAGCATAATAGTTTGATAGTGCAATTAATTGACGTTCGGTTGCTTTAAACAAAGATTCTGTCCATTTTGGATTGCATTCAGGGATGATTTCTATAATACAATCGAAGATCTCCTTTGGCTTTTTCATATGGTTAACATGAATTGCTACAGAGTTATTACGGATCTATGTGCGATCGCTCATTAAAGCTCTGAGCTTTTTTGAGAAAAATAAGTTATATATGAATAATGCTGCAAATTTCTACCAAAGTTACGATTCCCGACAGCGAGATCGAAATTAGTGCGATTCGCTCACAAGGCGCAGGAGGGCAAAACGTTAACAAGGTTGCCACCGCCATTCACTTGCGTTTCGACATTAAGGCTTCATCATTACCCGATTTTTACAAAGAACAACTTTTGAAGCTTCAAGATCGACGCATCACCCAAGAAGGAGTTATTGTTATCAAGTCTCAAGAACACAGAAGCCAAGAGCAGAACCGGGAGGAAGCCTTGAGACGACTGCAAGAACTCATCAAAAGCGTAGCCGTACTGAAAATAAAACGCAAACCTACCAAGCCAACTCGCAACTCTCAAAAAAAGCGTCTCGATAGCAAAAATAAGCGCGGACAAATTAAGTCTATGAGAAGGAACGTCACCGAATAATATGCGTGCTCGCGTTGAGAACTACTTATCTTATTTATTGTTTTGTGTCAAGGTTTTTAAGGTAGAAGCTGTTTCTTCTGGTTTGCCAGCCAGGGGGAAAACTAAAATACTCTCGATCGCTGGGTTATCTACTAATTCTTTTAAGCGATGAAATTGCCGCTCGCTAATGGCAATTCCAGCATATTTTTTCGCATAATTTAATTCCTCTTTGAAATTTGTCTCATTATCATTATAAGCTTGAATAAACACGCGATCGACATTCCAGTTTTGCCAATCAGCTGCAAAATACCGTTTAGCCCAATAAGGATTATGATGACAAATATCAAAACTAACGGTCGAGTTAGCTTGTTTCATCGCAGTTATCATTTGCTGCAAAAAATCAGTTAAACTAGCGGTGCGATCTATTTTGCCTGGTAATTCAGCATGATAACCTAAATAATCATCCCACTGCACTGCATCGATTTTCGGATACTTTTGGACGAACTCTACTAATATATTTTTAAAGAAATTTGCTACCTCAGGAATCTGCACATCAAGAACATAATGATCGATGCCAGCGTAGGTTTTATCCACACCAGGAACAATCCATTTCCGAGAAACTGCTAAATCGTAAATCGGACTGTTTTTATCTATTTTAATACCTTTCTCAAAATAAGCGTGAACTTGCATTCCTTGTTTGTGCGCCTCATCAATCAACCAATCAAGCCATTTATCTTGAAACTGGTTGGGACAACTTCTGTACCCTAACGTTTGCTGCATAACGTTGCTATTGTACATCGTACAACCATTACCCCAAACACCATGAATAATGGTATTAATTCCTTGAGAACGATAGTATCGAACTCTTTCACGAATCGTTTGTTCGTTGGCATTATTAGTAATTTGGTAGCGACTTAAATAAATTCCTCTAATGACTTTTTTCTCCCAAGGAGTTTGAGATAATGGTGTTGTTTGAGGAGGAGTTGTTTCCGGTGAAGCAAGGCGATCGTTAGAAGCGGAATTTGAAGTGCTTGAGAAAGAGGGAGTAGGAGTTGAAGAAGTCGTTGCAGTAGGAGTTGAAGAAGTTGTTGGACTGGGAGTTAAAGTAGCGGTTGGAGTGGAACTTACAAAAGGAATAGTTATTGGTAAATTCTCAGGCAAAAGGCGGCTGATGTCTAAATGTCCTGGCTGGCTGAACCACCAATAACCACCTCCTAAGATAGCAATGATTATGGAAATCGGAATATTTGAGCATCCGCATCCACTTGGCTCTTTCTTTTGACGCGACATAGTAACGTAATCTCGATTCATGTTTAAATAACTACAATTTCAAATCGATATTTTCCCAATACGTCCTTAAGAACGTGCGCTTCGATCTGTCTTTTGGAGCTACCACCATTTCTACGTTCTGAACCGTCTCTCCTTGAAATGCTCGAAACAAGGGGATCTCTTCCATTGTCATTGGCATTTAAGAACTCTCTTTCTGTTTGTAAATCTGCTTCTATCTGCTTATGCACGGATATCTCGCTCTGCAACTGCTCAATCCTTGCGAGAAGTTTAACTTGAGCACTGTGACGATGATTGAACAAACAAACAAGCAATGACAAATTTACAATAACGGCTGCTATTTCAATGGCAGTAGTCAGTGTATAAGTATCTGTAGTGCAGGCAAGTAAAGCGAAATGCAGGTAGAATGTGCAAGTTATAAATAAAGTTGAGTTCATTAGGAGAACATTGCCAAGTCATCTCTATCTAAAAAAAATACGTACTTGTTACTGTATCAGTTTATTTCAAGGAAAATTATGAAATTTTGATGTAATTATATATACTTATTAGAGAATAAATACTTAAGCTAAACACCACTGTATACAGTGCGTACATAAGAGCATGGTCTTGACAAAGGAGCTACTCCTTGATTAAAGTTTATATAACGAATGTTCGATATAAATATGATGTATGCCAAAAATAGTAGACCATGAGTTATATCGTAAAGAATTACTGAGTAAATGCTTTAGCTTGTTTGCTGAGAAAGGATACAGCGCTCTTACCATGCGCCAGATTGCCGAAAGCTTGGGCGTGTCTACCGGAACCCTCTATCATTACTTTCCCAATAAAAAAGCTCTATTTGAGCAATTAGTGGAAGAAATATGCGAGCGAGATGTATCGTTAGCGATCGCTGAGTTGGAAGGAGCACAAACTCCAAAAGAACGATTAGAGGTGTTGGGGCGATACCTAGTTCAAAAGCAGGATTACTACGTTAAATGGACTTATCTACTCGTTGATTTCTGTCAGCATCCAGACTTTAAGGATATGCAGGGTCATGATGTGTTTCAGCATGCAAATAAGGAGTACGAACAAATATTTTACAGGTTGTTAGGTGTTGAAGATCGAGTATTAGTTTGGTTGGTTATGTGTCTAATTGATGGCTTATTTCTAGAATTGCTTATGAAGAATGACAGGATTTCTATTACAGAACAGTTTGATTTGTTGGGCAAAATGGTAACTGCTTATTTGGAAAAGTATGGGGTTAGTGGTTAGTTGTTGGTTGTTAGTGGTTAGTTGTTGGTTGTTAGTGGTTAGTTGTTAGTGGACAAATGACAAATGACAAAGGACAAAGGACAAAGGACAAAGGAAATATGACAAATGACAAAGGACATATGACGTATGATAAGTAATTTATCTAAACAAAAAAATCAATGGTTGATGGCTTTAGTTATCGGTGCGACTGCCATCATGGGTGGAACAGTTGTTTATAGCATTTCTCAGTTTGGAGGAGTGAGTCAAAAACCTGCACCAGTGGTAACAACTTCACCAATGAAAAAAGTGACAGCCTTGGGAAGATTGGAACCTGAAGCTAAAGTCATTAAGCTGTCTGCTCCTCTGGCATTGGATGGCGATCGCCTGACAAAACTCCTGGTTCAAGAGGGCGATCGCGTGAAAGTTGGACAAGTGGTGGCAATTCTTGATTCGAGGGATAGACTGCAAGATGCGCTTAAAAAAGCACAAGAGCAAGTCAAGATGGCTCAAGCCAAACTTGCCCAAGTTAAAGCAGGAGCAAAAACTGGAGAAATTGCGGCTCAAAAAGCTTTAATAAAGCGTTTAAAAGCCCAACTACAGGGCGAAATCGCCACTCAAAAAGCTATTATTACTCGCCGTCAATCTGAGTTGAATATTGCT
The DNA here is from genome assembly GCF_009725235.1 of Scytonema sp. UIC 10036. The sequence continues at coordinate 17,170 of NZ_WJFC01000074.1, forward strand.
CGTGCGGAATACAATCGCTACCAAATGCTGTACCGAGAAGGAGCAGAATCTGCCTTGAACTTTGACAACAAAAGATTAGCTTTTGAAACTGCCCAAACACAGTTAATGGAAGCAAAAGCCAACCAGAACCGTACAGCAAATACACTACAGGCAGAAATAGCCGAAGCTAAAGCCACCCTTGATAAAATTGCTGAAGTTCGTCCTGTAGATGTGCAAGCGGCGCAAGCGGAAGTTGATGATGCCATTGCATCTGTTAAACAAGCACAAACCGACTTGGAAAAAGCTTACATTAGATCCCCTATTTCAGGAAATATTCTGAAGATTCACACGCGAGAGGGAGAAAAGATGAGCGAATCCGGGATTGTTGACTTGGCACAAATCGATCGCATGGTTGCTGTCGCAGAAGTTTATCAATCTGATATTAACAAAGTTAAACTCGGACAAAAGGCAACTGTCACCAGTCAAGCCGTGAAAGGAACACTCCAAGGAGTTGTTTCCCATATTGGCTTGCAAGTTGACAGACAAAATGTTTTCAGCAATCAACCGGGAGAGAACCTAGACAAGCGAGTTGTTGAGGTAAAAATTCGTCTTAACCCTGAAGACAGTAAAAAGGTTGCAGGTTTAACCAATTTACAAGTGCAAACAGCCATTGAATTATAACTTTGTCTTTGATTTAAAAGATAACGGATGTTCGGTATAAATTCATCAAGGGAAGCAATTATGTTTGGTAGATGGTTACGCAGAACACCGCTAGCGTGGCGGCAAGTGATGAAAGAAAAAACCCGTTTGGCGATCGCAGTTGCAGGCATTGCCTTTGCGGATATGCTGATGTTCGTGCAACTGGGGTTTCAAGATGCTCTTTACGACAGCGCTACATTACCCCATCGCTTGCTGGAAGCAGATTTAGTGATGACAAATCCCCAATTCCAAACTTTGTTCTCAGTGAAAACCTTCTCTAGAGAAAGACTTTATCAAGCATTGGGTCATGAAGCAGTAAAATCAGTAAGTTCTATATATATAGGTTCGGGACAGTGGAAAAATCCAGAAAACCGTCTGACTCGTGCTATTCTCATATGGGGAATTGAACCAGACGCCCCTAGTTTGAAGTTACCAGAAATCAAGCAAAATGCAACACAAGTAAAACTTTTGAATCACGTGTTGTTCGATCGTGCAGGGCGTCCGGAATATGGAGATATTGCTAGTAAGCTGCAAAGACAAGGAACCCTAGAAGCGGAATTGAACCAGCAAAATATTCAAGTGACAGGGTTATTTACCGTTGGTTCATCCTTTGCGGCAGATGGCAACGTCATCACCAGCGATTCAACATTTTTGAAATTGTTTCCAGAACGTCAACCCAACCACATAGAAGTTGGTTTGATTCAGCTGAAACCAGGTTTTGATGCAGCCAAAGTACAAGCAGAGTTGGCAAAAGAATTATCAGGGGATGTAAGAATTTTAACACCCGAAGGCTTTGCTAGCGTGGAAAAATACTATTGGGAAAGCCAGGGGACAATTGGATTTATTTTTGGGCTGGGTGTGGTTGTGGGATTTATTGTAGGAATCATCATTGTTTACCAGATTCTCTACAGCGATGTTGCCGACCATTTACCGGAGTATGCCACACTCAAGGCAATGGGTTACAGCGATGGTTATCTTATGCGCGTGTTATTACAAGAAGCCCTGTTATTGGCAGTCTTAGGTTTTATACCGGGATTTGCGATCGCAAGCGCACTATACCAATTGACATATGCAGCAACACTGCTACCGATTGCCATGACAACAAGTCGAGCAATAACCGTATTTGTGCTAACAGTAGGTATGTGTGGCTTTTCTGGAGCGGTAGCAATGCGGAAACTGCAAACCGCAGATCCCGCAGATATTTTTTAAGTAACTGGACTAAATTAAGTACACTCATAAAGGTTGGGCATTGGGCATGGGGCATTGGGCAAAGCAAAAATGTTATTGAAATTAATTGTGTCCAACTACTTAGCTATACCGATTCAAAAAATGTTTGCGACAGATAGTTGGATAAAATCAAGTCCAAGTGAGACGTTTTCAATCCAAAATCCAAAATCCAAAATCCAAAATCCAAAATCCAAAATCCAAAATCCAAAATTGTATGACTGGTACTAAAAAACTACCACGCTGGTTGAATGTAGGATTAGCATTTCCTATCATCTTTGTCAATGGTTGGCTCATACTTTTGCTTTGTCAATACTTACAACCAATCGTGAGTATTGTATTTACAGCCAGCCTGATCGCTTTTCTACTAAACTACCCTATTGTATTTTTAGAAGAGCGAGGAGTGAAAAGAGGTTTGGCCATTGGGCTTGTGCTCCTCATATCGCTACTGCTGTTTAGTATTATGGGATTGGTCTTAGGACCGTTAGTGTTTGAACAACTTGTTGAGTTTGGCAACCGCGTACCAGCTTGGATTGAAGCAGGAAAGCAAGAACTACAAGCCTTAGACGAGCAAACACTGTTTCAGCAGCTACCCGTTGATATCAGTGGAATTGCTAGTCAACTTACAGGTCAACTGACTGGAGCGATGCAATCTTTTACCAGACAAATTATTGGTGTAACACTTGATACTATTAATAGTGCGCTCAATCTTGTTTTAACTTTAGTACTTACTATTTTTCTAGTGTTGTATGGCAAAAGTCTTTGGGAGGGGCTTTTAAGCTGGTTACCCCCTAATTGGTATAACCAAATTCAATTATCTCTCAAGCAAAGTTTTCAAAACTACTTTGCAGGTCAAGCAATCATTGCCATTATTCTCAGTGCAATTATGGTGCTTGCATTTCTGGCATTACAAGTACCCTTTGGGTTACTTTTTGGACTGGGGATTGGGGTAGCAAGCTTAATCCCATTTGGTGGAGTTGTGAGTATCACACTCATCAGCGTTTTGGTAGCGTTTCAAGATGTATGGCTGGGACTCAAGGTGTTAATAGTTGCTGTTGTCCTCGGTCAAATTAACGAAAATGTTGTTGCACCTCGATTAATAGGAGGTATTACCGGGCTTAATCCTGCTTGGGTGTTTATCTCTCTACTTCTAGGCGCAAAGTTTGCAGGAGTCTTAGGTTTACTAATGGCAGTTCCAACAGCTAGCTTTATCAAAAAAACAGCCGATTCTTTACGAGAACCAGTCAGCAGCGAGCGGTAACTGGGGACAAGGAGGACAAGGGGGACAAGGAGGACAAGGGGGACAAGGGGACAAGGGAGACAAGGAGGACAAGGGAGACAAGGAGGACAAGGGGACAAGGGAGACAAGGGGACAAGGGAGACAAGGAGGACAAGGGAGAACAACTACGCTCAATGACAAATGACAAATGACCAATGACAAATGACCAATGACAACCTATAGAGGTATTTTTATGGAACCTGTGATTGTTGCACAAAACCTAAATCATTATTTTGGAGACGGTGCGCTTCGCAAACAAGCATTATTTGACATTAATTTAGAAATTAGAGCAGGCGAAATTGTGATTATGACTGGACCTTCAGGTTCGGGAAAAACAACTTTGTTGACTCTCATGGGTGGATTGCGTTCTGCTCATGAGGGAAGTTTGAGAATTTTAGGTCAAGAAATGTGTGCTGCAAGCCAAAAGCATTTGAGAGAGATTCGCTGCAACATTGGCTATATTTTTCAGGCACATAATTTAATGACGTTTTTAACAGCTAAAGAAAATGTCCGAATGTCTTTAGAATTGCATGACAAGTATCTAGACCAAGACATGGATGGTAAAGCAGTCGCTATGCTTGAAAGTGTTGGATTAGGTCATCGCGTTTCTTATTATCCAGAGAGTTTATCAGGCGGACAAAAGCAAAGGGTTGCGATCGCCCGTGCGCTTGTGAGCCAGCCAAAAATTGTTTTAGCTGACGAACCAACAGCCGCACTTGATAAAAAATCCGGACGTGATGTTGTAGAATTAATGCAAAAGCTAGCAAAAGAGCAAGGGTGTACCATTTTGCTTGTTACCCATGACAACCGCATTCTTGATATAGCCGATCGCATTGTCTATATGGAAGATGGACATCTGAAAGATAAAGTATAGAATATTCATTCGTTCGTAGTTGCGCTACTATAACAAATTCAGCGTATCCGTCCCATAAACCAATTTTGCCCTCAGTTTTTGCTTGAGAGCAAAGTTGTAGAATTTTTGTAGGTTGGGTTGAGGAACGAAACCCAACATTTACAAGCATTTGTTGGGTTTCGTTCCTCAACCCAACCTACTTAATTTCATTGTAGGAGCTTAACCGACAAGTATTGATTTTGCCCTCGGTTTTTGGCTGAGAGCAAAGTTGTAGTTACAGCATTAAATAGTAAACCTTTTTTTTCGCTTCAGCAGTGTGGCAACACCAACAGTTAGAACCAATACTTGGGATATGTTCTCTCTTGAGCCAGATTATTGAAGACTACAGCACAAAGTACCAAAATTATGGAACCTTCTAAGGCAGGAATAAAAAGAAATTGCCAGGATGGTTTTGTCATCATCACAACTAATGCAACTGCTCCCGAAGGAGGGTGTAAAGTTGCAGTCAGTTGCATCATACCAATGGCTGTAGCTACTGCCATTCCCATTGCCCAAGGTTCTGAACCGAAAAGATGCAGAATAGTTAGGCTAACTAATGCCGCCACAAGATTACCGCCAATGACATTCCGGGGTTGGGCTAAAGGACTGTCAGGAATACCAAAGATTAATACGCTAGTAGCACCAAAGGGAGCCATCAGCAAAGGAGAATTAGTTTTTACAGAAAGATAAGCCGTTGCTGCTATTCCAATAAAACTACCGCACCAACTCCAAAAGATATGTCTGTAGTGGGGTCTATGTAAACAAGATGAACGCCTAGTTCCACGAATTTTAAAGCAGTAGTTTTTCCATTTCTCCTGAAAATTTTGATAATTCAACCTTGCTAGATAGCTTGAATAAAACCGCCCTTTGGGTAAATAACCTTTCATAATTCTCCGGAGCAATTACAACCAACAGCCTTCAACACAAGAAAATTAAGTGTATTTATGGTCTTAGCTAATCTTTGTGAGTTAATTCGTTAAAAACTCCCTAACTTCTGTCAAGAGACGGAAGTTTTAATGAAAGTTATCACAATACTACGTAGGTTTTGCTAAAAACATAAATTCAAGGTAGGTTGGGGAGCCACTCGCGTGCTCTGGTTTCCAGAGTTGAGCGATGTGGCGTTTGAGGAACGAAACCCAACATTTATCAGCATTTGTTGGGTTTCGCTTACGCTCTACCCAACCTACAATTTCTCTCAGCCCTTGCAGTATTGAGAGTTATCAGCCAAAATCCAAATTTGAGCGACAAAATCTTTAAGTCATAAATCAGCGTTTTTATCAGTAAAAAATTCAAATTCATTGATTAAGAAAGTTTAATGGTGACCAATTGTCATGATTCTATGACATATTAGTTCCAGAATATCGTTTGAACCCAAGCAAGGAAATACAAAATATATAGAAATAAGCAATAATACTTATAATCTTTACTTATGTAACTTTGGGTAAGTCTTAAGTAACGGATGCGTGAGATCGTTAGCCAAGATTTACTCCCTTCCCGCTAGAAGATTAGCATTACACGTAGGTAGGGCTAAAGCCCACCATTCACCTGTTGGTGGGCAGTGCCTGAAATTATGAATGATGAATGATGAATGTTGAATGATTAAATCTTCAATTCATAATTCATAATTCATAATTCATAATTCATAATTCATAATTTATCTCGACTCGCATATCTTGTCGTCCACCTGCTTGTGGTGCCAATTTCAACTTTCTAACTTGTTCCATAGCAGAGACATCCAATTCTTGGTATCCGCTAGAACGAATCAGTTTCACCTGAGTCACATTACCAACGTCATCAGCCTCGACACTCATTTCCACCGTGCCTTTCATACCTTGCTGCCTTGCAGTTTCTGGATACTTGAAATTACAAAAGGCGCAATTTTCAATGAATTGAGAACCATTACCTACTGCTGATTTCGGTTGTTCCAAGATTTTAGTATCAAAACCACTAGTACGATTTATGCCTGTCTCCTCGGCAGGCGGGATTATATTAATTTTTGTACTAACTTGTGAGCGGGCTGGCGTAGATGCTAAAACCAAGACAGTGCCTGCTACCCATAGAGATCGAACAAGAAATAACTTCACAAAAGCCTCACTTGTAAAAAAATAATCCATAGAGTAGCCGCCATTCTATGCCAATATTTTTCAACAGCCATCTGTTAACCTACTAATTGTCCTGTTGAATAACAATCGATGGAAATCAGGAATTTATTTGTCGCAGGTGGGGTAGTGATGTGGCCCCTGCTAGCATTTTCGATACTAGCCGCCGCACTCATTATTGAGAGAATCTTCTTTTGGGTACGGATTACAAAGCGCCAAAATCAGGTAGTGCGAGAGGTTTTGAATCTTTACCGTCGCGATAATACTGTGGGTGCTATGGATAAATTACAAAAAAATACAGATTTACCCATTGCACGGATTTTTTTAGCAGCATTAGAATTGGAACAACCAAATCCAGAGGAATTTCGTCTTGCTTTAGAAAGTGAAGCTCAAGCTGAGATACCTTTGCTTAAACGATTTCAAAATATCTTTGATACTATTATTTCTCTTGCACCTCTGTTGGGTCTTCTGGGAACTGTCTTAGGATTAATTTACTCTTTTAAATCCTTAAATATTGGAGATGTGGGAGGTACTAGAACAGCAGGAGTCACATCTGGTATTAGTGAAGCTTTGGTTTCGACAGCTTCAGGATTAGTTGTTGCTATTTTTACCCTTCTATTTGCCAACACTTTCCGGGGTCTCTACCAAAGACAAATTGCTCTCATTCAAGAGTACGGCGGACAGTTAGAGTTGCTTTACCGCCGTCGCTATGAAAAAAAATATTAGGGATTGGGGATTGGGGATTAGGCTACAATTTTTTCACACCTCCCCTCTACCTCATAACTTGTAGTGTTAAATCTAGCATCTATCTATAACAGTCCAATTTATATGTCAGACTCAAACTAGCAGCCTTCAGACTTGTCTCTGAAGCTTTATCCATTATAATGTAATTAATATTACACTTTATTCCCAGATGGCTGCGATCGCTATGATTTGAAAAACTCTATATTATATGAGGGAAGCGAATCCGTGAAAATTCTGTTGGTAGAAGACGATCGCCCTACCAGTTTAGTAATTTCTGACATCCTGATTGCTCATAACTATACAGTTAACCAAGCAATGGATGGACAGACGGGTTTAGAACTGGCAAAGGCATTTGAATATGACCTAGTTCTTTTAGACATTATGCTTCCGGATACGGATGGTATTAGTGTATGCAGACGCCTGCGCTCTTTGGGGTATCAAAGCCCTATATTACTTTTGACTGGCAAAGACAGCACAACAGATCGAGTCATGGGTTTAGACGCTGGGGCAGATGATTATGTCGTTAAGCCGTTTGAAATCAATGAATTGTTAGCACGGGTTCGTGCTCTTTTACGACGGGGAAAGAAAATACCATCATCGGTAATTGTTTGGGAAGATATACAGTTTGATACTATTAACAACCAAGTAACCTGCGGAGAAAAACCCTTACGATTAACACCTAAAGAGTACTGTTTGTTAGAGCTTTTCCTGCTCAATCCAAAGCGTGTTTTTAGCCGCAAAGCGATTTTAGAGAAACTTTGGGATTTTGCCAATTCGCCAGGGGAAGAAACCGTTAGCACTCACATCAAATGTTTGCGGCAAAAATTTAAGGCAGCTGGTGCATCAGATCCAATTGAAACAGTTCACGGTTTGGGGTATCGACTGAAAACTCCATCAGAATCAAAAGAAAGTGATGCGTCCGTTAAGCAAACAATCAGCCAAAAAAAGATTACAGCAACCACCTCGAAAGTTTGGGATAAATTCAAGGGTAAGTATGTAGAACATTTTGCTGTGTTAGAACAAGCAACTTCGGCGCTAGCAAAAGGCGAGCAGACGGACGTACTGTTACAGCAGGCTAAATACGAAGCACACACCTTAGCCGGTTCATTGGGAATCTTTGGCTTGATGCGAGGTTCTGAACTAGCAAGGGAGTTAGAGGATTTTTTTCAACCTGACAAGCAGTTGCAAGCTTTGGACGTTAAACATATTGTGATGCTAGTAGAATTACTTAAAGAAGAGTTACAAAGAACACCTGATTTAAAAACAGAAGGAGAGCAAAGTTCTGACTCGCCACTGATTTTAATTGTGGATAACGATTTGATGTTAGCAGAACGAATCAGGATTGAAGCGATCGCTTGGAAGTTGCGAGTGGAGGTAGCAACAGATTTAGAAGTTGCTCGAAAAGTCATTACCCAAACTCCACCCCACGTTATTCTGCTTGATTTTAATTTCCCCAGTTCTACAGAAGATGGACTAACCTTACTTAAGGAAATAGCACAACGAACTCCCAAAATACCTGTTGTGGTCTTTTCTGAAGAAGGGAGTCTGGCAAACAGGTTAGAAGTTGCTCGTCTGGGCGGGCGTATTTTTTTACAAAAACCTCAATCTAGCTATAATATCCTCAAAGTTGTGACTAAAGTATTAAGCAGTACGCAAGAGGCTTCTTCTGGTAATCGGATAATGGCAGTCGATAAAGATGAAGCTGCTTTGTCACATCTAACAAATCTCCTAAAGCCATTAGGAGTAGAGGTCACAACATTAAGCGATCCGGATCAATTTTGGGAAGTGCTGATTGCTTCGAGACCAGATTTACTCATACTAGATGTGGAATTGCCTGGATTAAACAGCTTGGAATTGTGCCAGGTTGTGCGTTGCGATCCGACATGGTACAGGATACCAATTATCTTTTGGTCAGCACGCACGCAAGAGAGTGAAATTGATAGGGCATTTGCAGTAGGTGCAGATGACTACATTAGCAAGTCAGTTAAAGAAGCCGAACTAACAACTCGAGTTCTCCGCCGCCTTAGTAGAATCAAGAAACAGTCAGTATAGGTCCCTAACATAAAAATCCCCTCTTTCCTCGTAGTGTAGAAACTTCATACCACCTCGTTCCCAGGCGGAGCCTGGGAATGCCTGATTGAGAGGCTCCGCCTCCTGTATCGCTCTGCTCCGCCTCGCCGCCTGCATTCTGTGCCTCCGGCTGGGAAAGAGAGTCAGGGATCTGTCCATTGACCCATCAAAACTTTTGCGACAGATTGCTAACCGTTAATCCCATTAGCTTAGGTAGCTTTAATTAGGAGTAAAATGGAGTTAACTTTAATATTTAACTTCATTATAGTGATGCAATACTTATCATTACAACACTTTGACAAACAATATAGCTATCACCAATATGAAAAAAAAGATGGAAAAAGAAATTGCCAATTTGGAGTCCAAGGTAGTATTATGTATTTAAATAAAATTTTTGAGGACACCAATGGCTAGAAAAAAAGTAGTCCAGACAACTGAATATACAGTTACTAGGATTGCTTACTCTGTTGGTGAAATTCCATTTGAATTAATTAATCTAGCTCAAGCTTTAGGCAACTTACGCTCGGAACTATGGAACAAATATGGATCGCTACAAGCTTGGGGTATTGATAAAAATACAATTATTAAAAGTATTCGCAATACCCCTCTTAAGTTAGGTCAAATGTTGGTAATCTTTCTGGCAATGATATTTTGAAGAGCGCAATTGCACAGTGAAAGTTGTGAGTCGATCGGGCTGACTCGTGACGTGGATAGTACCTTGATGCAAGCGAACAATTTCATGGGAGATCGCCAGTCCCAATCCCGCTCCTCCCGTATCGCGGGAGCGATCGCTGTCGGCGCGGTAGAAACGCTTAAACAGATGGGGTAAATGTTCGGCTTTAATTCCTTGACCAGTATTCGTGAAAATCACCTTAACCTGTCCCCTTTCCCAATGTGCTCTCACCGTCACTTGACCTTCTTCGGGAGTATACTTGATGGCATTATCCAGTAAATTTAAAAACAGGCGAGTTAAGTGGTCGGAGTTCCCAGGAACGTAAAGTGAAGGCTCTGTACTAACATTTATCCTAATCTTCTTAATTTCTGCCATCGGCTGAATTTGCTCTATGAGGATTTCTAGTAAATCGCTCAAGTCAATATTCGTCAAGCTAGAGTGGTATTCAGATTCGCTATGTTCCAAACGAGATAAAAAAAGCAACCTATTCGTCAGGCGAATTATGCGATCGACCTCCCGTTGTAATTCTTGCAGGGTACTCTCGTATTCTTCGACACTGCGAGTTCGGCTTAAAGTGACACCAAGGCGTCCTTTGATCGCTGTCAGAGGTGTGCGTAACTCATGAGATACATCCGCCGTAAATCGTTGTTCGTGCTCAAATGCTGCTTGCAGGCGGTCTAACATCTTATCTATGGCGATCGCTAATCGTCCGACTTCATCTGTTGAACCTTGATAGCCAATGCGTTGGGTAAAATCATTGGAACTAATTGCTTGTGCGGTGCGGATGATGCGATCGATGGGAGATAACGCCCGTTCAGCCAAAAATAATCCTCCAAACCCTGCAACCAAAAGAATCAAAGGACAACTACAAAGCATCAATGTCAGTAGATGTTTTGATGCTTTAGAAATTGGTTCAAGAGATTGAGCAACTTGCAACCAACCAATGCTTGGGGAGAAAGGTAATGGTTGAGTGTACACTCGCCAAATTTTATTATGTTGGCGTAGGTTAGCATAACCTGTTTTTATTTGCTTGATATCAGGTACACCTTGGTAATTACCAATGCTATCCCATATTTCACCTTTGGAAGATATCAACCATAGAGCAAAGCCAGTATTAGCTGGCTGATTCGTAATCGTTTCTGATTGGTCTAGGATTCTAAAGGCAGGATGACCATCCTCCTCAACCAACTCGGAGAAAGTTTTAGATGCAGTGACTTGCAAAGACCTATCTAATTGGCTTAGTAAGCTGTTTTCTAATTGAATGTGTAAGTATGTACCAAAAAGTACCAGCGTACAGCCTAAAAGTAATATGTACCTGGCTGTTAGGTGTCTCCTAATCGGACTTTTACTTAATTGCAAAAAAAACATAGAAATTAACTAACGCAATAAGATTTGGGGCAATATCCTACCATTCTGACTGCACCTACTTAGTAGCTGCTGAAAGCTACAGGAGAATTTGATTTTTAAGGATATAGTAGAGATAGGAGTATTTGTTTGTTGGCAAGGCTCATTTGAGAAATGCTAAGAGGGAATAGAAACTATTAAGTTTTTTTAGACTTCATAAATTTCCATAATATATGTAAAAAATGAGGAACTTGTGAAGAGTGAAACTCTATCAGCGGATATTGGTCTCACTTACTCATTTTGCGCCAAAGTCAAGTGGGATTTATAACTTATAAGTTATTTTTATATTGTTTTATTTTTCAAGCTCAAATTGTACCAAATTAAAAGTCCGCCTGCGCGGACTGCTTCTTAAGTTTGAGGGATTGGGGAACGGGGAACGCTTCACAGGGATTGCATATGGTGCGGTGTAAAATTTGTTCTCTAGGTTTTTGTTCTGCTCCATGCCAAAGAGCAAAGTGCTGTAGGGTGGGGATGGATGCGAACAAACTAAAGCTGATTTTGGAGGAACTTTATGCTTGGTTGCATTAGATGAACAGGGCGTCTTATTCTTTTGTATTTTATCTCTTGATTTTGTACCGAATGTTCGGTATTGTAAGAATGTACCGAATGTTTGGTATCGAGCAACAATTTTTCACGCTTGCCTTAACCTTTTTTGAACCGAACGTTCTATCAAAAGGAGAATTTAACAGCTATGTCCGCATACCGCACAATTCAGATTGATGGTCTCAATATTGCCTATCGTGAAACAGGTTCGCCACAGTCGCCAACCATCCTTTTATTGCATGGCTTCCCAACTTCATCACATATGTTTCGTAACTTAATGGATGCTTTAGCAGATCGATTCCATCTTGTTGCACCTGATTATCCTGGTTTTGGGAACAGTTCAATGCCAGCGATCGATGAATTTGAATACACCTTTGACAATTTAGCTTCTGTCATTGAGAAATTTATCGAGGCATTAGGATTGAACAAGTACAGCCTTTATGTGATGGATTATGGTGCTCCCATCGGGTATAGGATTGCACACAAGTATCCAGAACGAGTAGAAGCGCTAATTGTTCAAAATGGCAATGCTTATGAACAAGGGCTGCGCGAGTTTTGGGAACCCCTGAAGGCTTATTGGATTGAACCGACACCAGAAAATGCTGACAAGTTAAGACAATTACTGACTTTGGATGCAACCAAGTGGCAATATACTCACGGAGTCCGCAATCCTGAATCTATCAGTCCTGATAACTGGAATATTGACCAAGCGCTACTTGACCGACCTGGTAATAATGATATCCAGTTAGCACTGTTTTATAGTTACGGTTCTAATCTACCCTTATATCCTCAATGGCAGGAGTACTTTCGCAAGTACCAACCTCCAACATTAATAGTCTGGGGTAAAAATGACTCTATATTTCCTGCCGATGGTGCTTATCCCTACCTACAGGATTTAAAAAACATAGAATTTCATCTGCTGAATACAGGGCATTTTGCCCTAGAGGAAGAGGGCGAAACTATTGCTTGGCTTATTGCTAACTTTCTGACGAAACAATTGCAACGCTTAGCTACTTAAATTCGCTCTCAATACTACAAGGGAACTCGAATTTTTGTGGGTCGGGCTTTCCTTGTGGAACAACCCAACAAATGTCTGTAAATGTTGGGTTTCGTTCCTCAACCCAACCTACGCATTTTTGTATTTTTAAAAATCATCTGCATAACAATCTTCTAATTTGGATGTGAGAGTTGCAGCCCATCCAATAGCTGCACCATCAGATTTATAAAATGGCGAGGCGGGTAAATGTCCAACTGAAGCATTTAAACTAAACTTAAGGTCGGAGTATGGTTGCCAACGATAGTTAAGTCTCCATCCTACCAGATCGCCAAACCTAAGATAGTCATCTTCTACACTCTCCCAAATGCGGCTTTGTACGGCAAATCCAAAATGCCCTTTGCTGTACTTAGTCCAAAGATCGTTGATAGTTTTTAGCTCCAAACACGGAAGTTGAGCAAAATCTTCTTCTCTTATCCAACCTGCTGTAACGCGGTTGGTTATTTTTCTCATCACTTGTCCAGTTTCTTCGTCTGCGTCTTTCCATTGTCCAGCTTCTAAAAGGTCGCGCAGTTGAGTATAGTCGATATTATCTGTTGAAGTCAGTTGGTCTGGCATTTGTAAAAGGTAGAAGTGAGAAGAAGGCAAAAGCCTAGTTTTTTAGAAAAACTAGGCTTTGACTGTTAATACTATCGAGATTGATTATGCAGCGTTTGCTTGGGCTTTTTTGTAAAGTAAGTTAATAATTGAAGCTTTTTCTAAAAGTCCCACAAGTACGCCATTGTCACGGATGACAGCAAGTGTAGATAGCTTTCTTTGTTCTAGCAGTTGTACTGCATCCATTAATGATTGGTCGGATCTTACAGTCGCCAACTGTTCGATTGGTCGCATGACTTCTTTGATTTGAGTTTCTGACCACAGTGCTGTTGGGATGGCTCTCAAATTATCAATAGATACTGCTCCTACAAGGTGTCCATCTTCATCTGTCACTAGGAAACGGCTCCAGTTTTGCCAGTCCAAGATACGTTTGTCAGCAAATTCTCTTAATGTAAGATGAGCTTCGACAATTGGACTGTCTGTGGTAACTGCATCGGCTGCTGTGAGACCTGTGAGTTTCTCTTGTACTCTAGCAAATTGAGCTGCATTACCTGCATTTTGCAGTAAGAAGAAACCGATTAGCAAGTTCCAGAAGTTGGCAAAGCTACCAAATAACAAGAGTGGGAGTAAACCGGAGGCTATCGCAACCCAACCAAAGATTTGACCAACTCGACTGGCAAAAACAACACCCTGATAAGGATTTCCCGTAATCTTCCACACAAGAGCTTTTAAGATATTTCCACCATCTAGAGGTAAGCCCGGTATGAGGTTAAAGAGTGCTAATGCTAAGTTTACATAAGCGAGAACACCAAGAATTGCGGCTAGGGGTCCTGAAGGAGCGATCGCAATCCCAACACCTGTGAGTATACCGAATAACAGTAAGCTAACAACAGGACCTGCAATTGCAACCCAAAAAGCTTCCGCAGGAGTTGACGACTCTTTTTCTAAACTTGCCAATCCACCAAATATAAACAGTGTAATTGATTTCACACCAATTCCTTGGCGAAGAGCGACAAAGCTATGTCCCAATTCATGAGCGACAACAGAGCCAAACAATAATAGTGCTGTCAGCAACCCGAGTATAACAGCTAACGCTGCACCCAACTGCGGGAATTGCGCTGCTAATCCACTGCTGTAGCTGAGAGTGACTAAGCCCAGAACAAAAAACCAAGATGGATGGATGTAGAAGGGAATCCCGAAGAGGTTGCCAACGCGAATTGTGCCATTCATGTGGTTCTCCTTTGATTTCAATATGGAGGTTTTGCTTTTCCCCTCCCGATGTCTCTATCGTAACGAAATGTTAAGCGCTTCTCATCTTTTCAACTGTAGTGGTGTCCGTTCGTAGAGGTGCGGTTATTACACACCACCGTTGAATTACTGACAAGAAGAAAGGCAGAGGACAAAAGGGATGGTATGCCAATTTTCGCGCATCTTATAAGACAAATCCGCTCCCCATGGTATGTAACAATCATTTGGTAAAATGCTATAAATCCGCAACTTTAGCATAAAGGGGTAGAAGCTGCATCCGTCCAATAATGAAAAGTTTTGGGAGTAATTGCTTGGGTTTCCTCTTTATAAATTTGTTGTAAACATTGGTAAAATGCTCGTGCATACCTTTCACATCCTAACGTCATCAAGCACTTAAGAATGCGCGTGATGCGAAGATAGTTATGATTTCCAAAGTTTATCCACTCTATGGCACGAATTTTGTAGTTGTGTGCTTTCGTCACAATATAGCGTTGCGAAGCGCAGTACTCTGCATCGCTCTCTGTGTTGCCTTCTAACCCGTAAAATTTTAACATAACACTGAAAGACTGTAACAAGTTTTGCTGAAGGTGAGAGTCAGTCCGAAATCTTTCAATAACTTCATTATTGAGAACAGGCGCGTAGGGATTAAAAGCGCTTTTCTCATTTATGGGAAATAACCATTGGATATAGTCATGATTGTATTCCAACTCATCAAAATTCCAAGCCCATATTTCCTGAATCATTCGCCCTTCTATATCTGGCTGTTCTGCAAGATAAAAAGGCACAATCATGGTCGTGAGTTGTTTTTCATTTTTCATGGCTGATAAGTGTAGTTTTTTAAATGGTAGATTATTTCATGCTTATCTCAAATGTAGTCCCTTTAAGCCCTGGTTCGGGGTGTGCTTCTACATAAGCTGTCATAATTTGTTGAAATGTTTGTGCGTAGTTAAATGCCGCTATCAGTTGCATCCAACCAGGAGTGCGAGAAAACTTAATTTCTTGTTTTTTAGCTGCTTTACGACAAGCATTGTAAGAACCATATTGTTTGAGCAACTATGTACAACGTATTTGCCTCAGATTGAGGTAAATTTTCGATAGTTTTAGGAAATTCTGTGGCGGAACGGAAGCGAGCGGAAGATTCTTTCGGGGTGGCCATGGTTGTGTCAAATAGTTACAAAGAGTTATTTGGTAGCAAGCACTGATAATAAAAACTATTAGCCGTTTCTGAATTCCTGAATTCCTCCTGCTTTTTTGGACACTTTTATAATTGTCCCCAGCACTTTACTGTCCTATCAAGTACCTGTATGGGCATAAAAATATTTGAGAAAACCTTGGAAGCTTGAAAGCTTGATTTTTGTAGGTGTTCTGTGTGCATAGCTTTATCACAGTTATTAAACGATAAAGCCAAAACAAAAACTGGACTAAATGGTTTTGAGTTAAGCACAAATAATTATAAGATTTACGCTCTATAGAAATTCTGTTATATATAATACTTTAAGAACAACCGTAGAATTACAGGTTTTGCATGGCGTGGGTAGTGCATTCTCCAAACCTTTAAGTTCGACAGTTTGTCTTTTGACAGGTGTTGTAACCTAAAAACTGTATAACAACTAACAAATCTGTTGAACATGGCTGAAGCACAACTTCCCAATTACGAACAAATCGCCAATCGATTTGATATGTGGATACCTTATTTGACGCCCGTGAGTGAAGCGCTACTCAAACATTTACCAGTTGATTCAAATAACACAATCCTTGATATTGCGTGTGGAACAGGTGAACCCGGACTGAGCCTAGCTCGAAAACATATTTCTGGAGTCAGAATAGTTGGTATCGATTCCGTTCCAGGAATGGTTTCGGTAGCAGCCGCTAAAGCGAAAAGTGAAGGTTTGAACAATATCGAATTTCTTGTTATGAAAGCTGAGAACCTTAGCTTTGCTGATAGTTTTTTTGATGGTGTGATGTCTCGATTTGGTCTAATGCTTTTAGACAATCCCAATGCTGGTTGCTCTGAGATGCTGCGTGTTCTTAAGATCGGTGGGCATTATGCTGTTGCCGTTTGGGATGAACCTGAGAAGAATACCTTCTTCTTTTCGTTTGCGCGATCGTTTAACGAACAAGTTTCCGTGCAAAACCAACTTCCTATCACGCTTGCGAGTCGGTTAGCTGGAGCAAATGCCCTACCCACCCTTTTAAACGAAGGTGGTGCCAGTGAAATTACCACTGAGTTGTTTGAGTTTGAGATGAAATTCTCTAGTTTCAAAGAAATTTGGGCGTTGGTGGAGGATTCAGGAATCTTTGATGCACAGTTTGGTTTACTGTCAGTTGATAAACGTTTGGCTGTAAGAGAGGGTTTGGAGAAACTATTTTCTGGATTTAAACACAACAGTGGATATCTCATCCCTCACTGCTGCCGCTTAGTATGGGGAAAGCGTTAGCTACTGTTCCGCTACTTGCTGAATTAAAAAGTAGGAAAAGTAGCATTAGTATAGCGATGCTCTAGAATTGCTATGTAAAATCTAAAAATTCAAAAGAAAACAACTACTTTTCCTACTTTTAGGACAATCCAAAATATTCATAATTTAAAGTTCTAAAAATCTTGTGCTCGGAAAAAAATTTCCCTATTCTAAGTGAATATTAAAAATATGCTTCGCTCAAATAAAAACGGGGATATAGCGCATATGTCGTTCAAAAAAATAATCGTTTTTGTATCAGAGCCGGAATATGCACCTGCCCAGCAATTTATCGGTTTGTTAGGACACTCATCAGATTCGTTTCAAGTACACGTTTTTCAACCGTCTGATGTGCTGTGTGTTCCCACAACCTTAGAAGCACTTGAGATGAAGCAAGAACTCTTTTAGAAGAAGCAGACGGAGAAAAAAGTGGTGTGCTTGCTTTTGAGGAGTTAATCTTGGCTCTGAGTGAGTACGGGTTGTGCGATCTATACGATAACAAGCAAGAACTTGTGCGGTGGTTGGATCGAGAAAGCATCTCCTTGAAAGAATGGGCTAACGAAAACCCCAACGATGTTGTTGGCGATCGCACTACAATAGTTGAGGAACAGCCAGATCTTTTTGGAGAAATGGAAACTCCGGACTCGGTGTTAGCTCTTGAAAGGAGTTTATGACGCACGATCGCCCAACTGACTACGCCGCCATACTCCGCGCTGCTCAAGCAGTACCGGAACCACCTGAGTGGCTCACTCCGAGTAAGCATATTTACTCTCCAGAGTATGGAGTGGGTGAAGTGATGGCTGTTTTGGGTAAGCGGTTGATTGTGAAATTCCTGGAGGAAGTCAACCCAACTCAATTTGCCGATTGGGAAGATGCACTCGCCAAAGGCATTATTCAAGCCAGTCACACAACTTTGGCTTCTTCCACAGCACCCAATGAAGAAGCCAATGGCAGCGATCTAGCAATTATTAGCGAGCAAATCCAACAAATTCCACAACTTGCATTTCGTGCGCTCGCTCAAGAATTATCTCTGGCTTTAGTCACAGCAGACATCACAGAAGGTTCATCAGGTGTTCTTCACCCCATCCCAAAGGATCTACCTCTGTCTTTACGCCAAGCTCTTCACAACAATAGCATCGCTAACCTATACTCCCATCAGTTAGAAGCGCTTGCCAAATTGCGATCGGGGTTTGACCTCAGCCTCGTCACTCCCACAGCATCTGGAAAAACGCTGTGCTACAACCTAGCTATCTTAGAATCTTGCCTAAAGCAACCTAAAACAACAGCACTGTATATTTTCCCACTCAAAGCATTGGCATTAGACCAAATGCGAAAGCTACATCAGTTAGTAAGGTTAATGCCAAACAGTGTCAAAATTGGATTGATGACGGGAGATACCCCCAAAGAAGAGAGACAGCGCTTGTTCATCCCCCATCCTCCCAACATCCTGGCTGTTAGCCCCGATTTGTTGCATCACTATCTTTACAATACGCGACGGCGAGATGAAGGAGAGCCTTGGCGTCAGTTCTTGAGACAGTTACGCTGGGTAGTTATAGATGAGACTCATACCTATATTGGTGCATTTGGTGCTCACTTTGCCAATCTTATAAGACGGCTGCGACTGGCTGTAGATGCTGTTGGCGGTAACTCTAGCAAAATTCAGTTTATCTGCTCTAGTGCTACCATTGGCAATCCCACTGAAATGGCGCTAAGATTTAGCGGCAGAACTCATCAACCCCAAAGACTGCACTTAATTGAACGTAGCGGTGCCGATCGCGCCGGACGTACTTTATTATGTCTTGCTCCAAGTAGTACTGCCAATTTTGATGCGTGTAAAATCATCATTTCTTGGTTGCAACACGATTTGAGCGGAATTGTCTTCTGCAACTCTAGAGCCTCTGTCAAAAGTTTGTTGGGACTCATTCAACGGGAAACTCAACGCCAAGGTTTAAGTTATCTGGCAACTAAGGTAGCAGTCTTTCACAGTTCTTTGACAGGCGATCGCCGACACGATATAATTCAGAAACTACAAAAGGGGCAAATCAAAGTTATTATTTCTACCTCTGCTTTGGAAGCGGGAATCGACCTTCCCGAACTGGATTGTTGCCTCATACGTGGTTTTCCCGGTAGTTTAATGTCTTTTTGGCAACGTGTAGGAAGAGCGGGGCGCAAGCAACACGGGCTTGTTATTTTTCTGCCCCTTGCTCAAAATCCCATTGATGTCTTTTACGCAAAACATACTGAACAACTGCTATCGGGGGAAGTGGAAAGCGCTGCTTTTAATCCAGATTACCCAACAATTTTAGGCAAGCACTTGGAATGCGGTTGTATAGAAAGTAGCATAGCCATACAAGAACTGAGCGATCGCTTTGGTAAAGCCTCTGGTGCAATTGCTGATTCCTTAATGCAACAAAACAAACTCTTTCTCAGTAGCAACGGTAGAGTTTGGGGACAAGGCTATCCTCATAAAGATATTAACCTTAGAAGCAGTTCTCAGAAATCCATCTCATTAATCGACTCTTACACCAGAGAAATTTTAGAAACAATGTCTCTTTCTCTGGCGCACCGAGAAGTTTTTCCCCAAGCTATCTACACCTTACAAGACGAAAGTGGAGAATTAGTTGCTTATCGCTCTAAAAGTTTAGACGAAGAACGGGGAGAAGCAATCTTAGAACGAGCGGAGAAAGATAGCGACTTATTCACCGAAGCAGAATCCGATTTGCATATCAAACCACTTTCAAATTTAGCAGAGCCAAAAATCATTCAGACATCCATTCCAGAAGGCAAGTTGCGACTGACATTAGTTTGGGGAGAAATTACAACACTTGTGACGGGCTACCGACAGATGAAGCGTACCTATGGAATGACTTGTGTTTCGGCAAAATGTACTAACTACCGCAAACCACTAGAAGGTACAGTTTGCTCTTGTTGCAAAAGTCGTTTGCGTTCAGCTGAAATAACCAACCTCATATCAGAAGTCGCATTTGAGCAGCCCTATAAAACCCAGTATCAAGCACCCTGTATACTGGTAGAAGTGAATCAGTCCCTGCAAAAGGCACTTGCTGCACAAATCGTAAATGTCAAGAAAAAGATCGCAGACACTCATGGAAACGGTATTCCAGAGCAATATCGGGAATTATGGACTTGCGCCTCTGAGTTTACAGCACTCCACAGCATCCAGCATCAGATAATAAAAGCTGTACCGTTAGTGGTTTTGTCTTCGAGTCTGGATGTAGATGGTATTGTGACTCCTCAAGCTACAGGTACGGTTGCTTACTTTTTTGACACTTGTGATGGTGGGAACGGTGCAACGGAAGCTATATTTCATCAATTGCCCAAATTTGCTGCGAAAGCACATGCCTTAGCTGCAGAGTGCGGCTGTGAATCTGGTTGTCCCCGATGCTTGCACTCCTCTAGCTGTCCCCAGCATAATGTGGGATTGCATAAAGACGTTGGATTGTTTTTGCTCAATGCAATTAGCCAAAGTGACCCATAGATCCTCACCTCGTTCCCAGGCTCCGCCTGGGAATGCCTTCATGGAGGCTCCGCCTCCAGTACTCAAAAGCTCAAGTTATCTATTATAATGCCGAAATTGAGGGGAAAAATTGTGCTGGGGAATTTCTCAAGGATGTATCTCAACAAATTAGCATACTCCCGTACAGCCTACTATACTTGATTAAACTGTATTGATTTATGTAAAGTTGTATGCTTAGATTTTATGTAATCAAATCCTGGTTGGAGAACTTCTTCCCAAGCCGCTTTAATTACCCTTTTATGCTCTACACTTTCTAGGCATCGAGGATCTGTATCACTTACTGTTTCAATTATCACTTCTTCAAATTTATTATATAAATCTTCTGAAGTAACATATTGGTTCTGGCTATGAGCTTCCGCAATCCTAGTTAGAATATTTCTTCCCTCTAAGCTGTTTGTAACATAGGAATCTTGTCCTTCTAAGTAGTAAGCAAATAATAGTAAAATAGCATCTTTAAGTTGTTGATATTGATGGTGCCAGCGTCCCTCAATCGTAGAAGTCTTTTGAAAAGAGCTAGAACCAATAGATTCTATTAATTTGCTATAAAAATTTTTAAAGAATTCATCATCGGGAACTGATATACATCTCTCATAACTTTCTTTAACTAAATCTAAACCTACATTCATACTACAAATTATATTGACTGCTTCTTCCAAACTCCAATATCGTTTTTTAGGTTCGGGAGCGGTCATTTTAAGAATAACTTTTTCTAGAATTTCTGGACACTTAGGACACTTTTTTGTAATTGATGCTAGTGGTTTGAAGGCTTTATTATAATTATTTTTCAATTCTTCAAAGCTCTTAAGGGTAGGAGGAATTTCACCTGTAAGAATCTCATATGCTAAAAGCCCAAGTATATATTGAGCGGATTTATCAAATGACAACGTTTTATTATATGCAAAATTTTCAGGTAGTAAATATGCTAATTCTTCTCGAAATTTTTCTTCCTCTAAGTTCTTTGACATATGGTCAAGTTCTGAAAGCATTTTTTCAAAACTATAATCTTTGTATAAATTGAATGATGAGATATAAGGTTCATTATTGTTAACTATAATGTTTGATGGTTTAATATTATCATAATCAAATTTTAATTCTTTAGCTTCAATTTTATTGTTGAGTTTTAAAAACACCTTTCCAATTTTACAGATAAACTGTTGAGCTTCTTCCACTGAATCAAATGTAATGTCTCCACTGCGTATGGAAATTTTCTGACGAAGGCTTTCTCCTTGAAGCAATTTCATTATGTAGTAACAAGAATTAATCTCCTCATCGTACTGATAATCGTAAATAGTGATAAAGTTTGGTTCATCGGAAACTTTAACTGCATCTCTAACAATTTTCAGGAAATTATCTTTTAAATCCTGGCTCTCTAATACTTTAATAGCTACATGACGTTCTAAATAGCTATCTAAAGCTTTATAAACTTTTGCTATTCTACCTTTTCCAATCATTCCTGTTTGAGAATCTACTAAATATCTCTCCTTAAATCTCTTACTCTCAAATAATAAAATTTCTGGTTCAATTAATTCTTCAGCAATTGTCTTCAGTAATAGATTTCCAGGATTTGTCTCACGTGCAGCAAAAATTAAATCTTTAATCCATCCTTGTGCTTCTGCTACCTTAATTAAATTAAAAACGATTTCTTGTAAATTATTGCCTCCTGCAATTTCTTCTAAATTTTTATTTAAACTAAACGATAATAGTTGCTCTAAAGATGCTTTAGTAGGAAAAGCATTAATTAAAGTATCTCGTAATTTTTCCTTATGTTGACCTGACAAACTCGTAACCATACCGACTTCCAGTTATTATAAACAACTAGATTGTGTATATTTGCAATCGTAAATTTCGAGCGATCGCTATATCTCTTCACCTACGTATTTACATCACACTACAAATAGACGGAGTTGTATTCCAGATGTTTCTCTTTAATTTTAAGAAAGTTTTAATATTTTACATTTAATTCAGCGAGATCTCCTAGAGTATCTAAAAACCGCAAAGACGAGCCAGTGCGTTGGACGGGTTCCCCGGCTTGAAGCTCCGGGCGTCGCAAAGAGCGCGAAGGGAGAGGAAAAGAAGATGAGTCTGAATGTTGTTTTACCTTGCAAAGTTCTCTTGACGGACTACTAGTATAATTTACAAACAGGATCTCGCTCAATTACGAGAAAAGCATGACCAGTCTTTCAACTCAGTCAACGCTCCCACTCCCTCCTGGTGGATTAGGTTTGCCTGCGATCGGTGAATCGATCGCTTACTTAAGCGATCCAGAAGGCTTTATTGCTAAACGACAACAGCAGCATGGTAACATCTTCAAAACCCATCTTTTCGGTCGCCCAACCATTGCCTTGATAGGAGCAGATGCGGCGCGGTTTCTTTTCTCCAATGACGGGGAAAAATTGGAAATGACGAATACTCCAAATTTTGAGATTCTACTGGGTGCAAAATCAATTGGCGTGCAGACAGGAACGGCTCATCAAATACTGCGCCGTCAACTGTTTCAAGCTTTCCAGCCAAGAGCTTTAGAAAACTATGCAGTCACAATGGAAGAAATGACCCATCGGTACTTGCAAAAGTGGGAACAAATGGAAACGCTGACTTGGTATGAAGAGTTGAAAAAATATACCCTCGATATTGCTTGTCGTTTGTTTGTGGGGGTGAGTACTGCGGCGGACGAAGCGTTAGAAAAAGTTTACGAAGACTGGAGTCAAGGGCTTTTGACGATTCCAGTTCGGTTTCCACTTAGCAAGTTCGATCGAGCAGTTCGATCGCGGGAAAAATTGCTCGCTCGCTTCGAGCGCTTAATCGATGGACGCCAACAGCATCCTTCAAACGAGCAAGATGTTTTGAGTATTTTATTAGTGGCAAAAGACGAAGAAGGCAATGCACTCAGTCGAGCAGACATCAAAGACAATGTTTTGGGAATGTTGATTGCGGGACATGAAACACTAACATCAGCATTAACTTCGTTGTGTCTATTACTGGCGCAACATCCAAAAGTACTCGAAACCGTGCGTGCAGAACAAGCGCAACTTGGATTTCCCACTCAATTGACTCAAGCAACCTTGAAGCAAATGACGTACTTAGAGCAAGTGCTGAAAGAGGTGTTGCGACTTGTACCGCCTGTAGTTCGGAGCGGCTCGCGGAAAGTTTTGGAGTCTTGTGAGTTCGGTGGTTATTCAATTCCAAAGGGTTGGGATGTGTATTATCAGATTCCTGAAACACATCAAGATCGTCAGATCTACACGCACCCAGAGCGATTCGATCCAGATCGATTTTCACCAGAGCGAGCGGAAGATAAACAAAAAGTCTTCAGTCATATTCCATTTGGTGGCGGTATACGAGAGTGTTTGGGGAAAGAGTTTGCCAGATTAGAAATGAAATTGTTTGCTGCTTTGTTAGTTCGTGATTACGCATGGGAGTTAATCCCAGGGCAAAATCTAGAGCGAGTTGTGCTCCCGTTCTCTCGTCCTCGCGATGGGCTAAAGGTGAAGTTCAGTCGGCGTTAAATTTCAGAAAATTCTTCCTCATTCAATACTACTGTGGGTTCGCGCATAACATAAAATGTGGACAACGAAGTTATAGGGGTTCTAGAGCGCCGGTCCAGTAGAAGCACTTGACCTAAAACGCAAGATATGCAGGTTGTTAAAATTGGGGATTTTAGTATTCGGTCTTTATGCGTTCGCGTAGCGTCTCCGAAGGAGAATCGCTAAAAATCTGACCCAAATATTCCACCGAAAATCGGGGTTTTACCCAAACACACATAATTTAGTTTTTGTCAACATATATTAGTGGACCGGCGCTCTAGGCTACGCAATTCGCGCATAAAGTGAAATTGACCATGGAGTAAGGGTTTTAGCCTTCTAGTCAATTCGCACATAAGTTGAAATTTTGCATCTAATCACAGAAATTCACGGGATTTCGGACAATACTGGTTATAATTTCTAATAAAACTCTTGAATGTTCCGTAGTCAAGCTGGTTGACTATCATATAAAGTAAGCGATCGCTCCATTAGCAGAGTATAAGCTCATTACACTTCAAAAGTGCGCTTTAAAAAGCATTCGGGCTGTCGTTAAATCAAAGTCGGAAAATTTCATATAGTGTGCGAATTGACGCTTGAGGCTAAGACCGTTGTGCTACAATCGATTTCACTTTATGCGCGAATTGCGTCGTCTCAAACCCGCTTCACTCCGTTGTTAAAATTTTATCTTATGTGCGAACCCACATATATACCTAAAACGTAAATGTTGAAGAAGGCAGCCTTGCTGGAGGCAGATGGCAGAAGGCTCACTTCTGTTGGGGATTCTGACCCCAACCGATTGTAGACACCGTGTAGACAGTGGGGTTTTATACCCCATTGGCAGAGGTCAGACGGAACAGAGGGCAATACTGCTCGGTTAAGAGAATTGTAGGTTGGGTTTCGCTGTCGCTCAACCCAACCTATGCCGATAAATGTTGGGAGAAACCCAACCAATGCCGATAAATGTTGGGAGAAACCCAACCAATGCCGATAAATGTTGGGAGAAACCCAACCAATGCCCATAAATGTTGGGTTTCGTTCCTCAACCCAACCTACGTAATTGCGTGTTTTTATGCAAAACCTACGCAGTATTGAATTCTCAATAGCTTTAAATTAATGAAAATGGCTAATGTAAAAATCAGGGTTTGAGAAAAGCTCAAAATGGCGTTTTGCAGATGTCGTGAAAAGTCGGGGCGACTATACGCGCCCATCACTTCTAGAGATGGGCGCGTATAGTCGCCATCTTGGGAAGTAATGTAACTATACGAACCTTTCGACACGCACACTAGGCAATACTTAAATTAACTCGCATAACAACATCGTTGAAATCTTTGTCTCCACCACTTGGTAAGTCCTCAAAGCCAAAAACGTTATTCCCTAACAAGCGAATATGATCTACTTTATCAGCGTTAGCTCCTAAGAATGGGAAGTAAACTGCTGGATCGTTATTGGAATTGCTATCAAGTAAAGCATCAGGTTTACCATTAACAATCATAAATGGTGCAAAGATTGAACCGGGCTGTAAAGTTCCTGTGTAAGTTGCAGTACCTTGGCGATCAACTGTTAAGTCAATACCTGCAACACGTCCACGAACTGCGGCTTCAATATAACCAGTCTGTCCCGCGAAAATATCTGCTGTCCCATCTGAGTTGGTGTCAATACCACCATTCTCATCAGCTACTTGATAAAAACCGATAAAATTATCAAAATCTGCTTCTCTGTTAATGACAAAATCAGCTTTTACTTGGCTTGTAATCCCCCGTAAATCAATAACTTCTCCTTGTGACTTTCCTTGGAGATTTGTACCGAGAGGTAATGAATCATTGGTAGACTGAATTTTTACCACCAAATCCTTGAAGTCATCACTACTATTACCATCTGTATCTTTCCAAGCTAGGGAAAATTCGTCAGAACCTAAGTCTGTTATTTTTTGCCTTAAAGGATTAGAAAATAGTAGGTCTGTAAGTGGAGTGGCTCCAGCGCGTACAGCATCAGTTGTACTGTTTCTGACTAAATAAAATCTCAAGTTTTCGCCGGAATTAAATTCCAATAAATGTGTCAAATTGTTGGTATTAAACCCATTGGGGAGATTAGCGAGCGCAGAAAAAATTACTTGAGATCGGTTCAAAGCTGCTTCGGCATAACCTGCTTCTCCTGGAGCAATACCGTCAATTTTACCTTGAGCATCGTCTACGGTGAATACTCCGATTTCATTGACCAGTTTAGAAGTTTGTTCAATGAGCGTGACTTTAAGTTTTGATTTACCACTACTGTTGGCAATGGTAAAAATGTCATCGGCTATTTTTGCAAGTTTGAAAGTAGGTGAGCCGTTTTGCTGGGCAACAGTTAGTAGGAATGTGTCAGTTGCGATTAAACCATTATTATCTGTAGCTCGTACCTCAATTTCTAAACTGCCAATATTTGCGTTAGTTGGTGTACCGCTGAAGTTACGAGTAGCAGGATTAAATTTTAACCAGCTGGGTAAATGACTGCCATCTTTTAAAGTTGCAGAGTAAGTGAGATTGTCACCTGCATCGATATCAGTGAAGGTGTTGACATCAAAGGTAAAGCTGAAGGCTGTATCTGCTAGGGTGGATCGATCTGCGATCGCATTCACCAATGTCGGCGCATCGTTGACTCCTGTAATGGTAACGCTTGTTGTGCCCGTGCTGCCACCTTTGCCGTCAGCGATAGTGTAGCTGAAGCTATCAGTTGCATTTTTACCTACTGCCAAGCTTTCAAACTGACGGTTGGGATTATAAGAAAAATTACCATTGGCATTGAGAGTTAACAGTGCGCCAGAGGCGAGGGCGATCTGAGTACCTACATCTGCTGTTTTGCCGTTGACAGCAGTGACGGTTAGATCCCTATTCATCTCAGTCTCAACACCACTACTCCAGTCATTTAGCACATTGCCATTGAGAATAGTGTCTTCGTTAGTAGTAACGATATGTGGAGTATTAGTCGTTGTCGAAGTTACGTTAATTGTTACTTGAGTGGTAGACTCTAGATCGCTATCAGCAGCAACTACGGTAAGGTTAAACGGAGTGCTAGAATCTGCGATCGCTAGATCCTCTGGGTCATTAACGAAAATTTCGCCGTTTAAGTCAATGCCGAAGGGCCGCTCGCCATTACTATTCAAATCTTTGTTACCGGAAGTCATCGAATAGCCGACACTAATATCAGTAGAACCGCCATTACCATCATTAGCATCTAAGTTGCCAACTACAGTACCGCGCTCTGCATTAGAACTAACGGTAAAATATCCTGTTGATAAAAATAACGGTGCTTTATTCGCTTCGATAGTAACAACAAAGATTCGATCTATGGTTTGCCCATCGCTGTCTGTAACCGAAACTTTGATATTAGCACTGCCAGTCTGCCCAGCTATTGGTGAAATATTCAGGAAGCGAGTATATTCATTACTTCCTGGTGTAAGCACAACATTTCCTGCGGGGAGAAGTTTCTCATTATCAGAAGTAATATTAATTATGAGCTTGTTTTGTGGTGTTTCAAAGTCATAAACCGTGATGGGGAAATCAGCGAGTTGCTCACCTTCAACAAGAAAAAGGTCGCTTACTCCTCCTAACTGGGGCAAGAGGGTAACAGCACGGATGGTAGCGAGTGCATCATCGCTGGTATCGGCATAAGCCAAAATCTCAGTTTCGCTAAGCTTACCTTGACCCAAGAGATTCAGTGCATTGGCTTCTTCTCCATTAGAAACTCGCTTCGCTTGCGTTACACGGCGCAGGAGATCAAAGCCGTCGCTTGCTTCGTCGCTAAGAATCTGTTTCTTAATAGCTCCAGCAACCAGGACTTGAGCCGCTTCATCAGCAATGCTCTCAATAACATTCAAGTCGATATTAAATGACAAGCCCTTTGCTTGCAGGAGAGATTGCGCCTCAGTTGCAGCAGCACGAATAATCGTTTTTACTTGGTTAGCATCTTCTAGATTAAGTTGCCTACTAACAATTAAATCTACCACTGCTGAATAGGCAGCAGCACTTAGAACGCTGTTAACTGGGGCTTGTTGTTCGGTAACTGTACTGCCACCTGCACCAGCAAGAAGATTTTGTATGCCTAGAACTGCGCTTTGAACCTTGGTAACGGCGAGAATAACTGCTCTGGCTTGGGGGTTGGCGTTGAGGGTTTCGTCCTGGTGGTCAAAGCCAAATAAATCAATATCTGAAGAGATGCCAAACTCACTTTGAATTATCGCTAAAGCATCATCAATTGTCTTTCCTTCTGTCACCAGTTGCTGAATTAAAACACTTAGAGGTGTAATGTTGCTTCCTGGTAATACTGCAAGCGTTGTTTGGAATGGCAAACCTGTTGTCGCATCTATTCCACCTTGAGAGCAAATCAGTCCAGTTGAAAGATCCAATCCCTGTGGAATTTCGAGAATATAAGTGCCGTCCGATTGAGTGATGGTGTTAGGTTCTTCAGGATCGAAAATGGCATTATTATTGGCATCAAACCAAATTGTGGCTCCTTCAATGGAACCGTTCTTCAGATACCCTGCAATTGTTGTGGCTGCATCTCGAACTGGTTGGACAATGATTTTTTGAGCAGCATCTTTACCTGCTTGTATAGCTTCATTCAAGATACCCTTAACAGTATCAGCAACATTGGTGACTTTTTTCTCAGCCTCGCTTTTTATTCTGGCAAGAATATCATCGAAGCTATCAAAATCACGATTTGTTTTGCCAAGATTAATATTAAAACCACCTAGTTTTTTGCCTAATACAGTGAGATTGATATCTTTTAAACTTCCAGAGATAAGTCCGCTTTTACTTACATCAAGATTAGTCGTGACATCAAATCCTGCGATATTAATTTTCCCAAAACTTAATGTTGGAGTTTTAAGTTTACCAGTTAAGTCAAAACCATGCTGGTGTAAATTAACTGATAGATTTGATTTTCCAGAGCCAAAAATATTAGTATTAACAGCAAAACCCAGACTAGTTTTACTGCCATTAACAGAAACATTCGATAAATTGCGACCGAGAAGATAAATGTTACCGTTACCAGAAAGCGCAAAATTATTGATGTTAGAACCAATGGTGACAGTAGAGTTAATGTTTCCTAGTAAAACTTTTGAGATACCTAGAGACAAGCTACCTGTTGCAGTCAGGGCATTACGGTTTCCACTAAAGCTAGCGTTAGCAATAGGATAACTAAAAATGGATAAACCACCACTTCCTGATAAGTCAAAATTATTATTACCTAGCGTAACATTAGCATCCAGTCCTCCTGCAAAAATACCAGGAATACTAGGAAAATTTAATCTGCCAGTTGCTGAAATGCCGTTACGATTCCCGCTAAAGTTGACGTTAGCAAGCGAGTTATTAAAGATGGATAAGTTGCCACTACCTGTTAAAGTAAAATCATTATTACCTATAGCAACATTAGCATTTACCCCTCCTGTCAACACACTAGGAATATCAGGAAAATCTAATCTGCCAGTTGCGGAAATGCCATTACGATTTCCACTAAAGTTGACGTTAGCAAGGGTGTTGTTGAAGATAGATAAGTTACCGCTTCCTGTTAAAGCAAAATCATTGAAAGTTGTTCCCAGTGCAATAGTAGCATTGGCATTACCTTGAAGAACACCAGGAATTCCAAGTAGGTTGAGGCTTCCGGTAGCATTAAAACGAGTGCGATCGCCACTGACAGTTGCACCAACAATAGGATTACCAAAAACTAATGCATTAGCAGAACCACTAAATGTAAGGTTTGATTTGGTAATGTTTGAGGCAGTGAAATCAGTGTTTAGTTGTAGTCCAGGTAAGGCTAGCTTACCCTTGATGTCTACATCATCAACTCCAACCCTAAAGTCTGCTTCTGCTAACTCAAAACCAAAGAGTTGAACACTTGCATCTCCAGAGATTAGAGGAGATGTACTTGTGCCAATCTTGATATCTAAATTCAGATCGGGCTCGTTATTAGCACCTTCAATAATGACAACGCCTAAGCCGCCCAAATTAATTCTGGAGAGCGCTAAACTACCAGTAATTTCTGACAGATTTGTCTGTGCATTTAAGGCAAGTTTTCCTTTCACGCCGTAAGCATCAACTTGTGCATTGATAGCGAAGCCTTCTTCTAAAGGAATTCCAGCGATGTCAGTTTTAAAAGGAACAAACTGAATTAAAGGTTCATTCTCACCGTCATTGTTCAGATCGAGACCAGAAACTGTAACGTCTAAAATCGTGTCGAGCAGATCCAGCGTTTTGTCAATGACTGGAATTTCATCTCCAACTTGCTTGAGTGCAAACGAACCGATTGGGCCTACCAATAAATCAACCAGAGTCAATGGTTGATTGGTTTTCAGAAATAGTGCAATATTTTTGAGATTGGTACGATCTATGGAAAAGGCAGCTTTAAGATCGTAGTTTCCGAAACGGGCATCGCCTAAAAAGCCAATACTGTTAATGAAAGGAAACGTATAAGTTCCCCCTAATTCAAAGGCTAAGTTACGAATTTCCGAATCAGGAATGCCGAAGGGGTTTTTCCACGGACTACTGTTAGTCTGTAAAGCAAAACCTGCTGTTACGGTTGATACAGGGAACGGGTTTAGCTGAACGTTACCAGAAAGGAACAAAGTTGGCTCATTGTTCTGAAAAGGATCGTAGCCTGATAATTCAAGGTTGCCAGTAAAACCGAAGTTTGGATTTAAACTCTTATCAACAGCTAAACCTAGTTTTAGGTTCTTGAGAATAGCTTTCAGTTCACCCAGAGATAAAAGCGTCGCATTCAGGGGAACAACCGCAGCTAAACTAGCTCCCTCTGAACCCAAACCTGCAAGTACACCTAAACTTTCAATCCCTAAATGTTCATTAATGAATTTTGAAAACTGATCTGTACCAGATTTAAAGTCAATAGTACCAATGAAGTTAAATCCTTCAACAAGGGTAATAGAACTGAGTCTGGAATCTTCAATTTTTTTTGTTTCACTAGAAATAATTAAATCAGGATCGGATACCTTGAATAAATCTAGTATCGGCACCCCTTTAGCAAAGTCTGTAAAGTCAATGAGGTCTGGTAATTCGTAGCGTAATTGAAAGTCTCCTTTCTTGTCGTAGGTAATATTAAATCTCTTGCCATTGAGTTCAGCACCAAATCCTAAATCTGGCCCTGTGGCAACACTGATTTCAGGTTCTGCAAGTTTCAGCATCAGATTTTCTGAACCGAAAAATGCTTGATTAGCTGCTTTAATTGCTTTCTCAATAAATGCAGGCGATTTTCCTAGAATATCATCAATATCTACAGTAAAATTCACTTCGTCCTGATATCTTAGTGTAATACTGTATTGTGATGAGAGATTCTCTTTGTCTTGAGGCTTTTGTGATAGAACAAACTCTAAATCATCTAAGTTATTACCAATTGATTGCAGCGAAGCTGTCACTTCATTAGGTAACTCATGCCCAAAGATATCCTCCATTAAATCTAGTGATTGATTGAAAGGAAGCCGAGAAACAGCAAGCTCAAAACTCCGCTTATTACCAGTACCTTCAATACGGATGCGGGGATTACTGACCGTTAAAGGTGAAGAAATTGGTGTTCCTAAACCTAATGCGCTAGCAAGCTCATTAATTGGCTTACGCAGGTCAAAATCACCATTGTAAGTAAGTGCTAATTTGTCTTTGCCGAAGGTTAATCCCAGGTTAGAAATTTCTGCAAGGAGACTATTAATAAAGCTAGGTGCATTTAGCTCACTGAGTAAACTTCCTGCGTCGGCTCTAGCAAGACGAGGAATACTAAAGGCATAAGTGAAGTCACCGCTATCATTTTTCTCAATTGCGACTTCAGGATTTTTAATTGCAAGTGTGTTATTAAAGGGACTACCCAAACCTAGAGTTTCTGTTAGTTTGTTGAGGGCTGAACCAACATTAATGTCTCCCAAATACGTAAGGCGTAATTGGTCTTCGGCAAGGATGAGGTCTAGGTTTTGCGCTTGGTTGGCTAGATTTTGAATTTCAGTAGGAAGGAGAGAATTTACTTGACTTGTAAGCCAAGACTGAAGACTAGCAATCGAAAGACGAGGTGCAGTGAATTCAAAGCTAGGATTGTCACCGGGATTGAGAATCTTGAAAGCGGGATTGGCGATCGCAAGTTCTGCGGGTAGCGGATGACTCAAACCAAGTTGATTTGCAAGCGGGTTAATAATCTCTTTGACATTCAAATTACCACCGTAAGTAACTTGCACTGCATTGTCACTTACAACTAAATCGAGATCCTGGGCTGTATTTGCTAGAGCTTTAATTGCGCTCTGCACAGTGTCGGGTAATGCAGAATCTAAAGCGTCAACTTGAGTCGTGAGCCAAGATTGAAGACTATTGACGGGTAAGGAAGCAACGCTTAACTCATAGCGGGGATTAGTCGCTGGGTCAATTATGGTGATGTTAGGAGCAGTCACCGTGAGTGTAGGAAGCTTGAGTGTATTGGCTAAATCCTGAACTCCTGGAGTCTTACCTAACAAGTTGTTCAAAGACTGGTTACTGAGGTATCCCAAACGCAAGCGATCGCGCTCTACTTTTAAGTCGAAAGCAGGGACATTGGCTAACAGGTTATTAGCAACATCAGCAAGCTTGACATTCGTCAGCAACCCAAGAAGAGTTTCGGCGCTGAGATCCGGAATAATTAGGTTAAACTCGGGCTGTTTAAGGTCAAATCCTTCTACCTCGATTTGTGCATTAGCGATCTCCCCTTGCAAGCTTGCTAACTTCAGATTTGTGGCAATGGTCGCAAGATTTGGTAGTTTTTGTAGTAAATTATTCGTGTTTAAATTCCCAGGATAGGACAGTAAAAGGTGAGCGCCTTCTATACTCTTTAAAGTTACAGGTAAGAATAGACTGCCTAATCGAGTTTCGAGAGTTGTTTTTAACCCACTCGGTACCGAGCCAATTTCTTTGCCTACTGCACTAACAAGCTCGTCCCAAGTTAGGAAGGTGTTATCACTGAAAACAGTGACATTAACATCAGATAAGTTTAAGTTGTGATAACCAGGGTCTTGACTAGTGACAATGTGGCGAATGCTTGTAGCACCTAAATCGGCTACACCAAGCGCACTTTCAACACCTTTAACAGTTATTGTTTGAGCTTGGTTCCAATTACTGCGGTTAAAGGTAATCGGCGCGATCGCTTCGAGTAATCCCCCTGTGGCAGCAAAGTTAATTGTGACATCACTATAGGGTTCGCTGTTAAGCCGCATTTGATAGGTAGTTGAGCGTTCGCCTTCACCTACTTGAAGAGAAGTTTTCGTGACTGTTACTCCAGCCACATCTGCTATGTCAACAGGAATATCATTTAACTTGAAGCCGTTGTAACCTGCGTCATTGCTAATTACACTCAGGCGAATGGGGGTTTTTTCTCTGATACTTCCTTGGGAAATACCATCATTAACTGCTACGACATTAACAGTCTGAGGTTGATTCCAATTTGTGGAGGTGAAGATAACGGGTGTGAGAGGACTTAAGGGGCTAGTTGTCAAGAACTCAATTTTGACATCGCTGGCAGGTTGGCTGCTGAGAGCAATCGTGAAGCTGTCGGTTTGATTTCCTTCTCTGACTTGGTTGATACCATCGCTAATGTTGACAACAATGCTAGTAGTGTCATTCTCCAGCACGCTTACTACAGCATTTTTAATAGGTAGGTTGTTAAAAGCTGGGTCATTACTGACAACTTTTTGAATAATTGTCCCCGTCCGATTGCCCGTTACTCGATTATCATCAACTGGAGTCACTAAAACGTTTTGAGGGATGTTCCAATTGTTTGGAGTAAAAGTCATCGGCGCGATTGCTTCAAACAAACTATCGGGACTAAAGTTAATTGTGACGTTGGCAGTAGGCTTAGTATCAAGAACTAGCGTGTAAGTGGCAACCTCCTGTTGTCCTTCTTTGAGTTGAATGCTTGGCGAGACTGTTAGTCCTGCAGTCTCATCTTCCAGTACCGTTGCCTCAACATCGCCAACATGAATGTTTTGGTAGTTTGGATCTTGGCTACTAACTTGGTGAGTAATGATGCTTTTGCGATCGCCACTTACAATACCGTCATCAACAAAATTAACGGTAACGGTTTGGGCAATATTCCAGTTAGTTGGGGTAAAGGTGAGTTTATCAATGGCTGTGCTATATTTATCTGTCGCGATCAGAACTTCTACGTTGTTTCGCGGCTGACTGGTTAGGCGAATAGTATAGTCATCGCTACCGCCTTCAAAACCCTTGGTAAGACTCCCGCTTTCCGTAATACGAACCCCAGCAATATCGTCATCGCCGATCGAAACTGTGTTACTTGCCTTAGCATTATTCACAAGATAACCGGAGCCAGCAATGAGAGTAAGATTGACAGTTTCTAACGGCTCAGTCACCTTATCATCAGGAGTGGGTAGAACCTCAATTGTTACCCCCGTCGCACCTTCTGGGATATAAATACTACCAGGGAGAACAAAGTAGTCCGGTTCGCCAGGTCCAAAGGGTTGATTATTATTGGCTGTGGCTGTGCTGGTCGCTTCAACTTGATAGTTAATTGTAATACCGCCAGCTGGTGCTGCTGCACTCAAAAGCAGATTGAATTGACCAGCAACTGTGCTTTCTTCACTAGCGTTGGCAGTAGAAAGAATACTAACTGTGGGTAGGTCTTGGTCTTTAACGGCAGCATGAAGGGCATCTACGACTAAATCAATTGGGTAATTGGGGTCGCTACTAGCAGTAATGCGATGGACAATGGTACTAGTGCGATCGCCTGTTACTTCTCCATCAGCTAAAGCGCGAACGGTAACGGTGCGAGGCGTTGTGTCATTTAGAGAAATGATTTGAGTCGGCGCAAAGTTGACTCCATCTAAACTAATTTCAGTTTGAGAATCTGCCGTTGCTGTTACTTGGACATTACTCGTCGGCGGTTGAGTTAAAGCAATCTGATAGGTATCTGTAGTTCCTGCTTCACTGACAACAACATTCCCGTTGCTCTTAATAATTAAGACACCGAAACTTTCATTGTCTTGATTGATGAGTTGCAATGGAGCGATCGTAATGTTATTGTATTTGGGATCAAAACTGGTAGCCGTAGCTTGAATCTTAAACTCTGTCGAACCGTCGGCTTGATTATCATCTACTCCTGTTACCGTCACAGTTTTAGCTTTATTCCAGTCTTCAGGAGTAAAAGTTAGCTTTGAAATTGATAGTGTGCCCTCAGTGAGATTGGAAGAAGTTAGGTTAATCTCAACAGCTGACTCCGGTTGGCTGGTTAAAACCGCCTCAATCTCGCTTTTTCCTCCTGATTCACTGGTGTTGTTATTTCTTGCAGTTATCTTAACACCAGCAACATCATTATCGTTAAGAGTTAGGGTTGCCGTTTTGTTAGTGCTACTGGGGATGTATTCGTTGCTATTAACGCTTAGTAAGGTGAGTGTAATGGTTTCTGGATATTCAGCAATTCGATCGTTAACACTGGTTAAGGTGAGCGCTTTTTCAGTTTCACCTTCGTTAAATTGAATCGTTTCGATGAGGTTAAAGTCCTTGCCCAATGTAGCTGTACCGGATATCGCGACTTGTACCGTTGCGCCACCCACTAAAGCAGGTCGATCCAAAGAAATCATAAAGATTCCTGGATGACCTTCAATAATGCTGTGCCCAGCATTGATACTTGCAGTTGGGACTACATCGTTATCAATATTGAAAACTTCAAAGTCAGCAACTTTAATATTTTTATACTTGTCATCTTCACTGATGACAGTAGTGCTAATCGTGAAGGATTTATTGCCATCTATGGAATTATCATTAACTCCCGTTACCGTTACTGTCTGTGGTGTAAAGAAGTTGTTACTGTTAAAGCTTAAAAAAGCCGGAGAAACAGTTCCTTCAGTCTCGTTACTGCTGATTATCTGAATCTTGACCTCTTTAAGAGGTTGGCTATTTAGTTTAACTGTAAAAGTTGCCGTAACACCATCTTCTGTCACATTGCCAGTCATGGGAGAAAGAGTGACACCTGCTGTATCGTTGTCTAAATTCCCAATCTCAACTTTTTGATTAAGCTGATCTAGGTTTGCTTGAGTTAGCTTGGCGTAGTTAGTATCCGAACTCTTGGAAGCATCAAACGAAATGGTGTAAGTCTGCTTTTCATCATCAATAAAGTCATCAACGCCAGTAACAATAACCGTTTGAGGAGTATTCCAATTATTACTGTTAAAAGTTAAGGACGAAGTAGACAGTTCTCCTTCGCTAGTATCTACTCCTTTGATATCAATCGTTACCGGATTACTGGGTTGAGCATTTAAGACAACAGTAAATTTAGCAGTATCGCCTGTCTCGCTAGTTTCTGAATCTTGAATATTGAGGGTGATACCAGCTTTATCATTATCTTGGTTTTCATACTCAAATTGAGTTTCCAGGCTATCGTATTTAGCATCTTGGCTAATAACGTCTACGGTAATTGTGTTTTTAACATTACCGTCAATGAGGTTGTCATCTACACCTGTGATTGTAATTGTTTTAACTGTTTTAAGGTCATAATCATCAGGAGTAAAAGTTAAAGTTTCACTTGACAAAATGCCTTCAGAAGTATCTAAACCCTTTAATTGAAGAACAATATTCTCCAGAGGTTTAGTTTTGAGACTAAAATTAAACTGTGCCTTGGCACCATCTTCGGTCGTCGTTACAGATACAGGCTCAATCAGAATGCCAGCTTCATCATTATCTTCAATCCGGATAGAAGCTGAAACAAAATCATAATGAATGTCGTAGTTTTCGCCTTTTGGGTCTGGTAATAATGTTAAAGTAACGGTTTCATTATCCTCATCTATCGCGTCATTCTTAACATTAACAAAAAGTGTAATACCAACTGTTCCACTGGGAATTTCAAGAGAATTTATTTCATTAGGAACGGTGAGGTGCTTTTCACTGATTGAGTTTCCGTCTTTAAATGAGATTGCAGCACCGATTGTGTAATCTTCAACTTTTTTCGCCTCCCCAGATAGGTTATAAAACAAAGTGAAAGGCTGGGAAGGTTCTCCAAAAAAATTAATATAGAACTTACCTGGCTCGCTTAGATTATCGTTGTTTTTATCGTTTTCAGAGCCATCATTTTCACCAGACTTATAATAAGTACTGAGATAAATTTTTGATTCGTTATCTTGAATTTCAAGGTTGATGTTACTCTTGGCTTGTTCTACATTATAAACAATCTCTCCATTAGAGGTTTTTAATGGAGATATCTGCAAATCTATCGTTTCACTAGACTCAACAAATTTATCGTCTATGGCTACAACTTCAACAATAGGGGATTTAAACTGTCCATCAGGAATTTTAACCGTGAGTTGATTGCCATTGAGAGTACCAGATTTAAACTGATAATCTGTACCGGAAATTGCACTGCCAGCTAAGTTAATAATGACATCTAAATTTCCTATATTTGTGTTGCGAGTAACTATAAAACTTGCTTGTTGCCCTAAATTATCTTTGGCTTCTCTTGCTATAACTTGCTGAACTTCCAGGCTAACAAGCCGATCCGATGAGTTAACTTCAAAAGCTCCTAAATCAATTTTTCCTAAGAAGCGTTCTTTACCCCTTTGGTCGAATGATAGTGGCTCAAAAATAACTCCATCATTATCAATATCAAGGGTGTCTTGAGCAACTGTATTGTCCCCAGCATTAATTGCTGGCGAACCAGCCAGAAGTTGATGGGTAAATGTGGCACCGCCATTATTCTGTAAAGGTCCCAGGCGAGGATTATTGTTAATAACTTCGTAGACTTTACCATTAACAGTTATTGTTTTAACGCTACCATCGGCAATTAAATTAACTCCTTCTAGTTTGGGTGTAACACCAAGAAAATCTTTCGTAAAACCCAAGTTACCACCAATTATGGAGTTTGCTAGAGTAGCGGTATTGTGGTTATTAATTCCTCCTACATAAGTCCCTGAATTACCACTGAGTGTACTATTTCTTATATTTAACTTATCAAAGTTATCAATACCGCCAGCATCACCACTTGCGGAGTTATTGCTGAGTGTGCCATTGCTCAAATTCACTGTGCCTTCTGCATTGGCAATGCCACCACCATCATCTGCAGCAATGTTGCCACTAATCGTACTATTTTTTAGGCTGACTGTACCAGCAAAGTTGAAAATGCCCCCGCCATCCCTAGTTATGACATTACTACCAATCGTGCTGTTCCCACTGATGGTGCTATTAATTACTGTCAATGTTCTTAAAAGACTATTGCGTTTAAGCTGAATTTCATCTCCTCTCCCTAAGACTGGGCCATTGTAGATACCACCACCATCACTATGTGAGGAGTTACCACTAATAATGCTGTTGCTTATGGTAAAAGTACTGTATTGCTCTGAATAGTACTCGGTTGGGCCGTTGGCAATACCTCCTCCGTGGGAAAATGCTAAATTACCGCTTATGGTGCTGTTGTTAAGGCTAAATGTACCAAAATCGTTATGAACGCCTCCTCCGTCTAGCGCAGAGTTGCCACTAATCGTACTGTTGTTAACGATGACTGTACTTGTACCGGAATAATGGTAGTTGTAAATGCCCCCACCTCTCCATCCCTCACTGGCAACAGTGTGATTGTTACTAATTGTGCTGTTGTTCAGGGTTAATGTGCCTAAGTTGAAAATGCCAGCACCAGAATTTCTTGAAACATTATCTGTGACAGTGGAACGGTTCAACGTCAGATGCTCATAGTTGATAATACCACCGCCTGTATAGATGGCAGATGTAGGTCTTCCTTCTTTAATAATCAACCCAGAAATATTAACTGCACTTTGCTTATTAAAATCGCCATCGTCAATTCTAAGAACGAGAGAGGATTTGTTTCCGCTAACAGTAATATCTGGCGTACCATTACCGTCAATATCGCCATTAATTGTTAGGGCTTTGTTGATGTTTAATTGACCAAGAGTTAGTGCAATCGTTCCACTATTGGCAAAGGTAATAGTGTCTCCAGGAGTAGCAAGCGAAATTGCTTCTCTGAGCGACAAATCTCCGGCACTATAATTGCCATCATTTTCATCAACCAGCGTATCAACTTTCAAAGTTGCCGCTTCAATTTCAGTCCCATCTGCTAGGACAAAGGTGTCATCCTCAGCTTGCATAAATGCTAATTGCTCGTGACTGAGGCTTTCCCCCCGCACCAACGCTGAGAAAATTGCTCCTTCATCCCCTAAAGAATCAGCACTGTTGATTTGTGCATCAATAAAGTGACCAATTTCTTCTAAAAGTACACTAGCGATCGCTTCCGGTTTGTCAATGTTTATCTTTAAAAAATCCTGTGAAAGATAAATTTGATTCGTCGCCGTAGCAAAAGCCCCATTTACTCCATTGATATCTGCTGCATGGCGAATTTCTATCTCCGGAAAATCACTAAAATCTTGGCTTAACCATGCCATCCCAAAAGTATCAATCTTAGCCCCTTCCCCAAAAGCTACTGCCATCTTTTGGCTAAAATCATGGTCATTAGCAAAACTCTGTAAGTACCCTTGTGTCAGCAATAGAGCTTGTTCTAAAGCTGTTAACTCTGTTGCATCAAGGGTTAAAGAAGACTTTATAAGTAAATTGTTGCCGGAAATATGTGCATTGTTCATCTATGGAGCAGCCTTTGTAGACAAGAAGGGAGTTAACTCAGATTTTTTGGGTAAAACTTCTGTCCAAACAGTCTAACTTTGTATAAAATTTGATGGTTGGAAAAAGTCGCAGAAAAGTCGGAATTTATTAGTAAATTTACGAAAACTTTAAAAACTATAGCTTTTCTCAGTCTAATGAGGTACACCCCCCTTTCATCCCCCCTTGGTAAGGGGGGATGAAAGGGGGGTAATTTTTGTACCTCACTAGGTTGGAATTTGCTGTAGATACTTTAAGTGCGAATGTTGTAGTTACTTATAGTATTGCTAAGTCATTAAATGATGGTAGAAGAAGCGATCGCTTTGAATAATAACGGTTGTCAATACAGCTTTATTTGTATATAAGTAAGTCGGCGTTAAAAAATCAACCTGTGTAACAAAATGTAAAATCAGCAAAGAGCTTATGAATACTTTGTTTTAGGTTTTTTACAAAAATTATCATACATTGATTTTATTCTGCCGACTTACTTACACAGGTAATTCGGTAGTTATTACGCAGAATTTATACAATGGTTTTTATCAAGTTTTTTAATAATTTTAGTCAAGAGAAATAAATGAAAAAAGGATTTAGGTGATGGAAATACCGTGTAGGGTTATTTGCCAAAACGGGATGCTCCCTCCAAATCTAATCTCCTAAACGGATAGTGACAATTCAAAAGTCACTTCACCAATTTCACTCAGAACCAGGCTCATATACGGGCTTAATTAACACCACTGTTAACAAATCATACTCACCTTTGTTCTTTGTGTTCTGATTGCCAAGGGAGCAATTACGCTTCGTCTTACCCGATGGCAGGGTTTCCGTATCTCGTCTTACCTACAGGGTTTCGACCTGTCCCTGACCGAATAATTCGTAATACCAATTTAATATGAAGTTGCACATTATTTTTACCCCTCCTAACCTCCCCTTATAAAGGGGAGGAAAATAAATTTCCTGTTTCCCCCCT
>NZ_WJFC01000075.1 GCF_009725235.1 Scytonema sp. UIC 10036
GTTGGGTTGAGGAACGAAACCCAACATTTATCAGCATTTGTTGGGTAACGCTTGTGCTCAACCCAACCTACAATTTCCTTATCCGAGCAGTATTGCAACCCAACCTACTATTTCCCAAAACCTACGTAGTATTGCAGCCCTACCTACATGTTTACACATCAAACAGGATTGCTACAGAAGATAAGTGTTAGCAATGAAAATTTACTTAGCCCTATATTTATTTTTTTTGAGAGAATTTGTAGCATTTCCTACATAATAACTTTATAGAAAATACAAAAGATTGACAAAGAATAGTGATATTTCGTACATATAGGTTTGATATTATTGTGATAATCATACAAATTACAAGCTAAAAACATTTTCTCTCATTAAGGCAATGTTTTTTGTTTGTTAGGTAAATTAAAATGTCTTGCGAAAACTTAATAATAAATTGTAAAAGGAGGAAAATTTGAATTACCACATAGCTTTAAGCCCTCCGTGTGATATGGAAGGCATGGTACGCAATGCCCAACAAGGAATCACTCCCTCTCACGCTATCTGGGAACTCAGTCAGCTTTTGGGCGCAAAAGTTCATCAACCAGGAGAAGGACAAGTCTTACCTATAGATAGAGTACTTGCGAAGATTATAGGTAGTCCAGAACACTGGGCTTTAGCACGTAAATTGTCTTTTGAGTGTCATGAAAATGATGTCATTTATTGCACTTGTGAAAATATAGGCATTCCTTTGGCAACCATCTGTGGGCTGAAAAAGAAGCGACCCAAATTTATTGTCTATTTCCATAACATAAATCGACCACGCGGTCATCTAGCATTGAAGTTATTTCAAATAGCAAATAAAATTGATTTATTTGTCTCTACGGTTCCTTCACAAATTGCTTTTCTGAGTCAATATTTGCAATTGCCCAACAATCAAATTTACCAATTGAAAGCACAACCAACAGACATATCTTTTTTTACCCCAGGACCTACCTCACATGAAAAGAACCGCCCGATTATAGGAAGTGGAGGTTTAGAAAAACGAGACTATCGAACTCTTGCAGATGCTACCAAAGATTTAGATGTTGATGTGAAAATTTGTGCTTTCTCAAAGAATGCGAAAAAATTAAAGCGCTCGTTCCCAGAAACTATTCCAAACAATATGTCATTCCGCTTTTACGCTTGGGCAGAATTATTACAATTATACCGTGATTCTGACATAGTTGTCGTCTCTTTGGTTGAGAATACCCAAGAAGCCGGACTGAGTACTTTGTTTGAAGCAATGGCTTGTCGAAGACCGGTTGTGGTTACACGCCTACCAGGAATAATTAGCAAACTGATTGATGAAGGTGTTGTTACTGGTGTTAGTCCCTATGACTCTCATGAAATGAAACAAGCAATACAGAATCTTTTGGACGATCGGCACAAAGCGCAAATGCAGGCTCAGAGAGGTTATGAACTAGTACAAAAGCAGTACAATCAAGGCAAATATGTTGAATATTTAGCCATGGAAATTACCTCTAGATATGGCAGCCCAGTTAAAAAAATGAGCTTTGTTTAGTCCGCTTTGACAAACAATTGTTTTCTCACTTAAGTCCACTAAGAAAGTAAGAAAACTAAGAATGACTTCCAAACTGCCAGCTATAATACCCAAACACATAGAGGAGTCACCCGAAAAGTGCGTCTTTATGCGCTTTGAGAGGAGTGGCTTTGGGCAGTGCCCACCATTCGCTATTGGTGGGCACTGCTTACCCTACAAAGAGCGGTGATTTTAGAGCGGTTCCTAAGTCATTTAAAAAGTAGGATGAGTGAAATTTGTGTTGATTATTCTAAATTTTTTAGAAAAAAGTATATTTTTACTAAAATAAATAAAAAAAATAATAATAAAAATCTCAATGATAGGCTGTATAACAATTATGAAAAAATCTTATACTCGGTGGATTGTTATAATTTAAAAAGCGGTTCTATCAAATATTTTTTGCAGTTATTTAATTTTCAATATCATCAGAAATGCTAGATAAAATTTGAGCTATTATGATATGCTGACAGTGATTGCTAATTGAGATGAAGCTCTGTTTAAAGCAAAAGTATTTGTGTAAAAATCAAGAAGTTAGAAACAATGAATATTCCCAATTTTAAAAGGCAGCAATGCCAACTCGGAAAGCAAACAACTATTACATTGCTCGCTGCTTTGTTCGGGTTTCTTACAACATTTTGTCTTCACAATGCACTGACGTTAGCGGGGGAAACAAATCTCCTAAATCGACAGGCAAAAGGTGAGCATTTAATAGCACAAATTTCCTCTGACACTGCTTGGCGTCAGACAGCAGCCCAAAATATTGAAAAATACCGTAAAGGTGATTTGACAGTTGTAGTCACTGATGCTAATGGTAATCCCATCCCTAATGCAGATGTACGTGTTGCCATGAAGCGCCATGCCTACAGCTTTGGAAGTGCAATTGACGATGTATTGCTATTGAGCTCAAACAACCCTGATGGCGAGCGCTATCGAGACAACGTCTTACGCTTATTTAATGAAGCAGTGAGTGAAAATGGTCTTAAATGGGATAGTTGGGAGAACTTGCAATTACGTCCGCAAGTTCTAGAAGCTCTTAACTGGCTAAAAAATAGAAA
Source organism: Scytonema sp. UIC 10036 (assembly GCF_009725235.1). The sequence continues at coordinate 2,611 of NZ_WJFC01000075.1, forward strand.
CTTGAAAGTGAGGGGACACAGTCTTATTTGGCCTAGTTGGCGTAGTTCGCCACCCGAGTTGGAAACACGTTACAACAATACACTAGCGCTACAAGGAAAAGCAGCCGCAGATGACTTTTTACGGACTCGTACTATTTCCCACATCACCGAACAAGTGAGTTATTTGAGAGGTCAACTTCACGATTGGGATGTTGTCAATGAGCCTTGTGACAATACGGATTTTCAGACAATTTTAGGTCAATCCATTCTCGTCGATTGGTATAAGACTGCCGATCGGGCAGATCCAAATGCTGTTCTCTATGTTAACCAGAACTTATACGAGAGCGACCTCAAGGCAGATGAGTATGAAAGTGTAATTCAGTACCTACTTAATAACGGAGCGCCTCTTGAAGGAATTGGTATAGAAGGTCATCTCATCGATAACATCCCTATTTCAATACCAAAATTTATCAGTACCCTCGATCGCTTTGCTAAATTTAACCTTCCCATTAAAATTACCGAGTTTGATGCGATAACAGGTGACAAACAATTGCAAGCCGAGGTAATGCGTGACGTTATGACAGCTGTTTTCAGCCATCCAGCAACAGTAGGCTTTTTGATGTGGGGTTTTTGGGACAGCAAACATTGGCTTAACAATGCACCAATTTACGATCCAAACTGGAACTTAAAGCCTAGCGGACAGGTTTACCTAGACTTAGTTTTCAATCAGTGGTGGACTAACACACTAGGTAAAACAGATGCCAATGGGGAATACAAAGTCAGGGGATTCCTTGGAGACTACGAAGTCACAGCAAGCAAAAACTTTACCAGTCAAACAGTGTCCACAACACTTTCACGTGATGGCAGAAGATTAACAATCAGCGGCATCGCGTCCTAGTACTCCGACATTCTCTCGTTCCCAGTCTCTGGCTGGGAACGAAGTGAGTTCGCCAACAGCATCCTTCAAGAAGTCGGGGATCTGTATCCTCCATGCAAAATCGGCATAGTCAATAAACCCCATGCCAAACCCGTCATAAACCCAAAAGGAGTCACAACATAATTGTGAAAACTCCACAAACCCAAAACCTGAGCCGCCAATTCCAACGGATAAGCCATCATCAAAACAATAGCAACCGCAACACCACTCCAACCATACTGACTCAACCAGTAAAAACCCTTACCACCCGTTACCCCATACAGCAAACGAGTCACGAGCAAACCCGTTACAGTTCCGTAACAACGCATACAAACCGCCATAATGTGAGGTGACGCTAAAACCACCCCCATATCAGGCTGGGGACACACATGACGTCCCATAAAATAAATAATATCCGCAATAACAGGTAACAAAGGTAACCCAGACGCCGCGAGAAAAGGAGCAACCAGAGGTCCAACCACCATCCCAGATAGTAAGAAATCCGCAATAAAACTAACCCAACGAATTTGCCACCTCTTCTTAACTAAAACTCCTTCCATATCTCTTCCTTTCTTACCTTAGCGTTCTATGCCTCCTGCGTCGGCACGCTTCGCGAGCGCGTCTTAGCGGTTCATTCATAAAAAGTTAAGTGGTGGGCTGAAGCCCACCCTACTACTTAACTTACCTTAACAGTATAAGGACTCGTCAACTTATCCAATTGCTGTACCAACAGACTCAGGAACAATCCCACATCCGTCACCACACCAACAGACTCTATCGAACCGCGATCGCTCAACTTCGTCACCACCGCCGGATTAATATCCACACAAACCATCTTCACCCCAGCAGGAGTCATATTCCCCACGCCAATAGAATGCAGCATCGATGACAGCATTAAAATCATATCCGCACCTTTGAGCAACCTAGCGTACTCAGTTTGCGCCTTAATCAAATCCATTTCCGTATCCGGCAAAGGACCATCATCCCGAATCGAGCCAGCTAGACAGAACGGTACACCATTGCGTACACATTCATACATCACGCCAGTGTTGATGACACCAGCCTCAACCGCCTTAGCAATACTACCATGGCGGCGGATCGTGTTGATCGCCTTCAAGTGATGCCGATGTCCTCCACGTACAGCAACACCCCGCTTCATATCCACACCCAGAGAAGTCCCCATCATCGCTTGCTCAATGTCATGAACTGCGATCGCATTTCCACCAAGCAATGCCTGAATGTATCCTTCCCTAATCAAATGCGACAGGTGTTCGCCACCACCCGTATGAATCACTACAGGTCCAGCCGTTACAGCAACTTTACCACCAGCATCGCGGATTTTACGTAATTCCCAAGCCACCTGCTCAACAACCAGTTCCACCCGCCGTTCGCTAGAAACTCCAGCCGACATAAAGCTAAACTCTTGAGTATTCCGTTGTTCCCGCGATTCCGTTTTACGGATAGTACGGATACCTTGCACGTCAACAACAACCCGTTCCCCTACTTCCAAATCTCGTAAGATTTTACACTGCGCCAACAAGCCATTGGGAGTTTGAGAAATTGCGATCGCCCCATCCATGCGCTGATTGTGTACCTTCACCCAATCGCCATCAATCCGCACCTCAGTCGGATAAATTGTGGTGACATAAAAATCATCAGGTGCAACGCCCGGTAGCGTCACAGGTTCGAGCTTAGCATCCCGCTCATCCTGAGGTAAATCTACTGCCCCCAGATCGATCAGAAGAGAAAGGATAGTTTCCATCACCTCATGAGAAGGCGCTGAAACTCGCACCTCCGCAGCCGAAGTACTTTGGCGTTGTTCTCCCAACGAAAAATTCAGGACTTGGAAACTACCACCATTATCTACAATTAAATCCAAAGCACGATTAATCAAACCAGAATCCAGCAAATGCCCTTCAATACGGAAGATGCGACTTTCTACCAACACATTGGCATGAACTTCTTCCCGCACTGGTTCGGTCACCCTTAGCGTCAAGCACTTAGCTGCACCACCTGCTTTCAAGAACTCAGACAGTGGAGTTTCAATGACTTGAAACCCGACTTGTGCCAGACGTGCTTTCAAAGCATCCGAAGCTTTATTCATAACAACAATGTGGTCAACATTCACCGCATTGCAAGAGAAGTTAACCGCATCCGCTTCTGAAATAGCTATGCGCTTATCTCTGTGAACCCGCATTTCTATCAAACGATTGGAGTAAGAATCAAAAGCGGGAGGATAGTATAACAGATAGCCATTACTTAAAGGACAGAAGCAAGTATCGAGATGGTAAAAGCGATCGTCAGTCAAGCGCAAAGACAGCACCTCAATATCCAGCCATTTTGCCAGGTAGGGGTGAGAATCTAACTCTGTCCGGAAACCATATCCAGCCCACAGCCAGCGTCCTTCCCGATCCAGGAGTGCGTCTCCAGCACCCTCAAAAGGTAAATCTTTCGGCAGTTCGTAAACATTATACCCATTATCTTCAAACCATTGCTTGAAGTAAGGTTCCTCCCCCTGACGCTCTTTGTGTAAAAAACGACTTAGGACAACGTTCTTCCCCAGTAACAAGCCAGCATTAGCTGTAAACACCATATCAGGCCAACCTTTCTGAGGTGGCACCAAGTCCACAATTGCATATTCTTTAAGGATATGGTGTAGTTTTTCCCACTGTTCTACAGCACGTTCTTGAGATGACTTGTGGATGTTCCCTTCCATCCAAGGATTAATAACATAGTCCACATCATAGTGGTCGGGGGAGCACATCAAAAAGCGAATCCGGGAATCCATAAAAGTTTAGAGTTGGGGTTAGATGCGAGACCTTTGCCCTTAACAGAGATTTGATTGAGCCTTATTTTGTAGAATTTACTACATTTTGTAGCAAGTTCTACTGATTAAGTTAATAAAGGCACAAAGGTCATGCTATATTCTATCCCTAGTGTGCAAAGTATCAAAACAAGAGATAATAAAGTGGCTTTTATCCTCAGCCCCGATCCTTGGAGGAAAAGGGAGTTGGACTCAAAGCTTTGGAATTCTGCTCAACATCCTTCATGAATTTGGCAATACCACTTGCTTGATTTGTTTCTCCTCTGTATATTCGCTTAGAGTTTACCATTCCCAGTATTGTTAATTTTTGCTAAGCCCTTCTTATCAGACCCCCACCTCGTTCCCAGCCTGAGGCTGGGAATTACTTACTAGAGGCTCCGCCGAGCGTGTTGACAATCGCACAAGTCAGCATCAACCATGTATATACAGTTAAAGGGGTAGGGAACTTGATTTTCCATTTCCCCCCTTGATAAGGGGGGATTAAGGGGGGTAATTCGATCGCATTTGTTTCAAAGATTTAAGGAATTGGTAGTAAGGTACGGATTTACATTTACGTATTCCATGCAACCGAGAAGTACTGTAATCACGCTCCATCCATGTATATACAAATAATCGCGTAGACCATTTCTACAACACATCCTCATTACGAGCAATAATTTCAATAATTTCACTACGAGTCAGTTGATTTTTAGCTGCGATCGCAGCCAAGTTTTCCCAAGCTGTATCTGTTAGTCGGATAGATCTCAGACGTTTGGGTTCGGAATAATCTCGCTCAAATTTACCCGAATCCTTACGATTGCGCCTCTGAGCCTTCTGTCTCGTTCTGGAAAATCGATCCGACGATAAAGGCTTTGCAGTTTGTTTGGAAGTTAACAAGTCAACCAAATTGTCAATCAGGCGATCGCGTTCCATAGGTAGAATGTCTCTGCCATGGCATATTTCCTGAATCAGAATGAAATGAACCAATGTCCCCAAAAAAATGCGTGCAGATGCTTCTGGATCGGGTAGATTGAGATGACTGCAAGCCAAGAATTTACTGAGATCGTCTAAAGCTGGTTTTTCCATGTTACGAACAAAAGCTCGTGCTAATTCTGGAAAGCGTCCCGACTCACCCACCACTAAACGGATTAATCCCAAAACCCGTTCATCTTTTGTAGCACTTTCCAGTACTGAAACTGCTAGTTGACGAAGGAGATCCGACGCTTCACCCTCTGCTGAGAGAGCTTTTTGAGGATTAAATGCAGCCTGATACTGCTTGATTATCAATTGCTGTATGAGGGCAGTAAATAATCCCTCCTTATCCTGAAAATAACTATAAACAGTTGCTTTAGATACACCTGCTGCTGCTGTTACCCGATCCATGGTTGTAGCAGCATATCCATGTGTTAAGAACTCTTGTATTGCACCTGAGAGAATAGCTTCGACCTTCTCTTCTGAAAGCTTGCGCTCTGGATTGTTGTCAAGTGTCATTTGTCAAGTGTCATTTGTCATTTGTCATTAGCAATTAGCAATTAGCCATTAGCCATTAGCAATTAGCAATTAGCCATTTGTTATCTAGGAGATACGGGGTTTTTATATCCTACAGCTTTCCAATAATTATATTTTATGCATGGGAGATTCTCTTGACATTTATATACTGTACAGTCTAGTTTATAAAAAAAACAACTAAACTGTTTAGTTTAGTTAATGTCATAAGAGGCAAGTCACTTATGGTGAGCGATGCAACAAATACAACATCTAAAAGTTCTGTATCCTTTAGACAGAAGCGCCGCCCAGTGTTCGTCTTAGGAATTGCCACAACTCTCGTTATTGGTGGAGCGACAATCTACCAACTTCAGCAGTTTCAAGCCCAAGAATCTAGTAAGCCCCAAATACCTCAAGCGATCGCACCTAAAGTCACAAAGGTTGCTGCTTTGGGAAGGCTAGAACCACAGGGAGAAGTCATCAAAGTTTCAGCACCCACATCCTCGCAAGAAAATCGAGTTGAGCAACTCTTGGTAAAAGAGGGACAACAAGTCAAAGCAGGAGAAGCGATCGCCATTCTTGACAGCAAAGAGCGACTTCAAGCCAGCTTAATTAGGGCACAAGAACAAGTCAAAATCAAGCAAGCAAACCTTATTAAAGTTCAAGCGGGTGCAAAACAGGGTGAAATTGATGCACAAAAAGCACAGATTGACAGACTCAAAGCGCAGTGGGAAGGTGACAAAATAGCTCAAGAAGAAACCATCGCCAGAATCAAAGCGCAATGGGAAGGAGATAAAACAGCACAAAAAGCAACCATTAGAAAACTAGAAGCAGAACTTAACAATGCTCGATCTGAATACAACCGCTATCAACAGCTCTCGATAGAAGGTGCAATTTCCAAGTCTTCTTTTGACAGCAAACGCCTGAGCTTAGATACAGCAACACAGCAACTCAACGAAGCCAAAGCAGTTCTAGAGCGCATCAATAGTACGAGTCGCAGACAACTGAGCGAAGCCCAAGCTGTTCTTTCCCGCATCAATACCACGAGTAGCCGACAAATTAGTGAAGCTCAAGCCACACTGCAAAAGATAGCCGAAGTTCGTCCAGTTGATATCAACGTGGCAAAAGCAGAAGTCAACGATGCCATAGCAGAAGTGAATCAAGCTAAGAAAAATTTAGAACAAGCCTACGTGCGATCGCCACAAAACGGTCAAGTTTTAGATATACACACACGTGCAGGTGAAATCGTATCGGAAGACGGAATTGTTGAAATTGGACAAACAAGCCAAATGTATGTTGTTGTAGAAGTGTATCAAAGTGATATTAACAAAGTCCGTCAAGGGCAGCAAGTGAGAGTTGTGAGTGATTCTTTACCAGAAGAATTGCTTGGAAAAGTTGATTCAATAGGGTTACAAGTACGGCGTCAAAGCGTCGTTAACACCGATCCCAGTAGCAATATTGATGCCAGAGTTGTGGAAGTCCATGTACGACTCAATAATGCTTCCAGCAAAAAAGCTGCTAAGTTAACCAATTTACAAGTCAAGGCGGTGATTGAGATTTGATCGGATTCATCCAACAATTACAACGACGAACCCCTCTAGGATGGCTACAACTGAGCCGCGAAAAAAGCCGTCTGCTGGTAGCATTATCAGGTATTGCCTTTGCTGATGTTCTTATGTTCATGCAGCTGGGTTTTCAAAGTGCTTTGTATGACAGTAATACACGCCTCAACCGAGTTTTGGATGCAGATATTGTTTTAATCAGCCCAAAAGCTCGTAATATGCAAAACTTGTCTACATTTTCCCGGCGGCGATTGTACCAAGCATCTTCTGTTTCAGGAGTGAAAGCCGCAGAAGCAATGTACGTTAACGTCATTACTTGGAAAAATCCTCAAACTCGCAGCGAAACATCAATTCAGGTTATGGGTATCAATCCCGACCATTCGGCTTTTAAGCTACCAGAAGTCAACCAACAGTTAGATAAGATAAAGCTGACAGATAATTTTTTATTCGATCGCGATACCAAAGGAGAGTATAAAGAAGCCATTGCCAAAATTGAACAAGGTAAAACGGTAACAACTGAAATAGAAAATCGCACCATTACACTTGCTGGCTTATTCAAAATAGGAAGTTCCTTTGGGGCTGATGGGAACCTCATTACCAGCGATCAAAACTTTTTACGATTATTTCCCAGACGAGAAGCAGTAAGTATTAGTCTAGGGTTAATTTATATTGAATCAGGCTACAATCCAAAACAGGTAGCAGAAGCATTACAAAATTACCTACCAGATGATGTCAAAGCCTTAACCCACGAAGAATTTATTCAATTCGAGCAAAACTTTTGGCAAACAGAAAGCCCCATTGGCTTCATCTTTGGATTGGGAGTATCAATGGGGTTTATAGTCGGCATTATTATTGTGTATCAAGTCCTTTCCACAGATGTAAATGCCCATATTAAAGAATACGCTACCTTCAAAGCAATGGGATATCAAAATCTCTACTTACTAGGAGTCATCTTTGAAGAAGTCATTATTCTAGCATTTCTAGGCTTTATCCCAGGAGCCATAGTACCCCTTGGTCTTTACTCTCTAACCAGAAATGCCACTAACTTACCCATATACATGACCCTAACACGAGCTGTATTAGTCCTCATCCTAACCATAATTATGTGTCTCATATCAGGAGCGATCGCCACTCGAAAACTGCAATCAGCCGATCCAGCAGATATGTTTTAGCTAATAGCTAATGGCTAATGGCTAATGGCTAATGGCTAACAACTAACAACTAACCACTAACCACTAACAACTAACAACTAACCACTAACAACTAACATTATGAAACCAGTCATCTCCATTAAAAATCTCAACCATTATTTTGGTCACGGTCAACTCCGCAAACAAGTCTTATTCGACATTAACTTAGAAATCAACCCAGGTGAAATTGTGATTATGACAGGTCCCTCAGGATCTGGAAAAACAACTCTTTTGACACTTGTAGGAGGACTGCGTTCCGCTCAAGTTGGCAGTATGCGTGTTTTAGAACGAGAATTATGCGGTGCAAGTGCGAGAGAACTGACATTAGCAAGGCGCAACAATGGTTATATCTTTCAAGCCCACAATCTCCACGGTAGCCTCACAGCATTGCAGAACGTCAAAATGGGTTTGGAACTGCATGAAAATGTAACTTCCGAACAAATGACCAGTCGTGCGATCGCGATGCTAGAACAAGTAGGATTGGGTCAGCGAATCAATTACTATCCCGATGACCTTTCAGGAGGGCAAAAACAAAGAGTCGCCATAGCACGCGCCCTAGTAGCAGAACCTAAAATTGTGCTAGCTGACGAACCAACCGCAGCACTAGATAAAAAATCCGGTCGCGACGTTGTAGAACTCATGCAACATCTTGCCAAAGAAAAGAATTGTACCATTTTGTTAGTCACCCATGACAATCGCATTCTTGATATAGCCGATCGCATTGTTTACATGGAAGATGGTCGGTTAGCGGTTAAGCAGGAAGCAAAATAATTAGATATGGGAATCCTGTTTTTGGACTTTGGACAAATGAGACACATTCAAGAGATTAGCGGTCACACGGATGTGAGCGTGTTGCAACGATATCTAGAAGTTACTGACGAGCAGAAAAAAGCAGCCGTGTCCGCAATCAAATTTTGATATTTTTACAGTTCAAAAGTACTATAGAAATTATGAGTTAACTTTCATACCAATCCATCAAAACTATTACTATTTCTATTTTGCATTTCTTTAATAGTCTGTTTAATCTCATCTAAAATTACCTGTTGCTGCTCTCGTTCTTGCCGTGCAATTTCAGCGAATTTTCGGGCTTCTTCAGCGAATTTTCGGGCTTCTTCAGCGAATTCTCGTGCTTTCTCTTTTTCTTGCCGCACTTCTTCACTAAGCTGCCTATACTTTTCCTCTGACTGACGATCTTTTTCTGCTGATTGTCGTTGCTCTTCTTGAAATTGCCTAACTTTTTCAGCAGATTGCCTAACTTCTTCAGAAGATTGTCTGACTTCTTCTGAAATTTCTTGTTGCTCCTTATCAGCACTCTCAGTATTAGGCAGATGTTTGTTCGATAAATTTTCAGTCATATCAGGTCAACTTTTCATTCTTCAATCAAGGATATCGCACAATCCCAATCCCAACTTCTGGGGATAGCGATCGCTACTGGACGAATTGAGGCTTGGCTTCAACAGAAATGGAAATCAGCTATAGTAGATTTTACGAGTTTGGGTAATAGACAATATTTCCATAATCACCCACAGCTATAACTTCATCATTTTCACTCCAATTGTTATTTATTTTGACATAATCAAATTTTTCTTTCAATTCTTCTTGAGAGTAAGATTCTAAACTCTTAGCCCAAGGCATCCCAAAATTAAATGGAAGTGGAATAGTTGACTCCACTTTTTTAGTAGTATTTATAAACTTGTAATACTGTCCCATATGTTACCTACCACTGCTCCCTAAAAATGATATCCACTGTATTAGAGTATCGCCTAGCTTGGAAGACGTTTATTTTTTTATGCAACAGTATTTTACGTCTGATGAGGGCAATCTGAGTGTCAAGACAGCGATCGTACAGTAGGTGTTAGCACTCAGGAGTTGTACAATACGCCAATGTTTCCCCTAACTCACCTGTTAGTTCAGCAAGCCGCTTCTTTGTATGCGGATCTCTTTAAGTTGGTGATTGTCTTTTTAGGTGGTGAAATGGTTTGGCACGATCAAACGCCCTGATAGAAAGTATGAAGTGAAGCTGACTGTGTTAGCGGAGAAACTGCGTTTTGATGAAAAAGGGCATATGCATACGATCGCAATGGATGAAAAGATTGATATTGGTGTCTTGGGAAAGAACGGTGAGATTCTCTATCGGCAAAAACACAGATTAAAGACTGGGGAAAATACTATAACAGTTTTGGTAGATACAGAGCCTAAAATAGTTGGTGTCGATCCGTTGAATATGTTAGTCAACCGGGTTCCAGACAGCAATATGATTTCAGTTATAGCCTTTCTCAGTCTAATGAGGTACACCCCCCTTTCATCCCCCCTTACTAAGGGGGGACAGAGGGGGGTATTTTGTACCTCACCAAGTTGAAATTTGCTGTAAGTAAGTTCTCATTTTTCTAGATTTGATACTTATTAGGTGATACCAATGAAACTAAAGATTCTTTCAACTGCTGCATCCTTTTTCATAATGGGTTTAGTGACAACTTCTGCTCTTAAAGCACAAACACCCCCAGCCAGGACATATACCCCTGGTGACTGGCAACCTGTGGCACGAGTTGCTAGCCCCAAAGCCCCTGTGGAACTCCAATTAGTCAATAAAACAGGATTAATGTTGGAATATGGTTTAACAGACCTAGGTTTTAATGGGAAGTTACCTCCTGGAAGCAACACTGTACGTAAAGGTGTTATTCTTCCTGATTTCCTCTTAATTAATGCGATGGAACCACTGGTAAGATTAAACTATGACGTTACAGTGAATGGCAATGTCGTAACTGTGGCAATTCGACAAGCAGGATCGGGTGCGGGAGATACAACAATCAACTTGCAGCAAACAGGCGGGATTTACGTTTACTAAATATTAGTTATAGGGATGAGAGATTGGGGATTTTTAGTTGTTAGTTCTTGCAACTACAACACCCTAATATGTCATCCCTTAGGTAGAAGGAACTATGCTTATCACACCTTAATAGGAAATGTTCACCCAATTTACCTAATTCCAGGTCTCATCGATCTTACTTACGCAATTCTATTTAGTTGGTTTCTCTATTCGTATCAAAGAGCGATCGCAGGTTCTGAAGTAGTCATTTAATTTTTTTAAATTCATTCGGCAAAGTTGTGCTATAGCTTTCTTCACTGTAAATCTACGGAGATAGATAGTTAATAATAATGTATTGACTTCGGATGGAAGACAACTTTTAAAACCAAGTGTTATGCTTTGGGTTATCCATCATTAACCCCACCCGTTGGTTAGTTTAAGACAGTGTCTAGCCCAAAGTTAGTAAAAATTCCGCAACACTTGGCAGAGGAACAAATGCAACAAGAGCGAATGCATGATGTTCTTCTGTTGCTCAATCATTTAGCTAAAAATGAGGAAGCCACCGTAAAGCTTATATTGGATGCTCTGTACGATGTGGTTTCAGTGAACTTAATTAACAAAAAGCTTCGGAATCGCTCTCTCAACTCCGTAGCAAAATCAGTTGCGAGAATGTCCAAACCAGTCTTTAAAATCTTTGCACTGCGTTGGTTTCAAAAAAATTGTCCCCAATTGATTGCTGAGTGGCTGTACTTACAAGCAACTTTCACAGTTGTACAACCGCAACCTGTTCCTACACCCATAGTTCCAGAAGCCCAACTAGATTCCTTACCAAAAATAGACAATACTAGTCAAGACGAGATTAAGCGTCTCCGTTCAGAGGTAAGATGTCTGGCTGGTATATCATTAGGGGCATTTTTTGCTCTTGGTACCACTGTCATGTGGAGTAACCCTCAAGTGAGGACAATCTATTCTCAATCCACTTCTTCCCTCGGTATGTGCCTTCCAACAGATGTCAAGAGCTTTGATAGTCCCGCAAGATAATCAAAAACCAGTAGAACGCGGTTACTCTTAAGACAGAAAAGTCTTGGAGTCAATGTGATTATCTACGACATTCAAAATATAGTTAAAACTTATCCCAGTCAAACCCAACCTGCTAACAAGAACATCTCCCTCCAAATTCTTGAAGCGGAAATTTTTGGGATTTTGGGCGATAATGGCGCTGGTAAAAGTACTTTGGTGCGCCAGATGGTAAATTTACTGGCAAGCGATTCTGGCTCGATTTCTCTACTGGGAAAAAATATTGTTGAGGCTCCCTATTTAGTTCAAATGAATGTAGGTTATATGCCTCAAGAAAGCGGTGCTCTGAATAATTTAACTGTAGGGGAAGCTTTATACTTTACCTCTCATCTTCGAGGATTAAGTCGCGCTAACGCACAAAAAGAATGCAATCATTTGCTGGATTTTTGGCAAATTCGAGAACTACGGCATAAACCAAGTTCGCGTCTGTCTGGCGGGCAAAAGCGACTGTTGCGCTTAGCAGTCGCAATGGCAGGTTTGCCACCTGTACTTATTCTAGATGAACCAACGAACGATCTCGATCCCCAACGTCGCAAACTTGTTTGGGATAATCTACGTCAAATTAATCAGGAACAAGGTACGACGATTATTTTGATTACTCATGACGCGATCGAAGCAGAAAAAGCGATTCAAAGAGTTGGGATTATGCGTGCAGGAGAATTGGTAGCAGTAGGGCGTCCCAGCGAACTCAAGCAACAAGTGGATCGGATGTTGCGTTTGGAATTATTTTTTTCACCGGACTCTCCGCCAGAGTTGCCACCTAGTTTAACTCACATTCCACTAGAACCAGGACATTGGCAGGTGTTATTGGATTGGAGCCAAGTTACTTCAACTCTTAATAGCCTTAATTTAGATAAGATAGACGACTTTCGACTTTACTCAGCAACTCTAGAAGATTTATACCTGCACTATGCCACCAAAGCGTAATCCCTCTCTATTTGTACAAATTTTGGACTTATTTCTAATGGAACTGACCAACTGGCGTTGGTCTTGGCCAACAATAATTCTTAATAGTACAGTCACTCCCATACTCGGAATTGTTGCTCTTGGTAGCTTTGCCCAAGGTACGGGACAGGAAGCACAGGTATATATTTTGATAGGTAATCTCGTTATGTCCCTCATGTTCGGTAATTTGGGCAATGTATCGTCTCGATTTACCTACATGAGATTTGCAGGAACTTTGGACTATTATGCAACATTACCCATTCGCCGCGAAGCTCTGATTTTAGCAACTGTTGTGTCGTTCTTCCTGCTATCGCTACCATCATTGTTAGTAAGTCTTGGATTTGGTGTTTTTTACCTTCAACTTCCTCTGAAATTCAACCCACTCGTTCTGCTTGTGATTCCCCTGTGCGTGTTACCTTTGTCAGGTGTTGGTGCAATTATAGGAACATATGTTCGCACTCCAGAAGAAAGCGGTTCTTTGAGTTTGCTGTTCACAATGGTTATGTTATTTATTGGCCCCGTGCTAATTCCAGCAAGTCGTTTACCAGAGATTGTGCTGCTTTTAGGACATTTAAGCCCTGCAACCTATGCTGCTGATGCTTTGAGGCAAACTCTTCTTCCAACCGATATAACTCAAAAATTGCTTATAGATATAGTTGTTTTGCTAGGCTTTTCGCTCTTCACCTTTTACTTGGTAGGACGAAAGGTAAATTGGCGACAGCAGTAGATTATACCCACCCTACAGTACCATTTAACTTTAATTGCGACATATTGAAATTCTGTAAAGATTAGCTATGCTAGTCTCTACATTATCGATTTGTATCATCATTTTCGTAAACTGGTATAACAGAATTATTAAAAATAATATGGCTCACTTTAATACTTTAGTCATAATTCCTTCCTGCCAGAATATTACCTATGGATTTATGCTCGGAAATGCTAAGCCTTGCCAAGGTGACTCATCAAGTTTTGATTCAAGCAGTAGCAATTCCTCGTGTTTTTTCTCTATGCTCTCTGCGTCTGGATCGGTTAAATAAATTACTTTTAAACCGCAGAGGCGCAGAGTACGCAGAGGTAAGAATGAGATTTCTAGAGATTGGACTTAGTGCGAGTCACGGCAAGTTGTTTTCGTTTATACTTAAACATTGCTGCACCCAAAGCACCAAATGTTAACATACCGAATGTTGTTGAAGGTTCGGGTACGGACTTACCTCTAATTGCGGCTAATGCTGTTTCTGCTACCAACTTGTGAGCGTTTGTAGTAGGATGAACTTCATCAAAGAACAGAAAGTCGTTTGGATTATTACAGGTTTTCAAAACTTGATTTGTTACAATGTTATACACTACGCAAGAGGTGGTAACATCTTTGAAACCAAATTCCTCTGGATTAGCGATCGCCCTGTTAAATAATGAATTAATATCGACAGGGATGATATTAACGCCTGGAATATTATTGCTTAATTGAGCTACAGATGTTGCTAATGCCTGATTATGAGCGTTTGTTGCAGCTGTTAAAATAGGGGAATTTCCAGATCTTAATGCAATTGGAGTTCTGCCTAAATCGGGCAAATTAAATACCAAAATATTTTTGGCCCCAGCTTGGGCAAGTAACCCTACTGAATTTGATATATTCTCGACTGTTTCAACAACATCGGGATTTTGACCGAACAGGTAATCGTTTCCACCTCCCCACACAGCATAGAGTCCATTCGCATCTACCTTTTGGTTAGTGGCTAAAAACCCGCTAACTTGAGCTAGCACTCCTGGTGCGCCAGGAATAAAAGCATTGTCTTGACCGGACTTAGACCCCCCAAAAGCAAAGTTGATACCTTGGGTTGGAACCGTACTACCAAGATTGGCAAATAAAGTGGGCGTTAATCCTACAGCGTCTCCAAAGTAGTCTACCCAAATCTTATCGTTGGAAAAACGTCCTTGAAAGTAAGGCGGGCTTGGAGGAATCACACCTGTGGGTGAGCCTTGCTGAGTGAAAGTAAATACATTACCAGTATCTGACAGGCTATCACCAAATACGTTAAATTGGCTAAAGGCCGCAGAAGCTTTTAGTGGTAGACTCAAAGAGAAGAGGACAAATCCTGCTGTTAAGATTTCTTTTTTCATGCCTACTTTGTTCTTTGTATTTTTTATGACTTTTTAAACTGAGTAACCGGGGATAGCACTGGTTTAGCCCAAATCCTTACTGCTCTATAAAAAACTAACCTTTTCAACAGAGGAAATAAGTAATTGTATTTATCAGTATGCAGAGTACTTATCTGAGAAAGTATCACAGACAGTCACTGTTAGTATATATCTTCACTAGTTTTTTAAAGTTAACAGGATTGAACATGTCCGGAATTCACACGAGTGAGCTTGTTGATAACATTATTAGCTCTATAGGGAGGACAAACGATGACTGTATTTGTAGCCGTCAAGGTCACTTTGGGTTTTTCAAAACATCCGACACAAGGCACAGAGATTATCGTTCAGTCCTCAATAAGGCAGGAATGAAACTCGCAATTCCTCTGTGAACCTTGTGCAAAAAAATTAGCACGCACCGAGGAAATACAAATGAATTTGAATTGTTTGGGCTGGAGCGATTTTTTTGCTTCTAGCTTTGAACCATTACGCCAACAAGGATTTACTGTTGGTAGGGTTGCTATTGAGCATAGAAATACCTATGTCCTTTATAGCGATCGCGGAGAACTTTCAGCAGAAGTTACAGGTAAACTGAGATACCAAGCTACTGAATCAACAGATTTTCCTGCTGTAGGGGATTGGGTTGTTGTTCGTGTGAGGGATTCTGAAAGGCGAGCAACTATCCAGGCAATTTTGCCCAGAAAAAGTAAATTTTCCCGCAAGACTGTAGGCGCTAAAACGGAAGAACAAATTGTTGCTACCAATGTTGACACGGTGTTTTTAGTCTCAGGATTGGATGGAGACTTTAACCCCAGAAGAATCGAGCGTTACCTGATGACAGCTTGGGATAGCGGGGCAAATCCTGTTATTGTTCTTAATAAAGCAGACTTGTGCGTTCACGAAGTGGCTCCTCCGGAGCATCGCGTGGAACAGTGTGTGGCTGAAGTGGAAGCAATCGCACTGGGTGTACCCATTGTAGTTTTAAGTGCGAGCACTTCTCAAGGATTGGATGGCTTAAAACCCTACCTCCAACCCGGACAAACAGTGGCTTTATTGGGGTCATCTGGTGTTGGCAAATCCACCATTACCAATCAATTGATAGGAAAAGACATTCAAACTGTTCAAGCGGTCAGAAAAGGAGACGATCGAGGAAAGCACACCACTACCCATCGAGAGTTAATTTTACTGCCAACAGGTGGTTTGATTGTAGATACACCAGGTATGCGGGAACTCCAAGTTTGGTCTGGGGACGAGGGGTTGCAGGAAACATTTGCAGATATTGAAATGTTTGTCCAACAGTGTCGTTTCCGAAATTGTCAGCACGATCGCGAACCAGGTTGTGCAGTGCAACAAGCATTGGATGAAGGAACGCTCGACTATCGAAGGTTCTTGAACTATCAAAAGTTGCAAAAAGAACTGAATTATCTGGAAAGAAAGCAAGACCAAAGGTTGAATTTATTGGAGAAAGAACGATGGAAGAAGATTCATAAAGAAATCCGAAATTACAAAAAGCGTTGATCGGAAAGAGGGCTACCCCACCCTAACCCTCCCCTTGGAAAGGGGAGGGAACTGGAAATTGAATTTCCCCCCTTATAAAGGAGAAATTCAATTTCCCCCCTTTATAAGGGGGGATTAAGGGGGGTAAATAGACTTGTGTGTACACCTAGATTTTTTTCAGTACGGTAATCTGTAATGCGAAAGCTGCCAATTCCCCATTAAAATTGAAACTATAAAGAGAATAAAGGAGCTTTCTGGATGCAAGTTACATACAATTCTGATAAGCGCAAATTGCTATCATCTCTGTCTCATGGTGCAATATTCTTCAGCACGGCGTTGTTTTCGATTGGGGTTCCAATTGTGATTAACTTGCTGTCGGATGACCCAGTTGTTAAAAGTAACGCGAAAGAATCCATTAATTTTCACTTTAATGTTTGGTTCTGGGCAACTCTCATTGGAGTTCCCCTAGGAATTTTATCTTGGCTTACCTTTGGGCTGGGTGGAATTTTGTTCTTTCCAGTTGTTGCGTTTGGCTTTCTACTACACTGGGGACTGACAATTTGGGCATTGTTACATTGTTTTAGCAACCCCGATGAACCCTTCCGTTATCCGTTTATTTTTCGGTTGTTTTAATTTTAATAAAAGGTAGACTTGAGAAGGAATTCAGACTAAAAAGCACGGGTTCCTTCTTTGTTCTCATCACTGCTTTTATTCTTGTAAATCGGTCATATTCAAGTTTTATAGATTTTGTTACTGACTACCATCTCATAGTGTTCCACCGTTGGAAATGGCTCATAAAAATGGTGTAACAATTGACGCCATTGTTCATACTCTGACGATTTGCGAAAACCGACTGTATGATCTTCTAATTTTTCCCAACGCACTAGTAAAATGTACCTATTTTCAACTTCCAAGCATCGTTGTAGCTCGTGACTAATATAGCCATTCATTGAAGAAATAATTGATGAAGCTAGCTTGAAAGCTTTCTCAAATTCTGGCGATTGTCCGGGTTTTACCTGGAGAATGGCAACTTCTAAAATCATATAGCACTCCTATTTAATTTTTGAAATGTACAAAGATTTACTTTGTTATCAGTAGATAGATAGAAAATATTGTCAACAATTAGGTACATAATAGTAGATGCAGACTATATAGGAGAGATTCTATGATTTCTGGAAATAAGGCATTCCAACAACTCCTTATAACTGGTGTAGCAGTCTTGGTTTCTTTAACACCTCAACTAGCGTGGGCGCAAAGCGATCCTAATTCCTATGGCTCGCAAGGAACTGGTAATTTTCTCAGCTATCCTGCTGGAACTCGCCTAGCTCCTAATGGTAGAATTACTACACCAACTAATGGTACACTTTATCCATCCAATATAATTGATAACGGTAATGGTACAAAAACTTTCTATTACCGTAACGGAACTCGTGTCATTCTTAGGAAAGATAAGATGAAACCAGGTGGAGTGTATCTCAGTCCAAATAGCACGAATGGAGGATTGCGAACAACACCCAATCAAATACTTCCCCCATCAAGAGGGCTAGGAAATCAGTAAATGCTTCAATTAGCAATATCAAGAGTCAGGGCAAAGACAGACTGAGTGGCAAGCATTTTCTCAACCACTTCTGCATCAACACCTAAAATTTTCAAGGAGCTTAACTCGTTTATTGCATTCATCATACTATACTCCACCACGCGGAAGCCTTGTTCGCAGGCGAATTCTCGCGCTTGGTCAGGAGTGGTAAAATTATTATCTACTAAAGATCTGCCTGTAAAGTTGGTTCCTGTTTGTATGAGCTTCTGTAAATCTGGGTCTTTTTGTAACGACAAGGAAAGGCTAGCTGTGTCAATGAAATCAGGGGTAATCCAGACTCCACCGTAAGCCCGAAGCATTTCTCGGACGTTGGCGCACACTCGTTGTTTTTCTGGAAGTGTAAGGTGTGTCAGAAGCCCCTCACACAAAACCGTGACTGGTTGTCCTGATTTCAAATGCACGGTACTTTTAAAAAAATCGCTGGGACTGCTGGTAGCATCAATTTCTACAAAGTGCAGATTGGGGCGTTCTCCAATAAGTTGCTGAACCAGTTGCTGCTTGCAGCGAATCATTGCAGGCAAATCGGTTTCAACAAAAGTGATGTTAGGGTCACAAGATAAGTTTATACCACGCGGTAGCAACCCAGATGCAAGTTCCAGAACTTGTGTTATTTGATATTGAGCCATGACTTGGTTAATGGCTTTGTAGCGAGCTTCCACACGTGCAGTTAGCAAAACGCTCTTGTCTTGGTGTTTCGGTAAAGATAGCTCTACGAATCTTTGCGCTTCTACCAATTGTGCCAACTCTCGAGCATGGGGAATATCTGTAAACTGTCTGGCTAAACTTACCATGAAAGCCGTGAGGCTAATTTTGTCGAAGTCATTAGCTTGCTGTGTGCTCATGAGTTTTTCTTGGTTCAGCTTTTCTAATTTGGTTTTGCTCTGGTTAGGGAACTGGTGAGTTTAACAGTAGCAACGCACATCTTCCCCACACTCATCAGCAAGGTAGCAAAGGGCGCGAAACCGCAAACTGGAAACTTGCTCGTAAAAGGGATTGAGTTTACAAAGAGGCGGGATATGGGCTACTTTTTGACCAAAAAGATAGATATCTCGCTCAAAAGGACATTGAACTGGAATCACCCTGCAAAGAAAATGGGCAATTTTGGGGCTGGTTATTTCAATGCGATCGAGCCAATGACGAATCGGTTGAAGTAAATCGAGGCTGTTCAATTGGAAGTTGATACAGTCATTCTGGTAAGGATTGTTTCTGGTGAAGTTAAGCATTGTTGTGTATCTTTAAACTACTATTAAGCAGTTTAAAGATAATTTTGTAAAATATCACTACTTATACTATATAAGTATATTTTATGAATTATAATTCCTACTTAACTGTCAAGGAATCAATTCACAAGAGCAAGTACTATGCAAAGAACTGAAACAAACGCACTTAAAAATATCTTGGACTACTTGCCGGAGCGTATTAGGCAGGCAATAGAGGAATACTCCCAACAAAGCCAACTTTCCTCAGAATTAGTCATTGAGAAGCGCGAGCGCTCAGTTCCTAGATGTGGACTCTGTGACTTTTGACGATTGTCAGATTGATTCACGCTTGAGTACTTAGGGAACAAAATAAAATCCTAAAAATTCAGCTAGAGGCTGCACAAACAAAGCTAGGGTTGGTAGATTAGTTTTGACAGCGAAGACAACCCCTAAGATATCCCTGTTCGGCTTGGCTGCATCGTCCACAATTGGAACAAATAAAAGTACCATAATTGTGTTCTATCCAGCAAGGAACAGCAAGAACTTCTCTACCTAAAGTCCTTTCGACCCACCCTTGTTGGCGATTTTGACTGTTTATTCCTGTTCTTTGTATTTGTATGTATGGATACTTTTTACCACAACTCCCACAAGTTCGAGTCCCCCAATTGCTTCCACATTCACTACATTCACAAAAAAAGCATTGACGGTCTCGCGCTGTGAAGCTACCTGTAGAATGGCAAACAGGGCATACTTGAAATGGCTGTATAAGGTTCTTAGCTTGAGAGGGTAAATTTTCCAGTTGTTGTAGCTGAATAAGTTGTCCTCTTCCTTGAGAACCACGGGCTTGTAACTGATTGATAAGGCTTTGAAGTTGTGTGTTAAACGACTGCTCTTGTGCTGATTGGGGCGATCGCAATACTCGGACTTGATTGGATTGATTTTCTTCTAACCAGTCAGCATTTTGGAGCAAAGGTTCTGGAATAGCTCTTGCGAGAGTAGGTGGGTAAGATAGATATCGCTGACTGTTTAGCCACCATTGAATTGCACGAGCAACTCTTTCAACGCTAATAATATCGAGTGGACTGATTGGCAGAATAGCTGTAGACAACTCTCCAAGAAGACAGTCGTTGCCAAGGGTATTTATCTTTCGTTGAATGTGGAATGATAGTTTCTTTCTCTCTTCCTCTGTACCTGGATAGAGAATTAAAGTTTGATTGTCAGTTTTGGGTGTCAGGCTATAAAGTAATGTTTCGACGGTGGTAGTAATTATCTCAGAATTATTAGTAGCAGTGAGAGTTGCTATGATGGGAATAACGTGCAAGTCTTTAATTCCATGAGATTGAATTAAAAACGAACCATCTTCTTGCCAGGTTACGGATATTTCCCCTAACGCTCCCTGAAATTTGATGGATTGACTACCGCGTGTAGGAATTAGATTGGAAATCGCCTGAAAACCTAATCCCTTATCATCATCATTCCCGCTTCCTGTCAAAGCCAGTCCTATTAATAGCAGACAAAAGGATTCAAACCCGCGAAAAAGCTCTTGATTCTCCTCAAAGACTTGGCGAGAGTTTTTAGCCTGTCCACTCTGACAACGACTCCATTCTCTCCACAACAAATCTACATAACGATAGTGCTGGTCATTGACTAAAATGTTTGTTCGTTTGAGAGTTGTTCCCACAGATGCACGTAGCCCAATAGCTTTATATAAATCTGTATCTATCAAACTTCGCAACTTATACTGCAATTGCTGCAACTCTCTCAGGGTTGAATTTGCTTTTTTCACTACTGTTGTAGCATCAAAATAATTTCCCCATAGTGTACAAATACGTTGATGATTTCTAAAGTGAATATCATTGATTGTTCCAGATAAGTACTCGGCTTCCTCAAGTTCTTGTTTGAGAGTTTGCACCTGCTGAAGGCGCTGGCGTACATACTCTAGTAGGTTGTCAATTAGCCGAACGGTAACTTTATTTTCGTAAATGTCCCATAACTCTTCTCTTACCATGCAAAGAACTCGCTTAGGCACAACGGAGCGAAAAGTACGTCGTTCCCAATCTTCTGTATGTGCAGCCAGAAATTCAGCAGCATGAGGAGAGATGCGTTGAGCGCGGGATACTGGCAATCTTTCAGTTTCCAGTTTGAGGTAAGTTCGGGGACGATGGCAAACTTCCTCAATGTGTCCCAGGTTTTGCTTTGTTATTACCTCTAGCGGCTGGATATTAATCTTTTGCTCTATTTCTGGTACTAGGGACGGTACCTTAACCCAGTCTAACCATGTGGCTGAGTTAGATACTAAATTTTGTAGCTCGCACTCAAAAAACCGCAAACTTTCAGATAGTATATTTGAAGGAAGTTGCCACTTGGAAAAGTGTTTCTCATAGTGTAGCTTGGTGTCGGCAGAACGCAATGACCAACAATATCCAGAGTCAGGAAAAATATATTCTCTGGAATTGGATGGGAGTTCAAGGGTATTGATAAGCACCCTTTCCGACTCGGTAATAAATTGCCATTGACCCAGAACAACTTGGTCGGGAAGTTCCTTGGCAATGCTTCTTGTCAGGCGGTTCCAAAATTGCATGATTAATCTTCCCCTGGTTCCAATCGACGGATTTCTGTGTCAATAATTTCTATTGATTGTTTTGGTTCTGGTTTAAAATGATGTAAATTCCAACCAGCTAGGAGTTCTTCTTTGAGTTTTCTCAAGTCACTGGTAGGTGTGTCGTGGCGATCGCGTATCTTCCGCAAAATTTTAGTCGCTAGAATATGGTCAGTAGCTTCACCCAATGAACCCCCTGCGGCAATCACCACAGGCACAAAATCTTTGATTTGTCGTTCTAACCGATTTCCCCAACCAACTTTAAATCGGCGTTCTAGAAATTCTGCTAGCGTTTCATTTAAAAATTGATAAGCCTCAGAGGCTTTATCTGCATACCTTCTCTGTGCATTTTTAAAGGATTTTGTCAAGGCATCATAAGAAATAGGGTGCCTTGGCTCTAGTTGTGCTGGAATGCGAAAAGTTTCATGATTGCGTTGTAATTCCATGATATGAGAGCGGTCATAGGTTTTGTCTGCAAATTCCAAAGTTGTTTCATCTTGGTTAGCAGTTCCGATAAACCAGACATTCGGGGGAATAGGAAGTGTATTTCCCTGTTGAAACAACTTTGGAGAAGGTTTTAAATCAGGTGTTAAGTCGATTGCGGGAGTATCTTGTTCTAGTTTGGAAAGAAAATCAGCAAAGTATTGCTCGGGTCGGGAAAGGTTCATTTCATCAAGAATAATGATAAAGGTTCGGTCTTTGTTTGCCGGACACTGAGCTTTGTAGATAGCTTTGAGAAATTTTGTTTCGTAAAATTTACCTTCAAAAGTGTTACAGTAACCAATGAGATCTGGGCGATCGCGCCACCCTGCTTGTACTTCCACTAGTTCGTACTCACCTCCGATAGCACGAGAAAAAGCGATAGGTAGGCTAGTTTTTCCTGTACCACTGATGCCTTGGAGAATGTGCAGGTGACTCATTGCTAAACCACCTAAAAATACTCTAATATCACGTTCTGAGTAATAAAGCCGCTTCTCACTATTGTCATCCAGCATTAGGGGAGATAAGGCAATGCGGTAACGCAAATCTTCGGCAAATTGTCGTAAGTCAGGAATGTGTTCACAAAGTGGAATTTCTCCTTGCAAGCTTGGCTCAACGTCCATGCGGGAACATTCAGGGAAAGGACTCTTGTCTTTGGATTGAGTAACGGCTTCATTAACGTCTGTTTTCAGTTCCAAAAGAGCTGCTTTTAGACGGTTATTACTTGCTTCTAAAGCTTCTTTTTCATCTCGTAGAGTTTCGAGTTCTATTACCGCAATGCGGTTATAAATTATGTTCCTCTCTAGTTCTTGTACCCTGGTACTAAGCCGGAAGTGTTCCGTTTCCCATTGTTCCTTCTGAACCTCTAAGTCTTGTAATCTGGCAACAGCACTTTCACTAAGTCTTAAGGCAAGTTTTTGTTCAAGTTCAGCGTTGTCACGTCGCAAAGTTTCTAAATCTTCAAGAACTTCTTCTGGAGTCTTTTGTCCAAATCTCCGATCTGCTTCGGTTCTCTGAATAAGTTTCTCCTGAAATTCTTCTCGTACTTGTTGAGATACTTTTAACCTTTCCTCTAGTTCTTGAATTTTTACCTGTTGTTGCTCTATCCTTGCAGCTGCTTTTTGTTCTATCTTCTCGAACAAAGCCACTTTATCTTCTTCGAGCAATTCCCTTTCGGTTTCTAGTTTTCTTTGTTCAATACGTAAATGTTTTCTGACTGTATCTACTTGCTGCTGTTCGTTCTCTATTTGTTGACGTTTTGTACTGATTTCCTGCTCTATTTCTGTAAGTTTTTGAGCAATTTGAATATCAAACTGTTTCTGCCTCTGGGCAATATCCTTATAAAGTTGCTCTCGTGTTTTACGTAACTCTTGAGTTTGGGTTTCTAGTTCAGCTAAAGCAGCACGATTTTGCTCTAGGAAACTAGCCTCAGCATTCAATTCCCTTTCTCTGAGTTGTCTTTCTAACTCTGCTAGCGTTGCTATACGAGCGTTGCTCCGAGTTTGCTGTTTCTTTAAATCCTCTTGTTGTTCGGTTATTTTCTGTCTTTGTTCCTCTAACTCCTTTTTTAAAACCTCTCTCTGTATTTTCTGAATTTCTAATTCTTTTTGGCGATTTTCTACCTGCTTGAGTTCTGTCGTAATCTTTTCTATAGCTGCTTCAAATAATTTTGCTTTTTGCCAGCACTCTTCTACTTTAAAGTCATGAGGAGGTGTTGAAGAAATAATAGATGTTAACTGTTCATCACTGATTTTTTCTATAGCTTTATCTGCTAGACTGCTAACCTGTGCTGGAGAAAGGTTTTCTTGAATAGATGGAGTTTTAGCAGAAGTTGATGATGTAGAAGATTTAGGTACAAAAGGTAAATTTCCTTTTGTACGCTGATTTTTTGGTTTACTCATTGTCAAATCCTATATTTATAGTAATAATCTCTTACGGTTGATAGTTAAGTTCTAATGTACTGGCAACAACCTCATAAACTGTTGAGATTTGCTGCAAGACTTCTGGAATTTCCAATTGTTGGTTGCTGGAATGACTGCTTCGATCGCGCATTCCCGCAAGCTTATCTAATCGGATGAGCATATCTGGTGCTTTTTGAGCTACCAATTGCAGTGGATGATGACTACCATGTCGAGCAGTTAACAAACCAGCGAGGATATAAGAACGTAAAGAACCTCTACCAGAATCAGCAGCAAATCTGACTTTCCCCTGCTTAACATCAACTAAAGAACTGGGTAGAGGGGTGATAAAACCCAATTTATTAGCTAGTCCATTCAGGAGATTTCTATTATGCTCTCGGTCTTGTGGTGAGAGTAATTGCCAAGCCTTAGCTGTAGGATAAATTTCCCGAATAGTTAAAAAAAGACTTTCAACAACTTTTTGCGCTTTCACAAGGATATCATCTAATTTATCTGGTATATTTTTTAAATCTACTAATGCCTGAGCTTCTATATAAGTTCTTTCCATACCTACCAAGTTATTGAACACTCTATCCCATCGCCTAATCTCTATCGTTAATTTATGCTCAACTCTCATTTCAGCTTCTTCATTAGCCTGTTGAATCAAATTCGTAAATTTTCTATCTATTTCTTCTTCATCTTTATATTCATCAATGATTTCTAAAATCAGTTTTTGTAAACCCCTGAAGCTTGGATTTTTCTTGATTTGAATTTCCAATTTACGACGCAGCCAAGGACTATCTCCAAGTCCAAAAGGGTCACAAATATACCAGCTTGTAGTGCTGGATGAATTTTTAGGTAGATAGAGAAAAGTAGTTAGCCAGACTGGTACAGGTTCTTCTTCAACAAAAGATATGCGTTGTATATTTGGAACTTGGTTAAAAGTCCATACATCGTCATCACCGTCCAACTCTTCTGAAAAAGTTCGATAGCGTAATGCTTTTTCATGCTTTCTCACAGCTTGTAAAATATCTTGCGGCGATGGTTGAGTTTTCACAACATCTTCTATAGGTAAAGGCATATAAGCTCTTCGGTAATCTGGTTTCCCTGTTGTTCCAAATAAAAGGTCTGGATAACCACCTTGATTGAAATTAACCTCAGCATATTCTTGACGTTCCACAAAACGAGGAAATAACTCTCGTGTCCAAGGGTCTTGAAAAATAAACCCTGCTACCATATCTTGAGAAGCTAAGGTTTCATGCTCTAAAATGCCCAATCCTTGCTCAGTCAGGAACCCTTTATTATTAATCAAATTTTGCTCTGATAATTGCTGTATAATAAGTGCTGCTAAATCAGTGCCGATCTCCAATTTTTCACCAATCTCTTTAGCCGAAAAAGCCCCAACTTGACACATTCCTAAAACAGCTTTTTCTAAAATATTCACTTTGCGAGCGTGAATTCGTGGCGCAACCACTCGGTAACACCAAGCCGGGAATAGTAAATACTGGCGCTTACTCCAGTGTGTAGAGGAACGGAGGTCAGAATATAGGAGTACTGATGTTTCTTTTTTAAAAGACATACGAGGGCAATTTTAGATAATTTTACCGAGCGATTTTTGGCAAAGTTCGTAAAAAGCTACTAATTCTCGAATTGCTGTTGGAGCAGCTTCTGCTTTCACCATTTCTAAGTCTCCAACTGTAATTAACAAACGTTGCTGACGACTCATAGCTACGCAAAGGCGGTTTTCTAACATCAGGAAACCGTATTTCTTGTGATAAAGGTCTTCACTATTTGCGTTAATATTATTACTGCGAGTCATTGAGAGAAAAACTATATCAAATTCTTTTCCTTGAAAAGCATCTACTGTTCCGACTCTCAGCCTTTCTATAATTTTGCCTTCGTGGTTTCTTGTTTCTCGGTAAGCAGTGGCAATTTGGTAAATTCCATCATCTGTTTGCTCTGCTATACCAACTTCACAAAGTGCTTTCCAAATTTCTGTCACCTGCGCTGAATAGAAGGCAATAATACCAAATGTAAACCGCGTATCATGCTCAATTAGCTTTTTCAATTCTTGAGCAATTCGTTTTGCTTCTATAGGACGAGATTTACTCCGTCCTTTGGTTTCCTTACCAGCGCTTAGCGGCACATTTATCCAAGCTGCAACAACATTTTCATAACCAGGTAGGTTATGAATAAATTCTTCTTCAGGTCTACCTGCACCGATAGGTGGCTCACCATGAAATTCGTAAAAAGTTCGACTGACGAAATCACCTAAAATAGGGTGCATTCGGTATTGAGTATCTAAAGTAACTGTCCGTTTGATACCATCAAGTTTTTCTAGCTCTTTCATCTGGACAAACAGACGTTCAAAGAGACTTTTTTTCAGCGCCTTTTTAGTCGCTTCTGTGGATTGACTCAGTTGACGTTCTATATCTTCTTCAAGAATCTGAGGAAGTTGGCGGTGATCGCCGACAAGAATAATTCGCCTCTCTGCTTTGGACATGGGAATAAATAGGTCTAGAGGGTTTGCTCTTGCAGCTTCATCGACAATGACTGTCTCAAAGACTGTGTCATCATCTCCCGTTACTCGCTGCATTTGTTTACTTGATGACTGCTGACAAGTGGCTGCGAGAACCACAGTGTAATCACGCAGCATTTCTCTGACTCCTTGGGGATCGGTGCTCAAATCTTCTAAATACTCTGATAAAACTGCTTCTACACCTTCTGAAGATTGGCGAACTCGTTCGTACATTGCCTCTCTAACGTTGTTGAGTAATACTTCGATTTCTGGATCGGCAACAACAGTAGTCACAGGAACTGCTTGCGGGATGAGTTTTTCGAGTAAGCGATCGCGCAATAATGCCAATTCCTCCAAAAATGGAGGTGCTTCTTCCTCGATCCACTCGGCTGCATTTTGCAAGAGTTGACGTTCAGACGTTTCTAGCACCTGCAATGAATCCAAACGGCGGAGTGCTTTCATTGCAGTGCGCGGACCATCATCAGAAAATGTCACAGGGTCAGTTCTAATTCCTTTTACCGCTCTAAGTGCTGATTCTCGTTCTTCTAAGTTCTCTGTGTCTAGAAGATTTTGTCCCCTAGCAAGTTTGTGGCTGTATTCCAACAGCCGATCGCTTAAATCACCCTTTATCTTGCCTTTTGTAAGTTCAAAAATTTGTTTGAGCAGTGCTGCTGTTTCTTGTCTATTACCTGGAGTGAGAATATAACTTGCTACCAGATTCCGCACTTGACGCAAGTTAGCGCTTTCTGGTGAGTCTGAAAATGTAGCAAGTTTTGCCTCCAAAGCTTCTATGCGCGATCGCAGCCAACGGTCTACATTATCTTGCTTTACATCATCTTTTGCTCTTCCACCTATCCTTACTGCTGGAAGTCCAAACACAACAGACTTTTCTGCTGCATTTTCCACTGCATCATGCTGATAGCTAGTCAGCAGTAACCTATGAGATACACTGTTACCCGAATCTTCACTAATTTCTGCTAATCTAACTTGTAGAGCGCTAATGACTTTAGTTTTTCCCGTTCCAGGTGGTCCTTGAATCAGAGCAATATCAGGAGTATTGAGAGCTACTTTCAAAGCTTCTTCTTGACGGAGAGTAGGAGAACCATTGAAAACTTTTTTTGTATCTGGAGAAAGGGCTTTGTGCTGACGGGTACGACGTGTAGGGACGCGCTGATTTTCTAAAATTAACCCTAGTTGTGGCATCGGACAAGTAGCTGTTCTGATAAGTTGTTCAGCCTTTTGACGACGTGCTAAACGGGTAAGATCTCCTTGAAGGGAGATGAACAAGAAACCTTTTGGCGGTGGAGATAAATCATCATCTGGATTTGCAGAACGAATCTCAACGTTAAGACTATATAAATCTATGTCTTCTAGCTGCCCAACAAATGATTTATTCTTAGTTTTTCTGCTTTCACTAGTGCTGAATTGTGGTTGTTGCTCGCTTGCTTCTAATGAAAATTCTTGAGACTCTGCCAGCATTTTCAGTCTTTCTTCTAAGTTATCTTCTGATAGTAACTGAAATCGGTAATTTCCATTATGTAATATCTGACAATAATTGTATCGTACCCAGCCAAATTGTTGAATTTTCTGCACAATACTCTCTAATTCAAGGTTGTTGTACTCTTTCCAAAGCTTCAAATAACTGTTAGATTTTTCAACTATCAAATCAATTTCAGTTCGGGCTGGTTGTCGTAAAGTTCCTGCTAAGGAGATATCGCAGAAAGAAAGCTTTGCTTCAAATAGGACAACAGGACGGTGTTGCTCATCCTTCTTTGGCGATCTTGCTTTCTCTATTTTTTCAATAATGAGCTTATTGTCTAACTGACAGCGTATATTAATAACCCTTTCTTTACCACATAAAAGAAATGTATTTTCTAGTCCATTTTGGAAACTTGTACCTGCCTGAAGTAGAGATCGTCTAGCATGATTTTCATTCAAGACTGGTAACAGAAATTGTCCATTAAGCCATTCTATGATTTTATCAACAGGTACATTCTTGCGAATGTGCTTTTCTCGAATATCTTCAATGATTTTGTCATCAACGCCTATCTGAAACTCCTCAGTTAACTGAAGGCGTTGAGGAAATTCATGTACCTGTATCATGAGGATTTCAGGTGATTTCTTAGGACGTACTGAAGCCACCCAAGATAGACGGGGTAGATTTCGTTCTATAATTCCTTGCAAAATACTTTTATTCTTTTTATCAGTGCCTCTGATATCCCAAACATCTTCTGTAGCATGACGCAGAAGAATTTCACCTGTTTTTTCTGATTGGTAGAAAAAAACTTCGTTATTGACAGCTAGTACATCTCTCCCTTGAAAAGGAGTGCGATCGCATTGCTCAACCTCAACTGTGTACACCCGTCCACTTTGAGTATCACTTACTCTCATACATTTTCTCCAGATACCAAAGTAAAAGTAGCTAGACGATGCGGAGAATCAAGATTGCCAAAATGTAACAGCCAAGAACCATACCGTTCTGATTGAACAGGGAAACGAATCCATCTATCTTGCATTTCTTTCTCTACTCTTTGAGTTCCCTCAGATGTAAGCCAGAAACATTGACCATTAAGACTGCGAACTTTAATATTTTCTCCTTCCAACACAAGTTCAATATTAGGATTGTGGCTATCTGTACCTGTTCTGCTACTAACAACACGACTTGTTAAAATTAAAGACTCAGAGGATGTTAATGCAAAACCTTGTAAAGGTTTCTGTTCTCTAAAACATCCTTGCAGTGGTTCCCAGCGTTGGATTCTAACTTGAACATAAGTAGGTCGAGGATAGTTGCACCAAGGACAGGATTTTTTATTTGCGTAGTATGTGCTATTGCATTCTGGACAATGGATCGTGAAGTCTGCTGCTGAATATAATTTCTCTCTCCATTCTCCAATACCTGGTCTTTTTGTTGGTTCTCTAAGACCAGATCCAAAACAACGTTGACACAATTCTTTAAGATTTGGAGAGAGGACTATATCTCTTGGAAATCCTTGAGTAGTCGAATTGCTATTATCTTCAGGTTCATCAATCCAAGGTAGCTTTCCTTCCAAGGCTTGGGTTTCTAGTTCAGGTTCTCCTTCATTAACCATATTCCCCATTAACGGATGAACAAGGGATAAAGTTTGGAATGCTATGACGGCGAAAGCATGAGCATCAGTAAGGGTATTGGCTCCAAACTTTCCTGTAACTAATTCAGGTGCGCCATGTCCAGGAGTATAAAGATTTATTGAAGATGACGAGCTTTCATAGTGAAGATTATCAGCATCAATCAACCGAATAATTTTATGGTCGTTAACATCTGAAGAAACAAAGATATTATTAGGTGAAGGGTCAGTATAAACAAGTCCTTTACCGTGTAACTGAGCTAAAGTTTCCGCACAACGTGCTAGTAGCAATAAGCGGCGACGGAGTCCCCCACCCTCTAAATACCATTCAACCAAACAATCTACATTCTTTGGGGCATTGATAAGTTTACTAATAGGAACCATGTCAGTAAGGAGTTCCATGACATAGCCAAGATGTGGGGGGTTTAATATCTCTAAAGGACGTGCAATCGGAAGTTTCTCTATATCAAGCTTCCTCACTTGTGTCAGTTGCTTTCTTAAATGAGTGCGACGTACAGGGGAGCGATCAAAAAGGACTTTCACTGCTAAGTTGCCATTTTTGACAGCAAAGACAGCACCTTGTCCTCCACGACCAAGTTCTTTTTCTAGTTCATACACATGACCGAGTACATCTACTACTCGTTTTTTAGCTCCTGTCATTAGCTTGCACTCCCAAAATCATCTTTTTGATGCCAAAGAATCGCCAAAGTTTTATCATCCAGGTGCTTGGGTGTAGACCAGTTTCGCAATTCTTGGCAAAGCGTTCTCCATCTAAGTGCTGGTTGCATACAGGCAAACTCTTCAGTCAGGAGATTGATAAAATCTCCCACGCGATCACTCACCAAATCATCTGCTATCCCATCGGTTGCCAACAGTACAGCAGTACCAGGAGGAAAACTGGGTCTAGTGATGACAGACCATTCTTTGGTTGAGCGTACTATTCCCAAAGCTGTCGTTTCGTTGCAAAACCCAGAACGCTCATCCCCCAGTACAATAACCTTTCCATCTGTTTCCCGAATTGCAGCAATCCCATCTCCGAGCTTTGCTACAAGTAGTTCACCAGAAGAAAGGACAACAGCAAACAAGCAAGTAGCAGCGCTATCTTCTTCACTAGCAGGCAATACTTGAAGTCCCCATAGGATATGAATTAACCGCAGCAGTACTACTGGTGATGCGCCATTAAATTTACTCCAGGAGCGTAGTGCATCCTGAACTGCCTTGCAAGCCTTACGTGCTCCTGTGCAAGCGTTTGGTTTGGAACCCATGCCATCACTTACCACAATGGCGGTACCAAAGCTACTGCAAATACTTTCCCACGCATCCTCGTTTGGACGCCCCTCATGTTGGTGGAGTCGTCCTCTAACAGAAGCACCGAAGCATTGCACCTGACTCTGAAGTTTCTTCGCCATCAAAACACCAAATCTTCATTACTGTAGTCTATGATGGGCATACTCTGGGGGTTAGCACTTTTAGAACGGTTAGTGACGGTCATCGTTACCCACCGGAAGAACTGCCGAATTTGAGTGGCTTCGTCAGCGCGGAACACAGGAATATCCTGCGGCTGACCCTGCAAAAATTCCTTGAGTACCTCATAGTCAGCATCTGCACCAATTGCCATTGATAAGCGCAAGGCTTTAGATGCTCGTGGCGAGTTTAGTAATTGCTGTAACGGTTGTTTCCAATTATCTGTGAGATGACCCCTTTCATCGGTTGGCTGACCATCGGAAACCAGGACAATGGTGGGATAGTAATCTCGACTGGCAATTTGGTTTTTGTCTTCGACGACAGTAGTCGCTAGTTCAAATGCTGCCGCCATTGGAGTAGAACCAATTGCTTCCATATTAGTCCATTGAATCACAGATGCAGCCGTGAGAGGTTGATGGATTTTAGCGCCATCTTTCCCAAAGGTAATTACTGCAACATAAATTTCTGCGCGAACATCTTCTTCTTCTGCAAAAGAGGCGATCGTTTCAGCGATCGCTCTATTCAGAGTCTCGATTTTGCCCTCAACACTCATACTCCCACTGACATCAGCAAGGATTATGACAGGCATTCGTCTAGCTACAGGGACAGTAAACTGATTAAATCTACTCATTTATATAGTAAATTGTTGTCTGCTTAAGTTTAAGTGCTAATTTTTGCCAAATATTGCCAAAAATGCTTAACTGTTATTCTCCTTCTGTTTATGTTTTAAACAGAACGAATGAGAACCAATATAGTCCAGCCAGTTCAAACTAGCACTTAGTAGATTTAATTACCAACCGAATTTGTACTGAAAATATTCAACCAGATCTTTGCCGTAAGCAGTTTACTGGATAGACATTCAGGCAATATTTTGTTATGGCAGAGTTGTTCCAGACTAGCATTTTAGCATTTCATGTAGAAAAGCCAAACAAATTTTATGCAGAAGCTTATATAATATTTGGTAAGTAAAGCTTTGCTGGTTATAACACTAAAAAAACACCGCGTTTAACGTCACTATTCCTCGAATTACTGTCAGCAGATCGACTGTATCTATCAACCTACATTTTGTAATAAACTTTTTGTACGCATTTGTATTAGGCAAAATTACAATAACTTCTTTTAATTCAAACTTTAAATCATCGGGAACTCGCCATTCACGCTCATGCGTCCAGTCAATAATGTTACTATTATCGTTAAGTTCGAGTTTAACAATGCGCCACCACTCATGAGGAGGTAAATAGCTTTTTGCTTCTTCAGTCTTGTCATAAATGACTGGTCTTCCACCCTTACCATATATATATGGTTTTTGAAACATTAAACCTGTACCTACATAACGTAGCTTGGCTTGAGAATTCTTTTTTCGATACTCTTGTTCTGAATAAATATTTTGCGCTAATTGATAAAGTGGCGTATCTTGAAAGC
Organism: Scytonema sp. UIC 10036; assembly: GCF_009725235.1. Next base: position 35,285 of record NZ_WJFC01000075.1, read on the forward strand.
AAACTGCTTTTCTATCTCCACAGATAAACCCTGATTTTGTTGAACTACCAAGTAAACATTCTTCTAAAAGGATTTTTATCAGAATTTCAACAGAGTCCAGTGTTTTGCCACCTATATCTGAAGCTCTAGTCAAGTGTATGAGGTGTCCAGTTAGATCCGAACGTGATGCAATCCTGTTTGTCCAGTTGTCTAAAGAATAAGGCATTTTTGCAACCTTTTTATACCAATTCTCTTAATTAAAGCATCAAGGGTTATTATGATTATCAGTAGTGGTAATCTTAATTTGGTGAAAGCCCGTCAACTATTTTCGCCCAACTATGCTTAAAAGCCAGATTCAACTGATTGACAGCACAACTAAGGAAATTTTCCCGGCTGCGCCTGATGGAACTGTGTTACTCTCAAGTATGAATGCGGGTTGGCGCGGAATTACGGTAGAACTTCACCAAATCGCACCACTTGAACTCCCCGAACACTACATTGAAGGACACCGTCTCATTGTCCATACTGGCAAACCAATCCATTATGAATGGAAAGATGGTAGCCGTTGGCGGCAAAAGCTTCTCAAACCTGGTGACTTCTGCCTTCAAACTCACGGGGATATGAATGCACCCCGTTGGAGAGAAAAATTTGAGTTTGTCGCAATATCTCTGGAACCAGAATTTGTCACCCAAGTTTTTCAAGATACTGTTGCAACTGAAAAAATCGCTTTTCAGGAACGACGCTGCGAACACGACCCCATTATTGCCCACTTTGCTTTGCGTTTTCAAACAGAGTTGAAATCCAGAAGTTATGCTGGAGGACTGTATGGTGAATCTTTGGGGCTGGCATTTGCACTACATTTGTTGGCACAGCATGGAGTTAGCAGTAAAAAGCCTCTTGAACCAAAGGGGAAGCTATCGGGATTACAATTGAGACAAGCTATTGAGTATATCCACGACCATCTCAGCGAGGATTTGAGCCTTGTTGCTTTGGCAGACCAAGTCAATCTCAGCCCGTATCACTTTGCTCGCTTGTTTAAGCGATCGCTTGGATTATCCCCTCACCAGTACGTGCTACAAAATCGAGTAGAGCGAGCCAAGCAACTAATTTCCGTCTCTCCATACCCCAATTTAACAGATATTGGTCTACAAGTCGGTTTTTACGACCAAGCACATTTCACGAAAGCTTTTAAGCAAATTGTTGGTGTTTTACCAAAAAGCTTTTCAAAACTACACGCATACTCATTTATGCCTCTCGCTTCTTAATTCCACAACAAGAGCAAGAATTTACAATTTTGCCCAGTGGCTCCCATCGTAATTTTGTATCAGATAAGCGTTTCAACGGTAGATTTCTCTGAGGGCAAAATGATGAGGAGCAAAAAAGTTAATCAAACCCGTCGTAACTTGATTAAAAACGCAGCATTGGCAGTTGCAGGAGTGGGAGTCGGTGCGGGATTATCTCCTAAAAAAGCAGAGGCACAACCACAAAAACCAGCAACTGCAAAATCACCCGCACCATCCTCCCTCCCACTTTCTGGTAAGGTAGCTTTAGTGACAGGTGCGGCGAGAGGAATTGGTCTTGCAACAGCTGTTGAGTTAGCACGGCAAGGTGCAGATGTCGCGTTGCTTGATATCGCGCAACCACAAGGTGTTAAGAATATCCACAGCTATCGGTTGGCAAATCGTACAGAACTAGAAGAAGCAGTGCGCCTTGTTCAAGCTGAAGGTCGCAGAGCATTGCCAATTGTGGCAGATGTTCGGGACCTGGCAGCCATGAAGCAAGCCGCTGAAACGACCGTGAGAGAACTCGATGGGCTTGATATTCTTGTGGCTAATGCTGGCATTGCCATCTGGAGTCCTTTTGATGAAATGACTTCTCAACAGTGGAGCGATGTTATTGATGTTAACTTGACAGGCGTAGCTAATTCCATGTGGGCGGTTATTCCACAAATGCAAAAGCAGAAGCGTGGTAGAATCATCGCCGTGTCATCAATTGGTGGTCGCATGGGTGTTGCTGGAGTGGCTAACTATTCGGCTACAAAGTGGGGTGTCATAGGTTTGGTTAAATCTGTCGCTCTGGAACTGGGGCAAGATAACATTACAGTGAATGCCGTTGCGCCTGGTGCTGTTAACACACCGCTTTATCGGAGTGAAGGACAACGTCGCTCGACTTCCGCGAACACCGTCCAAGACCAAGATAAGGCTACTCTGAGTTATCATGCCCTGCCAATACCAGCTCTTGAACCCAGTGATGTTGCGACTGCGATCGCTTTCCTTGCAAAAGATGATGCTCAGTATATTTCTGGTGCAGTTCTTGATGTTGCTGCTGGTGGTAATGCGAGATATACAGCTTAATTTACTCCCTAGTTCCTACGTTCTTTAAAGTAAGTACTATGCAAAGAACCGAAACAAACTCACTTAAAAATATCTTAGACTACTTGCCAGAGCGCATTAGGCAGGCAATAGAGGAATACTCCAAACAAAACCAACTTTCCCCAGAATTAGTGATTGAGTTGGCGATCGCTCAATTCCTAGATGTGGACTCTGTGACTTTTGACGATTGTCAGATTGATTCACCTGGAGTACTTAGGGAACAAAATAAAATCCTCAAAATTCAGCTAGCAGCTATACAAACAAAGTCAGGGTTAAGTGCTGAATAATAAAATCCGTTAAGGTGTTGTGTACTATCTAGCTTGTTCATGGAAAGTTAAACCGATAGGATTGCTATGCAAGGCTGAGTCTCGCTGGGCTAACTGCATGGAGGAGGCGGAGCCTCCCGTAAGGCATTCCCAGGCGGAGCCTGGGTACGAGGTGGTCAGGCGGAGCCTGGGTACGAGGTGGTCAGGTGGAGGCTGGGTACGAGGCGGTACAAAGTCTCTTTCAAAACTCAAACTCGTGAAGCAATAAGCTTGATATCAGCATACTTCCAAGCTTTCTCAAATCGCTTTTGCACCAAGCGAGCTTCTTTTGTCTTACCTTGTGCATCTAAGCTTTTTGCCAGCCCCAGAAGCGACCAACCATTTTCAGGATAGCGTTCTAAATCTTCCCGGTATATAGTTTCAGCTTCTTGTATGCGGTTAGCCTCTAGCAAAACGGCTCCTAATGATTGCCGAACAGGAGAAGACCAACTTGCAGGTTCATCGTATCTGAGATTATCTTCTAATGAAACAGCAGTTTTCAAGTGAGCGATCGCTTGTGTATAGTCCTTTTGTTTTGCTGCGAGTTCACCAGCTAAAACCTCGGAGGCAATTTTCATTAAACTGACAGTGGAATTAATATCCCAAACTGTCACCTTTTCCAAAGCAGGATCGGCTGCGATAGCTCTTACCTTTTCCAATTCCTCTACAGCTTGCTTCAGTTGACCTTTTGCAGTAAACGCCATTCCCCTTGCATAATGCCAAACCCCGTTGGGATAGGTCAGATCTGCATCTGGTGCTGGCTCGTTCAGAATTTCATCCCACTTACCAAACTTTGTTAAAGCATACAGTGGTAATGCGTAATAATGCTGTAAAGTTCCAAATCCGGGTTGCCGCATCACTTTGCGATCTGCAATTGCCGATGTTTCACGGGCTGTTTGAATTGCTAATGTACCTTCTCCTCCCATCACAGCCCCTGCTAAAAGGAAGTGATAGTTATGGGGTACGTAACCCAGTTCGTAAAGTCCTTTGATATGGCATGGAGCCAAGGACATAAATTGTTTGTCAGCAGCAATAGCTTTTTGGTTCGCTACAACAGCATCATGGTATCTCCCAACTCGGATATAAATATGACCGGGCATATGTACTAAATGTCCAGCACCTGGAACTAAATTGCGGAGACGATCTGCACTCGTAACCCCACGTTCTGGATGGGCAGATGCTTCAACAGCATGAATATGTAAGTGGAGAGCACCAGGATGATTGGGATTGCGCTTTAAGATAGACTCTAAAGTGGCAAGAAGTACATCTGTTCCCGTGTTGGGTTTTCCATCCCTAGTCCAGTAATTCCAAGGCATTGTGTCCATTAAAGCTTCAGCAAACAGAGTTGCAGCGTCCAAATCATCTGGATAGCGTTTTTGTACCTCTCGCATTGCATCAGCATAAGCAAGATCCAAAGGCTTGCGGTCTTCAATGGGTTGTGACGAGTAACGTTTTGTTAGGGCGTTAATGTAAGCCTGTTCTTTCTCACTGGCATTTTTGCTCAACTCAACTGCTTTTTGCAACGCTTGAGATGCTGATGGGATAGCTTCTGCATCCATCGGTGCGTTAATATTCGGTCCTTGAACAAGTGCAAGTCCCCAGTAACACATCGCACAATTAGGATCTAACTTTGTTGCTTCTTGAAAAGAGCGTACTGCCAGAGCATGATTGAATCCATAAGCTAGAACAAGCCCCTGGTCAAAGTAGCGTTGGGCAAGTTTTGAGCTAGTTGATATGGGATGGTGGTGATTGCCAATATTGTTGAGAAGAGGTACTGAGGGATGAGTTCTTTGAGCAGAAATGCTACCAGGCTCGTTTGCCATCGCTTGACCATACAGCTTAGTAGGGTATGTTAACAACCCAATTATGATGAGCAGAGACAAGGTAAATAAAATAAATTTTTTCTTCATTAAAACCTCTTAAAATCCTTCCTTTCGGCTATAAAGGTGCTCTATCCAAACCAAAATTTCCTCCTCAGATATATTGTGGATAGAGCGATCTGTTGTGGGATCGTAAGCACTCCACCAAATGTTTCCCCAAGCGATCGCTAGTATACCAAACACGCAATTCCTGTGGTTTCATCAATAGGGGGTAGGGAGTAGGGAGTAGGGGGTAGGGAATCGGGCAATGAGTATTGTTAAAAGTTATTCAATTTACATTGCCCATTTCCCACTTTCATGATTCAGATCTGAAATATAACGAACCACGAAACTGAAGACTTACTCTCGATTGAAAACTAGAAGGTTGAACTACACGACGAATTTGATAACTTTGTCCGAGAAATTGGGCTGAAATTTGAGAATTCACAGTTTCGATATTTTGGGAAGTAGAAGTGTATGATAAACCACGATAATTGAGGCGCATAAGATAAGTCTCCCGTGCAATCTTAGTAAAGAAAATATAAACTTTTTAACAAAAGGTAAAATTTTTATATTCTGTTTGTAGTAGCGCTTTAGCGCATGCATTCCAACTACAAACTCATTGACCTTTCTAAATAAGTTCCCACTGACAAATCATTTTGCCATTCTCTCTATACCATCTAGCAACGACAGTAGGTCTCTTGCTCTTGGTATCAGCAGAATTGAGATTTGAAGTGCTTGCATTTTGAGCAAAGACCTCTTCAATGCTTTCATTAACCTGAGGAGTCGCTTTGTAATATAAATATTCATTCAATTTCATGATACTCATCTCCTTGCCAGATAAATTTAATTTTTATGAATTCCAAATTAAATTCTTGACTTGTTCTTTGATTTGTTTGGAATTTTCTGTTTCGATTTGGCTCTATACCTGAATTCATCTGCAAGTAGAACCGTTTCGCAAAGGTTAAAGTAAGATTGACAAGGCTATGACCTTTTATGACATTGTCCGACAATTTTTACATTCTTTAATATTTCAATGCCGTTATTAGTTAAAATAACCACTAACCAGTGACCACTAGCTACTAACAACTAACAACCAACAACTAACCACTAACCACTAACAACCAACAACTAACCACTAACCACTAACAACCAACAACTAACCACTAACCACTATGATTCCTTTACCAGCAGAATGTGTTCTTCGCAAAGCAACATCTGAAGATATTTGGTCTATCCGGTTACTGGTACTGAGAGCAGCACTCGATCCTACTCAAATCAGATGGGAGCAATTTTGGGTCATAGAATGCGACGGGCAAATAGTGGCATGCGGACAACTCCGCAACTTTTCTGGAGTACAAGAACTTGGGAGTTTAGTCGTTTTACCAGCGTGGAGAGGTCGCGGTTTGGGAAGTGCGTTAACACAATATCTGATTCATCAAGCAACTTTACCACTTTATTTGGAATGCTTGGGTCAGCAATTAGCCCAGTTTTACAGCCGCTTTGGCTTTACTCCAGTCGCTTTTGAGAATTTACCGCCATCCATCAAACGAAAGTTTGGTGTATCACAACTGGGGAAGAGGCTTATAAGAATTCCTGTTGTATTTATGCACTACCAAAATGACAATGACGACTCGTATACGTCAGTGGTAATAAATAAGGTGTAACTCCATCTCTGGACTCAAGCATCCAATATGTAGAGACGCTAACACTAATAGCAGGAGCCAGTTATTATCGGTCACTGGTCACTGGTCACCGATCGCTGGTCACTGTTCATGATGTAGAGAGTAAGAAAATGACAGATTCTCAAGACCGCAATCAAAAAATTCAGAAGCTGCGCGAACTCATAAAGGATATGGACATTGGAATGCTGACTACAATCGATGACGACGGAACGTTGCACAGCCGTCCCATGTCAACTAACTCTGAAGTAGAATTTGATGGCGATCTCTGGTTCTTCACTTACGCCAGTTCTCACAAAGTTCTAGAAATTGAGCAGCACCAACAGGTTAACGTGAGCTTTTCTGACCCTAAAGCGCAAACCTATGTTTCCATGTCAGGTACAGCTCGGTTGGTGCGCGATCGCAACAAAATCCAGCAGCTATGGAAACCCCAGCTCAAAGCTTGGTTTCCTAAAGAATTAGAAGAACCCGATCTTGCTTTACTAAAAGTGAATGTCGAAAAAGCGGAGTACTGGGATGCGCCCTCAGGTTTTGTCGCACACACGATTGGTCTGGTGAAAGCGATCGCCACAGGTGAGAAAGCCAAAGTTGGCGAAAATGAAAAAGTTCGCTTGAAGTAATAATCGAACAATGTAAAGACACGCCATAGCGCGTCTTTACAAAGGTTTTAAAAGTTTTCTAAGTGCATTAGGTTTGATATTTGACTTATAAAATTGTTTGGCTCAGCTAAAAGAAACTGGTGAAATTCAGAGTTTTAACATTGCCAGATGGGATGTGTGCGATCGCTTCATCATCCCCATCCAAAAATACCAATGTAAATTTTTATTCAGCAGCGTCGGTTTTTTTGGTAGCTTGAGGGGTATTTTTGGGCTATTTGCTGTAATTCTGTTTTCCATTCTTCTGTTGTTGGTAAACAACTGCATATCTCTGGGAACACTAAATCTGGCAGTTTCAAAAGTTCAGCAGTATGGTCACTCCCCAAATCAACATTCCCGGCTATCAAGTCAGCGAACAGATTTATAACGGTTCTAGAACCCTTGTTTATCGCGGGTACCGAGAAACTGACTCCATGGCGGTGGCAATCAAACTACTGAAAAATCCCTATCCCACTTTCAGCGAACTATTGCAGTTTCGCAATCAGTACATTATTGCCAAAAACCTGGAGATAGCTAGTATAGTTAGACCTTACAGCCTAGAACTCTATCAAAATGGCTATGCCCTAGTGATGGAAGACTTTGGTGGTATTTCCTTGCAACAATTTACTCAAGGAAAACCACTGCCATTAGATCAATTTCTCTTGATTGCGATTCAACTCACGCAAACCTTGCACCAACTGCATCAACAGAGAGTCATTCACAAGGATATTAAACCTGCCAACGTCCTGATTCATCCTGACACATACCAAATTAAGCTGATTGACTTTTCCATCTCAACACTGCTCCCCAAAGAAATTCAGCAAATTCAAAGCCTCAATACCTTAGAAGGAACTTTAGCATACCTCTCCCCAGAACAAACCGGACGGATGAACCGAGGTATTGACTACCGTAGCGACTTCTATTCCCTAGGGGTAACTTTTTTTGAACTACTGACAGGGAAACTACCCTTTGAGTCGAACGATCCGATGGAATTGGTATACTGCCATATTGCCAAGCAACCTCCTTTGATTGGGGAGTCGGGGCTGGGGATGGAGCCTGTGATTAAAAGCATTCTCATTAAATTAATGGCGAAAAATGCTGAAGACCGCTATCAGAGTGCCATCGGACTCAAATACGATTTAGAGAAATGCCAGATGCTACTAAGCCAAACAGGAACTCTTGTCAACTTTCAACTCGGACAAAAGGATATCAGCGATCGCTTTCTCATTCCCGAAAAGCTTTATGGACGGGAAAAAGAAGTTGCTGCTTTGTTAGCAGCGTTTGAGCGTGTTAGTGGCTCCGGAATCGGGTTAGATTCTTCGCCGCGTAGCGAACTCATGCTGATTGCTGGCTTCTCTGGGATTGGCAAAACGGCAGTTGTTAACGAACTCCACAAACCCATTGTCCGTCAGCGCGGCTACTTTATCAAAGGCAAATACGATCAATTTCAACGAAATATTCCCTTTAGTGCTTTTGTACAGGCATTCCGGAATTTAATGACACAATTGCTCAGTGAAACTGATAGTCAATTACAACAGTGGAAAACCAGGATTTTGGAGGCGTTGGGAGAAAACGGGCAAGCGATAATTGAAGTGATTCCCGAACTTGAATCTATTATTGGCAAACAGTCGGCGGTCGTGAAATTATCAGGAACTGCTGCCCAAAATCGCTTCCATTTGCTGTTCCAAAAGTTTATTCAGGTATTCGCGACAGTGGAGCATACTCTGGCAATCTTCTTGGATGATTTGCAGTGGGCAGATTTAGCATCCTTGAATTTAATGAAACTGTTGATAAGTGAAACAGAAACGAGTTATTTATTCATCATTGGCGCTTACCGCGATAACGAAGTCTCTCCTACTCATCCGTTGATGCTGACTTTGGAGGAAATTTACAAAACAAAGGCAGTTGTCAACACCCTTACACTAGCTCCCCTAACACCAACAGATGTAAATTATCTAATTGCAGACACATTGAGTTGTACCCTAGTAAGCGCCTTGCCCTTGACTGAATTAGTTTATCAAAAAGCTCAAGGAAATCCTTTTTTCACAACTCAATTTCTCAAAGCACTCTACGAAGATAGATTGATTACCTTTGATGTTGATGCCCGGTTTTGGCAGTGCGATGTGTCTCAAGTGCGAGCGCTTGCTCTCACTGATGATGTAGTTGAATTTATGGCATTACAACTACAAAAAATATCACCTCAAACTCAGGTAGTTTTGCAGTTAGCAGCGTGTATTGGCAATCAATTTGATTTAGAAACATTAGCGATTGTCAGCGAACAATCTCAGGTGGATACTGCATCGGATTTATGGAATGCTTTACAGTCAGGGTTAATTTTGCCACAAAGTGAAGTTTATAAGTTTTCTCAGGATTCGTCATTCGTCATTGGTCATTTGCCATTGATAAGTGCTCAACAAAAAATGACCAATGACAAAGGACAAAGCACAGTTTATTACAAGTTTTTGCACGATCGCATTCAACAAGCTGCTTACTCCCTAATTCCGGAATCTCAGAAAAAAGCAACACATCTCAAAATTGGACGATTGCTGCTAAAAAATACGTCACTCGATCTTCTTGAAATTAAGATTTTTGATATTGTCAATCAATTCAATAAGGGAATTGACATTATTACCACGCGTAGGGAAAAAGATGAAATCGCTCAACTCAATTTAATGGCTGGCAGGAAAGCTAAAGCTTCTACAGCATATAAAGCAGCAGTTAAATACTTAGCCTCAGGCATGAAATTGTTGATACAGAAGAACTGGGAAACAACCTACGAGCTTACCTTTGGATTATATCGAGAACGGGCTGAGTGCGAATATTTAACTGGTCATTTAGAACAGGCAGAAGAATTGTTTAATGTGGCATTAGAGCACGCTCACAATCAATTTGAAAAAGCAGATATTTATGCTATTCAAATGTATCTAAAAATGACTCAGGGTGAGAATATCCAAGCGGGTTGCGAAGCTGGCTTGCAAGGGTTGAGTATTATGGGGATGCAACTACCACTGACAGAAGAAGAGCAGCAAACCGCCATTAAAACTAAATTGGAAGAATTGAAAACTAAACTAGCAACAGTTAGCCCATCTGATTTATTTGAACTACCTGAAATGACAGAGCCATCAAAGAAAATCTGTATGAGCCTTCTAGTTGACCTTTGGGCAGTGGCATATATGGCAGGTCACCAATACCTTGCAGGTTTGAGTTCTCTACTGATGCTCGATTTATCGTTGAAATATGGTAATGCTGAAAGCTCTGGTTTTGCTTACTGTCTCTATGGAATGAGTTTGGCAAATCAAGGAGATTATCAAACAGCTTATGAGTTCGGAATATTAGCTTTAAAACTTGACCGCCATTTCAATAGCACTAAATTTATTTATAAAACTAATAATATTTTTGCACACACAATTAACCCCTATAATCAGCATTTGAATACCAATTTATCTCTGTCTCAGCAGTCGTTTCAAACCAGTCAAGAAGCAGGAGATGTGGTGTTTGGTGTTTGGGCAGTTTCGTTTCTGATTTGGGCAATGTTAATTAAAGGCGATCGTTTAGCTGATGTCTATGCAGAAACCGAAAAATATTTCAGCTATGTTCAGCAAGTGAACGATGTGAATATGCTCTATGCATTTACGTTACAGCGAGAGTTTCTCTTGCATTTGCAAGAGCCATCTAAAAAAACGGATTTATTAGGCGATCGCCATAACGGTGAAATTTCATACATAGACATTTGGCGACAAAAGAACAACTTTGAACATGGAATTAATTGGTACTGCTTTCTCAAACTACAACTTTCGTACCTTTATGGTAACTATGCTGATGCTGTGATGGCAGCAGAGGAAGCACAAAAAACACTGGCATCCAACGCTGGTTTTTTCCCAATTATTCAATACCATTTCTATTATCCACTCAGTTTGGCAGCACTCTATGACAATGCTACAGCAGAAGAAAAAAACCAGTATTGGGAGGTGTTGCAACAGCATCAGCAAATAACCCAACAATGGGCGCATTATTGCCCAGCCAACTTTCTACATCGATATTTGTTGCTATCTGCTGAAATGGCAAAAATTTCTGGCAAACGTATGGAAGCAACAGATTTATACGATCGCGCCATCACTGAAGCCAAAGCAAATAACTACATCCAAGAAGCCGCACTAGCCAACGAACTAGCGGCTAAATTTTATCTCAAATGGAACAAAGAACGCATTGCCCAGGAATATATCACAGAAGCTTACTATGGCTATGCTCGTTGGGGAGCAAAAGCCAAAATCGCTAACTTAGAAACTTGCTACCCCAAACTTCTCGCCCCTATCCTTCAACAAACCTATTCTCCTATCTCCGTAAAAGAAACTCTCTTCAAATTAAGTGGTGTTACTGTAAACAATTCTAGCAGCGATATCTCCAATTCAATCGACTTAGCAGCCATTCTCAAATTCTCGCAAACCATTTCTAGCGAAATCGAATTAGACAAACTTCTCTACATTCTGTTGCAAGTTGTCATCGAAAATGCCGGAGCTGAAAAATGCGTACTGCTTTTGGCAGAGGAGGAGCACTTGATGGTTCAAGCTGTTACCTATAAAGATTTTTGCCCTGTACTGCTGAAGCCACAATTGCTTGAAGACAGCCCGCATGTACCAGTCAGTTTAATTAACACTGTTAAACGTAGCTTACAACTAATGGTGATTAGCGATACCAGTATAAATCCGCAATTTCTCCATGACCCCTATATTCAACGGCAACAGCCTCAGAGCATTCTGTGTAGCCCAATTTTACATCAAGGTAAGTTGATTGGTATTTTATATTTGGAAAATAGTCTTGCAACTGGAGTGTTTACTAGCGATCGCGTCGAGCTGCTCAACTTGCTATGTGCTCAGGCAGCAATTTCTCTAGAAAATGCCCAACTTTACAAGCGTTCGTTAGAGTATGCCAAACAGCTACAGGCATCCCAACAACGACTACAGCTATTGGTTCAACAAACTCCATTAGCGGTTGTAGAATGGGATACCAATATTCAGGTTACTGACTGGAACCCTGCGGCAGAAAGAATCTTTGGCTACACTAAACAGGAGGCTTTGGGTCGTCACTTCCAATTTCTCATTCCTGAAAGAATTCAAGCACAAATGAAGCAAATTGGCATTAATATTTTATCACACCAAGGTGGCAATTACAGTATCAATGAAAATGTGACAAAAGATGGCAAAACTATTATTTGTGCTTGGTATAACAATCCGCTTGTGAGTACGGATGGCGAGTTAATTGGAGTTGCTTCGCTAGCAGATGATATTACCAAGCAAAAAGTTGCCGAAGCCCAACTTCAACAAAAGGCAGAGGAGCTAGAAACTGCTTTACAAGAACTTCAACAGGCACAATTACAAATCGTCCAAAGTGAAAAGATGTCTGCACTGGGGAATTTGGTAGCTGGTATCGCTCATGAAATGAATAATCCCCTCGGTTTTATTTCGGCAAGTCTCCAACAAGCTAAGCCCACTATTGCCGATCTTGTTAAACATCTGAAATTGTATCAAGAAAACTTACCATCACCCAGTGAGGAAATTCTTGACCATGCTGAGGAAATTGATTTGGATTATACCTTAGAAGATTTGCCCAAGATAATTGATTCCATGACAATGGCGTGCAACAAGCTTAAGAACATCAGTACTAGTATTCGGACTTTTTCCCGTGCCGATCGAGACTATAAAGTGCCATTTCACATCCATGAAGGTATTGATAGTACAATCTTAATTCTAAAACATCGTCTCAAGGCTAACGAACAACGTCCAGCTATTGAAGTGATAACTGACTATGGTAACTTACCTCAAATATCTTGTTTTCCCGGACAATTAAATCAGGTTTTTATGAATATATTGGCGAATGCCATTGATGCATTGGATGAGTCAAATACTGGACGGAGTTTTGCAGAAATTCAAGCCTTACCTAATCGAATTATAATCAAAACGAAATCGGACAAGAAATGGATAACAATTATTATTGCTGATAATGGAATCGGTATGAGCAAAGAAGTCCAACAAAGGATTTTTGACCATTTATTTACCACTAAAGGTGTGGGAAAAGGAACGGGCTTGGGGTTGGCGATCGCTCGTCAAATTGTTGAAGAAACTCATAATGGTAAATTGAAGTGTAACTCTGTTTTGGGCGAAGGTACAGAGTTTTTTATTGAAATTCCATTGTAACTTTTGGTTCCAACAATATCGACTAAGACTAAATATCACTGAACTTGAGCAAATGGTAAATTTTTACCCAATACTGTTCCAAAAATTCAGCGCTATGGTTACTTTACTACAATATACTGAGAGAGAAGAACGAGTTTTCGTGACTCGATATATCTTAACTAAACAACCTTATGTCATATAGTATACCTGAAGTAGGACAAAAAGCGCCTGATTTTTCCGCACCAGACCAAGATAGTCATCAAGTGAGTTTGGGCGATTTTTCCGGTCAGTGGATTGTTCTTTACTTCTACCCAAAAGATGATACCCCTGGTTGTACGACAGAAGCCAAGGACTTCACTGAATTAAGTCAAGACTTTAGCAAATTGAATGCAAAAATCCTAGGTGTCAGTGTAGACTCAGAAAAATCTCATTGTAAGTTTATCAACAAGCATAATTTGTCAATTACATTATTAAGCGACCCCGAACATCAAGTTGCTGATGCATACGGTGCATGGCGATTGAAAAAATTTATGGGGAAAGAGTATATGGGTGTGGAACGTTCAACCTTTTTGATTGCACCCGATCGAACCATTGCATATACTTGGGCAAAAGTCAAAGCTAAGGGGCATGGGGCGACGGTACTAGCTAAATTGCAAGAATTGATATAGCAATCCTATTTGAGCAACAAATATGCATATTGGTTGTGGGTAACTTTGTCCAAACTTTTAGAAGCGGTCGAACACTGGAAAATTCACACAAAAATATTTAGACTAGTCTAAAACTAGACTAAAACTTTATGGAATCAATCGGCTCATACGAAGCAAAGACACACCTTCCCAGCCTTCTTGAACGAGTGGCAAAAGGAGAGGAATTTACGATTACAAAGCATGGAGTTCCGATTGCACGACTCGTTCCTGTAGAAAAAGAGCAACAGCGTGATATTAGATCGGTCATTGAAGAGTTAAAGAAGTTCCGAAAAGGACATACCCTAGGGGGTCTTTCAGTACGAGAGATGATTGATGAGGGTAGAAAATGAAATTTGTTCTTGACTGTTCAATAGCAATGGCGTGGTGCTTTGAGGATGAAGCAACAGAATTTACCGATTCATTACTAGAGGAACTAGCAGAAGGAAGTACAAAAGTTCCCTCCATCTGGTTTCTTGAAGTTGCAAATGTTCTTGCGATCGCCGAACGAAAAGGGCGAAGCAATCAAGCAAAGATTTCTCAATTTCTCGGACTCTTAAATAGTCTTCCCATCACAGTTGATACAAAAACTGAAGAGAAAGCATTTACCGACATCCTGACTCTTGCACGAACCCATAAACTAACTTCCTACGATGCAGCATATTTAGAACTTGCGCTCCGTGAAGGATTACCTCTTGCAACTCTTGATGAAGGACTGAAACGAGTTGCGTCCAAGCTTGGCGTAACCACACTGTGACTAAATCTTGAGTTTCAGTTCTTGCGTGCAAGTGATACTTTACATCCAGATGGAGAATTCTTGAGCTGGTGAGGTGTGACTGTAGGTGCATTAGCTACGTAGTGATGACTTGCATATCATGCAACATCACTTTATTCTCAGTTTGTATCATAAGAAAAAGCTAGTCGGGGATCTTGTAGCTATTGGTGGGCTTTAGCCCTACCTACTATTAATACCGTTTTCAGATGAAGATGCATAGAAAAAACCTCCACCATCTGTAGCATCTCTCCTTACCCCCCTTAATCCCCCCCTTATAAAGGGGGGAAACAGGAAATAAATTTTCCTCCCTTTTATAAGGGGAGGTTAGGAGGGGTAAAAATAATGTGCAACTTTATATTAAATTGGTATAAGCTACCTACTGTTAATTATTTCCTTGTTTAATGAAAATAATGAGCAAACCCGACGACAGACGCGCCGGGTTTGAAAGTGATATGTAAAGAATGGATGAAGAAAAAGGATAAAGAATGAAATTTTTTGGTACCTTATCCTTTATGCTTCATACTTTTTTGATGGTCTATCATCTTCTGTCATCTTGTTAATCCGTTTCCAAATGTGCTTGTGGTAAGAGCCTTTTGCCATGAATAACTGCCGCAATCGTCACAGTGTTACCTTGAATCTGATAAATAATTCGATAGGTATAAGCAAACAGTTCCCTAATGCTACCGTCATTAAATTCTGGAACAATTGGTTCAGAATTTGGGAGTTTGCCTAACTTACGAGAAGAATCAAGTATTCTCTGAACTACTGTGGCAGCGTAGGAAGCGGAGTCCCGAAATATGTATGCCGCGATCGCGTCTACATCTTCAAGCGCTTTGGGAGACCAAACTACTCGATAAGCCATTTACGTAAAAGCGCCTCGGCTTCCTCTTGAGAAATAGTGTCCTTACTGTCAGCTGCCAACAACCCCTGACGCACTTTTTCAAGTACGTACAGGTGGTACTGAACATCCTCAACAGAACAATCGTCTGGTAGTTTGCTCAGCAGAGATTGGACTTTTTCCTTTGTAGTACTCATAGCATTTTTTTTAGTAAATTTATATGAATTATTTTTTAAGGGTAGGCAAAGAACCTACCCTCAATCTACATTCTGTTAAAAGTTTTCGTACTTCGCAATGGCATCCTTCATCTTGTCTAATACTTCTGGCATAGGCATACTACCTAATTCTCCTGAAGCTCTAGTACGGATACTGAGAGTATTAGTTTCTACCTCTTTTGCTCCCACCACTGCCATGACGGGAATTTTTTCTTTCTCAGCATTGCGAATCAGTTTACCAAGGCGATCGCCAGTGGTATCCACTTCTGCACGAATACCCAACATTTTCATTTTTGCTGCCACATCCTTTGCATAATCCAGTTGTCCTTCTCCCACTGGCAACAATCTAGCTTGTATTGGGGACAACCACAAAGGAAAATCGCCTGCATACTCTTCAATCAAGATACCGATCAGCCGTTCTAGGGAACCGAAAGGCGCACGGTGAATCATAACTGGGCGTTTGCGGACTCCATCTTCTGCCACATATTCCAAATCAAACCTTTCTGGCAGGTTATAATCTACTTGCACCGTTCCCAACTGCCACTCTCGTTCCAAAGCGTCACTGAAAATAAAGTCAAGCTTGGGACCGTAAAAAGCCGCTTCTCCAATTCCCAAAAAATGCTCCATTCCTAACTGTTCCACAGCACGCTGAATGGCACCTTCTGCTTTTTCCCAAACATCATCCGAACCAATATATTTATCGCTCGCCGGATCGCGGAAACTCAGTCTAGCTTTAAAGTTTTTCAGTTGCAGTTTGTTAAAGACAGACAAAATCAAATCCACAACATTGAGAAACTCACTATCCAACTGTTCTGGCGTTACAAATAAGTGAGAATCATCAACCGTGAAACCCCTCACCCTTGTCAAACCACCCAATTCCCCAGATTGTTCGTAACGGTAAACCGTTCCAAACTCTGCCAACCGCATTGGGAGTTCTCTATAAGAACGCAAATCGCTCTTATAGATTTGGATGTGAAACGGACAATTCATCGGCTTGAGGACGAAACCTTGCTCTTGTTGTTCGGCTTCTTCATCCTCCGCCATCAAAGGGAACATATCTTCTTTATACTTCTGCCAGTGCCCGGAGGTTTTAAATAAGTCAACTCTAGCGATGTGAGGAGTCACTACTGGCAAATACCCGCGTTTTAGTTGCTCTTGTTTCAGGAACTCTTCTAAAAGACTCCTCAACAAGGTTCCCTTTGGCGTCCATAATGGTAACCCCGGTCCCACCAAGTCAGAAAAGATAAATAATCCCAGTTCTTTACCCAGTCTCCGGTGATCTCGTCGTAGTGCTTCTTCCTTACGCCGCTTATATTCGGCGAGTTGTTCTGGTGTTTCCCAAGCTGTCGCGTATATCCGTTGTAACTGTGCTCTATTTTCATCTCCACGCCAATAAGCACCTGCAACACTTTCCAATTCAATTGCTTTTGGGTTAAGCTCCTTTGTATTTTCCACGTGAGGTCCGGCGCACAAATCCCACCATTCATTTCCTAGATGGTAAATTGTAATCGGTTCCTCTTTAATGTCTGCTAAGATTTCCAACTTATATGGTTCGTTAATTTCTTTAATACGGCGTTCAGCTTCTTCTCGGCTAACTTCTTCCCGAATAACTGGTAACTTTTTATTAATTAACTTTACCATTTCTTTATAAATGGCTTTCAAATCCTGTTCTGAGAAGGGATCGGGGTTGTCGAAGTCATAATAAAAGCCGTTCTCAATCCAAGGACCGATTGTAACTTGCGCCTTAGGAAACAGCTTTTGTACAGCCATTGCCATAACGTGAGAGGCAGTGTGGCGAATTTTTTTGAGAGTTTCTGACTCGCTGGTACGCGGCAAATATACTATCTTCTCAGGTTTTTCCAGTTTATTAGATGATTCTGGCGGCATCGGCTATAAAATAATTGGCGAAACGATCGAACTGTTAACTTATGAGTTAAATTTATAACAAATATTACTAATTATAATACACTTTTATTTTCCTCTTGTCAGCTTTTATTTGTTGTCAGTTGCGAACCTTAGTATCTCAATATAACCATTTTTGAGTGCTTTCATTCATTGTTTAACAACTATTAAGTCATTCATAGAATCTAACCCTATATAGTTGCTTTTCGCTCGTGACTCTGATAATAGTGGGGTAGATGTTCTAGTTTTCCCATTATCAACACAGCCCCTATCGAGCTGGCTCAACTTGATAAGTATGCTATGCACTCTCCTGATTTGTAAGCTTGCAAGCTAAATATGACTGGTTGAATAGCTGTGGGTTTATTTTTATAAACCCAACTGCTTGATTGATTTTTAATAAAGAGTTAACACAATGTTATAAGTAATGGTTCTGACTAATTTTAGATTTTTACAACATTTTACTATTAACAGGAGTCAACCACTCAACTGCCCTCTCGGTTCTGGTAAGTTTTCATCGTTTATATATAAGTTTAACTTAACTTATTGTTAACTAATAATTATAAGGCTATTTATCCCCGTATTAGGGGGCTGAGACTCAGGGCTGGGGAGAAATGGCGGCAAGATCTAGCTGTCAAACCCCCAACTTTTTAAGGAAGCCAGGGTTTTGACTAACCCGCAACTCTCAGTTTTCTGAGAATTAGTAAAATATTTTCAAACTTTTAAAACCCTTAAAGAACTGATACTGTGTATTTTATGAGATAGGTATATGCGGCAATTGCTGGCAATCTTGCCCGGAGTATTCATGGTTTTTTTAAGATCCCCCTGCGGAATCTGTACAACTGCCTTTAAGACTTTATATAATAGAACAACTGTAGCTAATGTTACAGATTCTGGAAAATCTCCGACTTATGAAAGAGATTTAAAAAATGTTAAGAATCTTAAATAGAGTTAATATTAGTATGAAAGTTAAGAATATGCTTCTCATTTATGCAAGACTCTAATCTATCGGAATCGGAGTTGCTCAAAACGGTTTTGCAACCACTATTAGAAGATTTTCAGTATTGGTTTGCGCGATCGCGCAACTTTTTGGAAACAGAGCAGCTTTCATTTATGAGTCCAACTGAACAATCAGACTTACTGATGAAAGTCAAGCAAGCACAAGCGGAAGTAAACACGGCTAAGATGTTATTTACAGCAACTGACAGCAAAGTAGGAATTGATATGGCAACGTTAGTACCTTGGCATCAATTGGTCTCGCAATGCTGGAATGTAGCCATGCGCTTCCGTCAAATGCGAGATAATGAACAGCATAGAGACAGCATATAAGTCAAGATTCCTTAACATTTTGGTCAAGGCAATGTGTATATTATGCTACTTTTCTTTTTTCTGAGTTAAAAATTCTCATTTTTATGAATACTAGCGCACCTAAAGTGCGTCAAGCATTTGGCATCTTTGGCATTCACGGACTGCATTTAAAAACTCATCATTAAAATTAGCTACTTCTGGAGGAAAAACAATGTTGCACCTACTTTACATTTTTGCTTTTACCTTACTAGCTTTCATAGCGGTTGCAAATTTAATTCGCAATTTGATTTTATTTAGTTTTGATAGAGAGCGAGTGTATCCACCAAAATCAGTATCTTTAGGAGAGCGGAACACTCATAAATCCTTTACACCGCACCCAGAATTACTGGATGCGTCAGGTAACTTAATCAGAGAACCATTGTTAGTCATGCGATCGATCAACGTTGACGACGCCCGTCAAAAACTTGATGCACTTTACGAAGCATCCCCAGGACAAAAAATTGAGAAAGAAGAATAAGTTATGAATTATGAATTATGAATTATGAAATTTTTGAAAATTCATAATTCATAATTTATCATTCATAATTCTTTAGGCTTCAATTACGACTCGAAGGTTACCGCGTTTCTTAGCAACGCGGCAAGCTGTTGTACTTCCGGAACGCTCAAATTCTAGATCGAGGATTGTACCACCAACGCGCAAATTGTGTAGGGACAGACGATTTATCGACTCCGGTAAGGCAGGGTCGATAATTCGCAAGCAATTGTTGGGAGCATCCGGCACTAAGTTGACTATCATTTGCAGCAGTTGGAAAATGCTGCCAGTAGCCCAAGCCTGAGGCGTACAAGCAACAGGATACTGCACTGGGGCATTATCCCCGTTGCGCTCGTAGCCGCAGAATAACTCTGGAGGACGACCATAGGGCTGCTGGTTAGTCATGTCGAATAAGCCCTCAAAAAGTTCCAAGGCTTGGTCAATCAAACCGAGGGAACGCAAACCCATGGCAATGAGGGAATTATCGTGGGGCCAAACCGAACCAATATGATAGCCCATGGGATTGTAAGCAGGTGATAAGCTACTTAAAGTACGAATACCCCAACCATTAAACATATCCGGACCGCGCAATCGTTCGGCAACACTGTATGCTTTTTCGTGAGTAAATATTCCTAAATGCAAGCAGTGACCGGGATTTGAGGTGATGCTATCTACATGAATGCCATCCCCATCCAAAGCCAAAGCACAAAAATCTTGGTCTTCCATCCAAAAGTCTCTGTTGAAGCGAAGCTTGAGATTTCTGGCTTCTTCCATCCATCGATCTGATAAATCTATGCGCTTCTTCATCCTAGCAATTTCTGCTAAGCGTATTTTGGCAGCATAAACATAAGCTTGTACTTCACAAAGGGAAATCGGTCCGTTAGCCAACTCTCCTTTGCGGTTAACAATACAATCTCCAGAATCTTTCCACCCTTGGTTGGCAAGCCCCTTTTTAGATTTGCGATAGTAGCTGAGATAACCCGTGTTTTTCATACTGCGGTCAACCCAATCCATTGCCTGGAGTGCATTTGACCAAAGC
The DNA here is from genome assembly GCF_009725235.1 of Scytonema sp. UIC 10036. Next base: position 55,576 of record NZ_WJFC01000075.1, read on the forward strand.
TGTTCTAAAGTCTCTCCATCATGAGTCCAAGCGTAATACTCAGCATATAGCATCAACCACAGGGGAGTGGCATCCACCGTACCGTAGTAAGGTGTGTGAGGAATTTCCTGACAGCGTGCCAATTCTCCAAAACGCAACTCGTGTAACATCTTACCCGGTTCTTCGTCTCGGCGATCGTCGTGTACTTTTCCTTGGTAATTTGCCAGTATGTATAGAGTTTCCTTAGCAATCTGAGGATTCAACATCAAGGTTTGAGAAGCCGTAATGATGGAGTCTCTGCCAAACAGCGCGGAGAACCAAGGTACGCCTGCGGAAACAGTCTTGTATTTACCAAAAGATTGGCGTAATAAATACATATCCTGTTCGGCACGCTCAATAATTCGATTAAAATAGCTTTTATCCGAGCGAATTTGTGTAATTTGATGCACCCAGTTTTGCTCTTCCATCAACTCAGAAGCTTTTGCCTGTCCTAAGGTGATAGCAGCACTGACTGTAGAACTCGATTGGTTGTTGGTTAATAAATTCACTCGATAGCCCAACTTTTGGGTTTCGTGGGAAGCCAATTCCAATCTCCAAATAGCAGTATACCCTTTGAAAGTGTCTGGTTGCCGATGCTGGAATTGAATGCGGGATTCCATCACCAAATTGTCAAGACCTTGATAGGCAAGTGAGAGTGATTGTTCCTTATGCGTTGGGTTTTGAGTTTGTGCAAGAACGCCTTCAAGAGACGATGTTTCCTCCTGTGCGTCCTCTACCTGCCGCAAAAGTTTTCCCCTATTGTCGCGGCTATAGCCACGGACTTCAAAGAGATCGGCAAAATCTGCTTCAAAGCTGATACTGAGTTCAACAGAAATAGAAGTTGTGCTATAATTTGAAACTTCCAATTCTTCAAAGAGAGCGCCATTCAGTACAAATTCCCGACGAATCCCTAATGTGTCTGGTCTCAAGCGATCGTCTATTCTGGGGTTGGTACATAAGACTGACAGTGAAAATCCTTTGTCGGCTGTACTGCTCAGGAGTACGGGGGAATGTCCTTCAATTTGCAATTCCAAACGGCTGAGGAATCGCGTATCACTGCAAAACAGCCCCAAACTCGGACCGTCATTTAACCCGCAACCAGAGACATTTCCAAGAGTGTCTGTTATAAAAAATAAATCATCGTCTTTAACCGTCAACGTTGGCTGCGGTTTTTCACTGATTACGCAGGGCCACTCTGAAATAGGGACTTGGTCAGCAGGAACAAAGGTTTTTCCGTCCAGAACAATTTTATCCGGGGTCATGAGGGTATCCGGTGTCATCAGCTAATATCCGTGTGTATAGGTCTACTTGTTTTTCGCGTTCGCATCAGCGTCAACAGGACAAAAGACGCCAATCCGAACTGATTTGAGCCACTGAGTCAAAATAATAATTGCATACACCTGATTTTCTTACCCCACCCTAGCCCTCCCCTTATAAAGGGGAGGGAACTAGATTTCTTGTTTCCCCCTTTATAAGGGGGGATTAAGGGGGGTAATCCAACTGTTCGGGAATTGTAAATTCAATTTCCCCCCTTTATAAGGGGGGATTAAGGGGGGTAGGGGGCTATGTGTAAGTCCTATTTATCAATATTTATTTCTTACAAATTTTATAAGAAGAGTGACATATGAGATTTTGAGCAAATATTT
>NZ_WJFC01000076.1 GCF_009725235.1 Scytonema sp. UIC 10036
CCTACCCCCTACCCCCTACCCCCTATTCCCTACTCTGCTTTGCCCAAATGCTAAATTCTTCTGGCACAAATTTTCTATATAGGGGGTATCGTTTTAGCTGCTTCTGTGCGAGGTAAACATAGTCACAAATTGCGTCTTTCAGTTGAGTCGTTTTATCTATTTGCCATGCTTCCAAACAAGCTCCTGTGAGCTTTGCTTGTCGAAAATCCGCTTTTATTGCTCTCGCTTTCGTCAGGTTTGCTCCTTCCAAGTCCGCACATTCAAATGTTGCTTCACTGATATCTGCTTCTGTAAAATCAGCATTTCGGAGATCTGCACCCAAAAGGTTAGCACCTTTGAGGTTACAACCCGCAAAAGAGTCTTTTGAAACCCTTTTTGTCACAACCACATTTCTCACTTGTGAATGGGACAAAATTGTATTATCAACTTTCGCTGTCTCAAGGTGTTGCGCTAAATGAAAGTGAGTGCGCTTTAGTATAGCATTTGTAAAATCAGTATTTTTTAAGGTAGCATGAGCAAAATCAGCATGAGTTAAGTCAGCCCCCTTAAAACTGGTTCCCAATCTAGCCATAATAGCGATCGCAATCTTCCGCATCCAGCTAAATGTTTTATCTTCTGCCAATATTTGCCTTACTATATATCTAACTATCATCGCAGCACCAGCAATTCCAAAAGCCGTTGCCATAACGGTTCCGGATAAAGCTTCAGCTTTAGGTAAGGATAAGATGGCATCGTTACGAAGAAACCGAACCACTGGAATACCGAGTGTAACTCCAAGTAAAGAACCTTGGATAGCGGTACCTATAGTTGCACATGCAGTTACCAATACAGCTAGAACTCCGTATAACATCTCAGACATTGTTACAGCTATAACAGAAACAGCGATCGCAATTGTACAAAATCCCACAGCTATACCAGCTGCAACTATTCCAGCACTAACCCCAACAAAGTTGCCTGTAGTTACCCCAAATATAACCCCAAATATAACTCCAGTTGCTGCGATCGTTCCCAAAGCCGCCTTTAAGTTATGAGGAATATTAAAAAGTATATAGACAGCAAACAATTCTGAAACGAGTGTTGCTGACAAGATTTTTCTTGGGGTTACTGTCAAGGGAAAAAGTACACAGCCAAAAAAAACAATAGCAAATATAGCCGTCAAGCCCAAGAGTGCTGACAGAACGACTGCTATAAATACCAAACGCATTGCCTGACGCGGCTGTATACCAGCTGTTGCCTGACAGAAATTAGCACCTGTAAGAGTAGCATTGGTAAAATCTGCACCACGAATGTCCGAACGAAAAAAGTTAGCATCCGTAAGGTCAGCTCCTCTAAAGGAACAACCTCGCAGGTCTTTGTCTGAAAAGCCGTGAGCCATGATGAATGGCAACTAAATGATAAACTTAGATTATCGCTTTTTTTTGGTGTTTATAGTACCCAGAAGGGGAATTTTGGATGTACTGATGTGGATTTCATTCCTCATCTCGTTCCCAGGCTCAGCCTGGGAATGCCTTTCAAGAGGCTCCGCCTCCTGATTTAGCTCAAACGCGAGGCAGAGCCTCTGCATTCCCAGGTAGAACCTGGGAACGAGAAAGGTAGAACCTGGGAACGAGAAAGGTAGAACCTGGGAACGAGAAAGGTAGAACCTGGGAACGAGAAAACGAGAAACGGATAAAGCGCCCCCCTTACAGGAGAGCGCTTTCTACCTCGCTTATTTTCAATACCTTCCGGTCGCGTCAGGCAATAATTAACCGTTGATAGCAGGAGCGCTGATTGCAACAGGAGCGACTTCGTTTGCAGCTAAGTCGAGGGGGAAGTTGTGAGCGTTGCGCTCGTGCATCACTTCCATACCGAGGTTAGCGCGGTTGAGGATGTCTGCCCAGGTGCCAATCGCACGACCTTGTGAGTCAAGTACGGATTGGTTGAAGTTGAAGCCGTTGAGGTTGAACGCCATGGTGCTGATACCCAGTGCCGTGAACCAGATGCCTACTACTGGCCATGCTGCCAAGAAGAAGTGCAAGGAACGGCTGTTGTTGAAGCTGGCGTATTGGAAGATAAGCCTTCCGAAGTAGCCGTGTGCGGCGACGATGTTGTAGGTCTCTTCTTCTTGTCCGAACTTGTAACCGTAGTTCTGAGATTCGGTTTCGGTTGTTTCACGAACTAAGGAGGAGGTTACCAATGAACCGTGCATTGCACTGAACAAGCTACCACCGAATACACCTGCTACACCTAATTGGTGGAAGGGGTGCATGAGGATGTTGTGCTCTGCTTGGAACACCAACATGAAGTTGAAGGTTCCAGAGATACCCAAGGGCATACCGTCAGAGAAGGAACCTTGACCAATGGGGTAGATTAAGAACACTGCTGTTGCAGCAGCAACAGGTGCGCTGAATGCTACACAGATCCAAGGACGCATTCCCAAGCGGTAGGACAATTCCCACTCACGACCTAAGTAGCAGAAGACGCCAATCAGGAAGTGGAAAACTACCAACTGGTATGGGCCACCGTTGTACAACCACTCATCTAAGGAAGCGGCTTCCCAAATGGGGTAGAAGTGAAGACCAATTGCGTTGGAAGAAGGAACAACCGCACCAGAGATGATGTTGTTACCGTAGAGTAAGGAACCTGCAACAGGCTCGCGGATACCATCGATGTCTACTGGTGGTGCTGCGATGAATGCGATGATGAAGCAGATTGCAGCCGAGAGCAGTGTAGGAATCATCAATACGCCGAACCAGCCAACGTAAAGGCGGTTTTCGGTGGAGGTGATCCAGTTACAGAACTGCTCCCATACGTTTGCGCTTTCGCGACGTTGTAAGGTTGCTGTCATGGTTCTATGATTGCAGTTACTTCTTATGAATGAATCAGGCTTTTTGTTTGCCTGCATTTTTAATTTACATCTGTTTACTTAACTTTACAATACAATTAAGTTTAGTAAAAGTGATGTGAAATATTAGCTTTAGTTATGATTCATGAGTTGGGCTTCGAGCGGAAGCCAACCGCCTACGGGAAGACAGCCGTGTCGCGTTCAACCTTTAATAGTTAAAAAAAAATAAGGACAGGCAAAATGCTTATCCCACAAAAAATTGCTACATTTGTGAGGTAAGATGTTTCGCCTATCCTTTCCGCAAAAGATGAAGTTACCAAATCTCAAACCTTGGATAATTCGGGAGTTGAAGCTTTTTGACTTTGTATGGGAGTTAGCTGTAACTTTCTTTGAGGTAAGAGTTGGGCATAGCGGTTTGTCAAATAGCGGTTAAGCTTCTTATCTAAAAAACTGAGAACTTTTTTCAATGGTGGGTTCTCAAACCCAAAGCTCAAGCGACGGACTAAGGGTTTGTTAATCGTTGCTCTGCGCCTCCATCCCAACTTTTTACACTTGGTTTTAAAATACCCGTCTTCCGCTAAGTTCCATTTTTCCCGAATGTGTTTTAAGCTTTCTAGAGTCCATGCATCACTCCAACGCAGCATATAAAAATGTATGTCTGTCCATTCTAGTGGAGGACCGGGGACATACGTGACAATACAATCAGGCTCAAAATAAACTTTCCCTCCTGCTTGAGCTACGGTTAAACAGAAATCAAGATGCTCTTTGGTGCAGAGCATTTCTTCGTCTAAATAACCGATCTGCTCAAATATCTCCGTGCGAACCAGTACGCAGTGAAACTCTGCTAACTCTGTTTGAGTTCGCTTCAGTTGGGGAAGTACATCTCTTACCATCTGCTTTTGCTTGTACATCTTTTCACGCAGATGTTGTTTGCCTTTAATATCGGTGACAATGCGGCACTCTCCACCTGCAAAGTGAACAATTTCATGTACTGGTTCTTTTTCGCACATTAAAGGACCGACGACTGTAGCCCCTGTCTCTTCAGCACAATTCACTAAGGCTTGCAGCCAACCGGGTGACACTATAATGTCGTTATCGGCAAATACTACGTATTTGGTGTTGACTTGGCTCAAACCAATGTTTCGAGCATGATTGGGTGATAGGTAATAATCTGTCCGAATAATTTGGAATTGCTTTTCTCGTGCTTGGGTTTCAAGGTAAGACCGAACTTTAGCTGGTGAATTCCCATCAACGTAAATTAACTTGAAGGGTATGTCTGTGTGTTGGTAAATACTTTCTAGCGATTGTTGAGTGCAGCTAAAACGTTCGCGGGGGACAACGACGATGGTTACTAGGGGTTTTTCTGTTGTTGATAATTTCATAGTTATGATTTTGGATTTTGATTAATCGATTTTGGATTTTGGATTTTGGATTTTGGATTTTGGATTAATCGATTTTGGATTTTGATTTTGCATTAATCGATTTTGGATTTGGATTTTGATTTGATTTTGGATTTTGGATTTTGATTTTGGATTAATCGATTTTGATTGGAAAAGCTTTACTTCAGTTACGATTAATCAACTATCTTTACATTTTTCGCAATTAGTATTAAGGAAGGTTTTCCTACCACAGTGAAAAAAATGTGACAGACCGTAGCATAAAATGTAGTCTCAGCAAAGCTTTCCCAATCCAAAATCTAAAATCTAAAATCCAAAATGGTATTAGATGTGGTTTAGAGCAAAGGGTTGTTCTAAGAAGGATTCTGGGGTTGATTGTGGATTGAGTAGTTGTTGATAGATCTCTACTAGTTCATTGTTGAGTTTGTTCATGTCATATTTTTCTTGGACACGCATCCGACCAGCACGACCCATCTGTTCCCATATTTCTGGATGTGAAATAAGATAGTTTAATTTCTCGGCTATGGCGTCAGCATCTCGTTCTGGAACGAGAAATCCGGAAATTCCATCTTGTACTAATTCGGGAATTCCACCGTGAAAGGTACTAATTACGGGTAGTCCCATTGCCATTGCTTCTTTTAGGGTGTTAACTGGTGCATCTTGGTTTCCATCTGATGCAGTGATGCTCGGAGCTATAAATATATGGCTGTTGTTGAGAATCTCAATAATTTCTTGCTGCTGTTTCCACCCTACGAGGTTGACAATGTGGCTGATATTGAGTTCTGCAATTATATTCTGAAAATGTTCTTTTAAAGGGCCATCACCTATAATATTATATTCTATGTTTTGGCGATCGCTAGCTAGTTTGGCAATGGCACGGATAGAATATTCTATTCCTTTTTTTTCTACTAGGCGACCTGTTGTTGCTATTCTTACTCTTTTATCGCTTGGTAAATAGCGTGGGGTGAAGGCAAATTTACTACAATCGATTCCGGAACCGTGAACAACTATTTTCTTGGGATTGCAACCTAGCGCAAGCGCACGATTGCGAAAAAATTCACAGTTGGCGAGGAAAAAATCTCCTTCTTGGAAAAGTTGTTCGTAAACGCGATCGCCTTGTTCTTGAACATAGCTGCTGATATCTATTCCGCGAAATGTAGTTATCAGTTTGCCCTGAAGTAAATCTGTTTGTCGAAACACCAAACCCATAGGTCCTAAGGTTCCAAACTGACAGTGAATAATATCGTATGACTTATCCTTTAATAACGGTATCGCTCTATAAAACCACTTTAATGACATCACTTGCTGACCGTATTTAAATATGTTCAGCAATTGCAAGCAGGACAAAGAGCCTTTATCTAGATTTGCTAACAGTAATCCCAGAGCTTTGAGAAGACGCCTCAAATAATTTTCTGGTCTAGTAGGGGGGTAGTAAGTGCGTTCTAGCAGGCGATATTCTTCTATAATAGGATGCACTTTAGAAAGGTTTTCTGGAGGACCGTTGAGGGCATGGATGTGAACTTCATGTCCGCGATCTATAAGACCGGTAATTTGGTTTAAAATGAAGGCTTCTGATAAAACAGGAAACCGCCAAACTAAAAATGCTATTTTCATACGATGAATCCTTGTAAGTTTGTAGTAGCGCTTTAGCGCATGTATTCTAACTACGGGTCAAATTTCGTTACATATTCCCTTTGCTCGCGAAAATTACCAATTACTGTCCTATGTTCGTGGGCTTTAGCCCTACCTACGCCTAGTTTTATGTTGGTGGGCTAGTTTGTAGCGGCGATGCATGCGAAGACAGCGCAACTACAAACTAAAAGAGTCAGGAGGGAGTAGGAATAACATTTTTGTTGTCCAGCAATTTAAAAAGTAAATCTTTGTCAGCGATTGAGACATTCATTGCTTGAAGTATGGGAATGCCTTGAGATTCAGGATAATGGAGAAAACTAATTGTCTCTGGATGTAATTGCAATCGCCGAAGTTGTTCGGGATTTAGACTCAGTGCTTGATTAATAAAGTATTTGATGATGCGATCGCAACCTACAACAAGTCCTGTCGATAGCTGCTCGTCATTTGCACCAACGGATACAAGGGCTTGATATTTGTCAGTCTCGGCATTCACACTAAAATCTATACCTACTCCTTTAAGCAACTGAACCAGATGCTGAATCCGTTCTACAGAAGTTGATTGTGATGGCAAGAGCATTAGGCGCAAACCTTGGTCGCTTTTTTGGAGTTTGGGTAAGTCTTCTTCTATATGGGAGGTAAGGTTCACTCCAACTAATTGACTGGACTCTAAAGAACCATCTGGAAAATCCAATATACTAATACCACAATTAGACTGCTGAATGCAATGATAGCGATCCGGACTCACACCAATCGCAGTATGAATCAAGGCACGGTTAGTACCTCCGTGAGCAACAAGCAATACAGTCTGACCGACGTGGCGGGATAAGACTTCCTGCCAAAATTGTCGCACTCGTTCGTAAAGGTCCAAAGCGGGGTAAAAGTACGAAGGAGAATGAGGAAGTTCCATAAAAAATTCATGGGGGCGCTGTTTCCAAGTGCGGTACTCATGTCCAAATCTTTCATGCACGTATTGGAATGCCAAACCCTCCCAAATTCGCAGATCGGTTTCTTTCAAGAGGTCACTGACACAGATTGTCTTTAGGTCAGCAGTGGGAGACATAGCCTTCAGTATTTCCCTAGCTGTTTGCTGCGCCCGTCTTAATGGGCTAGAATATACGGCATCAAACGTTAACCCCTTCAAATAAGCCCCAGTCTTGCTAGCAGCACTGCGCCCTTTCTCGGTCAGAATTGATTCATCACTGCAACCTTGGTAAAGACCAAGGGCATTATAAGTACTTTGTCCGTGACGAACGAGAACTACGCGGGTTCCTTGGTTTTGCTCAGGCTTCCAGTGCATAGGTATCTCCTTTACGACAACTGCCATTGTTGCTAATATTTTCCAATCTATACAAACTTGCGTAACGAGCGCCCAACGCTATGAGTTCGCTATGAGTACCGGACTCTAAAAGGCTTCCATTCTCAATATAAAGAATCAAATCTGCGTTTTTTACTGCCCTAAGATTGTGAGAGATTATGAATGTTGTCCGTCCTTGAGTCAATCTCTCTAATGCATTACTGACTGCACTGTCACTCGCATTGTCCAACCCCGTTGTTGGCTCATCAAGGATGACTATTGGTGCTTGACGAATTGCAGCACGAGCGATCGCAACCCTTTGCCTTTGACCTCCAGATAGGGTTGCCCCTCTTTCTGCTAATATTGTGTCATAACCTTGGGGCAAATTCATGATAAAGTCATGAGCATTTGCTTGACGAGCAGCTTTTTCTACTTCTTGGTTAGTTGCCTCTGATTTTCCGTAAGCAATATTTTCCCGCACGCTGACAGCGAACAAAACACTTTCTTGCATAACAGTACTCACTTGCTGTCGGAGAGAGTCCAAAGTGTACTCGCGTATATCCTGTCCGTCAATTAAAATCCGACCTTCTACAGGATCGTAAAGGCGAAGAATCAGACTCAATAGAGTTGACTTACCGCTTCCTGATGGACCAACAACCGCCACTTGTTGACCTGGTTGCACAACAAAGCTAACATTTTTGAGGATAGTTCTCTCTGGTGTGTAAGCAAAAGAGACATTCTCAAACCGTACTGCTCCAAAAAAAGGATGAGCTTTTTTTGCACTGGGCAAATCTCTCACGCTTGGTTCATATTCTAACAGTTCGACAACTCGCTCGCCAGAAGCAGTTGCTTTAGCAATTTGCCCCATTTGGTTGGAGAGTTTCCGCATTGGATCGAAAGCATTTTTTAGGTAAGTCATAAAGACTAACAAATCACCAGGACTGAGCGATTTTTGTAAAACTGCTTGCGAACCCCTCCATAAAACTATAGCAGTTATAATTGCCATTAACACCTGGGCTGTCCGTTCGAGTGCTGCTGACAATCTTAGAGATTCCGTGACTTCACCTAAACTTTTCTTGTTTTGCTTTGAAAAGATGCTTTTAAGCAAGTTTTGAAGAGAAAGTACCTGCACAACCTTGATAGCACCAATCATTTCACCCGTTGTTGACGCCAAAACACCTTCAGAACTTCGATACTTGCTGGCAAATTTGCGGATGCGCTTAACAATCCGGCTGGTCAATATAAAAAACAGGGGAAAAATAGCCAGTGCTACAAGTGCTAGTTCTCCATTTAGCCATAACATAACTGTCAAGATCGCCGTAAGCGTGACAATATTTGTCACCAAGGGTAAGATGGTTTTGACAATTACAAACCGCAATTTTTCAATATCAGTTGTTAATCGAGTGATTAAGTCACCGCTTTTAAACTGTTGGTGAAAAGACAGGGAAAGATATTGTAAATGACTAAAAAGATCGGCGCGAACTTCTGATAAAATCTCAACAACAGCTAAAGACATACCATAAGTACTCAAGTAACCTGCTATGCTTGCCAATCCGGAGATAACAACGATGGACAAGGCTAACAATGAAAGCAATACCAATGGTTGAAGGCTGGCATTGATGGCAATCCCTATAGAGTTGTTATGGGTAGGTACAAGAACGTGGTCGAAAACGTACTTTAAAGGCCAAGGTTCCAACAAGCGGAATCCAGTTTCAATAAGTAATGCAAAGAAAGAAGCTGCAACAAGTTTTTTTCGCTTGTGGATGTACGGCCATAATTTAGACAATATCCGCCGAATTCCTGGTAAAACGACTTTCAATTCTTTTTCATTAGAGTGATGATCCATTGAATATTCTCCATAATTCTTTATAATAAATATTCGGTAGATCGTCCCTCTAATATTTGTTGTAACTAAGCAGCAAAAGTCGCATTTACATCGCAATCGAGATATTGTTTAAGAAAAGTAGTACTTTTCCAAGCACCTTCTAAATCGAAAATATGAGAGGTATTCTCCACTGGTTCTTTCTCAAGACAAGCAATAATTCTGTGAGCGAGATAAATGGGTTCTAAATTGTTAGGATGAATGACTTCTACAATTCCCATCTGTTCTAGCTTTCTAGTTCTAACTAACTGTTCCAGATCTTGGTCGTAATGTCCTATAGGAACTACAATAGCTCGAACACCAGTTCTAAGAATGTTCATGGTTGTGTTGTATCCAGTCAAGCTGATAGAAAGGTCAGATCTCTCCATATAGCTCAGTAATTGAGGCGTATATCTTTGGAGATTAACATTGCCTCTATTTAATGCTGCTGCTTCTAGCTTGACAAATTGTTCATCCGGCATAAAAGGTCCGGTAAATATCTGAATATGATGGGGAATTTTATTTTCTAAAATCTTGCTAGCCTCTATAACTGACTCTAGCAATTCATATCCCAATCTTCCTCCACCAACACTTACTAGGATAAGCGGCTCTTTTTTCTGATTCTTTGTTAAAGAGTTATCAAATGATGTGACATTTCCCAAGGTAGTCTGTGCAACAAATCCAGTGTATTCAATTTGACATTTGAGTTCTTGATACCTAGGAAAACTAGCTTCAAAGGTGAGGAAATTTGGATCGGAGTGAAACAAAATCAAATCAAAATACTGATTTATCAGTTGACAGATAATGTCTGCTTCTTCAGAAAGAGTTTCTCTACCGATAACATCTCTGAGACTACAGACGATCTTTGTATTGGGTAAATTTGTATCTACATACTCTAACAGAGGAAGCAATTCAAAGAATAACTTGTGCCTGCCAAAGGGGAAAAACTCTGTTATTAAACAATCAGGTTGAATGCGATCGCATATATCTATCAATTGATTTTTTCTAATTTCCTTAACCTCTTCAACACTTTGGCAACCATCTGCTATTTGGAATTTGCCGTCCTCCAACCAAAGTGCCGGAAGATTTATCACTTCCACACCAGCAGGAACTTTAAACCCTTCCACACGAGGACCACCATTGATAAAATAAACTTTAAATTCCTTGACTAAGCTTCGCACAATTTCCATACTACGGACAAGATGTCCCATACCTGTAAGATACTGACAGTAAAACACAATTTTTTTCATAAAATCCCTCATTCTTCAGTAAACAGTAAACAGTGACCAGTAACAACCAACAACCAACAACCAACAACCAACAACCAACAACCAACAACTAACAACCAACAACTAACAATTTCTGTAAACTTGCTTCCTTCTGTCTTTGAAACAAAAGTATAGAAATATAGTAACTAATACGACGTAAAGCATTCATGTCCAAGTCAAAAGTAGGAGCTATCTGCTTCTGATTTAGCTGGTTTAAAACGGCTTCCATCAAAACTTGTGGGTTGAGATTGTCCGGATGAATATTTTTCACTAATCCCAAGCGATCCATTCGTTCTGCACGTATTAACTGTTCCCGAGATGGCTTAATACGGGGTACAATGACAGCAGATTTTTTTAAAGATAGAATTTCACAAATAGTATTGTAGCCACTCATTGACACGATCGCATCCGCCGCACCAACGTAACTTATCAAATCATCTGTAAATTCCTTAATTTGAACTTGTGGGTAATTTTGTGCTACCTGATATAACTCTTTTTTTTCGTCTTCTGGCATTTCCGGACCGCATATTACTAAACTTTTCACGTTGTACTCTGCTGGCATCAAATCTAATCCAGACAGATAAGTCTTAACCAAGTGATAGCCATCTTCTCCACCACCGGGAGTTACTAAAACCAGTTTTTCTTGGGGTAGCATTTGTAAGCTTTGTCTTATCCAAGTCCGGTTTGCCAGTCCGGGTGAGCGGCGAATGTAACCACAATAACGTACTTTCTGAGCTACCCCTGCTGGAAATTGATATTCTTTAACAGCGTCAAAAACTGTTGGTGTCCCTACCACCAAAACAAAATCGTAAAATTCCTCAATTGCGTCATAGTAGCCGTTCTTTTGCCAATCTGCGATCGTCGTTTCCGGGCTATCCAAAATATCTCGCAACAACAGGACAAGTTTTGTTTGCGAGCGTGTAGTTTGTAGATAGTCTAAAGTTGCAGTCAACTCATTTTTCAGCCCATAAGGTTTTTTATCTATTAAAAATAAATCTGGTTGATAATTTGCAACAGCTGATAGTATTAAATCTGACCGTAATTTTACCGTTTCATTGACATCACAACCCAAATACTTAACTGTCACATTGCCTGTTTGCCCCCGATTCAAGCAGGGAAGTTTAATGTAATCAAGCCCTTTTGGTAGCCGAAATCCATGAAGCATGGGCGAACCGGATATCAGCAGAATTGAGAGATTTTCTGTCTCGCTCAGCAGAGATTCGCAAATTGCTAGCATTCTGCGAATATTACCCAAACCGTAAGCATCATGGGAATAAACTAGTAGTTTCATGGTTTGATGTCCTTAAGATGTCTTGTTGTACTTGTTAGTCGTTGGTTGTTCAAAAGAACTTTCAACCACTAACTAATAACTAGTGACTCCCTGAAAACATTCGACAGTAGTGGTTTTAACATCTTGGGTGTGTACATTACAAAGAAGAGCAGCTGGGTAAGAGATACCGATGCGATCGCTTTGTGCGAAACAAGCTCCCTTAACGAAACGAACACACCTAGCACCAATGACGCAAATATACATAGGCGTCAGTCCTCAAATCCTTGATAAGGGGGATACGCGTAAGTTGTAGATGCTTCCGATACGCCTTAAAAAGTGTGGTTATGCGCGACCCTAATTTGTTATCCACAATATAAGTGTGACAATGTAGCGTAAATTGTGCATGAAAGTTCTATGAGAACATTCTCACGAAAAGGGTTGAGCACATTCAGAAATCGAAGGCATTAAATCTTTTGCGTACTACAAATATTATTATGTGCTTGCAATTTGGGTTCAGTCTTTATCTATTCCAACAGCATTCTCTCATTTTTTGTGACTTTCTTAACTTAATTGAGTGCGTACTCTTGCCAGCAAGTCTTGAAATCTAAAGGGTTTAGTGATGTAGTCATTTGCGCCTGCTTTCAAAGCCGCAGTTTTATTTCCCTCGTCAACGATTGCTGTTACAATAATAATTGGGAACTGTTTACCTTCATTTCTAAGCTCTCGCAATACTGTCCAGCCATCTTTCACAGGTAGATTCAAGTCTAAAAGCATTAAGTCAAAATTACTACTTTGCGCTAAATATACCGCCTGCTCTCCATCTTCTGCAATAACAGTGTTAAAACCATTTTTTTTCAGCCCTTTTTCGACAAAAGCAGCGAGGCGGGCTTCATCTTCTACAATTAAAATTTGATTCATATTATGCGGTTGCAAATAATAAAAAATTATAATATGACAACTACTAAATTAGGAATTATAATCGCTAACACGGAACTATGATATCATGTCCAGTTAAACACTTATAATATCCGTAGGTTGGGTTGAGGAACGAAACCCAACATGAATTCTCAACTTGTGTTGGGTTTCACTTCGTTCTACCCAACCTACGTTGATAAATTTTATTACAAGTAATCAACCGGACTTGATATGAATCATAACTCAGACTATTCTAACTATAAATAAAAATGATATTAATATTCTATAGAAAATATAATCATCTTATGAATATTGGATTCTGTGACTCTCAAAGCAGTCGTGAGAGTGTTAGCGCAGACGGTAACCCATCCCTCTAACTGTCTCAATCAATTCACTACCCAGTTTTTTACGTAAATAGCCAACGTACACGTCAACAATATTAGATCCGGGGTCATAGTCGTAACCCCAAACCCGATCTAAAAGTTGTTCTCTACTTAAAACTTGTCCGGGATGACGGAAAAAAGTTTCTGCTAGTATAAATTCACGGTTTGGCAGCTCGATAATGCGATCGCCCACTTGTGCTTTGCGCGTTCTCAAATCTAAAATCACATCCCCAACTTGAAGCACCGCCTCCTCCGTGTTTTGAGGCGTTTGACGATTTCGCAACCTCACTCGCACCCGTGCTAAAAGTTCTTCAAAACGGAAGGGTTTAGTCATGTAGTCATCAGCACCGCCTTCCAAGCCAGCGACTTTATCATTAATATCATCACGAGCGGTCAGTATAATGATTGGTAATTGTTCGCCCTGCCCCCTAATTTGTTCTAAAATCTCCAAACCATCTTGTCCGGGAAGCCCCAAATCGAGAATCAGCAAGTCATAATTATTGCCCAAAACCATTTGCAAAGTTTCTTGAGAATCTGTGGCAATAGAAGGGACAAACCCATTTGCCCTTAGTCCCTTTTCAATAAAGGAGGCTATGCGAGGTTCATCTTCAGCAATAAGAATTTGAGCCATAGACATTGATAAATTATAAATGATGAATATTGAATGCTAAATAGTGAGTGCTGTATTTCATATTAAACGCTGATTGTTTGATAATTCATAATTTTGTTTAATAGGTAAAACAATAGTAAAAGACGCTCCTTTCCCTGGTTGACTTTGAAGTTGAACTTCACCACCATGAGCTTCAGCAATTGCCTTCACAATGGATAATCCCAAACCTGCCCCTTCAGAACGACGGCGACTGTTTGCTGCACGAGCAAAGCGTTGAAAGATGCGTTGCTGGTCGCTAACAGCAATTCCTTCCCCTGTATCTCGAACCCAAAAATGAACTTTATTTTTTGTCATACTAGAGCCGATAGTAATGATATCAGCTTCTTTTGTAAATTGCACGGCATTTTGTGCCAGATTCATAACTGCCTGAGTTATGCGCTGACGGTCTGCAATAGTTTGACCGTCAGCGCTTGCGTCTAAAATCCAAGTACGATTTCCTAAAGCTTTTGCCTTGGCAAATAACTCTTCAGTCAGAGATTTTACATCTACCCTTGCAAGCTGTAAAAAATCAGGTCTTTCTGCTCTTGCCAGTAAAATTAGGTCTTCTACAAATCGGCTCATGCGATCCAATTCGTCTAGTACCAGTGTTCGAGTTTCGTGTATATCCTGTGGGTCTTCTTCCATTAATTCCAAATGCCCTTGGATGATGGTAATAGGTGTTCGCAGTTCATGTCCGGCGTCATTAATGAAATCTCGTTGAGTCATGAATGCTGCTTGCAGTCTGTCCATCATCTCGTTAAAAGTAGTTGCTAATTCTGCTATCTCGCCCCCTCCCCGAACTGAAATCCGTTTTTGCAAGTCATATTCACCAATAGAGCGTGTCGTTGCTATTAATAAGCGTAGAGGAGCCAATACTCGTCCAGAAGCGATCCAAGCTAGCACAAAAGCTATAATCATAACCACAATACTGACTTGGATGATAACTGTGACAGCTTCTAACACTTCTCTACGTTCACCAGCTGTTATGTGAGCTACCACAAATACTCCCACAGTTTTGCCATTAATGGTAACTGGTTCTGCTACGTAAATAATACTGTCAACAGCGGGATCTCGAACCTCTTGTTCGCCTTGTTCTGGTTCAGTCAGTTTTGCCCAATGCTCCATTAATTTAGAATTTTTTGCAAGCAGTGGTTGTGGTCGTCCTCTGGGACTAGATTTATAAAATTTTCCGTCCACAAATGCGATTAGGTAAGTATCGTCTTCCGTCAGTTGGCGAAACAAAAAGGCACTGAAGAAATCTTTGAGTTCCCGCTTGGAGGATGGGCTTTTGAGGTACTCTCGATCCAAGTTATCGATTTGAGAATCCTCTATCGTTTCATTATCTGCTTCTATTTCTTCATCTATGGTTTTATTGAGAACTTTCGTCTTAAATAAATGCATGACTTCCTTGAGTTCCCCACGAACTCGTGTATCGACACGGGCATAGAGAAGTATCCGAAAAGCCGGAATAGAAACCACTAAGATGAAAGTTATAATTAATACATACCAGAGGAGGATTCGAGTTCTTGCCTCTCCAAAAAACTGTCTCAATCCTTTACGCATATTAAGTTTTGTGGCACTGCGAACGGATTCATTAATCACTTTAGGGATCGTGTTTCGCCACACTATCATGCTGCTTCCAATTATACCTATTTTGTCAACTATTATACCCGATTTCTGAAAAAATTGAGGCGAATATAATTCGCGGCTATACAAACAAAGTCCGCGTCGGCGGACTTATATAAAAATAAGGATTTCAAATTTTCTTTGGCGAAAGTCATGGAAGAGCTTTAAAAAGGGGGACGAGTGAAAATTTCCCCCCTTGGAAAGGCAGGCTAGGGGGATCGAAATCGCAAGAAAGCACTTTTAGCATAGAAGGGGTTGGGGGAGATGGGGGGATCTGAAAGATATAGAATCCTAGAAAATAGATTCACTAGTTATTGTTTAAACGCAAAGATATCTTGGATGACTTGTACCCAACCATCAGAGACAGATTCCAGAATGCGATCGCCCTTATCTTTTGTTGCGACTGTGGGGTCACCTATCACGCCACTTTTGCTTAAATCCTGTGTTGTCCAAGCAAAGGATAACTTCCCTTCAATGCTGAGCAAACTGTTTTCTGGTTGTTGGGGAGGATATTCTACAACTGCAGCATCCATTTTTACTTGTTCAGGTAAAATTGCCAGCATAATACTCGTTTCAGCATCCCCTGCATGAATTCCTAATTTTTTTTCTTTAGGAGTCAGTAATTCTCCAGTGATATGGGGAACTCGCCAGGTGAAAAGTGGAAACACAAAAAAATCGCTATATTTAACGTGTAAATCCCGTGCTACAATATCCATCACCTGAGGTTGTCCTCCGTGAGAGTTCATCAACACCAATTTTCTAAATCCAGCACGATAGACACTTTCTCCCACTTCTGTCAAAGTTTTCAGCAAAGTTTCGGCACTTAGGGTAATCGTACCCGGAAAATGCCAGTGCTCGTTCGACTTGCCGTAGTAAAGATTAGGGAGGGCATAGGCTGGAATGTTGGTGTCTAGTTTTTCCAAAGCTTTTCCCAAAACGGCTGCACCAATTGCCGCATCAACAATCAGTGGTAAATGGGGACCATGTTGCTCTACTGCTCCTACTGGTTGGATTAAGACAACATTTTCTTTGTTAGGCATTGCTTGAACATCAGTCCAAGTCAAGTAGGGAAAAAAGCGTGATGGAGGAATGAATCCGTGCATATTTCTCAATATATCTCTGATAAAATTAATACATGAAAATTGGGCATTAGGCATTGTGCATTGTTTTTGCCAATCCCAAGTCCCCAGTACCCAGTCCCCAATCCCATGTAATGAGAAAAAACAATGATAGTAAACGATGGAGCTATCCGTACCTTATCTGTTGATATTGGTGGTAGCGGTGTTAAGGTAATGGTTCTGGATATGAAAGGCAATCCTTTAACAGAAAGGGCGCGAACAGAAACACCCCAACCTGCTACACCAGAAGCTGTCATTAATGCGATCGCAGGATTAGCCGCAACTCAAGGAGAATATCATCGCGTTTCAGTAGGTTTTCCTGGTGTTGTGCGTAATGGTGTCATAGGAACAGCCGCAAATTTAACTCCTAACTGGGTTGGGTTTGATTTGGCAAGAGCATTGTCAGGACGTTTAAATCAACCCGTGCGTGTCATAAATGATGCTGATATGCAAGGTTTGGGGGCAATTTCTGGGAAAGGTGTGGAATTGGTGGTTACACTGGGGACTGGTTTTGGTTCTGCTTTGTTTGTGAATGGGAAACTGGTGCCAAATTTGGAAATGGGACACCATCAGTTTCGCAAAGGGGAAACTTACGAAGAACAATTGAAACGCGCTACTTTGGACAAGATTGGTAGGGAAAAATGGAACAGGCGTTTGCAAAGAGCGATCGCATCCTTGGAACATCTCTTCAACTACGATTACCTATACATAGGTGGAGGGGAAGCAAATAAAGTCAGTATTGAATTGCCCCAAAATGTAAAGATTATTCCAAATGTGACTGGGTTATTGGGCGGTATTGCTTTGTGGAAAGATTAAGTGTTGTCATTTGTCATTTGTCATTTGTCATTTGTCATTTGTCATTTGTCATTTGTCATTTGTCATTGGTCATTTGTCAAAAGTCACGTAGGTTGGGTTGAGGAACGAAACCCAACATTTACAGACATTTGTGAAAGTAAAATCATTGTATTTGGCTCGTAGTTGCGCTTTAGCGCATGTACGCAACTACAAACAGGTAATGATTATTCGCAGCTACTTGTATCAGAGCCGATAGCATTTGAATAATTAAAAAACCGCAGAGAACGCAGAGGACGCAGAGGGAGAGGACAGAGGAATAATTTCGATACCAACGGAACAGTACTTTATAGGAATGTCATCATAAGATGTTGCTTGTAGTGTCAGAAATTTATCGTCAGCAACTCTGGCTGTATGAAAATAAAAAACAGAGTATTGACGAATGTGGTTGCTGATACACGTAGAAGTTCAGGCAAAATCAGAAGCAGCCTTTGCACAAAGGATGTTTTCTTACAATTTGCGGATTTTTGACAAATTTGGGAAACCAGCCATAAGTTTGGCGATTTTGTGCGATTCCGACCCGATATGGCGACCAAACCAATATAGTTACAGCTATCCCAACACCAGGCTAAACTTTGAATTTGGCACCGTCAAGCTTCTCGATTACCAAAACCGTTGGGCAGAATTAGAAGCCAGCGAAAACCCATTTGCAACGGTGGTGATGGCACATTTAAAGACACAACAGACAACTAAAAAACCTCTAGAACGGAAAAGTGAGAAATTTAGCTTGATGCGACGATTGTATGACTTAGGATTGAAAGAGAGAGATATTCGTAACCTATACCGATTTATCGATTGGGTTATGATATTACCAAAAGGATTGGAAGTAGAGTTGTGGGAAGAATTTAAGCAATTTGAACAGGAGCGGAGTATGAGTTATATGACCACAGGCGAGCGCATTGGCTACGAACGGGGAAAGTTTGAAGGAAAGCTGGAAGGAAAGCTGGAAGGCGAACAGAAACTTATCCTACGGCTACTGCAAAGACGAGTAGGAGAGTTACCACAATCCGTGATGGAAACCATTCAAACCCTTTCCACAACCCAATTAGAAGCACTGGGTGAAGCTTTGTTAGATTTTACAGCGATTGAGGACTTACTCAACTGGTTGGCAGCAAATCAAACAGCGTAAAAGAAATTGTTGGGATACTGTACTGTATATAGGAGCAGGTTGTCAACAACTGTGAGAACATCACAGGAAGCGATCGCAGAACTATCTCCTCAAATTTGGCTGCACCTGTTCCACTGATAGACTCAAAGCCGTTGCAACTTGTTCGATGCTTCATCCCAACTCTCACAACCTCTGAACAGCATTGAGTTGAGCTGGCTCGGCTTGCTGTCTGACTTGTTCTGTTTCTTTATAGGGGTAAAACTGACGCTAAACCTTCTGTTCTTTCTTCGCGTACTTTGCGCCCTTGTGCGGTTCATTATTTGGTTTCGTTCCGCAAAACAACACCTAAGTTTTACGTAACGCAATTTTTTAGATTCATACGAATATAGCTGATTTATATTTATATGAACATAGCTGACTTATTACCGACTTTGCAAAAGCTGTCTCGCGCAGACAAACTGAAAGTGATGCAGTTTTTAGTTCAAGAAATGGCTACTGAAGAAGAAACCTTATCGCTGCAACCGGGCGAAACTTATCATGTATGGTCACCATACAACTCCCATAAGGCAGCGCAGAAATTAGCAACACTGTTAGAAGAAAACAAACAAACAAGTGATGCTTAATTCTCAAAGATTCCCTTTTATTGAAGGTCGTGATGTATTTGGGGACATAGATTTCGTACCACAATTACCTTTGATACTGGGTTACCGAAATTCTACCATGGAAGTATCAGCTTTGCTAGACACAGGAGCTAGTGTCAATGTTTTACCATACAATGTTGGTATTCAGTTAGGAGTGGTTTGGGAAGAGTTAACAACCACAGTACAACTAGCCGGAAATTTAGCACCCGTCGAAGCAAAGGGGTTACTTTTGTTGGCTAGAGTTGGTACTTTTGCACCAGTGAGATTGGTGTTTGCATGGAGCCTAACAGATGATGTACCGTTACTGTTGGGATGTATGAATTTTTTCTTGGAATTTGATGTTTGTTTTTATCGCTCCCAAATGACATTTGAATTGCGTCCAAAATTGGAATCACTATAAATTGAAAAGCTATCCTATGTAGTATGAGTTATATGACCACAGGCGATCGCATTGGTAACGAACGGGGAAAGCTGGAAGGAAAGCTGGAAGGCGAACAGTTAATTATCATACGGCTACTGCGAAGACGAGTAGGAGAGTTACCACAATCCGTTATCGAAACCATTCAAACCCTTTTAACAAACCAATTAGAAGCACTTGGGGAAGCTTTGTTAGATTTTACAGCGATTGAGGACTTACTCAACTGGTTGGCAGCAAATCAAACAGCGTAAGGGAAACTGTTGGTTGGTGTACGTGCATATAGGAGCAGGTTGTCAAGAACTAAAAGAACATTAGACAGAGCGATCGCAGAACTACCTCCTCAAATTTGGCTGCACCTGTTCCACTGATAGACTCAAAGCCGTTGCAACTTGTTCGATGCTGAATCCCAACTCTCACAACCAAGAAACAGCTTATCGGTGCGACAGCTTACCGTAGACTTTTACATAACGCAATCCTTTAGATTCATATGAACATAGCTAACTTATTACCAATTTTGCAAAAGCTGTCTCGCGCAAACAAACTGAAAGTGATGCAGTTTTTAGTTCAAGAAATGGCTACGGAAGAAGAAATATTGTCGCTGCAACGGGCCTAAAACTTATTATATATGGTCACCATACAACTCTCATATCATGTCCGATAGCATAACCATGCGGAAAAGTTTCTTAATTTCTTAGCGCCTTTGCGTCTTTGCGTGAGCTTTATTCAGGTTATACAAGCGGACATGATATCATAAGGCAGGGCAGAAACTAGCAACACTGTTAGAAGAAAACAAACAAACAAGCGATGCTTAATTCTCAAAGATTCTCTTTTATTGAAAGTCCTGATGTATTTGGGAACTGCCGATTTTTGCTAATGAAAATTACAATTGCTGACAACTTTTTATTAGAATAGATATTCTGTATAGCAATTAAATAATGACCGCCAAAAGAAAAAGAGCCGATAATGATTCACCGTGGAAAGAAATTTTAGAAGCGTACTTTCCCCAAGCTATGCAATTTTTCTTTCCGGAAGTAGCAGCATTAATTAACTGGGAACGACCCCACGAATTTCTGGATAAAGAATTCCAGCAAATCGCACGCGATGCAAAACAAGGTAGACGATATGCAGATAAATTAGTCAAAGTGTGGCAACTTCAAGGAGAAGAAATGTGGTTGCTGATACACGTAGAAGTCCAGGCAAAACCAGAAGAAGCCTTTGCACAAAGGATGTTCTCTTACAATTTGCGGATTTTTGACAAATTTGGGAAACCAGCTATAAGTTTGGCGATTTTGTGCGATTCCGACCCATCATGGCGACCAAACCAATATAGTTACAGCTACCCCAACACCAGGCTGAACTTTGAATTTGGTACCGTCAAGCTTCTCGATTACCAAAACCGTTGGGCAGAATTAGAAGCCAGCGAAAACCCATTTGCAACGGTGGTGATGGCACATTTAAAGACACAACAGACAACTAAAAAACCTCTAGAACGGAAAAGTGAGAAATTTAGCTTGATGCGACGATTGTATGACTTAGGATTGAAAGAGAGAGATATTCGTAACCTATACCGATTTATCGATTGGGTTATGATATTACCAAAAGGATTGGAAGTAGAGTTGTGGGAAGAATTTAAGCAATTTGAACAGGAGCGGAGTATGAGTTATATGACCACAGGCGAGCGCATTGGCTACGAACGGGGAAAGTTTGAAGGAAAGCTGGAAGGAAAGCTGGAAGGCGAACAGAAACTTATCCTACGGCTACTGCAAAGACGAGTAGGAGAGTTACCACAATCCGTGATGGAAACCATTCAAACCCTTTCCACAACCCAATTAGAAGCACTGGGTGAAGCTTTGTTAGATTTTACAGCGATTGAGGACTTACTCAACTGGTTGGCAGCAAATCAAACAGCGTAAAAGAAATTGTTGGGATACTGTACTGTATATAGGAGCAGGTTGTCAACAACTGTGAGAACATCACAGGAAGCGATCGCAGAACTATCTCCTCAAATTTGGCTGCACCTGTTCCACTGATAGACTCAAAGCCGTTGCAACTTGTTCGATGCTTCATCCCAACTCTCACAACCTCTGAACAGCTTATCTGTGCGACAGCTTACCCTATACAGAGAAGTTCGTGAAACGGAGTAATTCGTAGTCAATCGGAGCAATTCGATTAACTGACTTCACCATGACTCAGCATAGAACTGTTTATTCTATGTTATCCGCAAGGATTTTAGTCCGCTTAAGAGTGATGACTCAATGAGGTTAGCCAGCCTCAAGCGTCGGGGAAGGAACATGGCTGCATCACGACAGTGCAAAACCATAACTATCATGTGAAGCTCTTAAGCCGTGTCAAGGCAAACTATACCCCAATAGGGAGATTCATCAAATGATG
This sequence comes from Scytonema sp. UIC 10036, assembly GCF_009725235.1. The sequence continues at coordinate 21,648 of NZ_WJFC01000076.1, forward strand.
ATTACAAACTCAATATTCATTTTAAGCAAGAATGGCAAAATACTAAAACCAACAACACCAGCTAGAGCGAGGATTCTACAGTCTCAGGGCAAAGCTAGGAAGCTAAGGCTATTCCCATTTACTCTAATTCTAGATAAGGATGTTGATGAAAATGTAGAACCCTATTTAGAACTTCGCTGCGATCCCGGTTCAAAATTTACGGGGATTAGCTTAGTAGATTTAAATAAGAATGAAGTTGTCTGGGCAATGGAATTAGAACACCGAGGTGATCGTATTAAAATGGAATTGATTAAACGTGCTGGTGTTCGACGTTCTAGAAGATCCAGAAGACTTCGCTATCGTAAAAAACGGTTTGACCGCAAAAAGCCAGATGGTTGGCTAGCACCATCTTTAAGGCATCGGTTGTTAACCACCCAGACTTGGATCAAACGATTGCTGAAAATAGCTCCCATTAAATCAATTGCAATTGAATCTGTTAAATTCGATCTGCAAAAATTGGAAACACCTGATATCGAAGGGATCGAATATCAGCAGGGGACACTGTGGGGTTACACTCTACGCGAAGCGTTGCTTGAGCATTGGGGTAGAGAATGTGTTTATTGTGGTCAAACAGATGTCCCCTTACAAATAGAACACATTAATGCACGAAGTAAAGGAGGCAGTGACCGATTCTCAAACCTGACTTTATCATGCGAGAAATGTAACCAGAAAAAGGGAAATAAGCCAATAGAGCAATTTCTCAAGAACAAAGGCGAAATTCTTCAAAAAATTAAATCACATCAGAAAAAGTCATTAAGTGATGCTGCGGCTGTTAACTCTACCCGTAAAGCCATATTTTACCAGGCACAGCAATTCGGATTACCTGTAATCAGTGGTGATGGTGCATCTACTAAAATGATTCGTATTCAAAGCGGATTACCAAAAGCTCACTGGATTGATAGCGCTTGTGTAGGAACATCAGAAATAGTTAAATTGCGAATATGTCAACCATTGCGCCTTACTTGTAAAGGACACGGCACAAGACAAGTACAGAGAGTCAATGCTAAAGGTTTTCCAGCGATCGCTAGCATCAAAAAGAATCCCATCACTGGTAAAAAAGAAGTCAAGTTAGTGAGTAAAAATCAGAAATATACTCACGCTACAGCTGGTGATTATGTGATTTGTAATCTGCTCAAAGATCGCAAACACATTAAAGCGGGAATTTATCGTGCTAGAGTCAAAACGCCTACAAATAGAGGAGTAGAGGTACTAATTAGCGGGCATCGGATTGAAATTGGTTTACAACACATTAAACTTATTCATCGATCCGATGGCTATGAATACAGTTTTACTACGATTGACCATGATTTATTACGTTTTAACGCTATTTGATATCTTGACAAGTTTCTCAGTTTTAGGATAGGGAGGGGAGTCATATGACAATTTCTGAGAATTTTTTCCGCTCGCAGTCAGTGCAGGAGTTGCAAACACCTCTCCCTTGTCCTCCTTGTCTTCCTTGTCTTCCTTGTCCCCCCAGATTCGGATATCAAATAGGATTGCTATATTACCAAAAGGATTGGAAGCAGAGTTGTGGGAAGAATTTAAGCAATTTGAACAGGAGCGGAGTATGAGTTATATGACCACAGGAGAGCGCATTGGCTACGAACGGGGAAAGTTTGAAGGAAAGCTGGAAGGCGAACAAAAACTTATCCAACGGCTACTGCGAAGACGGGTAGGAGAGTTACCACAATCCGTGATGGAAAACATTCAAACCCTTTCGACAAACCAATTAGAAGCACTTGGGGAAGCTTTGTTAGATTTTACAGCGATTGAGGATTTACTCAACTGGTTGGCAGCAAATCAAACAGCGTAAGGTAAACTGTAGGGAGGTTTTACGGCATATAGGAGCAGGTTGTTAAGAACTGTGAGAACATTAGAGGAAGCGATCGCAGAACTACCTCCTCAAATTTTGCTGCACCTCTTCCACTGATAGACTCAAAGCAGTTGCAATTTGTTCGATGCTTAATCCCAACTTTAACAACCGAGGGATAGCATGAAGTTGAGCTTGCTCGGCTTGCTGTCTGGCTTGTTCTGTTTCTTTATAATTGAGAAGTTTCTTTCCAGTTCGGGGGTTATAAAACCGCAATTCGCCTGCAATCAATCGTAAATCTAGACCCAAAACTTCGCTATGTATGGACAAAACCCCATCTGGTAACAACTGAGGTAATATAGGTTGATATTGACCAGCAACTAGGCGTTGACCTTTCAGTTGAGGATTGAGATAGTCCGCAGTTGGATCGTATTGAAAATACTCTTGTACTCCTAAACGGGAATATTTTAGAGGTTTTTCTTCTTCATCCACTTCTTGCGTTGTTTCAGAAGTGATTTCTAAGATGAAGCTGGGTACTTTATTGCCTTCTTCCCAAACTTTAAAACTTTTGCGTTTCCTCTTCTCAACCCCAAATACCACAAATACATCAGGAGCAACCACCGCACTGGGTACGCCTTTTTTGTAGTAAACAAACACATTTCCAGACACGTAAACATCTTTTTGGTCTTGGAAATAAATCTCCAGCGCTTCCACACCATAAACAAGATAGTCCCGCGCTGCATCGCTTTCCGCCATTGGTTGTCTGTCAGAGTGAGGGTAGAAAATTTCAGTTTTGAGTTGGTTGGGAGAAAGAGTCATGAAACAAAGACCTCAACTCAGGGGCAATTTTTTCAAAAATAGCATATCCCAATAGCCACTAAGCTGTGTTGCCTTTCATTTTCTCATGTTGACCGAGGAGGAGAGTAGGAGAGTGGGGGATCGCAATTCTACGTTCCAATTGTGTCGCACCTCTGCCACTGGTATGCTAGAACAGTTGCAACTTGTGTGTATACCGCAACTCTTTCGCTATTTACCTTTTGTTCAATTTTAAAAATCTTAATGGGTCGGACAAATCTTCGACCTTGCAGCCTACCAAAGTACCCGACCCGGTTTTATATTCGGAAGTCGCCATCGACTTCACTGGAATAGGTCTGGACTCTTCCTTGGTACGCCCTATGAATTCCCATTCATAAGTTCTGACACAGAAGAGAGCTGAGCACCGCCACGACAACCCGGAAACCGACATTGTCGTTCCTGTTGTCACGAGGGTTCCTGTTGCGATTCGCCGAACGGCAGTTCCTCGGGTTGAAACCCCAGGAGCCACCACGAAGCAGCATTCGGAAGTGCCTACCCCAATATTTAGTATATAGCATTTTGGAGACGCTTCTCACCGTAAGTCTTGATATTATTTTTCAAACCCGCAAAACTTATGTTATGTTTATAAATAGCTTTTACAGTCCTTGTTAAATAAGAGCAGACTTCTATAGGGAAAATATTTGACCTCCTATGCGTCTGTCTGCTATTATTGAAAAATAGAAAAAATTTTTGGCGCTTCGCGCCAAGAAGAGTGAAAAGGGAAAAGAGTAAGAGATTAAAGGGTAACTAAGTCCTGAGCACCGCCACGACAACCCGGAAACCGACACAGTCGTTCCTGTCGTCACGAGGGTTCCTGAGGCGATACGCCGAACGGCAGTCCCTCGGGTTGAAACCCCAGGAGCCACTGCGAAGCAGCAATATTTGATTATCATTATTACTGTTATTTATCCAAGCACTTCCATCTATTGGTGCTCCATTATAGTTATCATGCCAGGTGTCTAGACACCATTCCCACACATTGCCGTGCATATCATATAGACTAAAAGCATTTGGTGGAAAACTTCCAACAAGCGTCGTCTGTTGACGGTATTGACCTTTTGGCTCAGAAGCGTATATCGCCGAACCATCATAGTTAGCTAAGTCAGATGTAATTGTCTCTCCAAAGTGAAAAGGCGTAGTTGTTCCCGCACGACAAGCATACTCCCACTCGGCTTCACTAGGCAAACGATAACGGTAGCTTTTTCCAGTCCTTTCTGATAGTGTATCACAAAATTGAGTCGCATCATTCCAACTTACAGTTTCAACAGGTCTTTTTTCTCCTTCTTCTTTAAAGCGAGAGGGATTATTCCCCATAACCGCCTGATACTGTTCTTGGGTCACAGCAAACTTACTCATGAAAAAAGGTTGAATGGTGACGGTATGCTGAGGACTTTCATCAGATTCTCGCTCCCTCTCATTAGGAGGAGAACCCATGACAAACTGACCGCCAGGAATTTCTACCATATCTAAAGTAATACCGTTCCCCAAATCCTCTGTAAAAAAATTTGCTTGAGTGGGGCGACGGTTAATAATTTGTCCTCGCTCATTCACCGTTACAACTTCAAATTGAACAGTTTGCAGCGTAACCACCTCTGGTGTTTGTACGGAAGAAGCAGTTGCAGTGGGTTGCGGAGTGGGTTGCGAACTTCTTTGAAGTTGGTATCCTCCAGCAGTTACCAAACCCAAACCTACACTTCCCCAACCCAAGTATTGAATGACCTTGCGCCGCGATAGGTTGTTAATGACTTTTACTTGTTCGGGAATTGGCAAACTGATACCAGCCACTCTAATTTCATTTTTCTTCAAAGCCTTTCCCAACTCTTTTTTTGCCGCTTCTAAATCTCCACCTGCAAAGTATCCCATTCCGCGAGCATAAATTAACAGTGGTTGAAAATCTTCTAATTCAGCCAAGGGTTCTGCCAATGTTTCTACCAAAGATGCCAATCGAATCAAATCGGCGCGATCTGTATCATAGGTTTTTGAAAGAGTCAATGCCAATTCCTGAGATGCATCACTCGGTCGGGTATAAGCTAAAGCTATCCACTGCTGAACTTGAGCAAAGTCTCGGATATCGGGATCGCGATCGTAAAGTAGCTGCTGTGCGTATTCCAGCAAAAATTCTGATAGCTCATCAATACGCTGCTGACCAAACCTCTTATCTTCTTTTAATCGCTTGAGGAGTTCGTTCCGTACTGGTAAAACCATCTCGTAAAGTTCGTGTCCCACTTCATCGCATAAGCTAGAAAGTAACAAGTCTGCCACTGCTATCCAGGGAATGTCTAAAACTTCACCATAAATATCTTGTTGGAACTTAGCCCACAAACGATATAACAAATCTGGTGTCAGTGCTAGAGGAAACGCCCCGTGATAAGCCAAATATAAATGTGCTTCCCCAAACCGTTTTTCAAAAGACTTAATCCGTTGGTTGACAACTTCAGGTCTAATTTTGTTCATATTTTGCGTCCCTCAAAGTTAGTCGGACGTCCGCGCAACACACTCACAGCATCCTGCAAACCTCTGCGACTCAGTTCAAACATAGGAACCAAACGTGCAATTTCTCCGGCTGTCGTACCAGCCCAACGGGTATTTGGTATGGGATTCAGCCAAGCCATGTAACGCACTCGCTGTTTTAACTGAGCCAGAAATTTCTGAGTTAACTCATACCGTTCTTCACTATAACCGCCACGAGCAGCACCAGCATCACTTAAAATTAACACGGCAGTTCGGTCAGAGGAAACACGGTTCACAATATCGCTCACTAACTCTGGTTTCAAATGATTGGGATCGTGATAAAGATAATCCAAGGGACAGTTGTGAAAGTAGTAAATACCTGCTTTGCCCAAACGACCTCCTCGCAAGGCTGTTTCTACCAATCGACGAGACAGCCCACCAAAAGGAACCATTGAACCATCTTGATCAATCAGTAAAAGCATTTCAGCACTGTTCACCCGGCTTGGTCTTAACACGGGTTCAAACAGCAAACCTTGCTGTCCGATTTGGTTGATAGTGGCTTCCATATCCAATTCTGTTCGCGAACCCTGACGAACTGGGCGGCGCAAATAACGCCAAATTTGTTTCATTTGCCTCATTGTTACGGGAAAATGCTCGTCTTTGAGGAAAAGATTTTTTGGGTTGTTGGTTAGCACGGCTTGAGCGATTTGCACCTCATCTGTGCTTGTGAGTGCGGAGTCTGTAGTTGAAGAAGTCGCTTTTGGCGTGGCTTGAGAGGAGGTAGAAACTTGATTTTTTGGGAGAAACCGGGTTGCTAAGATATTTGGTCGCCACTTGACGATGACATATCCACCACTCAAGACTATAACTGATAGCACGAACCAAAGAATGCCATTTGATAGGCGATCGTCAGTATTTGGTGGTGCTTGCTGTATCGTATTTGGAACCAATGTGACTTGTTGGGTTCTTATAATCGTTGGCTTTGACGAAACGTTTGTTGGTGCTGGTATTGGTGTTGGTGTGATGGGTGGGGAAGTCTGAGTTAGTTTGACAGAAGTTTTGACACCAAAAGCTATTCCAACAGCTAAACTCCCTAAAATTACATAGCGTGTCATCCTATGTAAATAAAGCTGCTGAACTGGTACAAGAAAACTGAGAAACCTAGTTTCCTTGAGAAAGTTCACAACCCTGCTTTCTTGAACTCCACTGGTTTCTTGAATCACCTCCGTACCCATAACCTGCTCAAAGTGAAACTCAAATAACGGCAATTCCTCCGCAGACTTAACCCATACAGTCTGACAAAGACGCTTTAAAGCAAGTCGATCGCCTACCCCAAAACCCGCTTGCATGGCTTGCAAAACAGATTGATACTCGCCCATCCCAATTGGCAAACCAGCTTCCCGCAATCTATCAAACAATTCAATAAGAGGCAATTCATTCACGTCCACGTTTTTGCCTCAAATAACGTACATGGTCTTCCCAACTTTTCAGCAACACGCCACCAAATGGCAGTTTACCATCTAGTTTTGCCAAAATCTCATCTTCCGGATAGCGACGCAAAACTCGAAACCAGTCTATCAACTCACTTGTACTGACTTTTTTGCTGGCGTCTCCTTTATCTTTTCGCATTTCCTCTCGCAGTAGTAAAAAGCGAGTGACGGCTTGAGCCACTAACACTGGAGATGAATCGGGAAAAAGTGATTTAATAATATCGACTAACCTTTGAAGATTGGGAAATTCCAAATAGTGAAACAGACACCTTCTTAAGAAAGCATCGGGTAAATCTTTTTCATCATTGCTTGTAATAAAAACGATGGGCGGTTCTTTTGCTTGTACTTCTTGTCCTGTTTCGTCAACTATAAACCGTTGCTCGTCAAGTTCTAGTAACAAATCGTTAGGAAAGTCTATATCAGCTTTATCAATTTCATCTATTAAGACTACAGTTCGTCGGTCATTTTGAAACGCACGTCCCAAGGGACCCCATTTAACGTAGGTGGTGGGATCGTCAATCCGGGGAATGTCTTCCTCTTTGATTATGCGACCTGCTGCTGCTAATTGAGCATCTCGCAAGCGATTGACTGCATCATAAGTGTATAGCCCATCTTTGGCGCGACTTGTGGATTTAATATACCATGCTTCAAAGGGCAAACCAAGTTCATATGCTACAGCACGAGCTAATCTCGTTTTCCCACATCCCGGTTCTCCCTTGAGTAAAAGCGGTCTTTCAAGGTAGATTGCCAAGTTAACAGCTTCTACTAAGTCTTCATTTGGTAAGTAAGGATACAATACCTGACCCGCAGCGTCTTTGTCTCCCACCCGTGGCTGAACTTTACCTGTATACTCAAGAGGTTTATCACTTAGTGTTTTAGCCATCTGTCTTTCTCTTCGTACCAATTACAGCCACACATCTTGCAGATTTCTGAGAAGACTAATTCTGGAATTCCATTCTCAGTTTTATTTAAAATCGCTTGGGCGGGATCGTCCCATTTGTTGATTTCTTCTATAAGAGGCAGTGTATCAAACTCTGTTTCCACTGTTTCTATCCAATCTGTTAGAATGCCATCGCCAAAGGGTGCGATCGCTGGTAATTTGATAGGTATTTTTGGTTCCCAAGTCGGTTCTAACTGTTCGACAAACATAATATTCTGACATCCCACGCACCCTTCATAATCTACCAAAAACATCAGCAACTGAAACTTATTATCTTGCGATACCTCCTTTCGTGGTTTACTGGCTAATGGCAGCCAAAACTCTTGAAGTAACTCTTGTAAGTATGCTTCTGGCATACAATCTACATAATGCAAGATAAGGATGACATTCTGGGTTTTCCACCACTTAAAAACTCCTTCGGCTACCTCTGTGGGGGAGTGATGTTCCAAACCGACTCTACGACCGAGTTCTCGCCACAATGCGCCAACGTCTCTTTTGCGCCCCAGTCGGTCGAGTTCGATACGGATCTCTTTCGCCGTTGTACCAAAACGGATGTGTTGCGTCATGAGGCGATTCAGCAACCAACGCTGTCCGTATTCTGGATACCCGTGAATTAAAAAAGCTTTGATGGATTGGGTTTTCTGAAATTTTAGGAACGATCGCACTTGTTCTCTGTAGCCCAGTTTCATTAAAGCACGGTACAAATCTTCACTACGAGCTTCTGCCTCTACATTTGCCATCTCCTGTAGGATATTGCTCCGTTCAGCTTCGTCTCTCTCAATTTGCTTTTCTAAAGAGAAAATCGTCACAGGGTCTGTTGCCAGTATTTTTTCTCGCCGAATAAATAGTATTTTATCTTCTACGAGGTCAAGCAATTCCTGTAGTTGTTCTCGTTTGCTCATTTTCTACGGAGGATATGGCAGTTGCTTGTTGCTATGACTTAGCTACAATGCTTTAGGCGATGGTTACAGATTTTTAGTATACACTTTGTTATCTTTATCATGAGGATATGAGGCGGAGCCTCTTGGGCTGCATTCCCAGGCTCCGCCTGGGAACGAGAAATACTGTTGTTAACGCTATTGGGTGAAGTAGGGGTATTTCTCTTTGAGTAACTGGTGACAGCGTTGCTTGACTTGAAACGCGGCGCTCGGAACCCACTCTTGAAATTGTTCTGCGATCGCGTTTAATTCTTCTTGACAAGTTTTTAGCTCTGCTTCGTGAATTTTCAGTATTGCTGAATTTATCAAATTTTGAATTTTTATGATTTTCCCACTTCCTTGAACGACTAATGTTTCTACACCGCCTTCAACTACGTCTATAAAATTGCTCACCCAATTGGTTAATTCCTCTTCACTCGTCTTGCGAGCGAAGCTGTTTAAGCTTTTTAAATCTAGGGCTTGCTTGAGAATTGGATGTTTGGAACCCATATTGTTGAGTAAACCCTCGCATTCACCACAAAGAGCGTGCAGTGCAACAACTATTCTTCTCGTTTCTTGTGCATCTTCACTCTCTTTGCTTTGGTAATACAGAGCAAGATACCCTTGAGCTTGCTCGACGAGTGCGGGGATTTTTTTCCGACCAAAACCACCCATCAGTTCTATAAATCTTGAGAATTTTGTAATTTCTGTTTTGGTCTGAACATTCGACTTTGCGATTTCGGGATTATTTTTGTTCCATTCTTCGCAAGCTAAGGCAACTAATTCTTTATAAGGTAACGGTTGAATATTTAGCTTAACAACTGATATTGCTTTTCCAAATAATTGCTGTTGTTTCTGTAATTCTAAAGCTTTTTGTTGGGCTTCAATCTCTCTTTGTCTTTCTCTTTCTTGACGAGTTTGGGATGCTTTTTTTGCTGCCTCTCTTCGCTTTTCTGAAAGCTTTTTCCAATGCTCAAATTCCTCTGTAGATTCTGCTTCTAAAACTCGTTCTAGTAAATACAAACAAACAGGCGACGCACTCCGATAAACGGGATTTTTAGAGTTCTTATCCTCGCTACCAAGAAACTTCTTGATTGCTGCGTCTGTCCATCCACGTGTTACTTTGAGATCTGTTTTAGTGATATACTCGGCTGTCATTCAGGAATATAGCGGGCATTGGGCATTAGGTATTAGGTGTTTTTCCAATCTCCTCCTCCTTAGTTATTTTAGCGAAAGATGAATTAAAGCTTTACAAAGCTTTATATAGAAGGAGCGCCCTTCAGCACTGGTGAACTCCAAAGCAACCCTAGCTAACTGTTGTGGAATTCGATTATAGTAGAATCATCAATGTACCGTGAATTCAGATAAAGTCTTACATAGTTAAGCATTTCTACATATACTGCTTACTATATATAAAAAATCTATAAAGACGGTCAATCTTGATTGACTACTAACTTATGAGATTGTTAGCTTAAAAGAGAAGCATTCCAAGCGTGCAAAATGCACTCAGAATAGCATTCTGGGTCTACACAAACAAAGCCTGCTTCTGCGGGCTGTGAACGAGTCCGCCTGCGCGGACTAAATTTGTATAGCTGCGATTTCCTATCGCTTGGTATTTTTACAGATTTGGGATGCTCCCGCGTAAGAGTGTACGGATGCCAAGATAAATTCGTAGTACTAGTACTTAACTACATCAATTTTGAAGGCTGCAGACCTAACCTCTCAAATAAATTGAGAATGTAGCCTAGTAGTTCACCACAATGATTTTGATGGGCTGTCATCTCGTTCCCAGCCTCTGGCTGGGAATGCCTCACGGGAGGCTCTGCCTCCTGTACTCTACCACAGAGTGCGAGGCGGAGCCTCTAGTAATGCGTTCCCAGGCGGAGCCTGGGAACGAGAGTCGGGGATCTACCTATCAAAATTAATGTGGTGAACCACTAGTTCGGGCTGACAAAATTTTTATAGTGGATTACCAGTCACGAAAAATTGACTATCATCCTACAACGTACAGACTGCAATATTGTATACTTATTTACATAAAATAACAAATGGTTAATGTAGGTTATCATAGCGCGAGGGTTCAAGGGCAAGTTCTTCGTTCTTTATATAAAGCTGTTCTAGGTCCCTTGGTTAATAGTTCTATCCAACAAACTCGAACAGTTCCAGTCAATGTCTACGCCTTATCATGCGAGCGCGATTTGCCAGAACAAGTAGTCAGTATTCGCTCGTTCATTCGTCATGTCGGTATTCCAAATACTTTCACTGTAATTTCTGACGGAAGTTACACGGATGCCAGTTGCGATTTACTGCGGCGCATACATCCTTGTGTTAAACTGGTGAATTTACAAGAATTTATTCGACCAGATCTGCCTGAATGTGTTACTCATTACGCCCAATTACATCCTATGGGCAAAAAGTTATCAGCATTAATGTCCATTCCAGTGAATGGTGCAACTATTTATACAGATTCAGATATTTTATTTTTCCCTGGCGGAATAGACTTAGTTAATTTAGTGAATTCTGGCGATCGCTACAATTACTATCTACCCGATTGTTCTAATTCTTTAGATAAGAGAATTATTTACGAAGATTCTGAAAAATTAAATCCAATTAACGCTGGATTTATTTTACTAAAGCAAGAGTTGGATTGGAGCTTTGCGATTGAACGCTTGACGGCTCTTAGAGAACCTCCTGGCTATTTTACCGAACAAACAGTTGTACATTTGACAATCCACAGAAATCATGGTAAGCCCTTGTGTACAAAACGATATGTTCTCAATGTAGAGGATCAGTTCATCTATCCAGATACATTTGCTAGTAATGACATTGCTTTAAGACATTATGTCAGAGATGTCAGACATAAGTTTTGGATGAATACAGGGTTATAAATTTATTTTGAAATATCGGTAGGTAATGTCCACCTAGCCCTGTCAAGGTCACTTATCAAATTTTGATTCAGGCAGCAATTCCTCATCTTCCCTCTCTGCGTACTCTGCGTACTCAGCGGTTCAAAAGTCATTTATTTAACCGCTGAGGCGCAGAGTACGCAGAGAGAAGAGGTGAGAAGACGATTGATTTTCTGAAATTTTAATCCACCTTGACAGGGTTAGTAATGTCCACCCTACAGTTTAAATGAATATCTACCAGATTAGGGCAATTTAAGTAAAAAAATGAATACGATACAAGTCTCCTCGTTTGATGTATTTGACACAGTTTTGACGCGAACTGTTGGAGCACCGAAAGCAATATTTTTTCTGCTAGGTAAGCAACTTGCAAGTCAATTTCTAATTAACTGTACGCCAGAAGCTTTCGCTTATGCTAGGATCTCAGCCGAACAGCGAGCCTACGGAAATGTTGGTGAAAGATGTTCGCTCTATCAAATTTATATAGAACTTGCAGCTGCGTTGCGGCTTAGCGATGAGCAGCGGGAAAAAATCATGCACCTAGAATGTGTTTTGGAATCTCAACTCATTCGCCCTGTTCCCATCGCACGAGATTTAATACAAGCAGCTCGCGCCCAAGGAAAGCGTGTGGTTTTCGTGTCTGATATGTATTTGCCAGCTGAGTTCATTAAAGAACAGTTAGTGCGCCATTCGTTTTGGGTAGAGGGTGACGAATTGTATGTATCTTATGAGTATGGAAAGTCTAAGGCAACAGGTCAACTTTTCCAAGAATTAATAAGTCGCCACGGCATTTTACCCGCACAGGTATCTCATTGCGGTAATGATTTGCGTATTGATGTCCAAGGAGCAAAAAAGGTTGGGTTGAAAGCTCAACATTTTGACGAAGGTAACCTCAATCGATATGAAAAAATACTTGAGTCTTACTCTTGGGCTACAGAAGGTTTATCTTCTGCTTTTGCCGGAGCTTCAAGACTAGCACGCTTACAAATTCCAGTATCGTCTTCAAAAGAGGCGGCTCTGCGTGATGTCGCTGCTGGTGTAATTGCACCTACATTGGTAGGCTTTGTTCTCTGGGTGCTTTATCAAGCTCGAAGGATGGGCTTAAAACGGCTCTACTTTGTCTCGCGGGACGGTCAAATTTTACTGGAAATAGCGCGTAGATTAATTGATAAGCTCAACCTTTCTTGCGAGCTTCGCTATATTTACGGTAGCAGAGTCGCATGGAATATGCCAGCCGTTGCCAGTTTAGATCGAGAGCAAGCATTCCAAATGTTGAAAAGATCCAGCTGGATTTTGGATGGAACTAGTGATGTCTCTATTCGAGACTTTTTCGCTCGGGTTTCTATTGCTCCTGAAGAAATTAGTGAAATTTTGGCTGCTGTTGGATTTCAAGCAAAAGATTGGTCGCGAATTTTAAATCCACTGGAACAGCAAGCATTGCACCCAGTACTGGAAAATAGCAAGGTCATTGAACTTATTTTTCAAAAAGCACATCAGAAACGAGAGGTTCTGATGAAGTATCTGGAGCAAGAAGAACTGTTGGACTCAAGTGCTAAGGGATTAGTTGATGTCGGCTGGTTTGGTAGTTCTTATGATTCCCTACGTGCGCTGGTAAATGCTAACGGTGCTACACTTGATGTGGGTCTATTTTTTGGACTTAGAGGTAATTCCCAAGACGATCGAGATGAGTCAAAGATTGGCTATTTCTTCGACCAAAGAAAACACATCGGCTTGAGTTCAGCTTTGCCTAATTTTGGTATTGTTCCTTTGGAAATGTTTTGTTCTGCAGATCACGGTACTGTAGTTAGTTTTACAGACGAAGGCGAACAAGTTAGACCTGTTTTCAAAGAAGAACGCAACCAAAGCATCGTTGACTGGGGTTTACCACTTGTCAGGAAGGCAGTTTATTGTTTTACGGAGAACTTGTTGCTCGATCCCAGCTTAATTAATCCATGGGCAGATGTGCGTGAGGCTTCTGCAAACGTACTTCAGTCGTTTTGGTTAAACCCTTCTCATATAGAGGCGCAGGCTTGGGGTGATTTTCCTTGGGAGAAAGGTCATAGCGATCGCACTGATTCTCTTGCTCAACCCTATAATTGGGCAGATGTTGTTAAATCTTTCTTAATTGTCAGACTAGTTGATAATGCAGGAGTATGGTTCGAGGGATCGGTAGCTCGAAGTCCTTCATCAATCCCCAGTGTTATACAACGTTTTCTTCGCTATCGTAGCTTGTTAGCTAGGCTCAAGTCAAAGTTCCTCACAAAAACGACTGTCAAAAACTAACTTTTGGATTTACTATCTGTTATGAGTAGATCGAAATATGCCAGTCATGTGAAAAATTGGGGATAAATGGCTATGGTTAACTTAATAAATAATGATGAGACAATCACAGAGGTTTCAACTGAACCTTGTTTTGAAAAAGGTCTAATTTATCATTGCTCTGGTATTCCTCGAGGTGAAGGCGGGGGCGTTGAACGGTATTTAGCTTATCTTCTTTCTAAGAAGTTGCCTGATGTTAGCGATCTCGTTCTTAAATCACCCCAAACTATTGACCAGAGCCAGGTAAAACTACTGCACATCCATACGGCGGATTTAATATGGGATTTGACTGGAGAATGTGCAACTGTTTTTACAGCTCACAATCATTCACTCTACTGTCCTAGTGGAACAAAATATTTAGCAGGACAACGCGTAGTTTGCGATCGCAATCTTTCCTATCTTGGATGTACTTGGGGCAAAATAGTAGATGGCTGTGGTAGCCGTAAACCCTTAAGAATGATGAGAGAACTTCAGCTAACTCACAAGGCACTAGATATAGTAAAAGAGCGTAAAGTTCTTATCATTGCCCCAAGTGATTATATCCGGAATGAACACATCAAAAATGGTATACCACCTCAGCAAGTTGTAACACTCCACAATGCTATTTCTGTTTCAGAAACAGCAACTACACCCCTAAGTGCGGAAGTACATAAAAATCATAGAATCTTATTTGCTGGGCGGATTGTTCCTGATAAAGGGTTGGAATGGCTGCTGAGAAGTCTAGCAGAAACGGACGAGCGCATTCATCTTGATATTGCAGGTGATGGCTGGGATCGACCTAGGTTAGAAAGGTTAGCAAACTCCCTCGGTTTAAATAAACGTATCACTTGGCATGGTTGGTGTGCGAGCTACAAGATAAAGGCTCTGTATGAACAATGTTTTGCAGTCGTCTTCCCCAGTATTTGGCCTGAACCTGCGGGTTTAATTACTCTTGAAGCTTATACTCACTATCGACCTGTGATTGCCAGTGCGGTGGGAGGTATTCCAGAATACATCCAACCAGAAGAAACAGGTCTTTTAGTTCCAGGTAATGATATTCAAAAACTGGCTCAAGCGATTACCGAGCTAGATACAGATTATGAAAAATGCCGTCATATGGGCGAACAAGGTCATGCTTTGTTCATGAAAAAATTTACCATGGATATTCATATTCAAGGGTTACAAAAACTTTATGAAAAAAGCATATTGGAATTTTACCCCTCCTAACCTCCCCTTATAAAGGGGAGGAAAATAAATTTCCTATTTCCCCCCTTGATAAGGCTGCGGTGTACACACAAGTTGGATTACCCCCCTTAATCCCCCCTTATAAAGGGGGGAAACTAGATTTCTTGTTCCCTCCCCTTTCTAAGGGGAGGGCTAGGGTGGGGTAATTTCGACTTGTGTGTACGCCATAGCTCTCTCTTTGTCAGCCCAATGAAAGATGAATGAATGCTTCACAAAGCTTTACATGGGAGAGAAAGAGTAAAGGTAAAACTATGCAATTAAAACCTATTCATCAACAAGTCGTTGCTGTAGTCGGTGCTTCTAGTGGAATTGGACGCGAAACTGCTTTCAAGTTTGCCCAACGGGGTGCAAAGGTGATGGTTGCTGCTCGTAGCGAATCGGGGCTAAAGTCCTTGGTAGAAGAAATCCAAAGCTTTGGTGGAGAAGCAGCATACGTTGTGGCTGATGTGAGTGATTTTGAACAAGTCAAAGCGATCGCAGACAAAACTGTTGCACTTTATGGAAGACTAGATACATGGGTTCATGCAGCAGCAACAGGTGTACTTGCTCGCTTCGACCAAATTACACCTGAAGAGTTTCAACGCGTTATAGACGTTACCTTAATGGGACAAGTTCATGGTGCAATGGCAGCACTACCTTATCTCAAGCAAGAAGGACGAGGAGCATTAATTCATATATCCTCAGTAGAAGGAGTCCGCAGTTTGCCACTGCAAAGCCCCTACTCTGCAGCCAAACATGGAGTTGAAGGTTTCTTAGAATCCCTGCGCGTTGAATTGCAACATGAAAGATTGCCCATCAGCGTGACATCCATAAAACCTGCAGTAATTAACACACCTTACTACAACAAAGTCCGCACCAAACTGGGGGTTAAGCCTACAGGAATACCTCCCTATTACCAACCCAGCATTGTTTCCGATGCCATTCTCTACGCAGCAGAACATCCCACTCGCGATTTTATCGCCGGAGATGTTGGCAGAATCTTAGATGTGTTGCAGCGCGTTTCGCCAGAACTGGTAGATTCGATACTGGCGCTGATTGGTTTTGCAGGACAACGTACTAACGAACCTAAATCAGAAGATGCACCAGATAATCTCTATGCACCTGTACCTGAATACGATCGCGTTAAAGGGGACTTTGACCAATTAACGATTCCCACTTTCTTAGATTGGTTAGATATGAATCCACCTCTTAAGTGGGGTGCAGTTACCTTTGCTGCATTGGGCGTTGCAGCCTTACTTGGTGGATGGCGTCCTGGAGAGAAAGTGTGAGACCATTTTGCAAATTTCCTGTTTCCCCCCTTTCTAAGCTACGGTGTACACACAAGTATGAAATAACTAATAGACCGAGGTTTTAGCATTTTTTTACCCCTCCCTAGCCCTCCCCTTGTAAAGGGGAGGGAACTAATTTCCAGTTTCCCCCCTTTACAAGGGGGGATTAAGGGGGGTAAAGCCAACTTGTGTGTACACCGTAGCGTTTATAAGGGGGGATTAAGGGGGGTGATATTACCTATTTTGAGGTTGATTTAACAAAAGCTCGATCGCGATCGCTTAAAATGAGATGTTAGAATTTTAGATATTTGCGTTTTTATAACCTTGAAAAATTTATTGCAAGCTATATTTATGAGGTTTTCCGCTATAATTAGGAGTTAAGTTTTGGGCATAGATATTGAAGCGCAAACTTTCCTACCTTGATTTTATAGAAACAGAGCTACAACTACCTACACCAGAAAACACAGAGGATTTAGTCATTGATTTATTTGCTGGTTGTGGTGGGCTTTCTTTGGGATTTGAAGCAGCAGGTTTTAAAACTATTGGTTATGAAATTTTAGAAGATGCTTGTACGACATACAGGCATAATCTACACAGTTTATGTTATCAAGTTAATCTCACACCTTTATCCGAGCTAGTTGATAGTGTAGCAGTTATCATAGGCGGGCCTCCCTGCCAGCCTTTTAGTGTAGGTGGGCATCAACTAGGTTTAAAAGATAGTCGTGACGGATTCCCTACTTTTATTTCTGCGGTTCAACGCTATCGTCCAAAATTTGCGTTATTTGAAAATGTGCGGGGAATGCTTTTTCGGAATAAAGACTATTTTGAAGAAATCGTTTTTGCTTTGCAAGAACTTAATTATACTGTTGAATGGAAAATATTAAACGCAGTCGATTATGGTGTGCCTCAAAAAAGAGAACGTCTTTTTTGTGTTGCTCATAAAGGTGGCTGGAGATGGCCAGAAAAAACTCATATTCATGGTTCACAATATACAGCTGGTGATGCTTTGGAAGAACTAGCCTATTCAGTGCCGCCTAACTCAAGATTTCTGACTCACAGTATGGATGAATATATTAAGAAATACGAAATAGCATCTAAATGTATAAAGCCCAGAGATATTCATCTGGATATCCCTAGTAGAACAGTCACCTGTCGTAATTTATGCGGCGCAACTGGTGATATGTTACGAATACGCTTACCTGATGGACGCCGAAGACGATTGACAGTGCGTGAAGGTGCTCGTCTTCAAAGTTTTCCAGATTGGTTTGAATTTCAAGGTTCTGAAAACAGTCAATTCAATCAAATTGGAAATGCTGTTCCTCCAATTTTGGCAAAAGCTTTAGCTCGTTCTGTAAAAGTATATTTGAATGGCAAGGAGTAAAAATTAGAACAAATTTGTTGAACAGGTCAATATACAGCAAATTTCAATTTGGTGAGGTACAAAAATTACCCCCCTCTGTCCCCCCTTGGTAAGGGGGGATGAAAGGGGAAGGCTATATACGAGCATTTCTTTAACGGGTCTGATGTATGAGTGAGTGCATAACACTGGGATAGCATAGTATGATGCAATGCTTCATTACGCAGTAGGAAATCGCGCACCCGGTGGTTGAAGCTATAAGCATCCTGATGCTGAATGAGTTCTACAAGATTGCTCACCGTATTTTTCTTAAGAATTAGTGACTAACTTGATACTAAATAATATAGTAGATTTCAACTGTGTCCTAACGGTTCCACAACGACTGTGTTCTCCTCTTCATCTACTGTTACCTTTGCCAATCCAAATAGCTCGATAATAGAAGCATTGGTCGTTAAGTGATTGCTAACAACAGCCACTCGGTACTCACTTCTGGTTGATGCTAAAGCAGCTGGCAATAATAACTGATCCCCTAAATGTTCGTCCACTGGTGCGCCCGTTTCATGAAATTTCAGAAATTCCTCACAAGCTACCTCAGCAACTTTTTCTGCTGGCAAACCAATACGCCCCAAACTGCTAAAGCCTGCCAAACTATTTTCATACTCAGCAGTTAGAAACAAACCAGCCCCTGGTGCTACACCTTTTGCATGAGTTGGCTGTACTGCTACTTTCAATTGTTCTTCACGCAATATATTTTCAGCACGACTCGCCATCCTTTGGGGAATATGGGAGGGGAGCTGCGTCACAACTGCCAAACCCCGTACCTGTTGCAAGTCACCCCGTTTTAATAAGATAATACCATTCAAGTTGCGATCGCATGGCAGCGCCGCCGTACCCGGCTTATCGCTACTTACAGACAATTCGACTTCTCCACCACCTTGTGGATACCATCCCCAAGCATTAATTTGCATCTCAACTTGCACACCCATGCGACGCAGCATCGGAAGATAGACTTCTTGAATGTAGGTCATTGAAGGGCTGTAATTGACATGAGTTCCGCCCCGCAGTGTCACTTGGGAATTGCCATTTGCAAGCACCAAAGGTAACAGTATAGTTTGTAACACCATACCAACAGCACCTGCCGAACCACCTTCACGTGCCTCGCTCACGTCAAAAGTATAATTTCCTACTTGTACATCACTACTGGGAATAAACTCCAAAGTCATGGAACCCATTGCATCTCCCCGGACTTTGGCACGACAAATCGTTGCTGCAGCACGAACCGATGTCAAGTGTTGTGCGGCTAAACCGGGCTTATCCCGTCCAGCACGAATGTTGTTTATCCGGATTGGATGACCGGTAATAGCAGATAAACTGAGAGAAGTACGGAGTATTTGCCCTCCGCCTTCTCCGTAGGAACCGTCAATGTCAATCATGGGCGACTTTGGGTTTTCAACCTTAAAGCTTAACTAAGCTTACAATTTTTAAAATCAAACCAGGGAGATACGCCTTTCACTCTATAAATTACCGATTGTTGTAGCAATAAGCTGGGTATGGCGGCGCTAATATGCGATCGCAACTCATATCATGTCCGGTTAAACACTTATAATATCCGTAGGTTGGGTTGAGGAACGAAACCCAACATGAATTCTCAGCTTGTGTTGGGTTTCACTTCGTTCTACCCAACCTACGTTGATAAATTTTATTACAAGTAATCAACCGAACTTGATATCACCGACTCTTGTCAAGGTGAACAAAATTTTTAACCAATAACTCCTCTTTCCTCTGCGTCCTCTGTGCCTCTGCGGTTTAAAAGTAATTTATTTAACCGCAGAGGCACAGAGAGCACAGAGATAAGAGTAGAGATTTTATGACGCGAACTTGAATTTAAAAGGGTCTTGCTAACTTGCAACAGACTCATACCACCTGATGTAAGGCAGTTTTGTGGCAGTTGCCCGAATTTGGTCTTTGTTAGCTACTAACTGACCGCAAGCATCCCAACTCCCAGAAAGAAACATGTTTCTGGTACTGTCATTTATCGAAATTGAAGCTGAGAAGTCACCACAGTGAACCTGCAGGCTTTCCAAATTCACTGAAATGGTGACTTCAGAATTAGCAGCAAGCCTCTCTTGCAGTTCCTTCGCAGTCTCTGTATCAACAGTTACACAGGGAATTCCTATGGCAACACAATTCCCAAAAAAGATTTCACTAAAGCTTTCACCAACCACTGCTTGAATACCCCATTTGGAAAGCGCTTGTGGTGCGTGTTCCCGTGATGAACCACAACCAAAGTTGCGGTTGACTACCAAAATATTGGCTCCTTGGTACTGAGGCTGGTCAAAAGGATGCTGTCCTTTTAATACTGCACGGTCATCGGCAAATACGTGTTCTCCCAATCCATTAAAGGTGACGCACCTTAAATATCTGGCGGGAATGATACGATCTGTGTCGATATCATTTCCTACTAAAGGAATTCCCCGTCCTGAAACAAATTTGACTTCACTAACCATAAAAGGATTTTGGATTTTGGATTTTGGATTTTGGATTTTGTATTTTGGATTTTGGATTTTGTATTTTGGATTTTGGATTTTGGATTTTGGATTGGGCTAACGGATACTTTTTTGCTCACAACGGTTGTTCGTCAGATACGGTGGGATAGTAATCATCCCCATCGTAGGTGTATTCCAATAAATCGGTAGGAGTAATAATTCGGTTTTCTTTTCTGCCTCGATACGCCTTAGTCAAGCCATTACACAAGTTGTTGAGCACTCTGCCGCTAATCTGTTCGATCTCATCTACATTTTTTAGCTTTGAAATGGAAGTGGGATGAACGCCTGAAAGCTCGGCAAGTTCTTTGTTGCTAATTTTTTTCTCTGCCATTATCATCCTAAGCCGCCAACGAATCATTTTTTGATAGTCTTCCTTTTTTACCTACTCTCATAGTTTCCTCTAAATCGTGATTTATAGTCAGCCTGCTTTTTGACTGTCTTATTTACAGTTGGCATAGCCTATAAGAAAATTTTATATATAAGTCTAAAATTAAGTAGCGTATTGGCTATATACTATGAAATAGTAAAAAAGACGATCTCTCAGACCTAAGTCCAAGTGCGATCGCCTTTTTCTAATAGCAAATCAAATTCAATTAGTACCTATTATGCCACAAACACAAGCTGTTGCAACAAACGAACAAGTTATTGCTCAACAAGATGACAAATACGTTGAAGCACAGGGCAATATAATAGCACTCCAAACACCTGGCGATTCTTTTGATGGGTTAGCTCAATCCACTTCCTACATCCTCAGCCATGCTCTGTGGCTTGCCCAGCAGAAGGAGGAGTTATCCAAAAGGGAGTACAGAAAGTTGTTGAAAGACCGGGGTTGGAAAAACGAAGACCGGAAGTACTTAAAAGTGGCTGCAGCATTCAAACAGTTTTCAGCTCGAGACTTAAGCCAAATTGAACCAGCAACAATATTCCAACTGGCAAACAATCCCAAAAAGTACGAAAGCGTCATCAACCAACTGCACGGCTTAACAGAGATTAACCAATCTACTGTTCGAGACCTGATTGCCAAGCAGCAACAACCCAAGGAACCAAAACCAGAAGAAATACCCAGCATCTGGCGGCGGACAAAGAACGGGGAGCGGTATTGCCAAATTCCACCAATTCACGAGTCTGACTACATCACTGGGACGACTTTACAAAAGATGATGGATGAAGAGGGTTTGACCGCACAGAGCATCGTTGCCGAATCCATAGCACTGCGGCAAGCTTACAAAGAAGGGCGGTTGATTTTGGTGGCAAGCTTTGAGGGTACTGGTGATGAAGAAACATCAGAGGATGAAGAAACGAATTGGAGCAATGTTTGGGTGAATGACCCGGATACAGACGTAGTACCCACTGAGATTGAGGTGTTTGAGGAACAGGTGGAGGGCGCTTGGACGTTTGAGCCAGACCCAGAAAAGGATGATTGTACGGAGGATTGTGGGGAATATACTGCTGTGGTTGAATTCAAACCAGAGCAATATACCCCATCTCCTGTTGAGTCGTTGATTGAGACCTTTCAGAATGCTAGTACTTGGGAGCAAATTAGAGAAGCTTTGCTTGTTCATGAAGACCACAAGCACCAAGCGTGGGAAGCACTCACACCAATTGAGAAAAAGCGTGTGAGGGAATTGATGCCAATTGAGGTGAAAAAGCTGTCTGAAGCTAAGAAAGCGGGTTTGATTTTTGATTTTAAAGAACTCACAGAGGGTGTTTATCTGGTACGACGAAAGGGGATTTTATTGCCAGAAGTGGTGAGTTCGTCAAGGCTGGATGCTTTTTTGGCTCAGTTGTAAGCTAATAATTCTTTAATTTGCACACCTAAAATACGCGGGTGCCTGGTAGCCCCGAAATATGAGTTTCAAGAAATTAAATGAATTGAAACTCATATGTTATTTATATCGGGGTGGAAAGGCGACTCGTGCGAATTTATTCGCCGTCAAACTCTGGAACTTTTTGTACAAATATGCAATCATATTAATTATGCGGCAATGAGATACATAGGTGGCAACATAAAGGTGCGCAAATGCTTACGCCACATCGTATTCGTCCAATACTCACGGTTGAAAGTACTGGGGTATCGTCACTTGGATAAAGAATCAGGAGAGTTTTCACATATTGTGGGACGGAGCCGTTCCCGTGGTCGGTGTGAAAGCGTTGACTTAATCCGCAAGTTGAGTAGGCAGCGTCCGAAAGCCCGTGTCCCTGGTAGAGCGGCAGAGCGGTTGACCCATAGCTAAGAAAGTGTAGCCAGATAGTCATTTTGTGCAAACAATTTCGGACAAAAAGCTATACCTAACTCTTAGCCAGAATCCCCGTAACTTTAGTTCGGGGAGATGGCTCAAGAAGAAATAATTAACCGCAGATGAACGCGGATGGACGCTGATAAATTTGTATCTCAGCAGACTACTCCCTTCCCCTTTGCGTCTTTGTGGTTCATTAAATAGGTCATCTTCGGGCGGAAAGGGAGTAGGAACTGCTACGATCTGGTTCTTAAGTTGAATAGCGATCGCTTTTATCACTATTGACTAGCTGCTTTTGGATCTAAAACAACTTGGGAACCAGATTCGTTGACATGGTAAGTCCAAGATTGAGAACCACCAGCTACAACCACTTCCCAACCTCCGATCGGATTGAATTCCTTTGTACAAATTTCCCCAAATTTGAATTCGCAGGGATTGCCAAAGGTTTTTTGAGTTGCTTGGGTAATTTTTAATTGGGCGACTGGTGTTTTGGAACGCTGTGAAGCATCACGCAAAATAGTAGCCTCTAACGCTTTTGGCATTGCAGTTGGTTGAGAAGCACTGACTTTGGGATCTAAAACAACTTGGGAACCTGATTTATCAACGTGGTAAGTCCAAGAATCATTCTTTACTTGTACGTTGACTTCCCAACCCTCAACGGGTTTATATTCTCTGGTGCAAACCTCACCAAACTTAAATATGCACGGATTGCTGAAAGTTTTTGGTGTCGCTTGAGTCACCTGTAAATCGCGCATTGGTATGTCAGAACGTTTGGAAGCATCCCGCAAGATCGCTTTTGCAATTCGTTTCGGTAGAACCTTGGATTGCTGGTTGGTGTTTTGGGCTAACTGGGCGCTCTTACCATGACTACTGACTGTTGTGCGTTCGCTCTTAGCGCAAGCTGTACCCAGCTTATCGCTCTTAGCGCAAGCCGTACCCGGCTTATCGCGAAGCGCAGGCTGTACCAAGCTTATCGCGTTGGCTGTAGAATGATTTACATTCAGTCCCCAATAGAGCAAACTGGTTAACAATAGGGTCAAAACAGCACCTTTAGGAACTTGAAAGACACGATGAAAGGGAGAAAGTTGATTATTATTTGGAAATTTCATATTATTAAAGGAGTTTTCAAAATATCCTCTCAAGGTAGAATGACGTTTTCAGTTGGGTATTGTTGCCATTGAGATTACGCACTCGCGAAATTGACGTTTTAATGCTGGAAACACGGGACAAGGTGCTTGGTCTTGTAAATTCTCTGGTTTACTCCAAGTAAATGGAGCTTTTTTTGATGCAGACATCCATAACAATCGCTTTGCCCGTGTCATGGCAACATAAAGCAAGCGGTACTCCTCGGCAGTTTTTAGGTGTTTGGCTTGTTCCCAAGCCGTAGTAACATCAGGTAAAGTGGATTCATCGTGGAGAGCCGCACGAATTTGAGCGCGAGCTACTTCCGATAGGGTAAAGTCTCCTAAAAACTGGCTTTGAGGCGGAACCCAAAATCTACCCGGAATCAAGTTTTCATGCAGAAAAGGTATAAACACGTAGTCCCAATCCAATCCCTTGGCTTTGTGCATGGTAATAATTGTCAGTTGACCGCGACGGGTGTACCGAGCTTCTGAATCTTCTGTTTCCACAGGTTCAAAGCGTTCGGAACTGACGATTTCGCTCAGTGCGTTTAGCATCGTACCCATGGCAGCATGACCGGCGATTTGTTGGTTAATTCTTTCTGCTAATTTGTCAGCAGTTGCCAGTTCTGCTTGGTCATAATTAAGTGCCAGAGCGAAAAAAGAAATTAGATGATACAAAGGCAGTTCCAAACGTGCCCGAAGTAAACTGCGACACAAATGTGCAGCTTTTTGCACGGGTTCTGATTGGGGTGCCGCTAAAGGACCGGGATACAAAAATTCTTCGGGTAAAGTTGCAAGAGCGTTTAAGTCTTGTGTTTCAATCAGTCGCCTTTGGACAAAAACTTCTAGCGCTGCTTTCAGGTAGTCTGGAGAATGGGGGCGATCGCAAAATTGCAGCAGAGCTAGAATTTCCACCGGTACGTGAGAACGGCGTTCCTGTTCGCCAACATCATAAAGTGCAATTTTATAGAGTTTGCAGATAGGAGCCAATGCTTCTGCTAACCACCGTCCCTGACGGTTTTCCCGAACTAAAATGGCTGCACTCGCACTCATTGGATCTTGCGACAATAACTCAACAATTCTGTCAGATAACAACTCAACTGTATGATGAATGTCGCGAGGAGTATAAATTTCTAGTCCCTTTCCGATGCGTTCCGGATTGGCATTTGGTTGGGGATCGTCAGGGTTAACTGGCTGAATGATTTGATGGCGAAAGGGTAATTGTCTTTTGTCATTTGTCAAAAGTCCTTGGTCGTTATTAACTGACGAATGACGGTTCACCCATTGCAAAACAAAATTAGCAGCTTCAATAATAATTCTGGTACTGCGACCGGCTCGATCCATTGTTGCAAGTCGTTCTTGCAAACTGCACTCCTCACAGAATTGCCGAAAATAAATGGGATCGGCTGGGGTAAACGTGGAGTTAATGGCTTGGTTGGGATCGCCGACACGGATGAGGTTTGGTGGTTGGTTGGGATTGTTGGGGTCAGCCGCAAGAATTGTTAAAAGTTCCGTTTGTAAAGGGCTAGAGTCTTGGGCTTCATCTTCAAACACTGCAAAAACTTGATTTTGCTCTATTTTGCGAGCGCTTTCGTTTTCTAGAACGCGCAAGGCGGCTAGAATCATATCATCGTAATCAATAAAGTCACGAGAACGCATTAAATTTTGATATTGCTCGTATAACCCAGCAGCAATGCTTAAAATTCCATATTCGTCTTTTGTCTTGTTGCTTAACTCGTGTAAATCTTCTGGTGACAGACCGGAACTTTTTGCCTCATGAATCGCAGTCATTGCTAAATCTGGTAGCACCTCTGTCCGCAAGACTGATTGACGCCGCAGTCTTTCTGTTTCTTCCCCGTCAAATTGCGTACCTTCTAGCAAGCGGGAATACTGTCCTGGATGGTTGGAAACCCATTGCTCTACAGCAGTACGGATAAAACGGTGACTTTGATTTGGAGTAATTAAAGTGACGTTTTCTAACTGCAACCCTGACAAATCGGGGTAGCGAGTGGCAATGTTCAGTGCAAGACCGTGGAGTGTATGTACAACAAAACCTGTTTGCGGTAGAGATAAATCTCTACGTAAATATTCACGAATTTTAGCTTTAATGTTTGCCGCCGCCGAGCGAGTAAAGGTCACAACAATCAGTTGACTGCGAGATTTTTTACGTAATTCCGCAGAACGTTCGTACTGACGTGCAATTGCAATGGCAGCTGCAGCTGCCATCCCTGTTGATTTACCAGCACCAGGAACTGCTGAAATCGCCAACGGACCCGATCTCCAGTCAGCCATTTGTTGCTGTCCGGGGCGCAGACTGTTACGGATACGTGTTATGGCTGTCTCCCGCAGGGAAGACACGGGCTTTTCAGCATATACTTCTATAAAGTTCGATTCTTGAGGCACAGTATCTGTCAGTTGAGTGTCTTGTTAGGGGTTAGTGGTTAGTGGTTAGTGGTTAGTGGTTAGTGGTTAGTAGAACAACCAACAATCAACAACTAACAACTAACAACTAACAACTAACAACTATCCCTATACATTTATGGTAAATCGTAAATTCCTACATTATCTGTGTTTGATTGCAGTAATATTCTTGGGTGCTCTCTTGCGCTTTTGGCATTTGGATTTAAAACCCCTATGGATGGATGAGGTCATCAGTGCTATCTTTAGCTTGGGGAAGAATTACAATGATTTTACTTTAGATCGAGTATTTCTGCTTCAAAATTTGCAGGAAATGTTTACTTTTCAATCGGGAGAGAGTTGTTTTCAAATTACCAAAACTGTTGCTACAGAGTCTACTCATCCACCACTTTTTTTCTGTGGAATGTATACTTGGTTAAGTTGGCTCGCTCCATTGGGAGAAGGGTGGGTGACACAGTTGCGATCGCCATCCGCAATCTTTGGTGTTGGTGCTATTATCGCAATGTATTACGTAAATCGCATCGCCTTCTTCCCATTTGCCGGATTAGTGGCAGCTGCATTGATGGCTGTTTCTCCCTTTGCTGTCTACCTTTCCCAAGAAGCACGCCACTACACCTTCCCCATGTTTCTCATCACTCTAGCTTTACTGCTCCTTATCCAAATTCAACAGAATATAGAAGAGCGTCAGACAGTGAGGTTTGTTCTTTGGACTGGGTGGGCAATTGTGAATGCCATCGGTCTTTACGTGCATTACTTTTTTGCTCTTGCCTTTGTCGCTCAAATTGTGGCTCTGCTTTTGTTCGTATATTGGCGCAGGAGAAAGATACTCAACCAACGCCAAACCTGGTTGGCAATCCTTCTCTATTCCTGTGGAGTTGTGATGAGTTTCTTGCCCTGGTTAGCGATGGTGCTATATCATTTTGGTCGTTCTGAAACTGACTGGGTAGAACCTCCCAAAAATATTGCTCCTCTGCTTCAAACTCTCCTAAATTGGGTGTTAATGCTCATTGCTTTACCCGTTGAAAATCAGCCTCTCCCAATTTTATTGATATCCGGGTTGCTCATGCTGTCTTTTACATTTTGGATAAGTTGCCAACTCTTCAAAGGTTTTAAACAATTATGGTCTACACCATCAACGCGATCGAGCACATTTGTTTTGTTAACTTTTACTGGTTGCGTCTTGTTAGAATTTTTTGCCATTGCCTATTTCCTAGGAAAAGATATTACCAACGTTCCACGGTATAGCTTTGTTTACTATCCTGGGTTGTGCGCTCTAATAGCTGCAAGTCTTTCTCAAAAAGAGAAATATGAAACAAGAACAAGAAATAAAAAAAATTATATTGCTCTTTCTCCGCCCTTCATTTGTTTTCTTGTCGGTATTATTTGTAGTTGTTTCGTAGTTTCTAACTTCGTTTTTCAAAAACCTTTTCAGCCCGAGCAAGTAGCAAAGAATATGAATCAAGACCCCTCTACTTCACTCATGGTTGTTATGGCATATAGAAATTATCAAGATATTGCCTTAGGGTTGAGCTTTGCTTTAGCACTTGAACCGCTGAGAGAACGAAACACGGAAAAAATGACTCCGCCCCAATGCTCAATCCCCAATGTCCAATGCCCTAAATCCTATTTTGCCTTTTTCAAGCAATCACCCGATTTATCCTCTGTTTGGCAAAAACTTTCTCAACTTCCCCCACTAGAAGTAGACAAGCTTAATCTATGGATTATTAGCCCCGGACGGAGACGCGTAGATTATCAACATAATCTGGCAGTTTCCCCTCAAATCAGTTGTATTATAGATTCTAAAGAGCACTACCGTATTGGTGTTCCCTATCAGTTATATCGTTGTAATCTGGAAAAGCGTAGGTTGGGTTGAGGAACGAAACCCAACAATAAGAGTTTAATGTCGAGTTCCCTTCCTCTACGCCGCAAGCTTATTCTTAATGATTCTCAATACCAAATATTTACGTGAAAATACGGTTCTTTTACTTAAAGTACAAGGAATATATCCGTAGAAACGATGTTATCAAAAATGTTTAATATTTATATATTTTTACGGTTAAATAATGTATTAAAAATCACTATAATTAAGTAAATGATTAAAAAAATTAATTAGCTTAACAATAGTCGATAACAAAAGCAATATAGCAACCCTATTTAGTTTGTGCAATACACCTAGGGGAGCCACCCGAAGAGCAAGGGGTTTCCCCGCGCCCAGAGGAGTTGGGTTGGGCATTGCTAGCCCTGTCAAAGTGAATACAAACTGCAAGAAATCCAATTGCTCTCTCTCCTCTTTTCTCTGCGTACTCTGCGTCTAGTAAGGTTAAATAAATGACTTTTGAACCGCAGAGTACGCTCCAGAGCGCAGAGAGTAAAGATGAGGAATTGCCACCTAAATCAAAATTTTCTGAGCCACCTTGACAGGGTTAGTAGGGCATTGCCCACCAAAAAGCTTTTGTGCTGCATAGCCCTACCTACAGGACTTAAAATTTTTCAGGCATGATTTAGGATTGCTATACTTTTAAAAAAAATTTTTAAGATAGGTAAAGAAAATGCTAGAAATATTTTAAATAAGTATACTAAAACTAGCTATTTTTTGAAAATCGATACATGGTAAAACCATTCTCAAAAATATGTATTTTTCTTTGAAAATGTATTTTTATACTAATTATCATACATAGTAAATGAACATATCAATGAATATACAAATTTTCTGCCTGTTGATAATATCCAGTTAACTAATTACGATCGCGAACCGATTCACAGCCCAGGTTCCATCCAACCTCACGGTTTATTCTTAGTCCTGTCAGAACCCGATTTGGAAATTCTCTACATTAGTAATAATACAGAGAATTTGCTAGGAATGCCAGCCCAAAAGTATTTAGAACAGCATTTATCCGTACTTTTAGAACCAGAACAAATAGCTGCAATTGAAGGATGTCTTCAAGGGAATTTTGAAAATATTAATCCTTTGAAACTCGCAGTTTCCAGTCATGGTAGAATCTGCTTGTTTAATGGGATTATTCATCGCTCGCCACAAAACGATTTGATTCTGGAGTTAGAACCTTGTAATTGCGAAGGGAGTACGGGGTTCTATGATTTTTATTCTCTGACAAGAAACGCACTGACTCAGATGCAACAAGTTTCAAACTTGAGTGAGTTGAGTGCTGCGATCGTCAAAGAAGTCAGAAAAATGACGGGTTTTGACCGAGTTATGGTTTATCGGTTTGATGAGAAAAGTTGTGGGGAAGTCATTGCCGAAGATAAATTGGAACAGATAGAACCATATCTCGGCTTGCGATACCCAGATTTTGACATACCCCCCCATGCCAGATATCTGTATACCCTGAATCCCCTGCGTCTTATTGCAGATGTTAACTACCAACCTGTAACGATTATCTCCAAAAACCAAAATTTCCAGTCCCCAATCCAAAATCCAAAATCCAAAATCCAAAATTTCCAGTCCCCAATCCAAAATCCAAAATCCAAAATCCAAAATCCCCTCGACTTAACCTATAGCGTATTGAGAAGCGTTTCCACGTGCCACATTCAGTATTTGAAAAATATGGGAGTTGGGGCGAGTATGTCAATTTCACTTGTAAAAGACGGCAAATTATGGGGTTTAATCGCATGCCACCATCAAACGCCTCGATTTGTCTCTTATGAAATCAGAACAGCTTGCGAGTTTTTGGGAAAGGTTATGTCTTTAGAACTCGCTTCCAAAGAAGAAAATGAAAATTTAGAATACAAATTGCAGTTAAAGTTCAGCCAAACCAAATTTATAGATACAGTGGCTAAATCGCAAGATTTTGCTGATGCTTTGTTTCAAGATCGAGTTAGTTTGCTGAAGCTTGTTAATGCTGAGGGGGCTGTTGTCTGTACTGATGGTCATTTGACACTTATTGGTAAAACACCAAGTGAAACAGCTATTCACGATCTTATGTCTTGGTTGGGTGACAAATTTCAGAATTACCTTTTTGTGACTGACTCTTTATCAAACCTTTATCCAAAGGCAGTAGACTTTAAAGATGTAGCGAGTGGATTGTTAGCTCTTTCGATAGCTAGGATACGTAATAACTATGTCTTGTGGTTCCGCCCGGAAAGATTGCAATATGTCAATTGGGCGGGAAATCCTCAGCCCGTCAAGACTGTAGCACCTGATGGCAGTTTAACTCTTTGTCCGCGTAAGTCCTTTGAGTTGTGGCAAGAACAGGTAAACGGAACATCTTTACCTTGGCAATCCTATGAAATTGATGGGGCAATTGAGTTGAGGAGTGCAATTGTAGGGATTGTGCTTCGTAAAGCTGATGAATTAGCAGCAATTAACTTGGAGTTAGAACGCAGCAATAATGAGTTAGATGCTTTTGCCTACATTGCTTCTCACGATCTTAAAGAACCATTGCGAGGAATTCACAATTACTCCACCTTTTTATTAGAAGACTATGCCAAGATTTTAGATGGAGAAGGTGTCTCAAAACTAGAAACGTTAGTTCGTTTGACAAAGCGGATGGAGGATTTGATTAATTCTCTTCTTCACTTTTCCCGTTTGGGAAGACAGGAATTGAATGTGGAGCTAATTGACTTTAATGAATTGGTGCAAAATGTCTCTGAAATATTTTGCATGAGTTTGGGGAATAGTCATATTAATATCCGAATTCCCAAACCTTTACCTGTGATTAGGGGCGATCGCATTTTACTTGAAGAAGTCCTAATCAATTTAATGAGTAATGGCTTCAAATACAACGAGAACCCTGAAAAATGGGTAGAGATTGGGTATTTAGATTCGCTTAACGAGCAAAAACCCCCCCTATGGACGTTTTACGTAAAGGATAATGGTATTGGCATTCGTGAAAAACATCTAGAAACCATCTTTCGGATTTTCAAACGACTGCATGCTCCCGGTAAGTATGCCGGTGGGACAGGGGCAGGGTTAACAATTGTCAAGAAAATCATCGAACGACACGATGGAAAGATTTGGGTTGAGTCTGCTGACGGTCAGGGCAGTACTTTCTACTTTACATTACCGAAATGAACATAAATTATGGAAAAACCATTGGCTCAATTTTCTCTCAATACCCCCAACCATAACTGTGTCATTTTGGTAGTCGAAGATAGCGATGAGGACTTTACAGCATTCACCCGTGCGCTTAGAGAAGCTTCTTTTGTCTGCTCGGTGTATCGCGTATGTGATGGTGATGATGCATTGGATTATCTTCACCGCCAAGGGAAGTACGCCAATCCCGCTCTATCTCCCCGTCCAGCACTGGTTTTGGTGGATCTAAATTTACCGGGAACAGATGGACGAGAAGCGATCGAACAAATCAAACAGGATCGTTTGCTGAAAAGTATTCCTACGATCGCACTGACTACATCTTCTAGCCCCAAAGATATTGAAGCTTGCTATCAGTACGGTGTGAATTGCTATATGCTCAAACCAATCGGCGTGGAAGCTTTGAGAAAAACCATTCGGAATTTTTTGGACTACTGGTTTGATACCGTTGTTCTTCCTAATTCCATACAGCAAAAAACATGACATATGGATAGCCAACGCACCATTTTTATCATTGATGATTGTAAAGAAGACCGCATGGTTTATCGTCGCTTACTAGAGCGCGATACACGCTATACTTATAAAGTGGTGGAATTTGAATCGGCAGCAGAAGCAATTGAGTCTTGTAAGTCTTGGATTCCAGATCTGATATTCATAGACTTTATGCTGCCGGATGCGACTGGGGTGGAGTTTCTTGAGGAATTAAAACTTTCCACCGATAGAAAACATTTGCCTGTCATTATGCTGACAGGGCAAGGGGATGAAAGCGTTGCCGTGCAGGCAATGAAAAGCGGCGCACAGGATTATCTCGTCAAAGGGAAACTCACTGATGACACTTTTTACCGTGCTAGCTATACCGTAATGGAACGGGTGCGCCTCATGCAGCAAGTAGATTTACAGCAAGAGCAGCAACGATTGATTGCGGCGATCGCTCTCCGCATTCGTTTGTCCTTGAGCTTGGAAATTGTTCTGAATACGGCAGTTGAAGAAATCCGAGATTTTCTGAAAGCAGATCGAGTGATAGTGTACCAGTTTCATCCCGATAAGAGCGGTACAATTGTAGCAGAATCTGTTGTATCTGGTTGGAAGAGTTGCTTGAATGTCAGGGTTGAAGATACCTGTTTTCAGGGTGTAAGAGGAAGTTATCACCGCAGTCGTCCTGGTGCAGTTAACGATACACATCAAGCGGTATTATCTGACTGTTATGTTGAACTTTTGAAACACTACCAAGTCCGAGCAAATCTCTACGTTCCAATTTTTTCAGGTATTCAACCTGTAGAAGCCGATCGATGTTTGCTGAGAAATGAACCTCCTGTTTGGGGTTTGCTCATCGCCCATCAATGCGGAAATTCCCGTCAATGGCAACAATCGGAAATGGATTTGCTAGAGCAACTTTCAGTACAATTAGCGATCGCGATTCAACAGGCAGAACTTTACGAAAACTTGCGTTGCCTAAACGCACAACTAGAAGCTAAAGTCCTTGAACGAACAGTAGAATTACAACAAAGCGAGCGTAAATTCCGTGCAATTTTTGAGCAAACTTTTCAATTGATTGGGTTGTTAACTCCGCAAGGGACAATATTGGAACTCAACCAAGCCTTTTTGGAGTTTTTTGGTGCTGAATGCGATCGGCTTAGAGGGTTGCCTTTTTGGGAATTATCCTGTTACAAAATATCACCTACCATACATGACAGTTTGCAAAAAGCGATCGCTCTAGCATCTGTTGGCAATTTTGTGCGGTATGAAGTCACATTACCCAATGCACGAGGCATTCAAAGAACTATTGATGTTTCCATAAAACCTATTTTGAATGAGATGGGGGAAGTCGTTTTGTTACTGCCAGAAGGCAGAGATATCACAGAACGCAAGCAAGCAGAAGAAGCTTTATGCGATCTCAATGAAGAGTTAGAAATCAGAGTTCAACAACGGACTCAGGATTTGGAGCAAGCCAATATTAACCTCAGAAGCGAAATAGCCGAAAGACAACGTGTAGAAGATGAATTGCGTCGAAGTGAAGAAAAGTTTCGCCAACTTGCACAGAAGATTCGCGAAGTTTTCTTCATATTTAACCACGATTTGAGCGAAACGATTTATATTAGCCCAGCATATGAAGAGATTTGGGGTCAATCTTGCTCGAGTATGTATCAAAACTCTTTGTCTTGGTTAAATCTTGTCCATCCTGAGGACAAAGACAGCGTTATACTATCACTCGATCGCCAAAGATATATTGAAGGATTTAGGCAAGAATATCGGATTCTTCGAGATGATGGAGATATTCGTTGGATTCGGACTCAAAGCTTTTTGGTTCGAAATTCAGCAGGTGCAATTCAACGGATCGTAGGTATTGCTGAAGACATAACCGAAAGCAAACGCACGGAAACAGAACTCCAACGCCGCCAACAGGAATTTTTAGCTTTGGTTGAAAATGCCCCGGATATCATAGCCCGAATTGAGCGTGATTACCGTTACCTATATATTAACCCTGCCGTACAAGCAGCATCAGGTTTACCCCGACAAGCATTTATAGGAAAAACGACTGGAGAACTTGGGTTTCCCAAGGAGACAGTTATACAGATAGAACTTGGGGTAAAGCAGGTTTTTGAAACCGGGCAAGAGCATTTTATTGAGTTTAGCCTTGATGGTTTAAATGGTTTGAAGCACTACCAAGCTCGAATGGTGCCAGAACGAAATTCTCATGGAGATTTATCTTCCGTGTTATTAATGAGCCGTGACATCACGTTACTCAAACAAACTGAGATGGAAATGCGGGAAACTAATGCTTTATTGCAAGCCATTATTCAGTCAGCACCAGTTGGGATTGATTTGGTTGATACTGATGGCAATGTTGTCCTTTGGAATCCAATGAGCGAGCGTTTGTTTGGTTGGAAAGCACAAGAAGTCCTTGGCAAACCTTTACCAATTGTGCCTAATGAAGCTCGGGAAAAATTTATTGAGTTTGTGCATCAAACCTTTGCTGGGCAGGGCATAACTCAAGTGGAAACTCAGCGTCAAAGAAAAGATGGCTCATTAATTGACATCAGCCTTTCCACTGCTTTAGTTAGGGATATACAGGGGAATGTGATTGGTGGTATAGGTATTTGCCAAGATATTAGCGAACGACAAGCCGCCCTACGGGAACGCAAACAAGCGGAGTTAGAACTTCTTCGCAATCGCGATCTCCGAGAAGCCATCTTTAATGAATCGGCTGATGCGATTTTTCTTGTGGATGAGGATACTCGCCGAATCATTGATTGCAATCGTCGTGCTATTAAGTTATTTGAAGCATCTAGTAAGGAAGAACTGATTAACGACGATCGTCATACATTACAACATTATCCCTTGACATTTCAAGAATTAGAAAAATTAACAGAAGAAGTTAAGAAAAAAGGATTTTGGAGTCGAGAAATTGAATATAAAACCCTTAAAGGAAACTCATTTTGGGGGAACTTAGCTGTTAAACAAATCAGTATTGCCGGGACGGTGAGAAATTTAGTAAGAGTGACTGATATTAGCGATCGCAAGCAAGCAGTAGACCAACTAGAACATTCGCTAGAAGAAAAAGAAACGTTGTTAAAAGAAATTCATCACCGAGTGAAAAATAACCTGCAAATTATTTCTAGCTTGCTGCGAATGCAATCGAGACGTGCGCGGGATGAATCAACCATGGTGTTATTCCAAGAATCTCAAAATCGCGTGCAATCCATGGCACTTATTCACGAACATTTGTACCAGTCGCCAGAAATTTCGCAAATAGATTTTGGTGAATACATTCGGAGTTTAACAGATAACTTATTCCGATGCTATGGCATCAGTCAAAAGGCGATTTTATTAAAAATAGAAACTGGTGGAATCAAGCTCAACCTTGATACTGCTATACCTTGTGGGCTGCTTATCAACGAGCTTGTTTCCAACTCTCTCAAATACGCTTTTCCCAAAGGAAGACGCGGCGAAATTGCCATTTGTCTGGTATCAGCCACAGACAATACCATTACACTAACAGTCAGCGATACTGGTATTGGTATTCCAGAGTCCTTAGATTGGAACAACACCAACTCTTTAGGTTTAAGGATTGTGCATAACCTAACCAGACAACTCAAGGGTACTCTAACTCTAGAGCGCAATCATGGCACTGCTTTCCATATCACATTTTCTCAAGTATTAAAAACTTAACTTGGTTAGTGGTTAGTGGTTAGTGGTTAGTAGTTAGTTGTTAGTGGTTAGTAGATAGTAGATAGTGGTTAGTAGATAGTTTATTGAAG
>NZ_WJFC01000077.1 GCF_009725235.1 Scytonema sp. UIC 10036
CCCCTAACCCCTAACCCCTAACCACCAACAACTAACAACTAACAACTAACAACTAACAACTAACAACTTGCCAATGGATACACAAAATTATTCTCAGCAATTCATTTATAAGGACTGGATACTCGTCGAAAACCAGTTCAACCCCAGTAAAGTTCACCATAGAGAAACCGTTTTTACAATTGGTAACGGTTATTTGGGAACGCGAGGAACTTTTGAAGAAGGTTATACCCACGCTCAACCAGCGACTTTTATTCACGGGGTTTTCGATAATGTTCCGATTGTTTACACTGAACTCGCAAATTGTCCGGATTGGATACCTCTAGTTGTCATTGTTGATGGCGATCGCTTCCGGTTGGAACGGGGTGAAATCTTGAGCTATGAACGACAGCTCGATTTGCGTCGCGGTGTTCTCAGTCGCAAGGTACGGTGGCGCAGTCCAAGAGGGAAAACTGTAGACCTTTATTTTGAGCGTTTTGCCAGTCTGGCGGACGAACACGTGCTGGTATTGCGATGTCAGGTGACACCTGTAGATTTTGAAGGTGTTATTGAAGTTCAAGCGAGCATCAATGGTTATCCTGAAAATCAGGGTTTTAATCACTGGGAATTACTAGATCAGGGAAAAACTGATAAAGGATCTTGGCTGCAACTCCGCACTCGCAGTACCGGTATAGAACTGGGGGTAGCGTCTGGTGTAACAGTATCGGGAATTGATGCTCCGGTACAAGTGAGCAATCCACCCGGTTACCCCACCTTTACGACTACGTTTCAAGCTGGGGTGGGAACAACAGTGACGGTGGATAAGTTAGTGACTCTTTTTACTTCACGAGATAAAGAAAAACCCTTAGAAGCCGCTTGTGACAAACTCGCTCAGTTACCTGCTTATGAAGAATTGTTGAATGCTCACGAACAAGCATGGCAAGAAGCTTGGGAGAAAAGCGACATTGTTATAGAAGGTGATACCAAAGCTCAATTAGCTGTTCGTTACAATCTCTTTCAATTGCTGATATGTGCCGCACAGCACGATGATAAGGTCAGTATTGCTGCAAAAACTCTTTCGGGTTTTGGCTATCGGGGTCATGTGTTCTGGGATACTGAAATTTTTATCCTTCCCTTTTTCATATATACGCAACCCGCACTGGCTCGGAATTTGCTATCCTATCGTTACCATACCTTAAATGGGGCACGGCGTAAGGCGATTCACTACGGGTATAAAGGGGCAATGTATTCCTGGGAAAGCGCTGATACAGGTGATGAAGTGACACCTCGTTGGTTGCCTCCTAATGATTTTTACGGAGAAGATATCAGGATTTGGTGTCGCGATCGCGAAATCCATATCAGTGCCGATGTTGTTTATGCCGTATGGTATTACTGGCAAGCAACAAACGACCACGAATGGATGCGGGACTATGGTGCTGAGATTATTCTAGATACGGCTGTATTTTGGGGAAGCCGGGTAGAGTATAACACCAAGTACGAGCGGTATGAAATTCGGGAAGTGATTGGCGCGGATGAGTACCACGAACACTCAGACAACAACGCTTTTACAAACCGGATGGTGCAGTGGCACTTGGAAAAAGCACTCTTTATACATGAATGGTTGCGTAACACTTACCCAGAGCAAGCCAACGAACTCACCCAAAAACTGCAACTGACAGCCGGAAGGTTTTCCCGTTGGCGAGATATCATTACCAATATATGGATTCCTTTCGATCCATCAACAAACTTAATCGAGCAGTACGAGGGATTCTTTAAGTTAGAAGATATCAACTTGGCTGATTACGAACCGCGTACCAAATCAATGCAAACTATCTTAACCATTGAAGGCGCTAACAAGCGTCAGGTACTGAAGCAGCCAGACGTGTTGATGCTTCTCTACTTAATGCGCCAGTCAAAAGAATTTCCATACACTCCAGAAATATTACAGAAGAACTGGGACTACTACGCACCCCGTACTGACATTACTTACGGTTCATCCTTGGGACCTGCTATTCACGCCATCTTAGCCTCAGACATAGGTAACAAAAAAGAAGCATACGAACGGTTTATGCAAGCGGCGTTAGTAGATATAGAAGATGTTCGAGGTAACGCCCATGAAGGAATCCACGGTGCAAGTGCTGGTGGAGTTTGGCAAGCCGTAATATTGGGTTTTGGTGGCGTGCAATTAGCAGGAGATGCACCGACATCGACACCACACCTGCCCTACGGCTGGAAACGTCTAAAATTTAAACTGATGTGGCACGGCAAATGGCACGAGTTTGACTTACGTTCTGATGAAAAAGAGATTATGCGCGATATTCGAGGAGTCATCTTTGATTTGGATGGTGTTTTGACAGATACGGCAGAATACCATTATTTAGGTTGGCAAAAGCTAGCAGATGATGAAGGGTTACCCTTTAATCGAGAAGCAAACGAAGAACTGCGGGGAGTCTCGCGTCGAGATTCGCTGTTAAAGATTATTGCCAACAGGCGACAATACTCTGAAGAGCAACTTCAGGAAATGATGGAGCGCAAAAATCGCTACTACGTGGATTCAATCCATAATATAACAAAAGCAGATTTGTTGCCCGGTGCGCTGGCTTTGTTAGATGAATTAAGGGCTGCAGGTATTAAAATAGCCCTTGGCTCGGCTAGTAAAAATGCGCGGACAGTGATTGAGAAATTGGGAATTGGCGATCGCATTGATGTCATCGCCGATGGTTACAGCGTGCAACAACCCAAACCAGCACCCGATTTATTTCTGTTTGCCGCCCGCGAGTTAGGGCTTGAACCACAACAATGCGTCGTTGTGGAAGATGCAGCATCAGGAATTGAAGCTGCACTTGCAGCAGGGATGTTAGCAGTAGGGCTTGGTCCTGCGGAACGAGTTGGTGAAGCCCATGTTGTTTTACCAAGTTTAGCAGGCGTTCGCTGGTCAGAACTGCGAGATAAGTTAAGTTCAGTTGACTAGGGACTGGCAACTGGCGACTGGAGCCTTCTCTCGTTCCCAGGCGGAGCCTGGGAATGCATAGAGCGAGGCTCAGCCTCGCACCCTTCTCTCGTTCCCAGGCTCCGCCTGGGAATGCAGGCAGCTGAGGCTGAGCCTCGCACCTTTTCTGTATCATTTAAAAATTTAAAATCTAGCGGTTTTCATTTGGTTGCAATACACCCAAATAATTAAAGAACCGCAGATGAACGCAGATGAACACAGATAAGATGTACTTCATTCACGTGAGAACCGCTATATACTTTTTGAACTTTTAACTGTTAGTTGAATTCGCATCCTCCAAAGCCAAAAATCTGCGAATACTCTTAACTAATTGCTGCTTATCTCTCTGACCAGAACTGTATATATATGTGAGAGGTAAGCTCTCATTAGAAGCTAGGAACAGGTTAACGCGGTAGGTATCATCCCATGCCTCCACAAAAGCGTCTACAATCTCTGCAACTGGCTGATGAACAATATTTGTGGCTGAGTACTCTATTATCAGATTACCGCTAGTTTTATCAAAAGTACAGGTAATCAATGGACAAATCATTACTTTCATCAAAAGACTAGCAATAACGCAAACGCTGCCGATCGCTATAAGTATGCCCTTAAACATCTGAGGTATGTGAGAATAAGTCGGAGAAACTATAGAATTGCCATCAGTTGGCTCTAGTCTCCAACCTGCAATTAAAAATAGTAGCCCTATTCCTGCCACCAAAACAAAAATTATTCGCAACCATCTAGATACCTTCCGCCCTAACTTGAGAGAATCTGGTGTTTGCTCAATGACTTCCATCAAGAATGTACTGTCCATCTTTCTAAAAAAGCTAACTAGACTTTATATCAAGTTTGGGTGATGACTGATAATAAAATTTATCAATACTCGTTAGGCAAACCCGTGGAGAAAACCAACATAGGCAAAAATTCATGTTGGGTTTCGTTCCTCAAACGCCACATCGCTCAACTCTGGGAACCAGAGCACGCGAGTGGCTCCCCAACCTACGTGTTTTCGTATTTTTACGCTTAACCGACAAGTATTGGTTCGGGATTAATTAAGAAGGGATTATTTTGGGAACGATAGAATAATGAATTAAGTCAATTCCCCAGTCTAGTTATCGTTTCCCAACCAGGAATCATTAACAATAGCCTCACTTAATAATCAGGGTTTTAGGCACTTAACTGCTAGCTAATGCTTCTAAATCCGGACAAATTGTCGTCCGGGTGACAGGAAAAATTTTGATGAAACTGTCTTAGAACTTGTTCTGTTGTATCCAGAATCTTGCTGCATCTAGAACCATAATCTTGACGTCTGTTGGGCTGTAGGCTGTTAGAGCTTACTTAACTTTAGTCATTGTTTTTAGAGCCATATATTATGCTTCATTTAAAAAATAAGTTCTTGAAAATTGCCATACCATTTTTTTCCCTTTATATAGTATCAATTGTAATTCTTGTAAGCTTTGGATATATTGTCAAAAATTATAGGGAAATAGAAGAATACAAACTACTAACTTTATGGTATGAAAACCTCGATCCACAAGAGGAGCAAAATCCAAATAGAGAAACTCAAGATACAAATAATTTTTCTTCATTTATAAAAAAAGCACAACATAAATTAAAAGAAGATTATCAAACATATTTTAAAAAACCTGAAAGCAAAAAACTTCCTAGTGACATAAAAGAAAAAATCATTCTTGGACAGAATTCACCAAAGCAAGGTTCTGTTCAATGGAAGATAGAAAAGACAGGAGAGACTGTTGAAGTTTACTATGATTATACAGGTTTAAATAATTTTAATTCCACCCAAGATAATAATAGCAATCCAACTGATAGAGAGCAAGAAAAAAAGCGTAACGCTGATAATAAAATTTTTCAAAATTTTACTTATATGATGACAAGTAAAATTAAACCTAGTTTGGATAGTAAAACAACAGGAAATCAAAATGATATACAAAATTTACAGAATTTCAGTAAAGTTGTCGTCAAATATTTAACAGGTGATGATAGATATTCGGATATAATCCCCGATTTAAGAATTAATAACATTTATATTACTAATATAAAAACAGGTTTTATGATGTCTTATCCATTTACTAATGAAGCTTATAAACAAGATATAAACTTTAAAATAAGACCTTGGTTTAGAACTACTCAACAAGATAACTATTACGTTTCAAATTTTAGAGCCAAAGATGATTTTAGTAATGATTTAGGGCTGACTGGTGTCTATATAGATATAAATGATGAAACCAAGCCTAACGTGATTAGAACATTATGGTATAAGTTTAAACTTTCTAATAAAAATGAAGAATATATTTTATGTATAGATTTGTTTTTTGATAAAAGTAGCCACATTTTACAAAAAGGAAATTTACTAAATTTATCAGAACAATCTATAAAGTATGGGTTTAATTTAAAAGAAAATGACAATCCTTGGATATATTTATTAGGCATCAGCTTTATCATGGCTTTATGCCTATATTCTATATATGAGTTAAAAATCAAAAATATTATATTAAGAATCTCTAAATTTCAAACCAATGATTTATTAAAAATCAAGTTGCAACTAGACAGTAAACATTATGCTAGCAAAGATGAAGGAGAAATAAAATTTACTGTTCAAGGAGAAACTAAAGAAATAAATCAAAGCGCACAATCAATGGAAGCAAAATGGTCTTTTAATATACAGAATCTACAATTCGGTGTTAGTAATAATCAAAATTATACACGACAAAAAGAAGCGAGTACTAAGTATGAGTTTATTAATGAATACAATCTTAATATGAGCCAGAGCAAGCCTCAATATAGATGTATTGAAACTTGGAAAGTTGTCTTAGAATCTCAATCAGGAAAAACTCAAAAAATAGGTTTTTTTGTGGCAAAATGGAATACTAATAATAGCGCAGCCATTGAAGAGGTACTAGATATAAAGTCTATATATTGGGAAAAAGAATATGAAAAATATTTAAGTCTTATTAAAGAGCAATTACGCGAACATGTACTTATAAGCGATGAGAAAGAATTAGTAGCTGTTTTAGATACTAATTATACCAAGCGCCAAAATCTCCCTTCATTTCTTACAGAAATAGATAGCCTCAAAAAAATAATAAAGAGCAGTTTATATTTAAAACAAGGAAAGATTGTTTTTTCAGAAGTCGAAACTTTAACCGAGCTATACAGACAGCCTCATGTTATGGTTCATGCAATTTGTACCCTGCATTTTCTCAGGAATTTAATAAAAAATAATAAATTGAATGATTTCGTTCAAATTGAAGTACATGAAAGATATTTAATAGAATATCAACAAGATGAGTTTCAGGAGTTTTACGATTCACTTGATGATGAACATAAATTGGCTTTAAGCGACCGTTCTCCATTTAAAATTATGGTTTATCAAGACAATATTGAGAACATAGTTAGCCCTCAGGACGATTTTTGTATAATTTCAGTCAATAACAATCCTAAATTAGTAGCTTATAGTTTTACAGATAATAAATATTCAAATACTGGTTGGATAAGTTGGCGGGAAGTAGATATCAAATTCTACGAGGAGTTATATAAATGTCAAAAAGATAAAAACCATAGAATTGAAGATATTAAAACATATTTAAGCTGAGGAGACTTTTCAACAATGTGCTATGTCAGTAAAACAGATAAACTAAGATTGGTGCTAGTTTTAGAACAGGATGTTGTCAAAGAGTAGCTTACTACTTTATTGAGTGCTGTCCTCATATCACCCAAGTGGGTGAGCTTACAGGATGAAGACGGCTCTCTCGTCATTCCCCTATATTTGGAGCTGATTCACTTGGGAGGTTAGTTTGTGTTTGAGCAAAAGTTTCTACGCCTGGATGGATTTACCAAAGCAGAACGGATTCAGATGACTGCTCGTGTGAGTGAGGCGATTAACCAAGCAGGAGCTTGGATAACTGACTTCCACCTGTACTCGAACATCTTAATCTGCATCAACTTTGAGGTGTCGAGCGCCAATTTGGACAGACTTGCTGCATCTCTGCAAGAGACAGGTTTGCATTTAAGCCAAGAGAGCCTCGAGCAACTCATGCCTCCTAATGACTGGAAGTTGAAAGAGAAACAGCTAGTAGGGACATTGCAAATTACGTTTGTACATAACGAACCCGACTTGCTCCGAGAAGTGCCTGCTGTTCCGGGATAAGTGTTATCCTCTACCTTCTACCCTCTGCCCTTCTTCAGTAACAAAAGTGTCATACAAGCACTACTCAAAATACAGATTGTGATGTTAGGCTTAGGTATCAAAACCTACATACTTTTACCAAGCTGCATCAATCTAATTCTATGTCTAAATTTTTATCTGTAACTTTACTAGGAATGGCTCTTTTCTTGGGAGGAACTAACCACAACACTGTGACATTTGCTGGAACTTGTGCCTCAAACTGCGGTCGGAGTTCAATTGAATTTACACCCGGTCAGCACGTGCGGGTGGAAGTGTTTAATGCTACACCAAGGATAATTAAAGTAGAAAAGCCGTATGGTGTTGGTCAAATTTCTGTACGAGCGAGACAGCAAATACGCTTAGAGCAGGGGGATGGTACGGAACCTAACATATCTGTTGTATTTTGGGATGACACCGGACGACCTTTGAAAGCTATTGTCTCCAAACCAAATTTTGGTACGCTGCGAGTCGAACTTCGTCCTAGTTGGCAATCTCCTGGCGATCGCTCCGTGTATATTCGCGATGATGGGCGCGTTAATATTCTTTAAATTATGAATTATGAATTATGAATTATGAATTATTTTATAATTTATTATTCATAATTCATAATTTTTTATTGTGCTAGATCGATCCACTCCTCAATTCTCTCGTCTCGGGCAAAAACTACCATCACAGCGATGGCAAATTTACCCTCAGAAAAATGACTTAGCACAAAAGCTCGCAGCAATTACGAATTTACCTCCTCTTATTAACCAACTTCTTATAAATCGAGGAATTGAAACACCAGAACAAGCACAAGCTTTTTTAAATCTGGAGTCCTTGGCACTCCCTTCACCCTTAGATGACTTTCCCGACTTGGCTGTCTCTCTGGAGTTATTGCAACAAGCCATTGCCTCTCAAGAAAAAATTGCGATTTGCGGGGATTATGATGCTGATGGTATGACAAGCACTGCATTACTTTTACGCAGTCTCCGATGGTTGGGTGCTCGAGTCAATTATGCCATTCCCAGTCGAATGCATGAGGGATATGGTATCAACAAACGCATCATTGAAGAATTTCATAGCGAAGGTGTCAGCTTGGTTTTAACTGTAGATAATGGTATTTCAGCATTTGAACCAATTGCTAGAGCAAGAGAACTGGGTTTAAAAGTTATTGTCACCGACCATCATGATATTCCCCAGCAATTACCACCAGCTGATGCCATTCTCAATCCCAAACTTATAAATGAATCCTCACCATACCGAGGTGTGGCTGGGGTTGGAGTTG
The DNA here is from genome assembly GCF_009725235.1 of Scytonema sp. UIC 10036. Next base: position 8,419 of record NZ_WJFC01000077.1, read on the forward strand.
CCTATATTTTAGCGGTATCCCTGGCACATCAATTGGGAAAAGCGCAGAGCAGCATACTCGATCCACTCCTGGAACTGTTTACACTAGGAACCATTGCGGATTTAGCACCTTTGACAGGAGTGAATCGCCATTGGGTGAAAATGGTTTGGCAGCAGTTACCGCAAATCCAAACTGACTGGAGTGCAAGCGCTTATTCAGATGTCTGGAGTGCAGGTGAGGGGAACAGGGTTAGGGGAGAGGGGGGACAAGGGGACAAGGGGACAAGGGGACAAGGGGGACAGGTAGAACTTTCTTCCCTCTTCCTTGTCTCCCCCCTCTCCCTTGTCTACCCAATCCTCAATCCAAAATCCAAAATCCAAATCCAAAATCCAAAATCCCTCAAGCCAGAGGATATTGGTTTTCGCCTGGGACCGCGAATTAATGCTATTGGTCGTCTCGCCGATCCCGAAATTGTGATTGAGTTGCTGACAACTGACGATATGGGCATAGCGTTGGAAAGAGCAATGCAATGCGAGGATATCAATCGTCGGCGTCAAGAACTGTGCGAGGAAATTGAGAAAGAGGCGATCGCACTTGTGGAAGCAGAATATCTTACCTCTCTTCCAGAAGATCGCGTGCTGGTTCTTGTACAACCTGAGTGGCATCATGGAGTTATTGGTATTGTTGCTTCTCGCTTGGTGGAACGCTATGGTGCTCCAGTCTTTATTGGCACTTATGAAGGGGAAGAGCATATCCGTGGTTCGGCGCGGGGAATACCTGAATTTCACGTATTTGAAGCGTTAGATTATTGTCGTGACTTGTTGGGTAAGTTTGGGGGACATAAGGCGGCGGGTGGTTTCTCTCTAGTGTCGGAAAATCTAAATGCTTTGCGATCGCGTCTTAGCGAGTTTGCCAATCAGTGCCTCGAACAACGCCACCTCAAACCTTTGGTCAAAATTGATACGCTAGTCAATTTCAACCAGATCGATCGCTATTTCTACCAACAGATGAATGTTTTGGAACCCTGCGGGATTGACAACCCAGATCCCATACTTTGGACACCGAATGTCCGTGTTGTTGAGCAGGAAATTGTTGGCAAAAATCACGTTAAATTGACACTCAGTCAGACTATTAACGAGCGTTCCTACAGAATTAAAGCGATCGCTTGGCGATGGCGCGACTATTTTCCCCTACCGTCACAAGTCGATATTGCTTATAAACTGAGAGAAAATGAGTTTAACGGTCAGATAAACATTGAGTTGGAACTGCTTGGTGTGAGACTCCCCAGTCAAAACCATTATTCAGTCGCTCAAACCACTCCAGCAAGAACTTCTTTTGAGTACAACGAGCGTTACTACGACTGCGGTATTTATGACAACTCTGCTTTACCTGAGTTAAGAATTATGTATCCTGAAAAAGTCATCTTAGCTGTTCCATTAGGACAATCCATTGGTTTACTCGGAACAAGTCGTCAAGAGGCTAGAGAAGTTGATATTTCTCAGCCCCAATACGCTTGTCTCATTCAAGCAGCTTTTCAAGCATTGTCAGTCGCTCCGCGATAAATAGCTAAAAGCCTTGTGAATTCAATACTTGTCGGTTAAGCGTAAAAATCCGAAAACACGTAGGTTGGGGAGCCAGCCCTGAACCGTGTGCGTGGCGCGAATGCGCCATAGGAGGGTTTCCCTCCGCACCTTTACTGGCGTTTGAGGAACGAAACCCAACATTTACAGGAATTGCTTGGGTTTCACGATCTTACTGAAGGCATCCCCATCTAAATTAGCGGTTTTCAGAGCAGAATAGGACACAACATCAACGGTACCAGATTCAATCGAGACCCGAAAATTTCTGAGAATTTGTCACATCCTTTTACAATGTTTCTTTGGAGCTTCTCAGTCGTGAGGAATTATTTCTCCAAAGTAGACAAAAGCTAACGGGACGTGACGTAAGTTCAATGACTAAAAACCCATTTGACCAATTTTCAAAACAGTATTTTGAAGAATTTTTATCTCCCTTAGGTGAGGTGAGAATAAATTATGAAATTCCAGGGGAACCGAGGTTTGTGGATATTTGGTTTACGCCATCAACTCCGGAGACAACTGCTTCGCCAGAATTAGGCATTTTAGCACGAATAGCAGCAACACCGTGTTTACTAGAACCGTTTCGCAAACAACCAACAGAAAGAGAAATTCGCAGTTGTTTGGGAAAGTTAATTCACCTCGAAGCGGATTTGCACCGTCAAGCGAATCGAGATGAAGAAACAATTGCGCCTGATGAACTCCCAAGATTATGGATTATTGCTGCGAGTTGCTCGGATAACTTACTCAATAAATTGATGGCGAGGGAGGATGAAACTTGGCTAAGAGGTATTTACTTTCCCTCAAAAGTGTTTTTAACTGGGATTATTGCAATTGATAAGTTACCCCCTACTCCAGAAACTCTGTGGTTGAGAATTTTAGGCAAAGGGCTAATTCAGCAACAAGCGATCGCCGAAGTCATCGCTTTACCCAAAGAAGACACCAGACGCAGTGCTGTTGTCAAGATGCTCGCAACTTGGAAAGTTAGTATAGAAGTAAGTAGCTCTATTGATGCCGAAGAAAGGGAATTAATTATGAACTTATCACAAGCTTACTTAGAATGGGAACAAAAGACTGAACTTCGGGGTGTGGAGATCGGTAAGGAGATCGGTAAGGAGATCGGTAAGGAGATCGGTAAGGAGATCGGTAAGGAGATCGGTAAGGAGCAGGAGCGGCGTGAAATTGTGGAAAACTTCCTTTTAGCGCGTTTTGGGGAGTTGGACTCACAGTTAGCAGCAATTGTTCAGCCAATATCGAACTTACCCGCCACTGAGTATGCACTTTTACTATTGCAGTTGTCGAGCTTGTCACGCGAAGATTTGTTGGCGCGGTTTGAGTAGTTTAATTGAAAGTCATTCCATCTACACTGTCAACGGTTAACAACTGTTCTTTTTCCAAATGGTTTTGTAGGGGCGCAAGGCATTGCGCCCCTACGAGTTTTTGACAATTTTCAGAAAGTAAGGTTCTAAACCGTTTTTGGTATATATACAAAAACTTGGTGATATTGAATATTGACGTTTATTGCCAAGTTTTTGCAGAGAATCTCTCTACCCACGCAGTATTGATTTCCGATTTGATTTTTGAAATATGCGTGGGTAGGGCTAAAGCGTAGCAACTTATCCCAATCTAGCACGATAATCCTGATAGGAAAACTGTCGCCATAAAACGAAACTACCATCTTTTTTGATCGTGCCAATGGAAGGATGCACTACTCCATTAAACATGGAAGTTTTCACCATTGTATAGTGCATCATATCTTCAAAAATTAAGCGATCGCCGATTGATAAATCTTCAGCAAAAGCATAATCTCCAAGAAAATCTCCTGCTAAACAACTCGATCCCCCCATGCGATATACTTTTTCGCTGTCTTGAGGCTCGTGTGCTCCTCGAATTACGGGTTTATAGGGCATCTCCAAACAATCTGGTGTATGAGCAGTAAAAGAGATGTCTAACATAACATGAATCAGTGCAGGAGTAGGAATTAAATCTTGCACTGTACTCAGTAAAAACCCAGTTTCCCAAGCGATCGCTGCACCTGGTTCCATAATTAACTTAATATGGGGGTAGCGATCGTGAAAAGCCTTAATCACCTCAATCGCGTGAGCCACATTGTAATCTTTACAAGTCATCAAATGACCCCCGCCAAGATTTAGCCATTTTAATTGAGGTAGAAAACGCCCAAATAACTGCTCTATTTGTAATAAGGTTTTCTCCAACGCATAAGAATCGCTTTCACATAAATTGTGAGACAGAAACCCTTCAATTCCTTTTGGTAGAGTATCTCCCAGCTGATTTTGTGAAACCCCAAGACGTGTATGAGGCACACATGGATTATACAGCGCGGTTTTCACTGGAGAATATTCAGGGTTAATCCGCAAGCCTATCGATAGATGAGACGATGATTTCGCAATAGTAGGTGCAAATCTTTCCCACTGCGTTATTGAATTAAAGGTTATATGAGAAGCTAAGGGTAAAATCTGCGGTAAATCTTCATTTCGATAAACAGGGGAATAGACATGAACTTCCTTGCCAAATTCCTCCGCCCCCAATTGCGCCTCCCATAGTGAACTTGCTGATATACCCTGAAGCGTTTTACGAATCATGGGGAAACTATGAAACAGAGAAAACCCCTTTAATGCCAGCAATACATTGATAGGGGCTTCCCGTTGCACTCTTTCAAAAATAGCCAGATTTCGTTCTAAAAGTGCCTCTTCCAACACAAAACAGGGCGAAGGGATATTTTTGAATAAATCGCTAGTTTGGGTCATTATAAACTATACCTCAAAGGGTGAGTCTCCATCGATGACTTCATGCCAGGGTAAACCCAGTTTTGCTACCAATTCCATAAAGGGATCTGGATCGAACTCTTCTACATTAAAAACTCCAGGCTTTTTCCATAGTCCTTTTACTAACATTAATGCACCAACTACTGCCGGAACACCTGTCGTATAGGAAATTGCCTGAGAACCTACCTCTTTATAGGATGCAGCATGATCGCTATTATTATAGATGTAATATTGACGTTCTTTTCCATCTTTTAACCCGCGAATATGACAACCAATAGAAGTTTGTCCTGTATAGTTCTCCGCTAGAGAAGAAGGTTCCGGTAAAACTGCTTTTAGAAATTTGAGGGGGATGACTTGTGTCCCTTCATAATTAACAGGATCGATTCGTGTCATCCCTACAGCCTCTAAAACGCGCAAATGAGTAATATAGTTTTCTGAAAATGTCATCCAGAAACGGGCTCTTTTAATTGTAGGAAAATTTTTTACTAAAGATTCTAACTCTTCATGGTACAAGAGATAAGACTCTCGAAACCCTATTTCTGGGTAAGAAATTGGGCGATGAACGGAAAGAGCAGGCACTTCTACCCATTGCCCATTTTCATAATAGCGACCATTTTGAGTAATTTCACGAATATTAATTTCTGGATTAAAATTGGTTGCAAAAGCTTGTCCATGACTGCCTGCATTACAATCGATAATATCTAAATAGTGGATCTCATCAAAATAGTGTTTGAAAGCATAGGCTGTATAAATTCCTGTCATGCCAGGATCGAATCCACAACCAAGAATGGCTGTAATTCCAGCATTTTTGAACCCTTCTTGATACGCCCATTGCCAACTATATTCAAATTTGGCTATATCAGGAGGTTCATAGTTAGCCGTATCGAGATAATTGACTTTTGTTTCAAGACAAGCATCCATCAAGACTAAATCTTGATAAGGAAGCGCTACATTAATAAGAATTTCGGGGCGAAATTCTTGAATGAGTTTAACCGTATTACTTACAACATCTGCATCTAAAGCAGCGGTGGTTATTTTCGGGGAATTGATATCTTTGGCAATTTGATTGCACTTTTCCAACGTGCGGCTTGCTAACAGAATATCAGAAAATTCTGGTTGTGCGGCACATTTGTGAGCAACTACCCTACCGACACCACCCGCTCCCACTATCATGACTCTTGCCATATTCTCTCCTTGCACTACATTTGGCTAATAACGACTACAGCAGATTTTAAGTCAATGAAGTACAAAGCGCTCATCAATACAAATGTTGTAAGATGGGCATCCCTGATTCTCCAACTGCACCTCGCCAAGATGAAATACGCTATATCATCCAGGCGCGTATAGCAGTAATTTTTGTTCATCAATTTATTATAAAAAGAATCTTGGTAGTTAAGAATAAAAAATTTTTTGCTCTTGGTGGAGTCGATGCGAGATATTATACTCCGCGCCTCTGGGTAAGGTGGTATTGGTAAGTAGGTTGGGTTTCGTTCCTCAACCCAACCTACAAAAATTCCTATCCCTTGTAGTATTGCCACACCATCCATGTAATCTTTCTATATTTTTACTCTAAAACGAGTCGCACTATTTTAATCCCTAATAGGGATTCTTATTACTCTCTTTCCGCCCGAAGATTACCTATTTAAATGAACCGCAAAGACACAAAGAGCACGAAGAAAGAGGAAAAGCAGATCGGTAATCTTTTAGCGGGGAAGGAGTAGTTGCAACTTCCACTGGGGATATTAATTGAATTCTTTTTGGGAGTCGAGTTTCAATCTCTAATAGGGATTCTTATTAGTTGTAACGTCTGCGAAGCAGCGATCGCAAGAGCTAAAGTTAGAAGTTTCAATCCCTAATAGGGATTCTTATTAGTTGTAACTTCGTTAGTTCCTAAAGCTTGTCTGGTCAACTAACTAAAATACCGAGGCACGAAGCCCCGTCACGAAGAGTGCGGGGTGCTGACAGCACGATCGCCTGCGGTAATGACAAGAGGAAAATGTCGAAACGCTTATCTTGTAAGGATCGCGGATAGGTTGGCACTTCAAATCGCTTAAAAGTCTTGTATGGCAATGAACTGAAGCTATTTTATTCTTTCTCAATTTTCCAACACCTACCCATCCGCGCTCTCCAAAGTCTCAAGTCCTGCTAAAGTGACTTATAGGGGACTCAAAGCTAACCATGCTGAGAGTGCCAAGGCGAAAGCCCCGGTGCTTCAACCGGGGGTCAACTATTAAAGGTTACCGTTGCGAAATGCTAGAACAAAAATTACCGCAGGACCGGCTAACATAATGAGTGCAACAGATGTCAGCTGGAAAATCACTTCCCAGTTAATATTGGCTAATGCTTCCATTTTTCCTCCCAATTGACCTAAGAGATTAAATACAGGTGTAATACTTGCCAATAATCATATCTGGCATTTGGCGGTAGACTTTAAGTAACTTAACAAAAGTATAAGAAATAAAAAATAAAGGTTTGAACAGTGGCAACTTGGCAATGTGTGAAGCAATGTGGAGCGTGCTGTTATCTCGATCCAGCAGAGCGTCCAGACTTACATGAGTTTCTATCACCTGAGGAAATAGAACTTTACCTAAGTATGGTAGGTGACGACGGGTGGTGTGTGAATTACGACAAGGAGAATCGGGAATGCCGTATCTACCCCAATCGTCCGCGCATCTGTCGGGTGGAAACAGAAGTGTTTCAGGATATGTACGGTATAGAACCGGAAGAATTAAATGATTTTGCCATAGAATGCTGTCGCCAGCAAATAGGGGGAGTTTATGGCGATCGCAGTTTGGAAATAATGCGTTTCAACCAAGCTGTTGGTTTCTAGAGTTTAAACGTAACGTTTGTAAGATTGTTCGCAGCTCAAAGAGTTGAGAGCAAAACGGCGGAGGAGAGAAAAATTACGAGGGCTGTGGTAGATTTTTAACAGTACTTTCTGCCCGCTCCATCTCCTCAATATCCACATTATGAAAATCGACCGATTGCAAGAACTTAAGCGAAAACTGACTTTTGAAGCAGACTTGTCCGATATATGGTTATATTATATGGATCATTTTGCGGACGATCCAAAATTTACTGACCTGGGTGAGCCTGCCTATAGTGAATACCTAGATGCTGTCCTCCACAAAACTTGTCAGCAAATGTTTGGCTCTGCAATAAAGATTACAAACTTTTTCCCGATCTACATTGCACAGTATCGGTTATTTCATGGACCTTTCCAAGTTGATGGACGTATTGGGGGTGTGATTTATTTCGAGGATCTCAAAATTGGGTTACTTGCAGTGTCGGCGGATAATCCTCCTACCGATGCGGTTAAGTATTCACGTTTTTCTGAGATGCTTCGAATGTCGGCACCTAATCGCAACGAGCTCAATTGAGAGAAGCACATAGAGAGTACGTAAATGCGATGGGCATTGCGGATAGTGCTCAGTCGATGGGCGATAGTCACTGTATTGCTTAGCTCTGTACTTCCTTTAATAAAGTTACCAAAAGCTGTGTTGAAAGCTAGGAAAGTGCCAAGGGATAGCCCGATACCTCCTGAAGTCTGAGCCTCTTCAAGCAGTCTGATGGTAAACCAGAAGAGTATTCCAGAAGTCAGTGTGGGCATTACTGTATTGAAAAGTGCAACAAGATCTTCAACTCGCTGCGTGCTGAGTTCAAGCTTAACTTGCCGACTGTAGTTTTTACTCCAACAGGCAAAGGCGCGATCCTCAGCACCAGCAACGTGCAGTTTAGAAATCCCATTAATTAACTGCACTGTTTGTCCAAAAATATTTCCCTGTAATTCCAGCAGTGGATGAACTTTGCGGACAAGTAGTAAACCAGAGAATGTAGTGACAGCGATGGTGACAACAGCCACAGCAACCGCAACTAAAGCTAACTTGAAATTGTAGTAAAACAACTGCCCCAAGTAAAATAATGCAAAGAGACTGCTAATAAGATTTATAAGCGTCCTGCCACTGAGTTGACGACGGATCGTTGGCAAAGGTATTGCTCAATGCACAATATTTCTGTAAAACTCGCAATTTTTCGGGTTTTGCAGATGCAGACTGTAACAAGGATGTAGTTGCACAATTGACCAGTATTGATACTTATTCACAGAGGCTAATAGATGTAGCGAAAGTGACTTTTATGAAACAGTGGTCATATGGTCAAGCGTTAAATTTGAGGAAGAAAGATTACCGTCAGGGCTATCTGCAAGAGAGAAAAAATAGTTAATTAGACAAAAATCTGATTTGATTTATCCGAAAATTAGCAGGCAACTCTTGTAGTTTTTAGTAGTTGGAAGTGGGATTTGCCGATTGAAGTTTGATTTTTGAGGAATTTATCAGTAAAGTTAGTGAATTTGCTAAAAATGAAGTTTTACTACGCCTTCGTATCAATATTGGTCTGTGTATCACTCCTGCTTATTCAACCACAATTAACAGCAATACCTGACTCAGATGCAATTGCTATTACCAAACGAGTCACAGTGCCAAGCGAGAGTCAATCCCTTGGTTCTGAACTGATTATCAAACGAGAAATTAAGACTTATCCTGTCCTTATTGCCAGTGATAGGGTAGAGACACCAACTCATAATGAAGATGAAGCAGTTTACACCAGTAGTGTATTAAAGGCTAAACGTTTCTTTATCCAAGGTAATGATAAGTATGACCAAGGAGACTATGAAGGCGCACTCGTTGCTTATACTAAAGCAATTAGCTACAATTCTAACTATGCCAATATCTATAATAACAGAGGTCTTGTCCGTTACAAATTGGGAGATAATGAGGGGGCAATAGAAGATTACGACCAAGCCCTGCGGATAAATGCCAACAATGAGATGGCATACTTCAACCGAGGTCTTGTCCGCGCTCACTTAAAAGACTATAAGCAGGCAGTTGAAGATTTCAATCAAGCATTGCGTATTAATCCCGATGATGCCAAAATTTACATTCACCTCAGTCATGCCCGTGCTAAATTGGGTGACCTCAGGGGTGCATTCACAGACTACAACCAAGCCAAGCGACTGAATCCCGAGTTAGTTGCAGCCTACAAAAACCGGGAGCGGGCAAAAGACACGAATCCTATCAATTCGTACAGTGCAGAACAAAAATTTCAAATTACTTTGCTTGTCTCTATTATTTTATGTCTACTTTGGATTATCTCAATTAGTTTCCATGAGTTTGGGCATGCAATTGTTGCTTACTTGGGTGGAGATAAATCAGTCAAACAAAAAGGATATTTGAGCCTCAATCCTCTTAAGTACATTAACCCGCTCGTGAGTATCATTTTGCCCGGATTGTTCTTCCTAATAGGTGAGTTTCCTTTACCAGGAGCCGCAGTTTATATAGAACGCCAGCAATTACGGAATCGTTTGTGGCAAAGTGCGGTTTCAGCCGCAGGACCATTAGCTAGCTTTCTCGTCGCCGGAGTGCTGGTTGTATTTTTACGGGTAAGTTTGGCTTGGAATTGTCCATACTGGCTTCCAGCTACCCTGGCTGGTTTTATTAGTTTACAATTCTTTTTTGTGCTATTTAATTTGATACCTATTCCACCTTTAGATGGTTATGGCATCATTGAAGCATGGCTACCCAATAAACTTCAAGCTAAGATACGAAAGTTTGCGCTCGTGGGGCTGATTGGGATTTACACACTGCCCTGGCTGATACCATCTTTTGGTATGGTCCTAGCTGTATCAGGCTTTGAAATCGCCCAATGGTTTGGTGTTACATTGACACTAGCAGCAGATGGATTCAAGTTGTTCAATCGGTGGTACTGTACTTTGCTGTTGGGAGCATTCGGGATTTTTGTCCTGATGCGTCAGCCACAGTTGATATGGAATTGTCTTGGTTTTGTGCTACTGAGTCAATTCAAAAAGTATGAGCAAGCGTTAACTGCTGTTGATAAAGCGATCGCAGTAAAGCCGAACGATTCCTGGGCTTGGATACTGCGAAGTACGGTGTTAGGAAAATTAGAACGTTACGAAGAAGCGATCGCCGCTTGCGATCGGGCAATTGAATTGAACCCTAACAGTCACTTGTTTTGGTCTTTGCGAGCTTGGGTGTTAGAAAAATTAGAACGTTATGAAGAGGAGAGCGCCGCTTTCAATAAGGTGATTGAATTGAAGCCAGATGATGCTTGGGTTTGGGGTCAGCAAGGTTGGGTGTTAGAAAAATTAGAACGTTATGAAGAGGCGTTAGCTGCTTTCGATAAGTCGATTGAATTAAAGTCTAAAGATGCTTGGGTTTGGCGTCAGCGAGGTTGGGTGCTTGAAAAATTAAAATGTTATGAACAAGCGCTTGTTAATTACAACAAAGCAATTGATTTGCAGCCAGATAATACTTGGGTTTTGGACCGGCGAGATTCAGTGTTAGAAAAAATTAGAACGTTATGAACAAGCACTAATTACTAGCTGTAGCTTAAAAATATTAACTCCCAATAACAATCCACAATTTTTTGTAAAAACTAACAATTTTTTTATTCTGCTTAGTGGGCACGGCGTGCAATTAGGTTGCCACAAATAATAAAAGCTAGCGACTTGAGTCACTGACTAATATAGCAATGTTTTTTATTTTTTAGGAGATTATCCTAACCAAACTCAATAATAGATATAGCAATCCTATTTGAGATCCAAACAAGGGAGACAAGGGAGACAAGGAAGACAAGGAGGACAAGGAAGAGGTGTTTGTAAATCATTTAGGAGTGCTATATCAAAAAAAAGCGGAGTTGTGAACAAAAAAAAGTGTATTGTTATCGCCTGTTGTACTTTCTACTATTTAAGTGTCAGTTGTTAAGATAGGGCAAACGCATTAAAATTTGTCAAGAATAAACTTGACAAAAAAGCGTGTATATGCAGGAATGGGTGGTCGGAGATTTAGCGGCTAGGGCAGCATCAGCTTGATTATGTGATTAATTCAGTATCTGGTAGAATCAAAGAGAATTATTCCGATATTTAATTGTGGACACAACTAATACTATGAAGATTTGAAAAATAATTGAAAAGCACTCTATGAACTAGCTTTTAGACTTGTTGCTGAAGCCGAATTTGAATTAGTGACAGAATCAATTGCGAATGTGGGTTGCGTTCGCGTAGCGTCTCCGAAGGAGAATCGCCAAGCGCTACTGCCAGAGATCTGTGATGAAAAAATCACGGCATCAAAATTGGTATTCAAGAGCAAATTTGAACTCAATACGGCTCGGCTAATTTGGAAGTTTTTGAAAAAGTGATAAATTCAAACTGAAATGAATTAGTGACAGAATCAATCTTCAAGTATGGGTTGCGATCGCTGGTTTTCGCGATCGCAACCCATACCCGAATCAAATAAAATGGAGATAGTTATTCTCATAAATTGTCATAAGTTGATTTAGTCTCCGTGTAGGAGTTAAAATGATTGTGTGATTAATTCATTAACAAGAGCGATTGCATGAAATCATTACGCCACGGTAAGAGGGGAGGGAGACGTGAAAATGCACCTTAGTTAAGCGATTTGGAATCATAAAGATACAATTACGACGGTTTATTTGTTGAGACTACAGATACTGGAGATGCTGGAAACATAGAGATAGAAACTGGGCAGTTAACCGTTCGGAACGGGGCAGAAATTTCAGCTTCCACTGTTCCAGAGTCTACTGGACAGGGGGGAAGCATCACAGTTAAGACTGGAGAATTCAATGTTCTGAGTGGGGCTAAAGTCATTGTCAACAGTGAAGGGTCAGGGAATGCAGGTTTACTAACAGTCAATGCTAACTGTTGCCACACCAACAAATTCTACGTTAGAACCCATAGTAGAAGCGACTGGGTGGGTGTTGAATGCTAAAGGCGAAGTTGTCTTCACAGCCGATACAACCACCATCACGCCTGCCAGTTCTTGGCAAAAATCACTACAGTGCCGTACTTAAATTTTTATTTAATGAAGTTTTATAAAGGTGTTTTTTCCAAATTGGAACTGAATTTGCCGTGAGTCTCCACGTGAACTCAATACTTGTCGGTTAAGTCTAAAAACACGAAAACACGTTTGTTGGGTTGAGGAACGAAACCCAACCTACAATTTCCTTATCCCTTGCAGTGGGTGCATTAGCAGTGAAGACTACCTCGCCTTTGGCGTTGAACACCCATCCAGTCGCTTCTACTATAGGTTCTGGTGTGTGTTTTGTCGGATTTGTGGAGATAGATAGACTCTTACGGTTGCCAATTTTTGGGTTGAGAGTTACCCAGTTTACCACTACGGCATCAGGCGTGAGTACGTCTTTAGGGTTCGGGGGTAAGCCGCCGTGACCGGTGATGATAAAACTGCTTTGGGTGCCATTCGGACTGTAGCAACCAGTGGCTACTTCAGTGTCAACTGGTATTGTTGGCAACTCAACCAAACCACTATTAGCATCAACCTCAAGTCTGTTCAGTTCTATAGTGCCGCTTAATGTTGGGTTCGTTTGCGAAATAGCTGTAATATCGTTTGTCTGTAATTTCCTGGGATCTAAATCATTAGGGTCTAATCTCTCCTCAAGGTCTTGCCGACTCAGTGGCACGATTCCAAAAATGTCAGTAGCTTTTATTGAGACTCGCCCACCACTACCACTAAATGCATTGGCGGTAATATCGCTATTTTTATTAGGGACTGCGACAACAAAACCTTTAGGCGCATTGATAGTAATATTACCACCATCTCCTCCTGCACCATCTCTTCCCGCCGTGGTGGAGATCGAACTCCGATCGCGTAACAACAGTAAGTTTTTTAGATTTAATTGAATGTCTCCGCCCTTACCTGCTGTGGAGGTTGCAAAAATTCCAACCGAATCATTACCAGGCTCAAAATTATTAATTTTCAAAGATTCAGTTGTGACACTAATTTGTCCGGCTTTCCCTCCACCTAACGAGTTTGTATTGATACTTGCTGTATTGATTTCCACAGATTTTCTGGCTTCAATGTTGATATCTCCAGCTCTACCACTACTCGTTGTCTCCGTTTTGCTATCAATTCCCGTCGTTTCTAGTCGAACAGAATCAGCTGTTATGTTTATTTTTCCGCCATTACCTGCACCCTCAGAGGTAGTACTAACTCCTGCTGAGTTTATCTCTAGGAGTCCTGTAACCTGAATATTAATTTCTCCTCCTTCCCCCAAGCTATTTTTCCCCATCGTACTCGTGACCGCTCCACCTTCAAGATGAAAAGAATTCGTAGTTATGTTAATTTTTCCGGCATTACCAGTACCCCAGGCATCCGTCTTAATACCTACTCCATTCTTTAAGATCAAAGAGCTTGCATTAATCTGGATTTCTCCAGCATTCCCTGTGCTATTTTCATTTGCCTTACTGAAAATTTCCGAGCCGTTTTGGATGAGGACAGAATTGGCACGAATGTTGATATTTCCACCATCTTGCTCTCCAAATGTATCACTATTTATAGTTGTATTTAAAAGTTCCAAAGAGCCTTCAATGTTAATTTTGATTTCTCCTGGTTGACCTGGATTGAAACCACGGCTATATGTACCCACTTTTTCCATCCTTAAAGAATTCGCCCGAATGTCGATTGTTCCGGCGTTCCCTTTTCCTACAGTGTCGGTTTGTATACCTCCACCTTTCATCACTATTGCACCTGCAACGTCGATTTTGATATCTCCTGCATTCCCTGTGCTTCCAAAGGCTGCGAAACTACTAATCCCTCCACTTTCTAGCTGCAAAGAATTTGCTACTATGTTGATTCTTCCTGCATTTCCTTGGCTATAAGTCTTAGTATTAAGACCTGCTTGATTCATGAAGATCGAATAGTCTGCATTAATCTGGATTTCTCCAGCGTTCCCTGTGCTCTCTTCAGCAGCAGCGCTTACCTCAGTCTTATTTTCAAACGTCATGTTTTTGGCATCTAGTCTAATGAATCCGCCCTTACCCGTACCATAAGTATTAGAACTCAGAGTAGATTGATTCAGAATTATAGAGTCCCCTTTTATACCGATCGCTTCACCATCTATACTACCTTGGGTATCTGCTAGTAGAAGCGATTGCTCAGTGAGACTTATGTTCCTACCTGCGATCGCTATTCCCCCTCCTCCATCTCCTGTAGTACTTACGAAAGAGCGATCGGAAAACTGAATGTTACCTAAACTGGTTAGCTCTTCATGGCTAAAGTTCCAAGGTTGTTGAAGGTTGAAGGATTGATTGCTTCCAACACTCACAATTTCAATCCGTCCGGATGGAGCTTTGAGAATACCACCTTCAAGGACAACATTTCCTCCTACAAGTGCTAAAGTTCGCCCGGATTTGACTTGCAATCCCTCAGTTTTGGTGTTCACTCTGCCACGGGGTATGGATGAATTTGGGTTAGTAGTAATCTCTTCATAATTAATATCGTGTCCCACTCCCTTAAGTGTAATTTTTTCTGAATTGGAACCGAATTGCAACCCAGTTGGCACACTGATAGTCAACAGGGGGACAGACTGAGTATTGCTAGTGCTAAACTCAAAACCGTCTGCAAACTTTAGACGACTCGCTGTTGTAGCCAGAAAAGAGCCACCAACATCCAACCGTGCATTCGGTCCAAAAATAATCCCATTAGGATTTATCAGAAACAAGTTGGCTGTACTTTGACTGCGAATCAACCCATCAATGTTAGATACAGATCCACCTGTTACCCGACTAATAATGTTTTGAATGTCAACAGGATTGTTAAAAAAAGCTGTCTTTCCGGTTGGAACAGAGAACTCTTGAAAACTATGGAATAAATTGGCTCCTGCCTGAGTTCCCCCTGTAATATTGAAGGTGTTACCAATTGGTGTAACTATAGTATTGTTTGGTAAAGTTTCATCAGGCGTAATTTGAGCTTGAATACTATTCGCAAAAAAACTATAGGCACCTGTGATTGTAATTCCAATCAACCAGTTCCAAAAAGAACTTATGTTAGACATATAGCAGTACCATTAGTTAGTTAACTATAATTCTTTATCTTATTCTTATTCTCTAATTTTCACTTATTTAGAGATAAAACTAAATTTTTATCATAACCAATTCCCTAATAACACATAAGGTGCCCAATGATATGGACTTTTATCCTTAGCAAAAACTGCAAGTGGAGCACGCTGGATTGCTTCGGCTTTACTTACCGCAGTCTTTAACTGTCGGTAGAACTCGCTCATTACATCTGCGGTAGACTGGTCGTCCACCGACCATAAACTTGCCAAAGTACTGCGTGCGCCTGCCCGCACAGCCACTCCAGCTAATCCTAACGCTGCTCGCCTGTCTCCTAAAGCTTGTCAATATCACTTCGCCTTTGGGATTTTATCCTCATCCCGGACAGTCAACTTTCCAATTCTAATGTTTATATTATTGGCAATTGGTGTGACTACAGAACTCTCTACACCTAGCTTATTATCAGCTACAGGCTTGAGAGCTTGAGCGAGAGTGGATTTTACAGAGAATACAAGTCTCTGCAATACGACTGCGGCGATTAGACAGCACCTAGCACCCTTACTGGCGATCGCATACCAAGGCGCAACCTCCAAATTTAAGAAGAACCCGTACTTACGAGTATTCATCCCTAACAAGTAACACCCCCTTGCACTCTTTTTTATGCTTTCAGTCAAGAGTGACGACCGAATAATTTAAAATAGGTTGCAATTTGTAAAAAAGATTGAGAAAATGAGAAAAATATGAAAACCAATTAGTGACACAAATACTACTCGTGAAACTTGACTCCGCACTTCCAACTCTTTCTCACCTGTCAGACATTGAAAGCCAACTAGAAGTTAAACAAGATAAGGATTACAGTTCAAAAACTGCTCTAGTAGAATCATCTTTAGTCGTTGACGAATCCCCAAAACCACAAAAGGGAATGGTTATCTTTACAACAACCTTTGTAACCATCTTCCTGGCAGAAATAGGCGACAAGACACAGTTATCAACCTTATTAATGAGCGCACAATCACAATCTCCGTGGGTAGTTTTCTTAGGATCTGCAAGTGCGCTTGTCATGACTAGCTTACTGGGTGTTCTTTTGGGAAGTTGGATGGCTAATCGATTATCTCCTAAAACTGTAGAAAAAGCATCCGGAATCATGCTGCTGTTCATCTCCGTCATGCTGTTTTGGGATTTAATTCAGTGACCAGTGACCAGTGACCACTAACAACTAACAACTAACAACTAACAACTAACTAAGGACAAATAATGGATTGGCATCTTTTGGGATTAAGCTTTATAACAGTATTTCTGTCAGAACTGGGGGATAAAAGCCAGCTAGCAGCGATCGCACTTTCGGGGCGGGGTCAATCTACTCGTGCAGTATTTTTTGGGACGGCTGGCGCATTGCTATTGACTTCCTTTTTAGGAGTATTAGCTGGAGGGGCTGTGGCAGAGTTTTTACCAACAAAATTGCTGAAAGCGATCGCTGCTGTAGGGTTTGCTATACTCGCCATTCGCCTATTGTTTTTTAATAACGAGGAAGCTTCATCTGATACGGAGCCTTGATGATTTCCTTGGGCGTAAAATTTCAGATACACGGCTAGTGAGGCGATCGCCATGACCGCAGTTAGCAAAAAACTGACCCTTGAAGAATACCTTGCTTACGATGATGGGACAGAGACCAGATACGAGCTGGTGGATGGAGAATTAGTGGAAATGCCACCAGAAACGAAAAGAAATAATTTGATTGCTATCTACTTGCTATCAAAATTTCTCACTCTGGTATCTCTAGATCTCATTTGTCACAAAGATACGGAAATTGTGGTAACAGGGAATCGCACTCGCGTCCGCCTCCCAGACTTGATGATATTAACTGAAGAGTTACGTGCGGCGATTGGTGGCAAACGAGCAACAATTACTCCAGATATGCCACCCCCCGCTTTAGTGGTTGAGGTCGTATCCCCTGGTAAAGCAAACGAAGATCGCGACTACCGCTACAAGCGCTCTGAGTATGCAGCACGAGGGATTCCCGAATACTGGATCGTCGATCCCGGTGATGCAAGAGTTACCGTGCTTACTCTGGTAGAAGGATTGTACGAAGAATCTGTGTTTCAGGGGAGCGAACGCATCACCTCAACGACTTTTCCCGATCTAGAAATGACTGTAGCGCAGGTTTTGGAAGCAGGCGCTAGTGAATGAATTCCATCTCAAGTTGTGTACTCGGCGTTAATTTTCACGTAGTCGTAACTCAGATCGCAGCCCCAAGCAGTACCGACACCAGTACCATTGCCAAGACTAACTGAGATAAGAACTGTATCTTCTTTTAAATAAGCACCCGATGCAGCTTTTTTCATGTACTCGCTTGCAGCAGCGCGATCGAAATATTGTGGTTGACCGTTCTCCATAAGCAAGAAATCTCCTAATTTAATCTTGAGGTTTTCTTGCTCAAAAGGAACTCCAGCACGTCCAGCTGCGGCGGCGATACGTCCCCAATTTGGATCGCGCCCAAAAATAGCGGACTTGACAAGTGATGAACCAGCAATGGTTTTAGCGACTTGTCGGGCGCTATGTTCGTCATGCGCTCCCGTGACTTGTACCTCCACAAGGCAAGTTGCGCCTTCACCGTCACGGGCTATTGCTTTAGCTAAATGCTGACACACTGCTGTGAGCATTGCTTCTAATTTTTCTGCTTCTGTACCCATTTCAGTAATAGCCGGAGTCCGAGATTGACCATTTGCAAGAGCAATTAAGCTGTCGTTAGTGCTGGTATCTCCATCAACAGTGATGGAATTAAAGCTTTTCTCAGCAGCACGGCTTAACATTTGCTGCCATAGGACAGGAGACACCGCAGCATCACAGGTGACAAAGGCTAGCATTGTTGCCATGTTTGGATGAATCATACCAGAACCTTTGGCAATACCACCAATTCGGACAGGGCGATCGCCAATTGTTGTCTCCAGAGCAATAGATTTTGGCACTAAGTCTGTGGTAATAATTGCACCTGCAGCAGCATCGGAACCTGTAGCGGAAAGAGCTGCAACGAGTTTGGGAATTCCAGCTTTTAAAGTCTCCATGGGAATGCGTTTGCCAATGACTCCAGTGGAAGCTAAAAGCACCGAGTCGGAGGGAATATTAAGTGCTTGTGCCAGAGCCATTGCAGATTCTAGAGCATCAAACCAACCGGGACTCCCTGTTGCAGCATTTGCCTGTCCTGCATTACAGAGGATAGCACGAGCGCTATGCTTGGCTTGCAATTGCTGACGGCAGTAATCTACACAAGCAGCTCTTACCTGACTCGTGGTAAATACACCTGCGGCAATAGCTTCTACCTCTGATACTATCAACGCTAAATCTGGTAGTCCCGATGGCTTCAAACCTGCTGTAATTCCTGCTGCTTGATATCCCCTAGGTGCAGTGACACCGCCACTAATTTCCTGCCAGTCTGCCATTTCTTTTTCCCCATGACCATATATTCGCTCGATTGGCGATTATATCAAGCTTTGGTCATTGGTCAAGTGTCATTGGTCAAGTGTCATTAGCCATTAGCCATTAGCCATTAACAATTAGCCATTAGCCATTAACAATTAGCCATTGGTCATCCTTAATTACAAATGACAACTGACACTTGACAACTGACACTTGACAAAAAAAAGAGAGCCACTTGGGTAGCTCTCCAGATCATCAGGGTGCATCTGTTTACCATTTTATAACACATTTGGGATGAATGGTGACACCCCTCATTTAAATTTTTACATTAGACATTCTCATACATAAGTCAACACACAAAACGTAAGTAGGTAGGGCTATGCCGCACGTTCAATATTGGTGGGCTTTAGCCCTACCTACACTGGTCACTGTTATAAACGCTCGCAAAAATAAGCAAAAAAAAAGAGAGCCACTTGGGCAGCTCTCCAGATCATCAGGGTGCATCTACTTATCACAGTATATCATTTTTGCGGTGAGGGGCAAGACCCCCTATCCAATTAAAATCTAAAAAAAATCTAAAGAAATATTCAGAAAAATAGGTAAAAAAAAAGAGAGCCACTTGGGTAGCTCTCCAGATCATCAGGGTGCATCTACTTATCACAGTATATCATTTTTGCACTGAGGGGTAAGACCCCTCATGTGTATTTTTATGAAGTTACTGTGAACATGGGGTTAGTTGTTAGTTGTTAGTCGTTAGTCGTTAGTCGTTAGTAGGGGCGCATTGCCTTGCCCCCGTACAGTTGTTAGTTGTGGCTAACCTTTTGGTTTTAGAGTTGTTAGGGTTAAGAAATTCGTCTGCACCACTAACCACCAACCACCAACCACTAACCATTAAGCTTCTTCTCAACCAATTCGTTGGTCAATTTGGGTTCAGCAAGTTTATTGGTCTTTTTGAGAACTTGCCCGACGAAAAAACCTTTAAGGTTGGTGTTGCCTTTGCGATATTTTTCCAACTCTTTGGGATTGGCAGCCATGACTTCATCAATGATGGCTTCCAGTACATTAGGATCGCTAATCAGTTCTTTTCCTTTAAACAATTCGTTAGGAGAACGACCGTTGAGCAACTCTGGTAAGTTCTCTTTGGCTATGGCGTTGCTGATTTTGCCTGTTTCAATACGAGTGATGACATCAGCAAGATTTGCAGGTGTCAGGGCAATTTCAGTAATGTTAAGTTTGTTTTTGTTGAGATAGGCGGCGATATCTTGAGTAATCCAGTTGGCAGCTTGTTTGGGACTTGCTCCTGCGCTGATGGTTGCTTCAAAAAATTCAGAGACCGCACGTTCTTCTGTCAGGACTCGTGTATCGTAAGCAGAAAGCCCTAGTTCGCTTTCATAACGATGACGCTTTTGTGCTGGTAGTTCGGGAAGTTGGTTGCGCCATGTCTCTAATTGCTCTGGAGTCACTTCAATGGGAGCTAAATCGGGTTCGGGGAAGTAGCGGTAGTCGCTAGAACCTTCTTTAACCCGCATAGTAATTGTGCGTTGGCTCCCTTCTTCCCACAAGCGAGTTTCTTGAATAATACGCTCTCCTGCTTCTACGGCTGCAATTTGCCGTTCAATTTCGTATTCGATCGCCCGTTGAATGGCATTGAAGGAGTTCATGTTTTTAATTTCTACTTTTGTGCCAAACTCCTTTTGTCCAACGGGGCGCACGGAGATATTGACATCGCAGCGTAGAGAACCTTCTTGCATATTGCCATCGCTGACACCAAGATAGCGTAATATTCGGCGCAACTCTTGGGCATATTCGGCAGCTTCTTGTCCGGAACGCAAATCTGGTTCGGAAACAATCTCCACTAACGGTACACCTGCACGATTGTAATCTACTAAAGAATAAGCGGAACCTGAAAGGCGATCGCTTCCTGCATGGACTAATTTCCCTGCATCTTCTTCCATATGCAAGCGGGTAATACCAATTCGCTTGCGGGTGGGATTGCCATCTTTATCAACAAGCTCAATTTCCAACCAACCATGTTCGGCTATAGGCAGGTCATACTGAGAAATTTGGTAATTTTTAGGGAGATCGGGATAAAAATATTGTTTGCGATCGAATTTACTGTATTCGGCTATTTGGCAATTGAGCGCTAAACCAGCTTTGACGGCATATTCTAGCACCTTTTCATTAAGAACTGGTAAAACTCCGGGCAAACCCATGCAAACCGGGTCAATGTTAGTATTGGGGTCACCACCAAACGCTGTAGAACTGGTGGAGAAAATCTTGGTTTCGGTGCTGAGTTGACAGTGAGTTTCCAGACCAATGATTGCCTCGTACTCAGTTTTGACTGGAGCAGCAGAAGTCATAAAATTGCGAATTGTCGTTTTATTTAATCAATCTTTAAGGTATTGTAGCGGACGGGTAAGGGGTAGGGGGTAGGGGTAGCACTTCTTCCTTGTCTCCCTTGTCTCCCTTGTCTTTCCCTACTCCCCATTCCCTCTTTTACGCGGATGCAGCAACTTTGTTGTTGATGTAGTCTACTGCCTCTTGAACGGTTGTAATCTTTTCGGCAGCTTCGTCTGGAATTTCGATATCGAACTCTTCTTCCAAAGCCATGACTAGTTCAACAGTATCAAGGGAATCAGCGCCCAAATCGTTGGCAAAATTGGATTGTGGTGTAATGGTATCGCCCTCAACACTTAGCTGATCCGCAACGATTTTCTTGACCTTTTCAAAAATTTCCGTTTGACTCATAGATAAAATTCCTCAACGAGTTGCTATAATCCGATATTTTGGGGGATGTGATTTTGAGCATATTTATATTATCGGAAAGTGTGGACGCATAGACCTCGTAAAAAACTCTGTTTTGTAATTCTTACGAAATTTTGTTTGAGTATGTGCATTTTTTTATCTGTACCTACAAATTTGCGACCAGCACTAAAAGCGATGATAAAACAGTTATGGATGATTGACGAGGGGAAAGCCCTCTTTGTTACCAAGATACTATGCTAACCTATACTTTGAGATACGCTTACTACCCCGGATGTGTTGCTCAGGGAGCTTGCCGCGAGCTTCACCAGTCTACAGTTGCCCTTAGTAAAGCATTGGATATTGAACTGGTAGAATTAAAAAAAGCTTCTTGCTGCGGCTCTGGAACTTTTAAGGAAGATTCCCAACTGCTAGAAGATACGGTTAATGCCCGGAATATTGCTCTTGCAGAAGAGTTAAACTTACCGCTATTAACCCACTGTAGCACTTGCCAGGGTGTCATCGGTCATGTAGATGAACGTTTAAAAGAGTGCCAAAGCACCGATCCGACATACCTGGAACAAGTGAATGGCTTTCTTTGTAAAGAAGGCTGTTCCCCCTACCGTGGCTCCACAGAAGTGAAACATCTCCTTTACGCCCTAATTAAAGATTACGGTTTAGAGGAAATCAAAAAACGAGTGACCCAGAAGTTAACAGGACTGAAGTGCGCTGCTTTTTACGGCTGCTACCTTCTCCGCGCTCAAAAGTCAATGCCCTACGATGACCCCTTCCAACCAGAGGGAATGGAAAACGTGTTTCGTGCGCTACAGGCTACGCCAGTATACTACAGAGGACGTACCCAATGTTGTGGTTGGCCGCTTGCAAGTTATGCCACCGAACAATCTTTTAAAATGGCAGGGATGCACATCCAAGAAGCCATAGACGCTGGTGCTGATTGTATGGTTACACCTTGTCCTTTGTGTCACCTTAACTTGGATTCCCGTCAACCAGAGGTGGAAAAGGTTATTGGACAAAAGTTAGGTTTACCTGTTCTGCATTTGCCTCAGCTAATTGCTTTAGCTGTTGGGGTCAGTCCAAAAGAACTGGGTTTGCAAAGGCATATTGTTTCTACTAAACCCGTGTTGGAAAAGTTGGGAATATAAGCGAAGGCAGAGGGTAGAACTTACGCATAGCCCCCCTTTTAAGGGAGGCTTGGGGGGAACATTTGTTACCATTTTTACCCTACTGCGAATCCATCATACTGTCGCATAAATGGGGCATGATATGCTAGCACAATGTCCTGTTTGGGTACTCCTAGTTCCACCAGCTCATTCGCCACGCCTACTTCTGTACCGTTGCCCAACTTTAAGATTCATGGTAACAGTCTCTCTCGTCTTTTGATTTGCTGCCAAGGCTTGTGAATGCACTGAGGTGGGCTGCTGTCTGGCAACTCTGGCTGAGGATAGGAGGCGGAGCCTCTCTTAAGGCATTCCCAGGCTCAGCCTGGGAACGAGGCGAGGGCTTAAGGTTGAGGTTGCTCTTGAGAACGACGCAAACTATCGAGTAAATCGTTCTCATTACTAGGTGGTGTTTGCTCCAAATTGCTTGGGCTAGGGCTAGCAGAAGGAGATTGTTCTAGAGGCTGAACCGTGCTTTCAGGTTGTTGGGAGGGTATTACTGGAGAAGTTGGTGTTACCGTACTTTCTGGCTTTCGGGAGGGTAAACTTGGAGAAGTTGGGGTAGCGGGAGAATCTGATATCATTCTCCGCCGTCTGCGTCCGGGGGTTGCCTCAGTCTCATTTGTAGCTGTAGCTTCAGCTTCGCGTTTCTTCTCGGCTTCTGCTTGTTGTTGTCGTCTGCGTTCTTCTCTTTCTTGTTGACGCTTCAAGGCTTCTCGATTCTCCCGCGATCCTGACTTAGTAAAATTTGCTATCAACTGTACGTTTTGTTTTCCAGCCGCCGCAGCATTTAATTTAAATTCTCTGGCTTGACTTACCAATGCTTCATCCAGTTCTTTGTGTCCGCTAGAACGGGTAAGTTTGATATTAATAACATTGCCGTTTTCATCGACATCAAAAGTGATACCGGGCTTACCTTCTATACCTCGCCGTTCTGCTCTTTCTGGATATTTAAGATCGCATTTTAGACAATCTACAAAATCAAATTTTGTCACAGCTGGTCTTGGTTTTGGAGCTGTCGCTACTTGTGTTCCAGTACCCGAGCCCGTACCACTTCCAGTACCAGTACCAATCCCACCTCCACTGCCACCACCAGTACCTTCTCCAGTACTTCCAGGAGTGCCTGCGGTACTTCTCAAACGTCTGGTCCGATTGGAAAAATCGTTGCTTTCACTGGATGTACTTGGTGCAGGCACTGTATTCTTAGCAACTTCTGGAATGATTCTGGGTCGCCTGAGTGGAGGTTGTAAATTTTCAGTTTTCTGTTCTGTAACTGGAACTTCCTGTTTGGAAGGTAAAGGAACTTCTGGTTGAGGTTCTAAGTTTGGCTTGACTTGTGTCAGTATTCGCTGCGGTTTTTTTATTTCATCTCTTAGAGGCGGAAGAATAGGCTTTTCTTCTGGAGTCACTACTGTTTGCTGAGGTGGCACTGGTTGCGGAACAGGAGGGGCTTTTGGTGCGGGTGCAGCGGTTTTGCCACCACCACCTTGTGGTGTTTTAACTACTTTGGACACAACAGGCGCTTGGGGTTGCAACCGCAATCTCGTCGGTTTTGGGGGTTCCGGTGGTTTGACTGGCTTTGGAGGTTCTGGTAGCTTGACTTGTTTTGGGGGTTCCGGTGGTTTTGTCTTTTGTGGAATCGGCTTGGGCGAATCGAGTACGATCAATTCAATCGGTTCGTCTTCCATTGGCTGCACTCTCATTACAAGATTCGCTACACCAGAAGCTAGGACACCGATATGCAGCCCTAACGATCCAACAAGACTAAAAGTTAAAAAAGTCCTAAGAGCCTTTGACTCTTTCTCTCTGTGCTCTAGAGCCGTACCAGAAAAGCTCATAGTTTGTTGCCACCCATTATCAGTAACTCTGGAAGATTAAAACATTTAGAAAAAAAAGTCAATCAAGGAATAAAGATAATCAGTCATGTAAGATAAAGAAAAATAGGTCTCTAATTAAGCCTTTGTAAGGTTTTTAACCAAAATTATGGATTCAAAATCATGAATTCCATACTATATTACCGATTGTCGTTTGACATATATTTTCATTTCTTTTAATTTATATTGAGAACTTCTATCAGCTTTATCCCCTAATCTGGTAGTCTGACAAAATCTAGAGGCTTGAGAGATAGCACATGGGAATTCAAGATCTGTTTGTGGCTGGTGGTGTGGTGATGTGGCCCCTGCTAGCGTTTTCTGTGTTAGCAGTGGCATTAATTATCGAGCGGGTGCGATTTTGGGTAAAGGTCAATACCCGTCAAAGCCGCGTGGTAAGGGAAGTTCTGAACCTTTACCGTCTTGATAATGTTGTTGGTGCAATCGATAAACTGCGGAAAAATGCAGATTTACCAATGTCACGCATTTTTCTAACCGCCTTGGAATTGGAAGAACCAACTCCTGAGGAATTTCGTTTGGCTTTAGAAAGTGAAGCACAAGCTGAGATTCCTTTACTTAAGCGCTTTCAGAATCTCTTTGATACTATCATCTCTCTGGCTCCTCTTTTGGGGCTTTTGGGAACTGTGTTGGGGCTGATTGTTTCTTTTGCTTCTCTCAACATTGGTGATGTGGGAGGTTCAAGAACTGCGGGTGTGACGGCAGGTATTAGTGAAGCGTTGGTTTCTACTGCTTCGGGCTTGGTTGTTGCTATTTTCACACTTTTGTTTGCCAATACTTTCCGAGGTCTTTACCAAAGAGAAATTGCACGAATTCAGGAGTACGGTGGAGAATTGGAATTGCTTTATCGCCGTCGCTACGAACGTGGAGGGAAGACTTATGCGTCTGCAAGATGAACCTGATATCCCAGCGCAAATTAATATCGTTCCAATGATAGATGTGATATTTGCGATTCTGACTTTCTTTATTATGTCAACACTGTTTTTAACCAGATCGGAAGGGTTGCCAGTCAATTTACCTAAAGCAGCTACCGGACAAGCAGAACGTCCCGCACAACTAACTATAACTATCAATAAGGCGGGACAGATATTTTTGGATAAGAAGTCGATTGTTTTGGAACAGTTGGAAAATGAGGTGCGCCAACAAGTCCAGCCACAACAGCAGGTTATGGTTGTCATTAATGCAGATGAAGGCGTCAATCACGGTCAAGTTGTGGGTGTGATGGATAAAGTCCGGCAAGTAGAAGGAGCAAAATTAGCGATCGCCACTCAAAAACCTTAGAGAACTCGGAATACCATTTTGAATTTTAGATTTTAGATTTTGGATTGGGAAAGTCATGTGTAGACTTGATTTCAACCAACTATCTGTCGCATTCTTTGTTCAAAGTGGTGTAATTTGTAATTCGTAATTCGTAATTGATGAGTTACGAATTATTTATAATGAGAGCTTTACAACTGGAACTGTGTTAACAACCAAGCAAGAACTTGGCTCCGATCTGTTTGATGAGTGCGTCGGAACGCTTCATTGAGGAAAGAAATTTCTAATCCTGGTAAGACTTGAAATTCAGCTATCCGCCGACTCCCACTATTTTCTATAAACGATTTATAAAAAGTTTTAAGTACAGTAGTACTGTAGGAGCTTTGACAACTTCACCACAGATTTTTAGTAAAAAAGTATATAATTTTTTGTGGAATTTACGGATATAACGAAAGGCGACATTAGTGGCAGAAAGCCTATAAAATAGTTAGCGAATTGCTCTTTCGAGCTTATAGTACTTATGTATGATTTAAAGGGAGAGAGCAACTTTAGTTACAATTTGTTATCTTCGTAGAGATTATACTATAACCTTTAAATTGCGATCGCTAAAGATGAATCCAGTTTTTCCCTTGTCAATCGCACAAGTGTCAGATATGCACCTGTTTGCGGATGAAAATGAACAATTGCTTGGAATTCCTACGAATCTATCTTTTCAAGCTGTTATCGGGCGGTTGAAACAATTGCGTTCCGAGCTTGATTTATTACTGCTAACCGGAGATTTATCTGGTGACGGTAGCCCTGAATCTTATGAAATGGTGCAAAATCTGCTGCGTCCACTGGAAATATGCACCCACTGGTTACCGGGAAATCATGACAGTGCGATCGCAATGGAACAAGTTCTCAATTTAAGGCTAGTTTCTCGACGGAAGTCTTTTGAGCGTGGCGGCTGGAATTTTATATTACTTGACTCGACTGTACCTGGATGCGTACACGGTGATCTCTCAGCAAAAACTTTGCATTGGCTGGATTTCCAGTTATCGATGGGAGGTCATAAGCCAACGCTATTAGCCTTACACCACCCACCGTTTAAGGTAGACTCGAAGTGGCTGGATACTAGCACCCTCCAAAATTCACAAGATTTATTTGCGATAATCGATCGCCATCCACAAGTCAAGTTAGTTTTATTTGGTCACATACATCAGGAATTCCACTGTCAGCGCCACTCTGTGGATTATTTTGGTACTCCCTCAACCTGTATACAGTTTGCGCCCCTGAGCTCAAAGTTTTCTCTTGACGAAAAATCACCTGGATTTCGTTTGCTGAAACTTTACCCTAATGGAACTTGGGAATCTTCGGTTGAAAGAGTTCCTTTTTCCTACAAACTGGACTTGGCAGCAACAGGATATTGAATTATGAATTATGAATTATGAATTATGAAATGATATCGCGCCCCTAAAGCTGTTCGTCAAAAACGATCGTGCTGCTGGTTCTAGAGGAGGTAAACTTTCAAGAAACTGAGTTGTTACAATTTGTCCGGCTTCGGCAATAGCTGCTTGAGAAACGCGCCCACGAAATCCCTGTACAATCGCATCAACACTCTCGCCAGCCGCTAGTCGTTCAAGTACGCCTGTGATTTAAATGCGCGTGTATTTGTAAAGTTGGTCGTTCGCCACAAATGCCAACTGCTCGCACAATGTAAACAAGTGATATCTGTTAGAATGTAACTCCGTATTATTTCTGTTTCTGGGCAGTTTCCAACCACCTTTTACCCATTTCAATCGGGATACCTAATGGTGGACAAAGGATTTTAATTAATTCAATTCCTCCGCCTAAAATTACATCTCGAACGCGGAAATTTGTTTTAATTTCATCATTAAATTTATTAAAAAATTCTGCTTTTCGTATTCTGTTGTTATGGGATACAGCAAATTCCAACCTAGTGAGGTACAAAAATTACCCCCCTCTGTCCCCCCTTACCAAGGGGGGATGAAAGGGGGGTGTACCTCATTAGACTGAGAAAGGCTATAAGTTATTTGTAATTGCACGAATACCGCGAATAGAGTAGAGGAAAGCAAATTGAATTATGAATTATGAATGAAGCCCAACTTTTCATAATTCATAATTCATAATTCATCATTCATCATTCTTATATTGTGACTTCGTCTGCAAAACTAGCCCAGCGAACAAAATAAAATGGACCGGCGACAGACCCCCAAATGTGCTCGTCAGTTTCTGGATCGCGTCCGCGATCGCGACTGATAAATTGATGCTCGTCTATTTCAAAATCACTATCAAGGTAAGTTTTTTGTCCTTTACGATAAACAATGCAATTTTTTCCCGGTTCTACCTTGCCTTGAAAGCTTTTACCTGTCCATTCTACAATCATGTTGCATCCGGGGAGTTTTTCTAAATCATCTGCTGTTAGGGTTTTCAGGCGTTCGAGATTGCGGGATGCGCCATAAAAGTTTTTTTCTTCTTTAACACTGTAGTTCTCAATTTCAATATGGTCTCCCACTTGAATCAACTTCAACACCCGCAGGCGGTAGGGGTCATCAAGCAGATAGTCGTATGCTTGCTCGACAAAAAAACTAACTCCTGATAATAAGGATAAGGGGAGAGGGCGCATACAAACACGAATATGGGCGAAAAAAGGCGGGTTTTCAAAAGCTTGTTGTTGATTGCTGAAGTCAGCTGCCATTAAACGGGCTAAAGTAGCAATATCTGTAGAATTGGTCATTAACTTGATTTTGGATTTTAGATTTTGGATTTTGGATTGGGAAAGCCAAAACCTTATAAAGGTATTGTAAAACTTAGAGTTACTCGTTTTTCAGGAGAATTTTTTGCTGTTTCTCGTCAGATAGTCACATGGTATGAGGGAGACAAGGAAGACAAGGGAGACAAGGAAGACAAGGGAGACAAGGGAGAAGTACTACAAATACCAATCCCCTACCCCCTACTCCCTACCCCTACTCCCTACCCCCTACCCCTACCCCTACCAAAGGTAAAACAGTCATGTTCCGGCGCTTAGGTGTTACAATAACTGCGACTGCTACATTGTTAGTTCTCTCTAGCTCGCTGACATTTGCGGCTACTAAAAAACCGCAACCGCCAGATAAATTCCCTCCCAATCCCCTAGAAATTACTACACCAGACCCCCTCCGTCCCCGTTCGCCAAAGGACACTCGACCCCTAACTTCTGAAGAACGGCAAACGTTAGAGGTTGCTCTTGAGGAATTGAACCAACAAGCAGCTGCTAAACTGGCAGCTGGGGACAAGATATCAGCCTTTGAAATCTGGAATCGGGAATTGCGCTTGCGTCGCTTTTTAGGACAGTTGGCTGAGGTGCAAGCACTGTCACGGGTGGGGGCGATCGCATGGAATGCAAATGACCGTCAGGAAGTTCAGTATATTACACAGCGCTTGCAAACTGTTCAAAAACAGTCACAAACTCAAAAAACTGCGGATTTAGAATTTTTACAAGCTTTAGGTCAAGCTTACCAACAAGTACGCTCTCCCAAATTAGCGTTGGCAGTGTATGACCAAATCTTAGCATCAGTACGGCAGCAGGGAGATGCCGCCTCAGAAGTTGATACCCTAAAGACAATTGGGTTAATTCACATGGGCTGGTTTGATTATCCATCAGCTGCCGCAACCTATGAGAAATTACTGGCTATGGCTTCAACTCAAGGCGATCGCACAAATGAGTTATTATATCTACAACAGCTAGCGTATATCTACGAGCAAGCGAAACAACCAGAAAACTCCCTGAAAGTACGCAATCAGCTAGCGAAAATCTATCAAAACGAAAATAACTTTACCCAGTTACCAGATTTGAAGCAGGAAATTGCTACAGATTACGAAGCCCTGGCAAAAGAAAATCCCGCTTTACTGCAAGAAGCATTCAGGAACTATCAAGTAGCGTATATCACTGCCTGGGAATTGCAGCAGTATGTTCGTGCTGGAGAGATTTTGCGGAAGTTAATTGCGCTTTACCGTTCTCAAGGACAAGTGGAAGAAGCTTTACAAGCAAGCCAAATTTTGTTACAAGCAGAACAATTATCTTCCAATTCTTATGGTTTAATGACCGCCTATGACCAAATTGGACAAATTTACATTCAACGTAAAGATTATCCGCAAGCACTTCAAGCTTTTAAGAAGGGGTTAGAAATTGCTCAACAACTCAAGTATGATGAAGAGTACTTTACCCAACAGATTCAAAAAGTATCCGGACAAAGTCAGAAGTAAACTACTTAACTGACCATACGGAAACCTAAAGACTTAGTTTGTATCTGTGTTTTGATATGAAATTTCCCAAATAATTTCAGATGGATAATCTACGATGTCTCGCAATCCTCAAACAAGGAGTAGAAGTTTGGAATAGGTGGCGGTTGGAAAATCCTCAAGTAAAACCAGACCTCAGTAAGGCAGACCTTAGAGGGGCTAACCTTAGTGGAGCTAACCTCACAGACGCTAACCTCACAGACGCTAACCTCACAGACGCTGACCTCAGTTGGGCAGACTTCTGTGGGGTAAAACTCAGAGGGGCTAACCTCAGTGGGGCAAAACTTAGAGGGGTTAACCTGAGCGAACAAAACCTTAGAAGATCGGACTTAAGCGGACAAAACCTCAAAAGAGCAGACCTCAGAAAAGCAGACCTGAGCAGACAAAACCTCAGAAGAGCAGATTTGAGTGGGGCTAACCTCAGTGAGGCTAACCTCAGTGGAGCAAAGCTGAGTTGGGCAGACCTCAGCGGGGCAGACCTCAGTGAGGCTAACCTCAATGGGGCAGACCTCAGTGGGACTAACCTCAGTGGGGCTAACCTTTGTAGACAAAACCTCTGTGGACAAAACCTCAGAAGAGCAGACCTGAGTAATGCCGACCTGAGTTGGGCAGACCTGAGTAAGGCAGACCTAAGTTGGGCAGACCTGAATGGGGCTAACCTGAATGGGGCTAACCTGAATGGGGCTAACCTGAATGGGGCTAACCTGAATGAGGCATTGATTAAGTTGTAAGTATAGTCTGAAACTTTAAATAATAATTCTGCCTTTCTCGCTATCCCAAAAGCGAGTTTTTATTTATACACGGGTGTGGCTCAAAAGAAAACGCTTTTTTGAGCCACACCACCAAATTCTATTTGGTGGATTCAGGCTAGAAGTTGGCGCTAACTTTTCGTCCTAACCTATTTGCATAGGATGACTATCTGGTCAACGTTTTCTAGCTATGGGTCACTATGGGTAGGAATCAAGTTACAGTTCCTTGCCCCGAACTAAAGTTACGGGGCTACCTGCCTCCCGTGTATTCTTGGTGTATTTATTTGAAAAATGTTGTAAAATAGTCAAGAAGGCAAATCGCCGGAAATAGAGAGCAATTTTTAGGCGATCGTCTTGTATGAGTTTTTCTCCAGAAGATACCTAATCAAGATACAGGTATGGCTTCTAATTTCTTTGATTTTTCCACAACCTCATAAAGTTTTTTCTCAAACCTTTCCATACATGCTGACCAATCAAATTCAAGTATAGAAAGGCGAGCATTTTGTGACATTTGTTCTTTAAGATTGACATTTTCAAGAATCGTAATGACCTGATGTGCTAAATCCATTGGGTTGTTAGGCTCAGCTAACAAGCCATTATGACCGGGTATGATTTGTTCGGAGGTGGAAGTTGCCATAGCCGCTACAACAGGGGTTCCAGAAGCGAGTGCTTCGTTGTTTGCAGTACAAAAGTTTTCAGTAATTGAGGGATTGACGTATACATCTGCACGGGCGTACAAACCTAAAAGTTCCTGACCGTGAGACTCTCCCCACACGGTTACACCAGATTTAAACTTTTCTGCTTGCTTGCGAAATTCTTCTTCTTGGGGTCCTCTACCTACAACGATTAAATGAACATTTGGAATTTTAGCAGCGATAATGGGATATGCTTCTAGAAGCTGGAAAACGTTTTTTTCTGCAGTGATGCGTCCTACAAAAAGCAGGGTTGGTCTGCTATCTTCGGGAATAGGGTCGTAACAAATGTTTGTTGGATTAAATTTTTGGCAATCAATTCCTTGAAAGGGAAGGTATTCACTGCGTTGAGATTTGAAATTTTGGTACTTTACAAGCTGTTCGCGAGAAGGAAATAAATTGAGATCGTAAACTTCACTAAACTGCTTTACTAAGAAAGGTAGGATGGGACGAATCAAATTGAATCCGCGATCGCCTAAATAATACCGTATATAAGCGATAATATCAGTATGAAAAAGAGATACTATGGGTGTGCCAGTTCGTTTTGCGTATTCAGATCCAATGGGGCGACCGTAACCTTGTAAATAAAGTGAGTAAAAACCTCTCAATTGAGGTGCTTCTTCAACCACTATAATATCTGGCTGAAACTCTTCTAATAATTTTGTATCGCTCCAATGACGGTAGTGTAATGGTTGGGGAAGAGATTTGTAAAATATCAATGGCTGTGTTGGAAATGCGTAAGCCGAAAAATTGGGAAAAGGTTTTAACTCATCTAGTCCCGGCATGGGGCGATTGCCAATATATTCGGGATACTTGTCGTTAATTTGAGGGTGAATGAGAAACACTTCGTGTCCTTGCTGTAACAACCAACGCACTCTTTGGTGTACTGCAGTAGAGACTCCTGTTAAGTATGGTGCATACAAACTTGTAAAAATCGCAATGCGAAGAGGTTGATTGTTCATAATTTATGTACTGTACTGTATTTTTTTCTATAAACAGGTTTTTTATTGAAAAAATTCCTGTTAACGCTGATACAGTTGAATGTCTTGCTATTTTATATTTCCCAGGAAAATATAACTGAATCACTTGTAACTAAATGACTAAAATATGGGTATAAAAATAACAGATTTTTTTTAAATTTGTGAAACATAAAAGAAAATCTTAAAAGTGTTTTATATCTACCAAATAGATTATTAAATTAGGTTACTCTAGCAATTAATTTCTGACTTCTTTTAGCGCTGCAAGATTTTTAGATATGCTTTCATTTACTCTCTTCCCATCGGAATGTAATTTATAGCGTTTTCAGTTGGGTGCAATACATAAAAAAAGTTATGGAACCGCACCCTCGACGCAGACGAACGCGGATAAATCTGTACTTCATTCAAGTGAAAACTGCTATAAACACGTAGGATTGGCAGTACCCACCCTACAAAGATTGGTAATTTTAGAGCGGACAGGGAGTAATGCACCTCTACGAGAGCGCTACTTTGAACAGAAAAATGCGAATAAGCCAGATAAGCATTTGTTAGCAACTCAAGAAAATACAGGTGGGTAGTTATGGAAACAATAGCAGGTAAGACAGTGGTCTTGACTGGAGCATCCGGTGGTATTGGAGTATTTATAGCCCGTGCTTTGGCAAGAGAGAAAGCAACTGTAGTCGCTATTTCTCGTTCTCACGAAAGTTTAGAGCAAATATGTGCTGAAGTCGAAAGATTGGGCGGTAGAGGGATAAGTATACCCTTTGACATCAGCAATTTGGAAGGGTTATCAGATTTAGTGCAGCGAATTTATGAACTTGCAGGTTCAATTGATATCTTAATTAACAATGCTGCAATAGAAAAATACCGACCTTTCCAAAATTATGCTTTGAACGATATTCACTCAATATTAACAACTAACTTACTAGCGCCAATGGAGTTGACTCGGTTGATATTACCAAATATGATAAACCGAAACAGCGGTCATGTTGTAAATATTGCATCTGGTTCTGGTAAAAAAGGAGCACCGTATAACAGCATTTACTCTGCTAGTAAAGCTGGCTTGATTGTATGGACAGACTCCATGCGTCAGGAATTAACGAATACTAATGTTGGGATTTCAGTTGTTTGTCCGGGATATACAAAAGCAGGAATGTTTCTCAAATTTGGCTTGTCAGCGCCTAGCTTAGCACGTGTTTCTGAGGCAAACGATGTTGCGCTCGCAGTCATCCAAGCTATCAAGCAAAACCAAGGCGAAGTCATAATTGATGGTATTTTGACAAGGCTCTTGTTTTCAAACATACAACTTTTTCCAAAATTTGGCGATCGCATTTACCGATGGATTGGTTTAACAAAGTTAAATCAAACCTGTGCAGAAAATCAAATGCGTAACGAGAATCATCAATAGTGAATGGCTATTAGCTAATGGCTAATGGCTAATGGCTAATAGCTACAAGATGGAGGAAGAATGAGTAGCGATCATTATGACGTAATTATTATTGGCACAGGTGCTGGCGGTGGAACTTTAGCTAATGTACTGGCATCTAGTGGAAAGAAAATTTTAGTTTTAGAAAGAGGTGGTTTTTTACCTCGTGAGAAAGAAAATTGGGATGCCAAGCAAATTTTTCAAAAACAACGTTATTACAATTCCGAGTTGTGGTACGACAAACATGGCAAATCATTCCGTCCAGTAACATATTATTATGTTGGCGGTAACACTAAATTTTATGGTGCTGCATTATTCAGATTTCGCAAGGGGGACTTTGAAAAAACTATTCATCAAGATGGCATTTCTCCGGAATGGCCTTTGAAGTACCAAGATTTTGCTCCCTACTATACCCAAGCAGAGAGACTCTATAAAGTTCACGGTCAACGAGGTTTAGACCCTACCGAACCCCTCAGCAGTGAAAACTATCCTTTCCCACCTGTCAGCCACGAACCCTACATTCAAAAAATTCATGATGCTTTAAAGGATAAGGGATTACGACCATTTTATTTACCTCTTGGCATCAAACTCAATGAAGTTGACCGCTTTAAGAGTTCTTGTATTCGTTGTAACACTTGTGATGGTTTCCCTTGTTTCCTCAATGCTAAAGCGGATGCCGATATTGACGGTGTACGTCCGGCAATTGTCTATTCTAATTTGACTCTAATAACTCATGCAAAAGTACTGCGTTTGTATACTAGTGCATCGGGTCTTGAAGTGACTGGAGTGGAAGCAGAAATTGGTGGCAAA
The DNA here is from genome assembly GCF_009725235.1 of Scytonema sp. UIC 10036. The sequence goes on from NZ_WJFC01000077.1 coordinate 43,058, forward strand.
CACCATTTATTCTCAGGCGATATTGTTGTTGTTGCCTGTGGTGCAGTGAACTCAGCCGCATTGTTACTGCGATCGGCTAATGACAAACACTCTAACGGCTTAGCTAACAGTTCCCATCTTGTCGGACGTAATTACATGGCGCATAAATTTGCAGTAGCCTTGGCTTTGACTGCAAAACAAAACACTACAGTTTATCAAAAGACACTTGGCATCAATGATTTTTATTGGGGAGAGAAAGATTTTCCTTATCCAATGGGTAGCATCCAATTGCTAGGTAATCTCAATAAAGAGAGAATTGCGGCTGATGCACCCCCTTTCGTACCCGGTATATTATCTAAGGCTGTAGCGAATCATTCTGTTGCTTGGTTACTCATCACGGAGGACTTGCCGAACACCAATAATCGCGTGCGTGTTGAGGGAGAGAAAATCTTTCTTGAGTATACAAATAACAATGAACGTGCTTTCAATCGATTAATAAAACGCTGGAATCAAATCTTAAAATCAATTGCGAAAGATTTTCAGTCAGGAGCCTTTTCATCATATTTTTCTATGAAAATGTCTTTGAAAGAGGTTGCTCATCAGTGTGGTACTTGCCGTTTTGGAGAAGACTCTCAAACTTCAGTGCTTGATTTAAACTGCCGCACGCATGATGTTAATAACCTTTATGTTGTTGATAGTAGCTTTTTCCCATCTAGTGCCGCAGTGAATCCAACGCTAACGATTGTGGCAAATGCATTGCGCGTCGGAGAGCATTTACTAGAAAGACTGAATTGACATTCTGCACTACAGTGAGGGAATTGTCCCTTTAGAAGTCACCAGCACGCCAATTTTCGATGAGACGGGTAACGTAGAGTATGCGATCGCAACCTTTCAAGACATAAGCGATCGCAAGCACGCTGAGAAAACACTCATTGAGAATGTCCGTTTAGAACAGGAAATTCGCGAGCAAAGAATTACATAAGAGGTGTTGCGGCAGAGCGAGGCACGCTACCTTGGTATTATCGAAGACCAGACGGAATTGATTGCCCTGCTAACATGAGCCATGAATTGCGAACTCCCCTGAATGCGATTCTCGGCTTTTCCCAACTGATGAACCAAGACGCAAATCTCTCCACCGAACAAAAAGAGAATCTTGACATTATTTATCGCAGTGGAGAGCATTTGTTAACTCTGATTAACCAAGTGCTTGACTTGTCCAAAGTTGAATAGAGCATAATGTGGTTCTAAATTTTGAAAGCTGCTGTAATTCTCAAATTGAGACCTTACTATCGCCAAATTTATCGCACAACTGATAAGGATGATATTCAACTAAAGAAATATCCCAAGGTCCTTTGATACGATACGTCACGCCGCGCCAATTGACTCTTCGCATCCCAAGGGCAATGACCATTGCTAATCCAGACACCCATTGTGTCAACGGAATAGCTACTAACATTTTTAAAACTGTGGCAGCAGATAACTCTGTTGTAACTGGATTGTAGTGGCGAAGAATTTGCTGTACTTCTTTTTCTAATGCGATCGCGAGCAGCAATAACGTCATTGTATAGATACTAAAACTAGCAAGGCAAAACGCAGCAGTAATCCATTGTTTTGTCCAAAATGCTGCCAAAAATATCACCAAGAGTAGATTAGGCACTAAGATGGTGGAAATGGAATCAGCAACAACAGCCCACCACCAAGGGTGATAAAGACGAGAAGCGAGAAACTGACGTTTTAGCCATCCAAATAATTTCGGTAAATCGCACTCTTCGCGATTGAGAATCAGCACAGAGGGTACAAATTTCACCTGCTTTCCATGTTTGGCGAGGACATTACGAATCATAGTATCTTCACCGTAGGCTTGTCCCCATTTCTCTAACAGCCCAGTTTCATGGATCAGTTCTCTTTTTATAGCTAAACTTCCACCCCAGGCAATCCTATAAAGAGACATTTGCAGAACCGCAGATATGTTCCAAATATAACGCACTAGTGACCCCCAGTATCTACCAGTAGGTAAGTACCAACGATTACCTGTTGTTGCACCAATTTTAGGATGAGATAAAGGACTAACTAATTCACGCAACCAATTTGGATGAACAACTGCATCAGCATCTACGAAAGTAACAACTTTGTAAGAATCATCTAAATCTGAGACTGCTTGTATTAAAGAACTGCATTTCAGACTGCAATTGTCCCGTGGCACTCTTAAAGGGCTAATTTGAACTTTGTTTGCAGCTTGCGTGTAAATTGAATCAGTCACTATGTCCCAAGCTGGATCTTCCGGACTATCAATGATAATTTTTATGTCATACTGTGGATAGTTTTGGTTCAATAGTGCTTGCAAACAGTTTGGCAAAAAAGGATCGGCTCCACGCAAGCAGAGAACCACTGCTGTTTTTGGTAGCTGCTCGTCTGGTAATGAATTTTTGCGGGATGAGCGGAGGTACGATATGAAGAGCAGTGTAAAAAACGTTTGAACAGCTGCCCAGCCTAGTAAATTTCTTGACAGTAATATTGCCAGTTCTTTCATGTTTAGCCAATCTGTTTTAGCAAAAAACTTGGTGTCTCAGATTTTTGTAGGGTGGGCACCGGTCACCCTACATCTTCACTAGCTTCGCGAGGCAGAGCCTCTAGATCTGCATTCCCAGGCTCCGCCTGGGAACGAGAAAAGGGAGGCAGTCCCCAGTCCCCAGTCTCTGTTAGGGATCGAGAGAATATTTCATTTTGATGTTGATGGTTGTGTTTTTACTTAATGAAAAACTAGCATCACTAAACTTTGGTGTACCTGTGAGGATTGAAACAGTTGGATTTTTAGAAATGCCAAAACCTTCTTTGGGAATACCCAAAAAGTCTTTGTTGAGTTTGTTGTCTCCATTTTGATCGTCAACTACAGCAACAGCATACTTTCCAGGTTTTAAACCAGAGAATTGCTTTTTAATAGATTTACCCGTAATCTGAGTACAACCACTTTGCACTTCAGTAGTATTGTTAAAAGGAAACCCTCGTTCACCTGAGAAAATCCGCAGGCAAACTTGACCTTTGTTGTGGCGTATTCCATCTACTATGACTGTAAGTGTAGCTGTGGACTCTGCTTTTGCCATTCTCATTAGGGTTACACTGACTAAAGCCACAAACAACAAAGAACTGTATTTTGCTATTTTCACTTTCATCTTGGTTGAATTATGAAGGATGAATTATGAAGGATGAATTATGAAGGATGAATTATGAAGGATGAATTATGAAGGATGAATTATGAAGATTGAAAATTTCAATTCATGATTTCTAACGATTAAGATGTCATTTATTTAGTAAGTCTTAAATCGCCAAATGTATTGTGTGTGTCGGTTAGAAAAAAGTGACACACAATACTTCGGTTAAATGTTGGGTTTCGTTCCTCAACCCAACCTACTTCATAAATCATCAATGAATTCTAAAATTCCTAATTTTGAATTCATAATTTAGAATTAACAATTCATAATTTGTTGAAGTTGGGTTTCGTTCCTTTCTTTCAATTCATAATTCATAATTCATAATTCATAATTTGTTGAAGGTCGGTTCTTTTCAACCACTCCTGAGTGCGGCGCATTCCTTCTTCTAAGTTAATTATTGGTTTATAACTTAACAACGTTTGTGCTTTATCAATGGAATATGCATAAGGACGTGTCATAAAATCTACCGCTTCTGGAAGAATATCGGCTTGTTTGCGGAAAAGTTTTTGTCCCTGGTAACGTAGTTTAAGAAACAATTTGAGTTCATCTTTTGGCAAAGAAAAGGGTGCAGGTAATCCTGCAACTTCAGCTAATTGAGTAAAATACTCTTTCCATGAAGTCTCTTCTCCATCTGTGACGTTAAAGATTTCTCCATATGTTTCTTTTTCTATGGCAAGAAAAATGGCGTCAATTAAGTTATCAACATATACATGGTTAATAACTCCTCGACCATCGTTTGCATATGCAAATAATCTTTGACGCATCATCAGAAGTGGTCGGACTATCCAAGGTATGCTTCCTGGTCCGTATACATCTCCCGGTCTAATGATAATAACTCCAAAATTCTCTGGCTCGTTGAGTTCTAAAAGCGCTTTTTCGGCTTCTATTTTGGTTTCACAATAGGGATTATTTTCTCCACAAAGCGGTCCATCTTCCGTCACGCGATCGGGATAGTTAAAGCCATACACTAAAACACTAGAGAGATGAATGAAAGTTTTTACACCTGCACTTTTAGCAGCTTTTGCCATGTTGATTGTTCCATCAACATTTATCTTGCGGAATTGATCTACAGCACCACCTTCTTTAGAAAGTTCGGCTGTATGTAAAACTACATCGACTCCTTGACAAGCCGTTTGAGCAACAGATGGATCGGTAATGTTACCATAGGTAACCTTAGCACCTAAATTTTGTGCCTTTTTGGTTTTATCAGAAGCATCTTGAAAACCACAGACTTTTGTTCCTTGAGCTATGGCTAGTTCTGCAGCGCGTAAGCCAATGAATCCACTAATCCCAGTAATGAGGAGAGTTTTGGTCATAGATAGTTGTTAGTTGTTAGTTGATAGTTGGTAATTGCTAATTGCTAATTGCTAATTGCTAATTGTTCAAAAGCCATTAGCTATTAGCCATTAGCCATTAGCTAAAATATATCTGCTGGATCTGTAGAGCGTAGTTTGTTAATAGCTAATGCTCCAGAAATCATACACATTAATATATTTGATATTAAGACGAGCACTCCATTATGAAAGCTCATCATGATTGGTAGTTTAGTCGCTTCCATAGCAAAATCATATAACCACCAAGAAAGAATGCATCCTGGTATATAACTGAGGACTGCTAAAATTAAAGCTTGCTGAAAAACAACAACTAGTAAATAATTATTGGTATAACCTATAGCTTTTAAAGTTGCATAAGCTGTTAATTGGCTGGAGATATTACTGTAAAGAATTTGATAGACAATGACTATGCCGACAACTGAAGCCATTGATAACATAAGGTTAAGTATAAAACCTATAGGTGTTCTATTAGCCCAGTATTCTTTTTCAAAATCAATGAATCCTTGACGGGTAAATACTATAACATCGTTAGGTAAATTTTTCTGTAAATCTTTCATCACTTTCTGCGGGTTGACCCCAGGCTTGAGAGTGATAGCGCCTATATCTATCATTTCCGCAGGACGACTGTTGGGAAATATCTTTAAGAAAGTTGAGTCACTAACAATTAAATTACCATCTACTCCAAAGGAAGGACCTAAGCTAAACAATCCACCGATTCTTACTGTAGAACCAGCAATGGAATTAAAGGGATAAACTTCAACTATCTGTTCGGTCTTCTCCTTGTTAAATCTTTCAGCAATATTTCCAAATTCTGGTCGGGAATTGCGATCGAAGAGGACAACATTAGGAATTTTTATTTTATCTAAATTATTTTTGATGTCCGGTATGTTCAAAACGGGCTTTCCTGGTTCAAAACCAATAACGTATATTGAATACTTTTGACCTGTATCTGGATTTTTAAACTTGGCAAATCCTATATACATGGGGCTAACTGATTCTACACCATCAAATCCTAAGGACTGATACAAGCGAGTCCGAAAAAAGCTTTGATTGGCTGTCAAAGCTTTATATTGAGAACTAATGAGAAATAAGTCCCCGTTGAGATGATGGTGAACTTGAGTCGCACTGGAATAAAGAGCATCTTGAAAACCAAGTTGCATGAACATTAGAATAACAATAAAGGCGATACCAGCAACAGCTACTAAAGAACGAATTTTATTTCGAGCAAGTTGTAGCCACGCCAAAGGAGTTTTGACAATCATAGTTTAAGTTTTGAATATAGTTACTGGTCAAGTGTCAGTGGTCATTTGTCATTGGTCAAGTGTCACTGATTACTGAACTTTGATGGCGACATCTACTTGTAAACCAGTTAAACCTGCGACTTTTTGGCTGTCTTTTGCATTATCGATACGGATTTTTACTGGAATGACTCTGCGGTCTGTTTCTGCGGCTGGATTAACGCTTAAAATATTTTGTCTGTCAACTTGCAAACCAATACTGCTGACAGTTCCTTGTATAGCACCAGGAAAAGCTGTGCTGGTAATTGTAGCTTTTTGACCTACACGGACTTTATTAATATCGGTCTGATAAACTTCTGCTTCTACATACATTTGAGATGTTTTTCCAATCTCAACGATTCCGTCGCTGCTATTGACTTCTCCTGTTTTGGCGTGGACTTTTAAAACTTGACCGTTTATGGGAGATACAAGTTTTGTTAAATCTAGGTCTGCTTTTGATTGTTGAACGCTTGTACGAGCACTTTTAACTTGGGCTTCTGCTAGCTGAACGTCCACTTCACGCACTTCTTGAATACTGTTTAGTCTCGCTTTTGCCTCTTTGATTTGGTCTTTTAAGGTATTGACAGTACGATCGAGGGTTGCTTTAGCTTCTCTGAGTTGTTGCTCTACTGTTTGTTGCTGCAAGCGCCTGCTATCTGCGGCGGAAGCAGAAATTGCTCCTTCTTTATAAAGCTGTTGATAGCGGTTATTTTCTGTTTGAGCATTGTCTAATTGCGCTTGCAAACGAGCAATAGTTGCTTGTTGTAAGGCAATTTCTCCTTTTAATTGCGATTCCAGACGGGTGACGGTTGCTTTTTGCGCTTCAATATCTCCCGTTTTAGCCCCAGCTTTTATCTGTGCTAGCTCGGCTTGAGCAACTTGCACTTTATCTAAAGATTGTTGTAACGCTGCTTTAGCACGACCATAACCTTCTAACAAAGCGACTACTTGTCCTGTTTGAATGCGATCGCTTTCCTCAACTAGCAGTTTTTCTACTCGAACACCGCTGAGGGAACTCGGAGGATACAATTTAGTGACTTTTCCTTGAGGCTGTAAACGTCCTAAAGCGGTTACCTCAATTTTAGGAGGAGCAATTTTTACAGTTTTGGGTGCTTGAGTCGTCGGGGTATTTTCTCGCCGTGCAAAACTGTAATAGAATACTAATCCGGTAGCTGAAGCGACGAGAGCTGCTAATATGAATCGCCAGCGATATGGGGGTTTGGTGTATAACTGGCTTTCTTTGTCTGCTGCCATATTTTTTTCTCTGTTATGCTGGTCTACATTCCGTTATTGGCGGATAGTTATCAATACTCAATACTCATAAGTGGCTGTTCTTCATCAAATTCCATCAGTTATTGCTTAACTGGGTAAACTGATAAACCTTGACATATTGCTGTAACTTGATAACTTTTTTGTGAAATCTGGAACTCTGTTACAAATAGCCGATCTCGAGCAAAACGAAGGGCTGCTGGAGATAAATTGCAAAAACTTGTTCACCATATTCGCAAAAAACTTTTCTTTTGTCAATCGAATTCATTTATTTAGTTAGTGGTTAGTAGTTAGTGGTTAGTAGTTAGTAGGGGCGCAAGGCATTGCGCCCGTACATGGTTACAAGGCATTGTGCCCGTGCATAGTTACAAGGCCTTGCGCCCATACATAGTTACAAGGCATTACATCCATATATGATTAAAGTACCTTTTATCCGTACCTTGTGAGTGATAATTCTAAGTACAGATCCTGTAACGAGTATGTTTTAAAACGACTGTGTTGCTGTGTATTTTTTCCATTTTTTCAACAACGATGACTCCTAATTTTATATAAACTTTACATTTGAAATTTTTTAATCAGAGAAAATGTTTCCTAAACTACAGAAAGTTTTAAAAAACCTTTTCTGACAGTCAATAATCATTTTTATTTATCATTTCACTTCCTCAATGGGGAACTTTCTGGCGAGAAGTGCCTTCATTGACTCTAAATCAACTGACACTAAGAGCAGTAAATAGTATGAAGCATAGATCCTTAAAAGTGAATAGATGCAATTTATACAGGACAAGTTCAAAATTTTAGCTCTTGAAACTTGTATCCCGATCTAATAGCTTCATTCTATGGTTTTCAAAGAATTTGTAAAGTTCATTTTGCACTTTACAACCCAAACTTCATATTGAATCTGCTTCTTAGTAACGGTTGCGATTCATAAGACATTTTCATCAGGCTTATCACAAAATTCATGTTTCTGAGAACACTGATGAAATATATTAGGGATGTCTTATTGTTGGTACTTTGACTACTAACAATACTCAAGAACAGTGCTTATGCCTATAAAATCAGTATCCATAGACAAGATCAAATATGGTTCTAACCGCCGTCCCGTAAATGACGAAAAAGTGAAGGAATTGAAGGATTCCATTCAGACTAACGGTTTATTAAACCCAATTACAGTGGATAGCAAGCTCAACTTGATTGCTGGGCTGCACCGTCTGACAGCTTGCAAGCAATTGGGGCTTGATAACATCGAGTGCAACGTTGTGGATTATGACGATGTCGATCAAAGCCGCTTGGCGGAGATTGACGAGAATTTTATCCGCAATGAACTAGAAATTCTAGAGCGTGCGGAATTGTTATTGGAGCGCGAGCGCATTTTAGACCGATTGGGGCTGAGGGCTAAACCGGGAGACAATCAATACACTTACAAGGGACGCGAAACAGTTTCGCAAGTACCTAAAACAACTACAGATTTAGCAAGAGAAATTGGATACAGCGAACGCAGTTTGCAGCATGACAAGCAAATTGCGCGAGATATTCACCCAGAAGTTAAAGAACAAATCAAGGGAACGCCACTTGCTAACATGAAGACGGAGCTACTAAAAATAGCCCGAACAGCAGGTCAAGAACGAGCCTTTGCAAAACAAGCAGAACTGGCTTTAGAAACTGCTAAATCAAAGGGAGATGAAGAAGAAGCACTCAGACAAGCCAGAAGTGCCGCACACTGGCGGTTGAGGCAACAAGAGATACAAGTACAAGCCATGAAAAACGCTATGGCAAAGGCAAAGAGAGAAGCTAAGTTAGCTCTCAATCACGATGCTGTTCAACCCGAGCAGCAAACTCAGAAAGCCACAATGATGACCAACCAGGTTTCCGTCAAAGTTGGTGAGGAATGGAAATTAGGTCAGCATATCGCTTGTTGCAGCCATACATCTGGCGAACAATTCACAAACCTGCTTCCCGATCGCGCCGCTCTTGCGATCGCAACTCTTTCCCCAACCTGGAACCACGATTATCTAGTTGATAGGGCTAGAATCGTCGCCGTACTGCGATCGGAAGGTTACATTTATGAATTTTACCGCCGTCAGAGAATGCCTTTCCAGTATGAATTAATTCTCAGTAACGTATACGTAGGTCTTTTCTCTCGCGAATCGATACCAAAACCACAGGCACCAATCAATATTGACGGAGTAGAGGGTATAGTCAACTATTTGTTGCATTTGTACACCAATCCAACGAACTCTGTGATAGCCCCTTTTATGGGACAAGGTGAAATTCTCATTACCTGTGAAAGAATGGGACGTATCTGTTTTATTGGAGATGAAAATCCTGACTTAGTGAGTCGCGGAATCATACGCTGGCAAGCATGGACTGGAAAACAAGCTCAAAAAACAGAATCACGGAGAATAGAGCCACGAAGTTATGTGCATCACTAGTTGTAGAGACGCTTTTATGAAAGCGTCTTTACAAGAATCTAGGACGCATTTCTTGCTCTTGCACAGTATCACGTCCTCTCAATTCACATTGATTTTTATGAACTTATAGAAGTTTTCCAGAAAGTTATTCAATTTACAAAACCACTATTTTCTTACTCAACAGTAGGGTGGGCAATGCCTACTTTACTAACTCGTTCCCAAGCTCCCTTAACTCGTTCCCAGGCGGAGCCTGGGAATGCATTTCTAGAGGCTCCGCCTCTAATAACTTGAGGCAGAGCCTCTATTACTGCGTTACAAGGCAGAGCCTTGTAACGAGGAGAGTGCCTTCGTCATGCACGATACTTTTACAAATTTATAAAAAGTTCATATCTGCAACAAATTCATTCTTTATAAAAACATTTAAAAAAATCTATTCAATCTCTGTTGGTTGTGCTAGTGTTTTTAGTAATTATCACGGTTCTAGCTAATTAGGTATTTTTTTTAGTTTATAGAGAGCGAAAAACTAAAAGTCACCGAAATTGCTGAGACTGAGTAAGACTTCAATCAGTGGTTTGAGTTATTTACTTTTGTGGAGAGAGAGGAGTGCGCTTTGTGTAACGAATTTGTCAAATATAATTTGCACAAATTCCATAGAATATGTTGTCTTAAACGTCAAAATTGTCTATGGCATTTATCAAAATACAAAACGTAATCATTAACACTAACTATGTGGTCGCAGTTAAGTTAAATAATCAAACTAGCATTGGAGAAAACAGCATTTCTGTTCTAATAAGTACTCCAAAGTTTTCGCTCTTGAGTCCGGAAACAGTTTCTCAAGATTCTCAGGATTTGTGCCGGGACGAATGGGTTGAATTTACCGGACAAGCGGCGATCGCACTACATGACTATTTTACGAGCTTTAACAATGTTATCGATCTAATGCAAAATTATGAATGATGAATGATGAATTATGAATGATGAATTATGAAAATTAAAATTCATAATTCATAATTTATCATTCACAATTCATAATGTTAACTGTTAACTATTCCTTCCGATAAAGAGCACGTACACTAAAGGACTCAAGCTACCAACCATTACGATTTTTCCTATGTCTGCTCATTCAATTGATAATGCCTTGGCGGAGTTAGCAGCCGAAATAAGTCAGTTTGAAAAGGTTGTCAACAGGTGTATTGAGGAAAAAAAAATGATGCCAGAACAATCTATGTCAATCGATAAAATTAACAGAAAATTACAAAATAGCCCTATAGCCATCGTGGGAATGGCTTCTGTGTTTGCTAAATCCAGAAACCTACAAGAGTACTGGCAAAACATTCTTAACAAACAAGACTGTATTACTGATGTTCCATCAACACACTGGAATATTGACGAGTACTACGATCCGAACCCCAGAACACCAGAAGAAAAAACCTATTGCAAGCGAGGCGGGTTTATTCCTTACGTTGATTTCGATCCAATGGAGTTTGGAATACCCCCTAGTATTTTAGAAGTCACTGACGTTGCACAACTTTTAAGTTTGGTTGTTGCAAAAGAAGCAATGGAAGATGCTGGCTACAATGCATCTCGCGAGTTTAATCGTGAAACTGTTGGAGTCATCTTAGGTGTAGCAGGAAGCCAATTGGGATTACCGCTCGCTGCACGGTTAGAGTATCCGGTTTGGGAAAAGGTTCTGAAAAGTAGCGGTTTATCCGATGAGGATACCCAAAAAATTATCAAGAAAATCAAAAGTGCTTACGTAAACTGGGATGAGAACGCTTTCCCTGGAATGTTAGGGAACGTAGTTGCAGGTAGAATTGCCAACCGTTTGAACTTAGGCGGTATCAATTGCGTTGTCGATGCGGCTTGCGCGAGTTCCTTCGCTGCTTTAAAAATGGCGATTAGCGAACTCGTAGAACACCGTTGTGACATGATGCTGACTGGTGGAGTAGACACTGACAACACTATCATGGCGTATATGTGTTTCAGCAAAACACCAGCTGTTTCTCCTAGCGATAACGTCAAACCCTTTGATGCTAAATCAGATGGGATGATGTTGGGCGAAGGTGTTGGTATGGTTCTTCTCAAGCGTCTAGATGATGCCATACGAGACAATGACAAAATTTATGCCGTCATTAAAGGAATTGGCACCTCCAGTGATGGACGCTTTAAGAGCATTTACGCACCCCGACAAGAAGGACAAGTCAAAGCATTGCAGCGTGCTTATGACGATGCTGGTTTTGCTCCTGAGACTGTTTCCTTAATTGAAGCACACGGTACGGGAACTTTAGCTGGAGACCCTACAGAATTTGCATCTATAAACGAGTTCTTCGGAGAAAACAACTCTAAAAAGCAATACATCGCACTCGGTACCGTTAAGTCTCAAATTGGACATACTAAAGCGGCTGCTGGTGCTGCAAGTCTAATTAAGACTGCTTTAGCACTGCATCATAAAATTTTACCCCCCACAATCAACATCACTCAACCAAACCCCAAACTCAACATTACAAACTCGCCCTTCTATTTAAATACAGAAACCAGACCTTGGATTCGTGTGGAAGGAGAAGCGCCAAGACGTGCGGGTATCAGTTCTTTTGGCTTTGGCGGAACTAACTATCATGTTGTCTTGGAAGAATACGAAGCTCTACAAGAACGGACACATCGAGTTCACAGCACTGCTAACGAGATTTTGTTGTTTGCTCAAACTCCCACACAGTTATTAGCAAGCTGTGAAGAAATGCTTGCTAAACTCCAATCGGAGGCGGGGGCAAAAAATTATGCAGAACTTGTAGAAGCATCTAAATCCCAAGCAATTCCTTTGAATGCAGCTAGAATTGGGTTTGTTGCAGAGTCATGTGCTGAGGCTTGTAAATTATTGCAAACAAGTATTGACTTACTCAAGAACAAAGCTTCTGCTCCATCATGGGAACATCCTCAAGGTATTTTTTACCGTCAAACAGGTATAGATCTTGCAGGAAAAGTCGTTGCTTTGTTCTCCGGTCAAGGTTCTCAGTACTTGAACATGGGTCGGGAATTGGTAATGAATTTCCCGGAAGGTCAGCGTCTATTTGGCTACATGGATAGCCTTTTGCTCAAAGATAATTTGCAAACCCTGTCGAGCATAATTTTTCCCCATCCTGCCTTTGAAGAATCGGAAAAGAATGCTCAAGTCGCTGCTTTACAAAGGACAGAATATGCTCAACCAGCGATTGGAATGCTAAGCGCTAGTCTGTACAAAATTGTACAAAATGCTGGTTTCAAAGCAGATTTTGCTGCAGGGCATAGCTTTGGAGAACTGACAGCTTTATGGGCTGCAGGAGTGTTAAGCGAAGAAGATTACTGCTTCCTCGTAAAAGCTAGAGGACAAGCAATGGCAGCTCCTCAAGACCCCGATTATGATGCAGGGGCGATGCTGGCGGTGAAAGAAGAAGTGGGCAAAATAGAAGGCATCTTAAAACAGTATCCAAAGGTATCTGTTGCCAATCTGAATTCTCCCCGTCAAGTTGTCTTAGCAGGTCCGGCTGCGGAAATTGCAAAAGTCCACCTGGTGTTACAGGAGCAAGGATTAACTGCTGTCCCTCTACCCGTGTCTGCAGCTTTCCACACTCCATCAATTGCTTTTGCTCAAAAAGCTTTTGCGAATGCGGTTAAGTCTGTTAAGTTCCAAAACGCAAAAATACCTGTTTACACTAACGTCACTGCAAAGCAATATCCTCAAGAAGCACAGGCGATTCAAACAATCCTCGAAAACCAACTCAGTAATCCAGTCCTGTTTAAGCAGGAAATAGAACATATTTATGCAGCAGGAGGATATTGCTTTGTTGAATTTGGTCCGAGGAAAATTTTAACAGGGCTAGTGCAAGAAATTTTAGGCGATCGCCCTCATATCACTGTAGCCTTAAATCCCAGCGCTCAAAAGAATAGCGATCGCTCAATGAGAGAAGCCGTCGTGCAATTGCGCGTCGTCGGTATGCCATTAAAAAATCTTGACCCCTATCAATTGCCACCAGCCGTACCTGCAACCAAGAAAACCAAAGGATTGACTGTACGTTTAAACGGCATTAACTACGTGTCAGAAAAAACAAAGATGGCATTTCAAGAAGCTTTGCAAGATGGACATAAAGTGACATTACCTGCAAGCCAAGAAGTCATTCCAACTGAGTCCAAGCAAACAACCCCGCCTGAAACAGTACCCAAAGAAAGTAACGGTAACGGGAATCACAAAAAAGCGCAGGAACAACTAGTCACAGATTTTATGGCAAAATTAGCCGAGAAAAAATCTGTTACTTCTTTCCCTTCCCTCACTCCCC
>NZ_WJFC01000078.1 GCF_009725235.1 Scytonema sp. UIC 10036
AAGATTGAGTCGGCAAGTACTATAATTCGAGCTAAGTTTGGGGCTGAGGTTCTCACGCCACAGATACTCAGTCAACTCGAACAGTTAAACGATCGGCAACTTGATAGTTTTATAGTACTCATGTTTAGTTGGCAACAACCCCTTGAGATGGAGTCATGGCTCTCTGGGAGTGAAAAAGTTTGAACGCTAACCTAAGTGCTTTACTCCTTCATAGAACATTGACATCAGTAAAGTCCGTTTCGCAGCCTTTCTTGAGTGTTGGTAGTCGCCAATCGTCTGTGAGAAAAGTTGAATTTTGATGATAATTTTTTAGATAAACAATTAACGTATCCGCTCAATAAGTTGGGGTAGCTCAAAAAAATTAGAAGTCACCATATGCATCGTAAGCGATCGGGGGGTAGAAGGGCGATTGCCTCCCTTCCGCTTCGCGAACGCCAACTAGGGCAGTATTGGGAGCAAGTGGGCAGAGGTATGAGTGAGAGAAGAGAGTGGGAATATCCTCGTGCGTCAGCGGTGCGATACGCGAAGCGTAACGGCTATACTGCCGAATATTACTATCTATTTTTGGCGGCTGGTTTTTTTCCATACCTAATGATGCTCCCCCGCCTATGTCACACTTGTCAATACCCCCTGAACTGAATCTTGACAATTATTCATCCATCAACCAAGTTGATGAATCATTCATCTCCCTCTGCTCCCCCAGCTCATCTCCCCCTGCATCAAGAGCATCCCACTAGCGAACCCTGCTTGCCTCTTGTTTACACCTGAATCCTTACCTATTGGGTAGTCAGTTTGCTGATGATAAAAAGCAATCGAGTAGTGCTTCTAATACACGAGTCCGATGTTGAGAACCTAGTTGGTTCAAATATGTATCCAGCAAAGAATTAAACTCTGACTCTGTGAATACTGTTTTTTGAGGCAAGAATTTGAGTTGATTAATCCATTTAGTAGGTACACTCATGTAAGAGTGAAAAATACTGTTACAACATCAATACCTTTGCCAATTTACGAGGGTGAGTTGATGACGCTTTCAATATCAACTCGCTGTTCTCTGAGAGTTGGCAAAAACAATAAGTCCTAAAAAAATTCCTTTTAGGTTTCTCACAAGGTATTTTTAACGTATCGACCGCAGTATAAAGGTTTTGACAGTCCAAGCTCTCTTGTCAGCTAAACACTTACATATGGAAAATTTTGTCAGTTTTTGCCAAAATTTTTGTAGGCTTTTATTTTGGCAAAGGTATTGATATGAGGCAAGGGTTTTTAGCGCTTCAACGTTTGATTTTTCAACGAATGAAAACCAACATGACGACCTACCGCAGGGGCGCAAGGCCTTGCGCCCCTACAACTCGAAACGACTATTATTCGTTAGTGCATACCATAGTCAATTTGCACAGTGCGTAGGTTATTGGTCACTGTTCACTGGTCAACTGGTCACTGCTAACTGGTTACTAGTCACTGCTGGCTGTCAATACCATGGAAATATGGAATTAGAAAAGTTATAAAATTGTAACCTTCCATAACCGAGAAATTGACCGTGTGCCTTCTCTCCTGGTGGGAATGCTGTGACTCCAAACAGATAAACTCCTGCAACCGATGGATTTCTTCTCGGCTTCAAGCCTATAGTCACAATTTTACCTGGAGGCAAAGGTGGATCGAAGGTAAGGGAAACTGTTTTTGTTTTGCGATCGCTAGTGGTATCTTTGAGTCCTATCTGTTGTCCTCGTTCGGAACGAGTTCCTTCAAAGGCTTTACTGTCTTTGAGATCGAAGCGTATGTAATCCGCTCCTTCTCGTTGATTAATTGCGATCTTTTGCAGTGGTTCGCCAGCAGTTTCCGGTACGCTGACAGTGAAGTAGTATGTTGCACCCCACACATAAACATCCTTATAAGTTGTCACTACCTCTTCTAGGCGGGGTGGTTGAGTAAAGTAAACCTTACCGTCTCGCAACTGGACAGCTTGACTCAAGTGAGGGGGATAATTACCGATTGCTAGAGTACAAGCAATTGCTGTACTAAGTAAATATGCGACGCGCATTGCTTTTTAAACTTCAAAGAGAGGACAGGCTCTACACCCTGTTTTATAAGAAATTTTACATACACTTAATATGATAGCATTTAGCAACTTCTTGATTCTTCTTAACAAGATGTAAATATCATTAAGAATTTCATCAGAGAAATTACGGTTTAACTTAGGGCAAGGCTCAATTCTTTGTCAGATTGCAAATGATTGTTAAAGATAATTGATACTTGTTGTCAAAATCCTTTGTTAGGATAGACACTGTAAGTATAAACATATGCAATTTTTCTATGAACGCTATTTCTCATGTCGAACTGAAACGACCCATTTGGCAGGCTGTTGCTATGCTGACATTGGGTTTCTGGCTCAGTGCTAGCCTAGTTTTAAGCTGGGTAATTATGCCTAGCTTATATGTAACTGGCATGATGGCTCAGCCCAGTTTTGCATCAGCTGGTTATGCAATCTTCTGGAATTTTAATCGCATTGAGTTACTGTGTGCAAGCCTGGTGTTAGCTAGTGTATTGGCTTTGTGCAATACCCAATCTACGTGGCGTTTGCGTTCAATTGTATTATCAGTGTTACTACTAGCTGTAGCTTTAGTGGATACTTATTTCTTGACCCCACAAATGTCTGCTATTGGTATTCAATTGAATATCTTTGAGACTGTTTTTGAGACTCCAGCAGGTATGAACTTGTTACACGCTGGTTATTGGGTGCTAGAAGCAGTCAAGCTAGTGGCAGGTTGTATGCTGTTAAGCTGGTGTAACAGTGACCAGTGACAGAATAATTCGTAATTCGTAGTTCGTAATTCGTAATTCGTAATTATAAAGTACAACTACGAATTACGAATTGGAGCGAAGCGACTTGACATCTGCAGATAAAGATGTAAGGGTTAGGGTAGGGACAAGTAACACAGGAGTCAGATATTTGTGTGGTGTTCATAATATGCGATCGTCATTAGTCAATTGTCATTAGTCCTTTGTCGTTTGTACTTATACTAGACAAAGGACTAATGACCAATGACTAATGACTCTTGGGTGAATGTACAAGCTTATTTGCGTTATGCCTGACTGCGAGCAGCTGACTCCATCTTTTTCCGAAGACTCAGCGGTCTCATGTCAGTCCAAACTTCTTTGATATAATCGAGACATTCTTGCTTCAAACCACTTTTACCAACATCCTTCCAGCCTAAAGGGTTCTCTCGGTCGGCAGGCCAAATAGAATACTGTTCTTCGTGATTAACCACAACCTTGTAAATTGTCGTGTCTTCTTTGTCGTCTTGATACATATTTACCCTCCTAGCTAATACATTAAAAAACTATCTGCGTCCATCTGCGGTTAATATTCCAAACAATATTATACGTCCACAGGTTCAAGGTGTCCCTTACCTTCCAGTGTCCCCAGGTCAATATCTGCAATACATCTTACTTTCACGTAATTTAGTGTCAAATCACCAACTAGGTGAACCTGACCCTTTTGGTTCTCGAAGTCAGCTTCATTGAAATTAGATGCTTTTGGGTCAAGTCTAACACCTAAATCAGTACCTCCCCTAGTATTCGTGAATTTGATATGAACATATCCACGGTCAATACACTCTTTCAAAGCGGTGGCTGTTTTTTCTGGTCGTATGCTAGCTTCGACAGGATGTTCTCCTTCTGACAATCGTTGTACTAACTCGTTCATGACAATTTCTCCTAATTTCAGGACTCACTTTTTTCTTGACCTGCTGTTGCTTTGACTTGCACTGGTTCATAAACTGGTATCTCAAAAGCAAGGGTCTTGTGGCAAAACTCTTTCCATTCGGGAGTTACATTGTCAAAAATGATATTCTCGTCTTTGAAGATGCCATCTGTGACTACGTAGTTTTCTTGCAGATAGAGAAAGTCATCGTCAGTTAAGAGCCTTCGCTCCTCTACTTCTTTTCCATCAACAAGTTGCTTTTCTTTCCTTGTATTTTCGGTACGCTCTGTCCACTGGCTAAATTCACGTAATTTCTTAAGAGAGTAAGCTTTGCAGTATTTTTCCATTGTTGCCATAGTTTAACCTCAATTTTTACATTATTTAAGACTTGGTTGATATCATGTCCGGAAGCATAACCATAATAAAATCATTGTAGAGACGCGATTAATCGCGTCTCTACGTGATGCGGTAATTATGGGTAATCAACCGGACATGATATGACTCACCAAAACAAACTTATCAGAGCGATCGCTTGAATGCATATGTGACAATAGCTATACTTTGAACGTAGTGCTTTGATTGCAATGTGTGTAAGCAGAACCGCTTCTGTTGTTACAGTTGATGTGAATTCTTCGGCATTGCTGGTTCTATGTGTTGATTACAAGACCGCAAAATTGAGTCTGTTTGCGTGATGGCAATTTTTCCAGTTATTTCACCATTCTATATTAATACAAGTCTGTAGCAATTATCAAGAGACTCTTAATAAATATTCGCTGTTAATCCGTCAGTAATTGCCTGGGTTTTCATAGACTAGTCTATCTTTTGGTAGATGCTAAATGTTGTTTTTTGAGAAAATTGTATTCGACTAAACATCGCTCGTGGTACTATTGTGCTTAATGAAATGAAGTATTAATTACCCGGAACGAGTTCTTCAGGCTGTGTTTTGGCTATTAGCGTTTTAACTGGCGAGTTGCCAAATGTTCGTGGTACACAGTAGGTTGACACTGTTGGCGAAATATTTCTTAACATTTAATGGATGGGAAAACCCGAAATTGGACCTTCAGCTTTCAGAGTGTGTTTTGTTTCTCTTGTTAACCCAGTACATTTGCTGAATAAAGCTTCCCGCACGATTGCCCCATCAAAGTTAACGTCAGTTAAGTCGGTACCCGTAAAATCAGCTTTTTGGAAATCGCAACCATGAAGGTCAGCACCACGTAGGTTAACCCTTCTCATATCTGTGCTAAAAAAATCAGCACCACGCATATTTGCATTACTTAAGTTTGCTTGAGCAAGCTTAGCATTTTGGAAATTTGACTCCTGCAAGTCGCAATTGCTAAAGTCGCACCCTATTAACTGTGCTTCTATGAAGGAGTAATGGCTAAGAATTTGATTTTGCCAGATTTTTCCATTTAACCTTTGGCGAGAGAAATCAGTAGTCATGGATGCTCACAATTCCTTTAAGATTTTTGTATGAAAAGTAAAGATTGAGAGCAGTCTACTCACAAAGGCTTGAGACGAAGAGTGAGTGTGTTAATCTCAAATTATATACGAAACTGGGCTCTGCCTTGGAGTTGATCTGCTGAATGCGTAATTCATGGCGGAGTTTTTATTAACTAGAGTCCATAATGACTTTCAAGATTGTATTAATAGATTCGTGTTCATCTCAAAAACCTTTTAGGCTTGTAGTAGTCATTGGTAAAGCAGGGCTAGTGAATAGAGAATCATGATGACATTTAATAGTAGTTTCTGAGAAAAGGGAGTCCGTTCTGATTTATTAAGCGGGTAACTCGCCTAAATTAATTATGCAGATACTATTTCCGGATTTACATGAATTTCATATAAATCTTTAAAAAGAATGTATAAAATAAAGCTAGCTTCATAAAACTAATGTAGCATTTTTAATATTTTTTCCTAGTATAAAAACAAAATATTTTTTCAAAAATATAAAGATTAGTTCACATCAGTCACCATTTTGCCACTAAAAATAAGGCTTTCTGAATTTTATTTTTTTTTCATTAAATATAACCCTCATTGTTTAAGTGAAATCACTGTTTTTGCTTTTGTCAAATTAATGCTAAGTAAAAACTTAAGGGTTAGGTGGCAATTGTAAAGCTAATTTTGGACTACTGACATCAAGTTTAAAGTTAACTTTATAAATAATTTCTACAAAAGCTTTTTTAAAAGCTAATAACTTTGTTGTTATTTTTTAGAACACATAAAATCATATTATGGTGTGATTTCGATCGCAGTGATGAGGTGAAGTTATTTGTTCAAAAACACCTTTTATTGATTAATTTTTTATTTGAGTTTTTTTGATTGCGAACAAAAAATTGTATGAAGGCACAGTCGTGCATAGATTCCATCTATTAGCACAAAATCATATTGGCTCAGTACGGGTGTGATCGCTTTTTTGAGTAGCATCTCCCGACCAGGACGACCGGATATTGGGATTTCCTCTTCTGCCAGCAAAATGTTAGATGGCACCACATCTACACCGCTATCAGTTGTAACCACCACTTGTGCTATCGGTGTCTTGTGCTGCAAAACATCCTTTAGCTGAAAATCTAACTGCCAAATGGGAATCCCCAAGGCTGCACTAGCATTTCCTTGCGGGTCGATATCTACAAGCAACACCCTTCTCTTTTTAAACTTGACCAGACCCACAGCCAAGTTGTAAGCGGTAGTCGATTTCGCCACCCCTCCCTTCATGTTAAAAATAGCCAGTTTTTGGGTCACGCTTGCAACGGTATCTGCTACTTTCCCGTAAGTGCATAATAGAGTTTTACTTGCACTTATACAATATTAGGCTTAATATACACGCTTAGTTACTTGCCTAGATCCTATGCAAAAATTTATCAATGCTTGGCTGCTACCGCTGTTATTGATATCAAGCAATGGTGTCTTGGGTTGGCTGATTAATCAATTGCCTAGCAAACCAGAAAACATTTCCCCTTCTGTAATAATTAGCTTGACGGTTATATGTATAGTAGTACAGTTTATTATTACCTTACTATCTAGTAATGCTCAGCAAAATTCAACGTCATCTATAAATCAAAATAATTGGGTTGGTGGTTTGTTACCCTTGCTAGGAGGTGTAATACTAGCTGTACCGCTTTCTCTCAAGCTAGTACCAGCAGAATTGACTACAGCTTTTTCTTATGTATCAATGATATTGTTTGGGTTAGGGGCGATATTACCACCTGTGTTAATTCTACCACTATCATGGCGAAAGTGGTTGGTATGGCTTTTCCCTGGTGTGGGGCTTTTTACTACAGTTCATTTTATTCTTAAACAGCAATCAATTGCTGCAATTGTGTCTTTGTTTTTAACTGGTATTGTAATACTTTTAATTGCTGCTCAAGAGTTTTTCAAGCAGTTAATACGTGAAGTCTCAACTATTTGGAGTGAATGGCAAAGGCAGGGAGCAGTTAGCGTTGCAGCTTTGTTCAAGAGTAAAGTCGAAGACTGGTGGTCAGAATTAACCTCACCATTTAAGCGTGAATATTACCAAGCTTTATACGAAAAATGCCGGGACTATGAAACACAGGGATTAGATAAAGACAGTATTCTAAACTTGTACAACGTTTTTGTACCACTTAAGATTAGCGCCAAAGATGCTGTATTGGCAAACTCATTAATTATTCCACAGTCACAGTTGCAGAGTGAAGCAAAGAATCATAAAGAAAAGCAAATTTGGGATTTTTTAGCAGCTACAAGTCACGGTTCTATATTTCGACCTCTGGTAATACTGGGCGCACCTGGTTCGGGGAAAACGACTCTTCTGAGACATTTAACTCTCATTTATGCAACTCAGCAAGACCGAAAAGTACATCCACAACCACCAAAGCTAATTCCCATTTTATTATATTTTAAAGATGTACATCAAGAAATTGTTGCTAAAAAAACACCTTTAGCAACGTTAATTACTGAATATGTAAAGCAGCAACGAAAGATAAAACCACTTAACCCACCTGATAATTGGTTTAAAAATAAACTAGAGAAAAACCAATGTTTGGTAATGCTGGATGGGTTGGATGAAGTGGCGAATGAACAAGAGCGTGAAAAAGTGCGGGATTGGGTAGATGAACAAATAGAGGCATATCCCAATACTGCTTTTATCTTAACTTCTCGACCTTTTGGCTACAAAACTGCACCATTACAACAACAGGTAACAGTCTTAGAAGTGCAACCCTTCAACTTGTTACAAATTCAATATTTCATTCGTAGCTGGTATTTAGAAACAGAGATTCGGAGTCGTGCTGGACAATATGATTTGGGAGTGCAGGAAGATGCCAGACAACAATCTGAAGATTTAATTAATCGGATTAACAAGACCCCTTCTATCGCAGCGATGGCGGTAAATCCTTTACTATTGACGATGATTGCCACGGTTCATCGGCGTGGTAGTGCCTTGCCAGGAAAACGGGTAGACCTTTACAAAGAAATTTGTCAAGTTTTATTAGAAAAACGACAGAGAGCTAAGAAAATACCAGATCCACTAATAGCTACCCAAAAGCAGGCTGTATTGCAAGTATTAGCATTGAAATTAATGCAGGAAAATACTAAAAAATTTGATATGCCTCAGGGAATCCATTGGATAGAAAACAGGTTAGCAACTGTAGCTGGTAAAGGGTTAAGACCAGAAGATTTTTTCAAACAGATTCGTGATGTTAGTGGACTGTTAGTGGAGAAGGAGTTAAACGAATACGAGTTTGCTCATTTAAGCTTTCAGGAATATTTAGCAGCCGTTGAAATTAAAGAATCTAAACAGGAAGATTTATTAATCGCAAATATTAATGATTCTTGGTGGGCTGAAACTATTCGTCTTTATGCGGCTCAGAGTAATGCCACTGAACTTCTTCGTGCATTTTTAGCGTTCCCATCTCCATCAGTTGAGATTATGGCACTTGCTTATGATTGTAAAGAAGAGTGTTTAGGAGCCGATTCAGATGTTCAAGAAAATTTGATACAAAGGCTTGAAGAAGGATTAGAATCAACCAATCCTGAGATATTTAAATTAGCATCTCAGGTAAGATTAGCACGTCGATTAAAAAATATGTTCCGGTTGGATGAACAATTAGAAATTGATAATAGTTACATAACTTGTGCAGAATATCAACTTTTTCTTGATGAAACAGGAGAGTCTAGTCAACCTCAACACATACCGAGATTAAGATTTGCTGCCGGAGATGCCAAAAAAACGATTATAGGAATCAGTTGGGAAAACGCACATAAATTTTGTGCTTGGCTAAAAAGTCAAGGATTTGGTAATCAGCAAGGGGAATTTTCAGCATATTATAGACTCCCAACGGAAAAAGAAAGAACGGATCATCCTCTCCGTGATAAGCAACAGCTTTCAAAAAGTGGAATTCGTTTAGTTAGACAATCAATACCATTAAAATACAATGAATTGGCTGATTATTTGTGGAACGGAAAATGGAAAGAAGCTGATTTGGAAACAGCTATGATAATAGCCAATATGTCAGCAGAAGGTTCTTTGAATGAAGAAGACTTCGGCATCATTGACGATCTGTGGGTGAATGCTAGCAATGGGCGCATTGGTTTTAGTATTCAAAAGTCTATTTATCAAAAAAAAGGTGGTAGATTAGAATATAAAAAGAAAATATTTGAAGACTTTAGTATTGAGGTGGGTTGGCAAAAAGCAGGAAGATGGTTGGGTGAAGATGAATTAAGCTATGATGTTCACAATTCTCGTATTGGACACCTCCCAGCACTGGCGTTTGCATTCGTGCTTAAGGGGTTTCCGATGAATTTTGGTTGTTGGGATGGCTTGGAGAAAAGATTGGAGGAAGAGAAGAAAAAGAAGTTTAATTTTAAGTATAACATTATAACTAACTATCGAGAATATCATTGAACAATAGTCAGAACAAAACCAAAACGAAAACAAATTAATTTGTCTGCCCAAATACTATAGCAGATAAGCCTTACAGTCGTTTGTAACAATATTTTTCCAAAAGCACTTTCTACGAAAACATAAGCATTTCACCAATTTCGATACCTGGCACCGCTCATTAAAAATTATCAAACAACTGTGCAGCTACTTTAGGGTCATAACAGTTTGCCATGACAAACTTTTCTGCCACTGCTTGAACTTCTGTGGTAAAAGGTTCCCAATCATCCCAAGGTAATCGCATCTGCCCTGGCGATGTCTTTTTCTTCTTCCCCTTTTCCTTTATCACTTTGGGCAACAATTTACTTCCCCAGTGATAACTCTTTTCTGTTTTCGGTTGTGGTTTATATTTTTTACAAAATCCCCGATATTTAGCGGCGCATTCTTCTAATGATTTCCCCAAAGATAAAAATGCTGGATGCCATTGGGTGATACCATCATCAGTTAGCCTATCGTGCATTCCGTAGTTACTGAAATCATAAAAAAATCCTGACTGCATTCCCGATGCTTTAGGATTACAATGAATATACCTGAGGGTATTTAATGCTCTAGTATAATCGCTCTTTTCAAATCCGCTACTGTGATATCGCTTTTCCCAAAAATGACCAGTTCTATTCAGCATTCGATTAAAACACATGGCGGTATACCAGTTAATCCAATGCATAATTTTTGGGAGGTCTTCTGGTATAGCTGGCTCAATTAAATAGGGGTGTGAGTAGCATTCGCGCAGAAAACCGGGATAAGCTATGTTACATAAGTACTATTAAAGTAATCAAACGCTTAAAACATTATTGTATCGTTGGGTAGTTACGAGATTAAGTTAAAAATCAACTGCTTAGGCTAACGGTTGAATCCTTACTAGATTTGGTTTTCGAGCTTAACCCGGTTTTCTGGTCGCCTGCTACTCACTACCCAATACAAGTGCTCGCGAACGACTGGCATTGGAAGAACTGGCAGCTTGTGTTGGCTTATGTCATCAGGCAATGATTGCGGTCATCAATGGGCAATAAGTGGGTAGGCAGTTATAAACAATTGTGCGATCGCGCTCTTGAAATGCGATCGCACAAGCTTATTTTAAAATTGACCAATGTCAATGTCCGATTTAAAACATCTTGCGCTCTTCTAAATGGGCAAGGATCTCTTGACGCTCGCGCCACACCGGACGCAATTGTTTATTGACAAATATTGCTAACTGGTCGCCTACATGAGGTGAACCTGGTTGAGTGGCATTGCCATAGCTAGTGAGCGCCATTGCTCGTACTGGTTGCGAAAATTCAATTGCAGCAACAAAGGAATCACCCGCGACGGCTTGAAAGCGATCTTCTGAAGCAGGCGCAAAATCAAGGGCGCGGAAAATACCGAGATTTCCCGAACCACCATTAGCAGGCAAATTTTTGTTGCTTACCACTAGCCGAAAAACATCTCCCCAAGCTACATCTAGCGACCCGTATGTCTTTTCCACTTTGGCAGCAACAGCTTCTAGTGTTGCGACGGCACTCTTGGGATCGGCTAAACCGTCAGGAGTGGTGAGTGGAAAGTTTTCATTCCAGGGTTTGCTAAAGGTTTTATCCCAGTCAATCTGTTCTGCCCAAGCAGCGAAAAGGACTGCGCCTTTGCTATCTGCATTTGCTTGTCGATCCCAGAATTCTAAAACTTCGGCGGCTCGGAGTGCTAATTCACTTCCTTGCTTCCGAGCCGCAGGAATGAGGTCATCCAGTATCCGATCTGCCAGTTCCATGCGAGTCGAATGTTTGTATTCCACCATTTCATCGAACGTGATTTTGTCATCCTCAAAGAGCATCCGGGTCGAACGTTGAGCTCGAAAATCCATGAAGCGAGGTGCTATGTAGGAAGGGTAGTCATCTGCTTTAATAGCGGTGGGAAATGTTGTAGTCCATGGTGGGTCATTCGTGTTTTGTAACCAACCACTTTGTGGATCGACAATACGTGGCAAATCTTTGTAGGGATGAATTTTTGTCCATAACGTTTTAGAAGTGTCACCGGGAATAATTCCTTGCCAATATTCAAAATCGCCCTTTTTGCGAATAGGAACTTGACCGTTGAACAGATGCATGATATGTCCATCTCTATCTGCATACATCACCGTGAACATAGGCAGTTGCAGGCGTTGGAGGGCAGTTTCAAATTGTTTGAGGTTTTGAGAGCGTGCCATATCCCACCACTGCTCCAACACACCAGGTCGGTCAAGACCAACAACGCGCAATGCTATGGCTTTGCCGTCTTTTTCTGACACCACAGGTCCGTGTATAGACTGTTTCACGACTAAGGGTTGGTCGAGTAGGCTGCCGTCTTTCTGCTTGACCTTCACCGAAAGGGTTGTTGTCTCAAAAGAACGAACTTTATTATCGAAGCGATAACCTTTGTCAACAAGTTTAAGTTCGTAAGTATCCCAGCCATCGAAAGTGTTGACGGTGTGAGTCCAGCCCAAATTATCGTTGAATGCGATCGTTAACACCGGAATTCCAACAAGTGTCGCTCCATACGCATTAATACCTGGAGCAGTTATTTGTGCTTCATACCATAAGAATAAATCTGACCAAGGTAAGTGGGGGTTTGCAAGTAGCATAGCCTTGCCAGTTGCAGAACGCGAGGGTGCGATCGCCCACCCATTAGACCCTGGCTTTGATTCTTCCTTGGCAACACCTGCAACCTGTTCTGGATTGACAACAAAAGTAAAATGTAGGACTCGATGAAGGTGAGCTAGAACATCTTCTCCCTTCACTGGCAACACGACTTCTACCTCGTCGTCAAGCTTATCTCCATGTTCCCGTGCATAAGCATTAATGCCAGCAGCAAAGGCATCTAGGTAGCTACGAAACGTGGGACTCTGTAAAGAGTACCAAGAACGAGCGCGTTCTGGAACTCCTGCAGTCAACACCCAACGGTCTGACTCTAGATATTCTTCTCCCCAATATTCAGCAGCGCGTCCCCGTGCTTGTCCGTAAAGACGCAAAAGCAAGTTACCATGACTTTGCATCTGCGCCCAACCAAAGGCTTGAAATGCATTTGAGCCATTTTTGCCGTAAATGTGGGGTATACCATAAGTATCCCAGAGTATTTCAGTGGATGCCACTTGTGCGGAAGTTTGACACCCCATAACTAGAGCAAAGACAAGACCGACTACAAATGATAAGAGTCGGAATGATTTTTTTCTGAAAGCGTTGTGTAAATAGCCCATATTTTAATGATTAGAATTCATTATTTGTTGAATGGGATCGTAAGGATTAGCTTTGCGCTGTCAGTCAATTCAGCATCTCGGCGCTCTAGGCTCAAAGTCGCTTTGATAATTCTGTAACACGATTGGGGCTACTAAGTTTTTTCCAATAGCGATAACGATACATTACTATACCACTGAGAAAAAGAATCCAAGGCGTAAAACCAATGAATACATAAAGAACGCGGGATGGTAAACCGCCAAATGTGCCGAAGTGCAATGGGATAAAAGAGTCCAAAATCTTTTCGCCTAATGGTGCTTCCAGCGCGTTTTTCAGTCTTACTACTTCACCAGTGTATTGATCGAGATAAACCTGGCTGAGACCATACTTCCAGCTTTCCTGAGGCAGTTTTTTGATTGTTCCGAAAGCATCTTCTGGTTTTTTTGGTGGCAAAACGTAAGTCGTGACTGCATTTGGTAAAGCCATATCTGCTTTTTGCAACAGTTGTGAGAGGCTCAGCGGTGCTTTGCCTGCAATGGGTTTGGAAACAGGGTTTGGTAGATTGGGAGTGAAGGTGAGAGCGTAAATTATCGGTTGGCTAAATTCATAATAATTAAAACAGAATCCAGTGAAGCCAGTAATCGCAAGAAAAGCTGCTGCTATGATACCTATCACTTTATGGATGTCAAAATTCACACGTTTTGGGTGTGCTGTAAACTTCATCTTAAAACCAGCAATCAACCGCAGCCAACCAGGCCAGAGAATGATACCCGTAATACTAAGAAAGAATAACAGAAGACCTACCACTCCAAGAATTTGCTGTCCAGTTTTACCTGCTAAGAGTTGGTAGTGTAATTTGAGTGCCAGCGATGTGAGAGTATTATCGTGTATGCGACTTCCCATGATGGCACCCGTATATGGGTTGACGATAACTTCTGTAGATTCACCTTCTGGAAAACTAAGGATGACCTGGTAAGGAACATCCGGTTTTGGCAGTTTGCGGATGAAATCAACTTTGAGTTCGGAATAATTGCTGTAAGCCGCCTTAACGGTATCTAACACTTGTGGGAAGGATATTTGTTGTCCTTGAGGAATCACATACCCCATCTGGTGATTCAGCAGAAAATGGTCAATTTCATCTTCAAACACCAACAAACTACCTGTTAAGCCAACAAACACTAACAGTAATCCCACAACTAAGCCAATGTAGCGGTGGAGATGAAAAGCTAAGGAACGTAATTTGAGTTGTTTCATGGTACATACTTCTGTTGGGTTTGGGTTAAAACTCAATCGCAATTGTTCCCAGAACAGAAAATGGCACACCAGGCAGCACGAATAACATTTGGGCGCTCTTGAGTGGGTGCTCTATCTCACTTAAAAGCCGAATCTTTCTAGTCGCCTCAACTGGCTGCGCTTTTGTCACTAGAGGTGCTTGTCGAGCATAACCCACACTCTTGTCAATAGGTTCTGTACTATTTTTCGGTTTAATTGATAATATTTCCTCACTTTTCGCAGGATATGTGACCAATACCACAATCGCGCCACTCAGCAACAGATTGGGAACAAGTTGCCTTAATTTCATGATTTTTCTTTGAACTCCATCACGCCACTGAATCTGCAGCTGGTTACGCAAGCAGAATAGAGATTATTGAAAATGATTTGCACACCCGAAAGCAAGCTTATAAAACGACAACAAATAAAAATTTACAGAATTTGAGGAAATTTAACCCAATTCTGACGACTTATTATCATTATTTAATTTACTGGTTTGGTTGGAGGTTTACAGTATATACTGTAAACGGCTAACAACTGTTCTTTCTCGGAATGGTTTGTGCATTTGTAGGGGCGCAATCCCTTGCGCCCCTACGAGTTTTTGACAACTTTTGGAAAGTTAGATTCTAAACCGTTTTTGGTATAAGTACTCAACAATACCTATTGCCCGTTGATAAAGGTAATCATTGCTTGGGGGGATAAACTGACACAGGCTGCTAGTTCTTCCAATGCTAAGCGTTCTTGTGCGCTCGCACTTAGCATTTGAGTTGCAGCGGCAACATAATCAGGATTGGCAAGATGATTAATACTTTGGAGAGCGGTTGTTTGAGAATGGAGACTGGCAATGCTACGGTTCTGTGTGAACTTTTGTATTCGGTAAGCGGCAATTATTGTGGCTTGACGGGCTTGGAGATAAGCAACGTAGGATTTCACAACGGCGACTCGTATTTTTTGCTTGGCTTCATTCCAACGAGCTTTTATGACTCTTAGTTGCTGAGCAGTTCTGATGAGTTTAATTGGATCGATTGTGACGTTGAAGGATAAACCGCGTTCACGTGATGAGACATCGGGTGATGTAAAATTTGAGGTGGTTTGATAGGATGACAATTCTATGGACACGACGTCTCCAAATGCATTCAATCCCATTGCAGCTTTTGTCTCCTGCACAGAGGCAGAGTTGCGTTGGGCAATAGCAACTAACTGCTCGATAATTTTGAGGTCTCGTTGTGTCATCTCGATTTGAAGAGGTTCTAGTTTCTTAATGTCTTCGGGCTTCTCTTCGGATGCAATAGTAGGAAAAGAACTACCGACAAATGTGACGGTAAGGAGAATCATGAAACTCCGCATGCAAACTCTTAAGAGCCGTTCTGCAATCGCCATACAGGTTGACTTAATTTAATGCGCCAGCTATTCTTTAGGACTCGCTTCCATTTTTATGATTCTGCTCAACGATAAAATTTGTGACCTAGGGCAAATGCAATCTAATCAATCAGTTCACAGCCATACTTCAGATTAGGAATTTCTAACTGAGAAGCACATTCTGAAAAAGTAACCTTCTGACTAATATAATTGACAAGTTTTTGTACAGTCGAAGTCTCCTTAGCAACTTCATCATTAATTTGACTGTTGAAAGCTTTCTCCAAAACCACAACCAGTTCCAACATATCCAATGAATCTGCCCCTAAGTTCAGAGCAAAATTTGATGTTAAGCTGACTTGGTTCTGCTCGATCCCCAGTTGCTCTGCGACTATGACTTGCAATTTTTCAAAAATTCTCCGGTTTTTAAATTGGCTAAGTTGAATGGCTGTATCCATTCCTACGATTAACTCAATGATTTCTTCTAATACTACAACAATGCGCTGAAATTGCTGAATATCTTTACGAGAAAGAGAGCAACCTTGGTGAGATTGCAGCCACTTAAGACAAATCTGATACTCTCCCAAACGGAAGTTCCAGACATCCATTGGTATGCCTTCAAAGTACTGTGTTTGGTTAATCCAAACAAGCCCTTTGCTCGCACTTTGCTCCGGCAAGGTGTAGCGCACTGTCTCAACTTTATTGTCCCCAGTGATGAGATATCTGGTAACCATTGGGACGTGTTTGTGGAATAATGAGGTGAGTTGGAAAAACTTGAGATGTTTAGCCGACATCCTCTTACCCCTGAGTTAAGGAGATTGACAACTTATTTCACTCGTAATCCGGTGTATTTCTCGGGAAAGAGACTGTAGCAGAAGTGATTGGGCTGAGTGCAGAAAGAAATGGTCTCCAGAAAACATTTGCCTAGAGAAAGTAGCGTTTGTTTGCTCTTGCCAAGCTTGGAGTTCCGAGCCACTAACTTCTTCATCCTGTAAACCACCAAAGGCAGTGATGGGGCAGTCGAGGGTGGACGCAGGGGTATAAATGTAAGTTTCGTGGGCGGCAAAATCTGCCCGCAGGATAGGGATAAGTAGCTGCATCAGTTCGGGACTCTCTAGGACTGCTTTGGGCGTACCGTTGAGGCGACGCAGTTCTTCTATAAACTCAGGTTCCGTTAGAGCGTGGATGGGTGGCTTTCGGTCAGGGATTTGAGGAGCGCGACGACCGGATACAAACAGGTGAATTGGACTGATATTATATTCCCTGCGGAGTAAACGGGCAAGCTCAAAGCTAATAAGCGCACCCATGCTATGACCGAAGAAGGCGAATGGTTTGTCTAAATGTGGAAGGAGGACGGGAGCTAGATCCTCAATCAAGGGTTCTAGCCGTGACAAAGGAGTTAGCTTCATCAGAATTCCTCGTCCAGGAAGTTCGATAGGACAAACTTCGACAGTCTTGGGTAGGCTGTTAAACCATGGACGAAAAATCAGAGAACTACCCCCTGCGTAGGGAAAGCAGAATAAACGCAGGGAGGCTTGAGGGTTAGGGTAGGGACAAGTAACACAGGAGTCAGATATTTGTGTGGTGTTCATAATATGTGATCGTCATTAGTCATTGGTCAAAAGTCCTTTGTCTAGTTACAGCTATTTTCAGGTAAATAGACCACAGATGTAGGGGCGCAAGGCATTGCGCCCTGACAAAGGGTATGGTTCATTTAGGTGAAAACTGCTGTAAGTACAAACGACTGTGGACTTTTGACCAATGACTCTTCAGTAAATGAGCAAGCTGATTTGCGTTATGCTTGAGTGCGAGCTGCTTCCTCCATCTTTTTCCGAAGACTCAGCGGTCTCATGTCAGTCCAAACTTCTTTGATATAATCTAAACATTCTTGCTTCAAACCACTTTTACCAACATCCTTCCAGCCTAAAGGGTTCTCTCGGTCGGCAGGCCAAATAGAATACTGTTCTTCGTGATTAACCACAACCTTGTAAATTGTCGTGTCTTCTTTGTCGTCTTGATACATATTTACCCTCCTAGCTAATACATTAAAAAACTATCTGCGTCCATCTGCGGTTAATATTCCAAACAATATTATACGTCCACAGGTTCAAGGTGTCCCTTACCTTCCAGTGTCCCCAGGTCAATATCTGCAATACATCTTACTTTCACGTAATTTAGTGTCAAATCACCAACTAGGTGAACCTGACCCTTTTGGTTCTCGAAGTCAGCTTCATTGAAATTAGATGCTTCTGGGTCAAGTCTAACACCTAAATCAGTCCCTCCCCTAGTATTCGTGAATTTGATATGAACATATCCACGGTCAATACATTCTTTCAAAGCAGTGGCTGTTTTTTCTGGTCGTAAGCTTGCTTCGACAGGATGTTCTCCTTCTGACAATCGTTGTACTAACTCGTTCATGACAATTTCTCCTAATTTTAGGACTCACTTTTTTCTTGGTCTGCTGTTGCTTTGACTTGCACGGGTTCATAAACTGGAATCTCAAAAGCAAGGGTCTTGTGGCAAAACTCTTTCCATTCGGGAGTTACATTGTCAAAAATGATATTCTCGTCTTTGAAGATGCCATCTGTGACTACGTAGTTTTCTTGCAGATAGAGAAAGTCATCGTCAGTTAAGAGCCTTCGCTCCTCTACTTCTTTTCCATCAACAAGTTGCTTTTCTTTCCTTGTATTTTCGGCACGCTCTGTCCACTGGCTAAATTCACGTAATTTCTTAAGAGAGTAAGCTTTGCAGTATTTTCCCATTGTTGCCATAGTTTAACCTCAATTTTTACATTATTTAAGACTTGGTTGACTCACCAAAACAAGCTTATCAGAGCGAGCGCTTGAATGCATATGTGACAATAGCTATACTTTGAGCGTAGTGCTTTGATTGCAATGTGTAAGCAGAACCGCTTCTCTCGTTACAGTTTGTGTGAATTCTTCGGCATTGCAGGAGCTATGTGTTCATGACAAGAGCACAAATTTAAGAGAGTGTTTATAAAAAAAATCTTAAGCAGTTGAGCAACGATGATTACGACCTAATCGACGTAACATCAGATGTGTCATAGCGGCGTATATCATGGTTTCACTTGTTTGGGGATGGTATTCGTAATCCTTGCTTAAACGACGATAGCGACCTAGCCATGCAAGTGTACGCTCTACAATCCAACGTCGAGGCAATACTTTAAAACCCGAAGTGTCATCAGAGCGTTTGACGATCTCAATTACACAACCAATAAAATATTTGACCCAATCAACTAGTCTTCCTGCATATCCGGCATCTGCCCAAATTAAATGTAATTTGGGGAAAGAATTGCAAATTTTGTCGAATACAAGCTTTGCTCCATCTCGATCTTGAATCGAAGCTGCATGTACAACAACCATTAAAATGAGACCCATCGTATCAACAAGGATATGGCGTTTGCGACAAAGAATCTTTTTTCCGGCATCGTAGCCCTTGACTCCTCCTTTTTCAGTCGTTTTCACTGTTTGAGAGTCTATAATTCCGGCAGATGGCTCTGGAGATCGTCCTTCAAGTTCTCTGAGCTGCGATACGCCTTTAGGCGTTAAGCTTTGCTTATCGCAATGCTGAATGGATTTTTTGCCATATGCCTTTTCGCTGCCAGCGTTGAAAATACGAGTATACAGTTTGCCATGCTGGTAAATCATGCGGCATCATCCGCCACGAGCAGCCTGCGCGCAAAATGTAAAAAATTGCATTGATCACCTCTCGCATATCGACTTCACGCTTTTTTCCACGTTTTCGCTTCCGTTCGGCTGGAATCATTGATTTAATCAAATCCC
The DNA here is from genome assembly GCF_009725235.1 of Scytonema sp. UIC 10036. The sequence continues at coordinate 19,216 of NZ_WJFC01000078.1, forward strand.
ACTCGCTATCGTCCATGTCTGTGGGATAAGGTTTTCGGCTCATGGCACTCGACTCAAATACGACCACCGTCTTTTTTAAGATACCTATTCTCGGGAATGATTGCAGTGCTCTTTACTTTTTATTTATAAACACCCTCTCAGGCGATCGCAGTAGGCATTACCCAAATTATTTAGCACTGATGCCCACATTTCTGGTTCGTCAGAGCGTGTATAGACCTGCAATGCTTGGTTGTAACATTCTATCGCTAGTTCCAGATTATCCGCTCGGTTACCACAAACACGCTCTTTGTAGGCAAGTCCAAGATTGTTTTGTGCTCTCGCCCACATTTGGGGAGAGCGAACGAGTGTGAATTCGGTGCATGCTTGTCGATAACACTCTATCGCTCTTTCTATATTATCTGCTCGTTCACCACGAATACGCTCCCAATAGGCAAGCCCGAGATTAACTTGCGCTCTTGCCCAATCATCGGGGAAGTCTAAGTGTTTGTACTCCTGCAACGCTTGATTGTAGTAGTGAATTACTAGCTCTAGATTATCTGCTCGTTCACCACGGATGCGATCGCCCTTGGCGCAAGCCGTACCCGGCTTATCGCACAAAGCCAGCGCGATATTACTTTGTATCGTTGCCCATGCATGAGGAGAGCGATCGCGTGTGAAAACTGTGGCTGCTATCTGATAGCCGATAATTGCAATTTCTATGTTAACTTCATTGTTGCCAAGAGCAAAACCCTTTATGAGGTTACTGAATTCGACAAGAGTTGCTGCAGTATATTGTGCTGCTATTTCCGACAAAGAAGGCAGAGTAGCTCTTGCCCAAGCTTGTAGCACATAAGCCAAATTCTCATTGAGCTTGTCTTGATTTGCTACCAATAACAGGTACGCCATTTGTGTGTTAGGATTATCTTGGATTGTCTGCAACACTTCAACTAAAAAAGTTTGGTAAAGCTCCAAATTTTGAGGAGTTGCTTGATTGTTTAAAGAAGATGCTAACTCCTGACTGAGATTTAGTAACCAATCTGCTGTATAGTTGCGACCAACTGAAACCATATCATCTGCGACTTGTCCCATTACCTGCACGAACCCTTCATCTATCCATTGAGAGTTGGCTGCTAATATCTTCATCACTTCCCGATCGCTGGAGCAATTGAGCAAGGCGGCGATTACGTTTAAATAAATCCGGCTTCTTTGTTCGTCCATATGACTACTGGCTCGAGCTAATGCACGTTGTATTGGCTTAATACTGCGGAAATTGCGCGAAAAAAGGCGACACAGCAGTTTTTATATCGGATTATTTGGTCAAACATGGGTTAATTTTATGGAATCATGTGAAGATTTAGTCACGGAATTAATGAGACTATATCGTAATAAGTGGAAGTATTATCAACAAGGTCTAAGAGCTAGGTCACTGATTCTACGTGTATCCTAGCCCTTTTGTCACCCCGTCACGGCAAACGGATCGATCGGTAATTATGAGCCATACCAATTTCCAATCCCCGTGAGAAAGGAGATATACACAGCGGTAGATTGGCAAGTATTTGAGAAACTTCAGCGTTATATCAGAAGAATCGACTGCGGTTGCGAGATGACGCTTTTGGCATACTCGGCGATGGCGCAGGGCGATCGCGTAGCTCATACAGCTATTTTGGCTTTTTGAAATACTTGCTGAAAAAGTAGTCTTAGCTACTAAATACAATCTCTAATTATGTATCAAGCAAATATCTAGCTTAAAAATAATTGTTGCTTGGTATCCAAAACTAAATGAAAAAAACTGTTAACTATCTTGTGTCTTCTATCAGTTCATAATAGAATTTAATGAATTTCAACTTAAATGACAAACTTTTTTAAAAAGCGTCATTGTGTCTTCAGTACAACCAACTAGTGTGAGTGAGTGTGAGCAGATAAATGAAGTTAGATAAATTGTTTCAAAGCCTGCATCTGACAGGTGCGGTTATTCTTTTGATAGGCACTCCAGCGATATGCGAGGAAGTACGAGAAGATGGAATAGGCGAATATTATACCGCGACGGGAGGGAAATCTACATTAGATGAGAAGGTTGGAGTTACAGATGAAGAATTTGCGTTGCCAAAGGCGGGCGTAGCCATCGCCAAATCTCCAGTATTAACTCCCAGTACAAGGAAACCTCGACTCAAAGAGTCTCAAATTGCAAATTTACTGCCCAGAGCAAAGGCGAATGAAGCAAGTAAAAACATTCCCCGACTGAGTGAGATCAAACTTCCCGCGACTAGCGCCAGAATGCTGGTACAGACACCTTCACCAACTAACTCCCCTAATCCAGAACAAACAAATGGGGATCAAGTTGTACCAATCACGGGAGTAAAGGCAAATCCCACTCCCAAAGGTGTGGAGGTGATTTTAGAAACGACGGCTGGAACTCAACTGCAAGTTATAAATCGTAGTACGGGTAATAATTTTATTGCCGATGTATCTGGCGGACAATTGCGGTTACCGTCAGGCGATGCTTTTACATTTCGTTCGGAAAAACCCATTGCGGGAATTACTCAGATAACAGTTACGAATATTGATGCAAATACTGTGCGGGTGACAGTGGTGGGTGAGAAGGCTTTGCCCACAGTTGAGTTACTTGATGATAATGCAGGGCTGGTTTTTGCAGTAGCATCTACAGCCACATCTGCACAAACCCCAGAAACACCAACCGAAGAACAGCCGAACCCCTCCCTTCCCTCCCCTTCGCAAGGGGAGGGAAGGGAGGGGTCAGAACAACCCGCAGCGCAACAAGATGAGCCGATTGAATTGGTTGTTACGGGGGAACAGGATAGCTATAACGTACCCAATGCGAGTACAGGGACGCGAACGGATACACCATTGCGGGATATTCCCCAGTCGATTCAGGTAGTGCCAAGGCAGGTACTTGAAGACCGCAATGTTAACAGGTTAAGCGAAGCACTCGAAACAGTCAGTGGCGTTACCTCTGAAGACTCCGGTTATGGGATATCAGGCGGTGCTAGAATCCTCAGAGGATTTAGACAAGTAGGCAACTTCCGCAACGGATTTCCTCAAGGTAATGAGTTCTATACGTTAGAACCAGTTGGAACAATTGAGCGCGTGGAAGTTCTCAAAGGTCCCGCCTCAGTTCTCTTTGGTTCCCTAGAACCCGGTGGAATAGTTAACACGGTTACGAAGAAGCCTTTGAGCGAGCCTTATTACAAAATTGAACTTCAAGCGGGAAATCGTAGTTTTTTCCAACCCATTATTGACTTCTCAGGTCCTCTAACGACTGACAAAAAAGTGCTTTACCGACTCATTGCTGGGTATGAGAATTCAGACGACGTTAGAGATTTTGTCAATTTTGACCAGATTTCAGTTGCCCCCTCGATCACAGTGAACTTTAGCGAGCGTACTAATCTGGATCTGTACTATGAATTTACCCGTACCTCTGGAAACCTTGGTTTTTTTGCTCCTGCTATTTTGCGTGAGGATAGTAGCTTACTATCTCCTCGAAACTTCCTTTCAACTTATCCCAGTCTAGATGAAGGGTCGTACCAAACACAAAAATTTGGATATACTTTTAAACATAGCTTTAACGATAACTTGCAACTTCGGAATAATCTTGCAGTAACGTTGGATCGCTACGAACAAAACGGAGTTCTCTATGGTGAATTACGAGATGATCGCTTCTTAGTATTCACCAATGGTTTTGGTCAGGATTCTTTTACTAATCGAAGCACCTACTTTGGGCAGATCGACTTGTTGGCAAAATTCAAAACTGGCTCGATTTCGCACCAAGTTGTGGTAGGTTTTGATGCAGATATATCTGAAGTTGAACAAAATCCTCTTTTGTACGATCTCAGTGGTATACCCGATCTCGATATCTTTAATCCAAACTACGATATACCAACACCTGGCTTTATTTCGCCAAACCGAGGGCAGGATGTTTATGCTTTTGACTCATACGGGGTCTATCTTCAGGATCAAATTGAATTTAGTGATAGCCTAAAATTCCTGATTGGAGGTCGCTATGATTGGGTATCCACTGATTTTGACTTAACGGTGTTTGGGGATGGAAGAACGCAGCGAAGCGATGAAGCCTTTAGCCCTCGACTGGGTTTAGTGTATCAACCCAGTGAAACAGTTTCTCTTTATGCCAGCTATAGTCGTTCTTTTAGACCCTCTTTTTACGCTCGTTCAGCAGATGGAGAAAGAAGTTTTGAGCCAACTAGGGGAACTCAGTACGAAGTCGGGGTTAAAGCAGAATTTTTAGACGGGAGGCTTTCAACGACTCTAGCTGCCTATCACTTGACTAGAACAAATGTGCTCACGCCCGATCCTGACCCAATACGGGCAGCTCAAGGTTTTTCTGTTCAAACTGGAGAACAGCGCAGTCAAGGGATTGAATTGGATATTGCAGGTGAGATTTTGCCCGGTTGGAAAGTAATTGGTTCCTATACTTACACGGATGCGGAAGTAACTAAGGATAACTCTTTTCCTGTTGGTAATCAATTAGACAACGTGCCAGAACACCAAGCTAGTCTCTGGACAACTTACGAAATTCAGGAGGGCGATCTGAAGGGATTAGGATTTGGCTTGGGACTATTTTATGTAGGCAAACGTCAGGGTGACTTAGCCAACTCATTTCAATTAGATGATTACTTCCGAACTGATGCTGCTATTTTCTATAAAAGAGATGGTTTTCGGGCAGCAATAAATGTTCGTAATTTATTTGATACAGACTATGTTACTTATGCTGAAGGAAGAATATTTCCTGTTGTAAGAGGTAAACCTTTCACAATTGTAGGCTCTGTCAGTTGGGAGTTTTAACTCGCGATTCAAAGTAGTAGATAACTCCTAAGAAACACATCCCATGGCAGAAGATTTGGTAGAGGCGTAACGATTTAAAGAACGCGTTTAATTTTTCATGATAATTATCACGCTTGATTATCATGAAACAGCGTGTTACATGAGTGTTTTTATAATGCATGAAGTGATTGGGAGTTAAACCGTCGCCTGAGTCATGCGTTGATTTTTAAGTAACGCTTCTATTACTGAGGTAATGAAAGCATCTTACACAGCGCACTGTTCCTCATTGATTGTAGGCTGAGCAATTAAATCAAACCCCAAAGAGTGAGCTTTTTTCTTTAAGTTGTTCACCATACGTTCATGGTACTTTTGTTCAAAAGCATCAACACCAGGGTCTGCAAAGGCTGCTCCTGATGTCCAGAGACGATAGAAAATACGTGCTTTGTTTGTGAGCAGCCGCAGTAATTGCCTTTGGTGCGCCCATGCGAGACTGCATTCGTCTGTAAAATCCTCCCAAGGCAGAATTGCTGCGACAAAGTGTTTGTGCGGCCATGCGAAAAGCATTTGCGGCCCGATTGATAACAGGGCGAGTTTTAGAGCTTTTGACCTTACCGCCAGTTACGCGACTACCAGGACATAACCCTAACCAAGAAACGAAATGCTTAACTGTGGGAAAACGAGACGGGTCTAATCCGACTTCAGACAATATAATCAACACAGTTAAAGCTCCTAAACCATTGATTTGAGTAAAATCTACGCCTGTGATGCGATATAGATGAGTGCGTAAATCAAACTGGGGAGCATTTCCTGGTTGTTTTTTGCCACGACGTTTCGGTTTACCAAGAGGGTTAATCTTAACGTCTACTTTATCTGTGAATTGAGCTAGACACTGCTCGATTTGAGCATCGCATTCACTTATTTGTGTCTGGTAGAATTTATAAAGCCCTAGCTCTTGTGACAAAATAAACACTAGTTCTGGTCTATAATCCCCAGTCAAAGCAGCAGCGATACTCGTACAACTTGCTCTAATATGTTCGTCTTTTAGTTCAGACAACTTCTTTGGGTCACGCTCACCAGAAACAATCGCATTGATAATTGCCATACCTGTAGTACCCGTAATGTCACTAATAACAAGGGTGCAATTGTATGTTCATTTCAGTCAAAGCTTTTTGCATTCTTTGTACGTGGACACAAGCACTTTTAATGAGGTTGTCCCGTTGTCGCATATAACTACGAAGGATACAAATTTGGTCGTCTGGACGAAATGAACCTGCTAGCAAACCATAAGTATGCAACTGTTGCAACCACTGGCAATCTAGTACGTCAGTTTTACGGCCTGGTACAGTTTTTACAGAGTGAGCATTAACAAGTTTTACCTCAAATCCCTTACTTTCGAGAATTTGGAATACAGGTATCCAGTAAACTCCCGTTGATTCCATTGCTACAGTTTCGATTCGACAAGATTTTAACCAGTCCGCCATCGCATATAACTCAGCAGTAAAACAACCGAAACTGCGTACAGAGTCTTTATCCCTATCTGTTGGAACACTTACCCAGTGTCTGTCTGCACCAATATCTATCCCTGCTGCATTTGAGTTGATTAATGGTAAATTAGAATTTGGTGACTTTGGTTGCGATTCTTTTTTGCTCATAGTAGCCTCCGTCATCGCAATTACATTTTTCACAGTATTTATGTACCCCGACCTGAGTGAGGTGTCCAAATCTAATCTCCTAAACGGGATAGTGACAATTCAACAGTCACTTCACCGCAAGGTACCAATTTCACTCAGAACCAGGCTGATATACGGGCGTAATTAACACCACTGTTAACACGGTTTTGACTGTCAGGGTAACTATTAATTGTAAGTCTAAAGCTCTCAAATTTCCCTTGAATTTCCTGTGTTTCTTATATATATCACTTGCGGCGTAGTCCGCTAGTCGGAGGCTGGTTGAAGGAATTGAAATAGTAGGAGTAGAACCCACTCCTTCTGTGGAAAGGATTTTAAAACTAAAACCAGACTTAATTCTTATGGCAGATCAATTTGAACCAGCATACGAACAACTATCAAAAATTGCCCCTGCTGTACTCATAGATATATGGAAAGATAGAATACCTATAAAAGCAAATTTTCGATATATTGCAGAAATTGTGGGAAAAGAGAAGGAAGGAGAAGAAGTACTTGCTCGATACCAAGAGCGCATTTCAAAGTTTAAGAATCAGTTAGGCGATCGCTTACTGAATTCAGAAATCTCAGTTCTTGGCTATTATCAAAATCAGCTTTTTCCTCCAGCCAATTGGGCAAGCTACTTCCAAGTTTTCCAAGATATTGGTTTACCAATTAAACCGATCTTGCTAAGAAAAGAAGAATATAGTAATATCAGTATCGAGGCAGTCGGCGATTTTGAGGCTGACATCATGTTTTTTACTGAGCTTAATAACCCTTCAAAACCTCTATATCAGAATCCTTTGATCCAATTTCTAAAAGCTGTTAAGAACAATCGAGCTTATATTGTTGATGGAAGTATCTGGGAATTCTATAGTCCCATTGGTATAAATCTTTTTCTTGATGATCTTTCTAAATATCTGCTAGAGATCCGGTACAGTAATCACAACTTCAGGTTAGGATGACCAAAGAGGCTGACACAAGAGTTGTGCGGTGTCCAGTTATGTAAATTTGTGTAAAGTAGTTCTCATTTAAGGGGAGTAGGTTTAAAGGCATAGAACTGCCCTTGTGGCACCCAAAGCGTGGAGTTATCAAAAGCGGAGCAGGCGATTATTAATCATATCAAACGTGCCAAACTGTTTATTTTCTGGCGGCAAGTGTATCAAAAATTATTCGGTTGAATTTCACGCCAGAGTTAGCAAACAACTTTGATGTCAGTGGTTACTTAGCCGATGCATTGAAGAACCGCACGTTAGTGAAGACTTGATTGCAAAAAGCGATCTCATTTCGAGGGGTGTGTTAATAGTCATCAAAATTAGTACTCATAGATACTTCCCTCCAAGCATCTAATTCTGATTTTATAAACTCCAATGCACCTTCAATCACTTCTACTGTATCTGGTCCCAGCGCTAATCTAATTGGTGGGTTATCACTATCGACTGCTTTAATCATGGCTAGAGCAGCTTTTCTAGGGTCACCAAGTGCATTTAAATCGTGATCCCACATATCTTGACGCATATTTCCAATTGATACTTCATAATCCTTAATTTGAGTATCAGTTACGACAACAGAACGCTTGATAAAATCAGTACGGAAAGCACCAGGTTCAACAATAGTAACCTTAATACCGAATGGAGCCACTTCACTCGCCAAACTTCCGGAAATTCCTTCTACTGCAAGTTTACTACTGTTGTAGAATCCCCAAGCATTAGCAGTACTAAAACAACCTATTGATGAAACATTAAGGATATGACCACTGCGTTGCTGTCGCATATAAGGTAATACTGTCCGTTGCATGTCTAAAACACCAAAAAAGTTTGTTTCAAATAGACGACGAACCTCCTTATCACTGACTTCTTCAATTGCTCCAATAGTTGACACTCCGGCATTATTGACAAGTACATCAATGCGTCCATATTGAGCAATTGCCTGCTTTACTGCTTCTCGCACCTCTTCGGGTTTCGTGACATCAAGTTGCACAGCGATTGCAAGGTCTGGGTATTTTGCAGCTAAATCTTGAACTTTCTGCGGATTTCGTGCTGTTAAAACCACTGCTTCACCCTTTTCTAGTACCGCTTCAGCTAAAGCTCTGCCAAGACCGCTTGAAGTACCGGTAATAAACCACACCCGTTGTTGATAATTAGAGGATGTAACCATGAAAAATCTCCATTAAGTAATAAAACATAGTGAAACGGACACTTACTTACTGTTTCTCTTGATGATGAGGTGTACTAAGCATTAGAGGATGTTTGAAAAGTTATGATTGATGTATCAAATATTTTTTACCCCACCCTAACCCTCCCCTTATAAAGGGGAGCCACTGCGCCATCGCGGCAATGCCCGACTTGAAGCATGTGGCGTGAGGAACTGAATTTCTCTCATTTCCCCCTTTATAAGGGGAGCCACTGCGCCATCGCGGTTTCCCGACTTGTAGCAAGTGGCGTGGACTAAGGGGGGTAATCATGTGATTAAAATGACAGTCAACCACTTTTCAAACACCTCTTAGATGCTGTTTCCTCCTTTGATAATCTTTTTACTAACTCGTTCATGTAATTATCTTCAACTAAGAATCATTTGTATTTTGACTTTATATAACAAAATTATATGTAAAAGCTCATATTTTCTTTTATTAAATTTCAAATGATTATCAAAATAACTTATGTATAATTAAGCTTATATAAATGTCTAAATTCTTTCGCTGTCAGCAAAAAAACTACCAACATAAATATACAATCTCCAAGATTGAACCGATATATATACCTCTTAAACCAATTATCTTGGAGAAAAATATCATCATTGGCACATTCAATACTATGCTTTTCAAAAATAGTGCTAATAAAACAACTTTAGGCTTACCGATAGAGAGGAAAAGGGTATTACTACAGTAAGCTAAAGGCCATATTGGTATTAGTATATTGAGTATCCTAAAATTAATTACATCCTCTCCAGTAAAATTAACACCTGGTAAAATTATATTTAAAAATGTCTTTGGAGCTATTTGTAAAGGTAGCCAAATAAGTAATAGTAATGCAGATCCTATTATTACGAAAAGTAAATATGCGTTCTTAACCCTTCTGTACTTCTTCGCCCCATAATTCATGCCTATTACTGGTTGTAATGCTTGTGCAAAGCCAACACTAGGAATGAGCATCAGTGAATTCAATTTCATTGTTGCACCGAAAAAAGCAATATCGATATTCTTTCCGTAATCGGAAATTAAATTAAACATCACTAATTCTTGAACTAATATCACCACTGGAAAAAATATTGAAGACACTCCTATTGAAAATATTTCTGTAAGTAAGTCTATCGCGAGCACTATTTTTTTAATATGAACAGGGATAATGCTTTTACCTGTAATAAAATAAGATAGATTCAGAATACTAGAAACCACCATTGCGATAACTGTAGCCAGAGCGATGCCTTGGATTCCCCAATTATATACAGTGATGAATATATAGTTTAATAAAACATTAATACTCACAAAAATCAAGTTAAATATTGTATTCAATCTAATCTTTCCTTCTGAATTTATAACCTCCCCAAAAGCTTCTCCCAATATCAAAAATATAGAACCTAATACATATATTTTTAAATACTTTGTACCTTCTGAGGCAACTTCACCATTCCCGCCCATGAATGCAATTAATTCTTGACCAAATATATAACCAATAATTGTAATGAAAGAAGAAATTACAATACTTAAAATTATAATATTTCCAAATAATTTGGATTGAGTCTTAACCTCTCCAGATCCAATAGCTCGACTAAGAACAGAAGCAGAGCCTACTCCTATCAAGCCAGCAAATCCATTGACTAAAGATGTAAGTGGCATTGCTATTGAGATACCAGCTAAAGCATTTTCACCAATGAACCTTCCTGCAAATAAAGCATCGATAAAGCTGTTTAAACTAAGCATTAATACCCCCAAAATACTGGGTATTGACAGCTTAAACATTAATTTAATTAAATTACCTTGAAGGATTTCGTTTGTAATTTGAGATTGTTTTGGTGAAGTCATTTATTTACTCAACTTTAGCCAAATGGCTAACACGATACTGCTTTACTGCTTCTAGTTCGATTTCTTTTGCTGAATTAAATGCGGTCATCACTTCTCCACAAACTTCGATTTTGGCTTTATAGGCACCTTTTGTACTACTATCTGGGTCTGTAAAATTAATCCGAACTTCTACCCAGTCAGGCTCTTGCCCTTCGGCCACTTGTTCCATTGTCATTACTTTTCCCGCTTTCAAATAGTTAAGCCAATTCCATCCAAACTGCATCCAAATTTCGCGCTCGGCTATTTGCTCAAATTTGCTTAAACCAGTCCATCCTCGGTAGTATTGACGCACACCAAATACTGAACCATTTCGCTTTACCAGTAAATCCAATATTTCTGGTTCAATATGTCCCCACAAACATCCTTGAGGTAAATCAATTAGGGTAGGAGCAAATTGATGACCGCCAAAGTGAGTTGTTTGCCATACTCTTAACTTTCCATTGGAAGCAGGAGCATATTCCTTACGTAATCGCCGATATATAGGAGTGCCAAATCTGCCACAAGCAAGGTCTACTTGAGCATGGGTGCAAACCATGAGTTCGCGAATGTGACTCGTTTGTTGTTGATACTGCTGAAATTCTGATAAATCGTTGGGTTGTTGCATTAATTGCTTGAATATTGCTGTCACTAAAGCAGCAGCTTCGCTTTCTGGAACAACAAACTCCTGTTTCTCAAACTGAGAAAATAGCTTTGCAGGGCGATAGTAGTACAACACACGGGTAAAACCAGGATAGGAATACTCGAGATCGGGAGCAATTAGTATCGGTTTTAACTTAATTCTATGCTGAAAAACTAACTCTTGAAACAAACCCAACACTGATTTGAGAGTTGGATTTTCCTCAAAGATATTTTGCGACCAAGGCAGGGGAATTTCCATCATTAACCAATAGTCACAAGTATCTGCTGTACCAATTGGGTCTTCTCCATTAGTTTTGGAAACTAAGGAGCAAAAACGACAATATTTTGTAAGAAATTCGTGAGTATGTTGAATTGGCATATTGACTATACTGGACTTTAGTTGTTCTTCTTAAGGAAGAAAATACAAATTAACTATTAATTAAATCTCATATTTTCATTAATCCTTAAAAAGATTGTCATAAAAATACTGGTGGGTTACTAACCTTTTATACAACGCATACAGCTTCCACTTCCACGGTGATCGCACGACAAAATATTGTCTTCTAGGCTTGGGAGCTTCCAGAGCCTTTAATATAGCGTCTGTAACTTTTTCAGATGGTAAACCTGTGGTGCGATTTCCCTGCACGGATTCTTCTATACATACTTGAAAATTCTTACCATAAATAGCTTTCATTTCGGGTGACATATTAGCTAATACTTTTTTACCATCAGCTTCTACTTTGTCAGCCTGCTCTGGAGTGATTATTCCCTCTGGCAATATAGACAATACTTCAATTCCACTGGAACGTAACTCCATTCGTAAAGAATCTGTGATTGCCTCAAGTGCGATTTTGGATGTAGATAATAGCGCTCTGTATGGTAAAGCGAATCTACCACAAATTGCACTAATATTAATAATTCTACTTTTCGTCTTTCTTAGCATTGGCAAAAAGGCTTGTGTGACAGCTATCTGACCTATAACATTTATTTCAAAATTCCGTCTTATATCATCTATTGGTATACATTCTAATGGTCCGTCAAACCCAGTATATGCATTGTTAATTAACGCAAATAATCCCTCAGCACTGATTGCCAAGGAGACAAATTCTGAAGCAGATTTTATTTCTTCCACTTTTGTGATGTCCATGATAATCGGTGTTAAATCTCCAGATACAACTTGCTTAAGAGCTTCCGCATCTTTTTCTGTGCGGACTCCTGCAAATACTCTATACCCTTCCTCAGTAAGTTTAAGCGCGATCGCTCGACCAATACCTGTGGATGTTCCTGTGATAACGACCGCACCTTTATTACTCTTGGTCATATTTATTTCCTCAATGATGAATTGTATTTTTAACTTGAAAAGGTCAGTTGATAAATATGGCATATCGACTGAATGAAGAATTTAATTTTATACTTAAAACAAGCAAAAAATAAGTAACTATTAATGTCATGAGTTTTAACGCCGACCATGAAAAACCATTTTTACACCACTCCTTGGATGACACTGATCGTCAAAACGCTTGTGCCCTTCTGGTTGCTTGTTAACCAACTCTAATTTATAGTTGGAAAGAATAGTTGCTAATACAAGCTTCATTTGAAATATAGCGAAAGGTGCTGCAATGCAATTACGAGCACCACCACCGAAGGGTAGAAATTCATAATGAGAAAATTTTCTTTCTAGAAAACGCTCTGGCTTAAATTGTTTTGGCTCTGGATATAAATCTTCACGTTGATGTGTTGAATAAATATTACCAATCAGTACTGTACCCGGAATTAACTCATAGTTCATTATTTCTACTGGAGACTCTACCAGTCTCGGTAACATAAACATTGGACTGGAAAGAATTCGTAAAGATTCGTTGCAAACAGCACTAAGGTAGGGTAATGCAACAATATTCATAGGATCTGGATTTTCACCAAGACCATCAAGTTCATCAAGGAGTTGATCGCGAACATCTCTTAAACGGTGAACCCAATATAAACACCAGATAAGCGAATGTGCAGCACCATCCCTACTTGCGAATATAGGCAAAAACAGTAGGTCACCTATCTCCTCATTACTTAATGCTTTACCTGTTTCATCACAGGCAAGTATGAGATCGCAGAGCATATCAGTGTGTGAAGAATCTATCTGCTTCCGACGTTCTTGAACTTCATCATATAAAAATTGAAGTATTTTTTTATAGAGGTTATTGCGGTATCCCTGCGGACTCCATCGACCTAAATCCAATCGTGCAAAAGAAAGTTCTTTAACAAGAAGATCATACAGAAAAGATTCTTCATACTTCATCAAAGAAGTAAATAAATGCTTGATTTTTTTGTAACGTTCTCCTTCTCGTAACCCTATCACAATCTCTATCGCTATTTGCAAAATAATCTTTACTACTATGTCATAAGCAGTGAAAGTCTTTCCAATCGTCTGTTGATTAATAATTTTTTTCGTTATTTCGCAAATCTTTAGCCCACTTGCGTTCATCCGCTCTCCGTGGTACGTCTTCATTAAAAGAGGACGACGATGTTTGTGAACTAAGCCCTCAATTTCAAGGATTCCTTGCTGTCCTATTGTCAAAGTGGGATCTCGAAAAAATATACTAGAGTCTGTAATTTCTTTGGTATTACTAAAAATCTGCTTTATTCCTAAGGGATTACTGACATAAACAAATGGTGTAGAACCAAACATTACAGTTACAATGTCACCATAGCGCTTGTAGATAGAATCCAGGTAGGCAAGTGGATTATGCTTAATTTGCTGATTTAATAGCCAAGTGGGTGTTTTCACTTTTGGAGGTAGTGTCATAAATATTACTTACTCCAGTATCAATGCAGAGGAATGAAAAACTCCAGAGATTAAATTAGATCGACCGCTAACAGTTGTGACTTTCCTTGACGTTGACGAAGACCACGCTTGACCATCTTTACGCCGCTAGCAGGATAACAAATCAAACCTCCATATTTGGGGCGTTCAGGATTTTGCTTAACTAGCTCTAATTCGTAACGTGAAAGAATAGTTACTAATATAAGTTTCATTTCAAATAAGGCAAAAGTTGCGCCGATACACACACGAGAACCACCTCCGAAGGGTAAAAACTCATAGGGAGAGAACTGTTTTTCTAAAAAGCGTTCTGGCAGAAATTCTTTTGGCTGAGGATATAAATCTTCATGCTGATGTGTTGAATAAATATTAGCAATAAGCACTGTTCCCGGATTTAACTTGTAGCCCATCAACTCGACGGTTGATTCTACCAATCTGGGAAATGCAAATAACTGAGTTGGATAAATTCGCAAAACTTCGTTACAAACCGCATTCAAGTAAGGTAATGCGAAAATGCTCATGGGGTCTAGGTTGTCACCAAGACTATCAATTTCTGATAGCAAGCGCGATCGCACAGTAGGTAAACGATGAATCCAGTACAAAGCCCAAGCGATCGCAGTTCCGGAAGCATCGCCAGCCGCAAATATAGGAGATAATAAAAGGTCACGCACTTCCTCATTACTTAGTGGTTGACCTGTCTCATCTTCAGCAAAGATAAGATCGGCAAGCATATCGGTGCGTGAAAAGTCTAATTGATTGCGACGTTCTTCAACCTCTGTCGATAGTAATTGGAAAAGTTCTTGTCGAAGGTGGAGAAAATAACCCTGTGGGCTCCATCGACCTAAATCTCTTTCTCCAAAAATAGTGAGCAGAATCTTATCTATTGGTGATTGTACATTTAATCTCAAAATGGAGGTAAATAAATGCTTAATTTTTTCATGACGTTCTCCTTTATCTATACCCATAACAATTTCTATACCCACTTTTAAGGTAATATCCTCAATTGTTGGGTATGCAATGAAAGGTTTTCCAACTGTCTGCTGACCAATAATCTTTTCTGTGAGTTCGCAGATACGTCGCCCACAGGCTTGCATCCGCGCTCCATGAAAAGTATGCATTAATATTTTGCGCCGATTTTTGTGAATTAAACCATCAAGTTGAAGGACTCCTTTTTCTCCTGTCCCTAAAGCGAAACCTCGGTTTAAATCACCCTTTGCAACAATTTCTTTGGTATTTGTGAAAATTTGCTTGATTCCTGATGGATTGCTTACATAAACTATTGGTGTGGAACCAAACATGAGAGTGACCATATCACCATAACGTTTGGAAATCCTATCCATATAATCAAAGGGATTAGCCTCGAATTGCAGACCTATTAACCAAGAAGGGGTTTTTGGCCCTGGGGGTAGTTGCATAATGTGTTTACTCCCATTATCAATTTAGATTGCATATAGCATTATCGATACAACTTTTTAGTTGTTTAGTTAAATCTTGGATATGAGGTTCAACCAAAATCGAGAAATGATCCCCTGGGATATCAACAGTTTGAATGGGTTGACTAGAACATTTACCCCAACCTAATAGAGGGTCACTACTAGACCATTCTGGATTATCAAAGTCATGAATTATTTCTTCACTAGCTCGAAATATAGTTATGGGTAGGGGATAAACTTGGGGAATGTAATTTCGCATTGCTTGAACATGCAGTTTAAAAAGTTTGTAATAACTGAGAAAATCTTGAATTTCTGCATCACTGAAGATAAAATTTGCCTTTTTATTAATCAAATTTAACTGCTCTGTTAATGGCAAATCTCGAAGTTCTTCAAAAGGTACTGAAAAATCCACATCATTCTCGGTTTTAATTGATTCAGCGATCCGAAGTAAAAACTTAGCATCATCATCCTCCGTAGGTTCAACTATTGTTTCTGGTAATATGGCATCAATGACAACTAATAAACCGACAGTATTACCCTGATTGTGTAATTGTCTTGCCATTTCAAAGGCTAATACACCACCATAACAATGACCACCTAGAAGATAGGGACCATTTGGTTGCACTTTACGAATTTCTTGCAAGTAACGAGCTGCTGTTTCTTCTACCGAAACAATTTCAGGTCTATCTTGTTCTAACCTATCTTCCAAAGCATAAAATGGATAATCTTTACCCAGCCTTCTGGATATATTAAAGTATGGGCTAATATTTCCACCAGCACCATGTATGCAGAAGAATGGTGTCTTGTCTCCTGAAGGGTTAATTGTTACTAAGTGAGAATTGGAAATTTCGCGATATGGTTGACTAACAATCGCAGCTAGTTTTTCAAGAGTTGGGTTTTCAAATAGAGTAGAGATGGGAAGATTATGTTCAAATTTATCATGAATTTGAGCCATTAAGCGAACGGCTAAAAATGAATGACCACCTAATTCAAAGAAGTTATCTGTCACTCCAATAGGGCTAGTATCGAGAAGCTTTTCCCAAGTTTTTGCTAAAGCTAATTCTGTAAAATTTCGGGGAGCAACAAAGGCTTTATTTGTATTTGATTGGATAACATCACTACTTGGCAATGCACGCTTATCTACTTTTCCATTCGGTGTCAGTGGAAGTTTATCCAGTACAATAAAAGCGGATGGTAATATGTAGTTAGGTAGCTTCTGTTGCAAATAGGATAATAGTTGTGTAGTTATATCCTGCTTATCTGTGACAACATAGGCAATCAAACGGGAATTTTCTTGAGCATCATCACTAGTAATTACAACCGATTCTTGCACATCTGAATGTTGTGCGATCGCAGTTGCAATTTCACCTAATTCTACCCGAAAACCCCTAATTTTTACTTGCTCATCATGGCGACCTAAGTATTCAAGATTACCATCTCGGAGGTATCGGACTAAATCACCTGTTTTATAAAGTTTATTTCCAGGTATAAAAGGATTATCAATGTATCTTTCTTGGGTTAATTCTGGGCGATATAAATAACCTTTTGCTAATCCATCACCACCAACATAAAGTTCTCCAATGACTCCTATGGGTGTTGGTTGTAAATCGCGATTCAATACATAAATTTGAGTATTATCTATTGGACAACCAATAGGCACACTATGGGCTTGTTCTGGTAATAAACTAGTATCGTAGTAAGTCGCATTGGCGGAAACTTCCGATGAGCCATAAAGGTTAATTAGTTTGGCAAATGGCATCAATTCTCGGAAAGATTGAACTAACTTAACCGATAATGCTTCTCCGCTAGTTATCCAGAATTTTAGGTGCGTTAATTTTTTAACTAGATGACTATAATTATCTAAAAGTAGTCGTAGTAATGAAGGTACAAGTATAATTCGAGAAACTTGGTGTTGTGCTAGAGATTCTATAAATAATTGCGAGTCTAGTACATCTGAATTACTGATGATTACTGTGGGAATTCCTTTAAGTAAAGGAGCAAAAATTTCCCAGACGGAATCGACAAAACTAATAGCTGTTTTCTGACAGCAAACTTCTCCCTCTCTAAAAGGATAGGTTTTCCATAACCAGTTTAAGCCGTTTACTGTACCGCGATGGGTACCAAGCACACCTTTGGGTGTTCCAGTTGACCCAGAAGTGTAGATAATATAAGCGAGATTATCAGAGGAAGATAGGTTAATGGGATTTTCCAAGCTTTCTTGTGCAATTTCCTCTTTTTGGATATCCAAGCAAACGGTTTTAGCCGCAGATAATGATAGTTTTTCTAAAATTTCTTGCTTACTAATTAACAGCGATGCTTGGGAATCAGAAAGCATAAAATTCAAACGTTCCACCGGATAACTTGGGTCAAGGGGAATGTATGCACCACCAGCTTTGAGAATAGCTAAAATCCCCACTACCATATCTAGGTCGCGTTCCAAACATAGAGCCACCAAAGTTTCTTTTGTTACACCCTGTTTCTGTAAGTAATGTGCCAGTTGATTAACTCTATGGTTCAATTGACAATAAGTTATTTTTTCAGAATCGCTAATTAGTACTACAGATAATGGTGTTAATTCTACTTGCTGCTCAAATAATTGATGCAGAGATACGTCTTGAGGGTAGTCTGCACGAGTTTGGTTAAACTTAGATAATAATTCTTCTTGTTCAGAAGCGGTAAGTAGCGATAATTCACTCAGATGCTGCTCTGGATTTATGACTATATTTTCTAATAAAGTTTGGAAATTATTGATAAATTGGGTAATTGTTCTTGAGTCAAAAATATCTATGTTGTATTCTAACGAACCTGTTAATCCCTCTTCGGATTCAGACATTGATATAAAAATATCTAGTTGAGCGGTACCGCTATCAAACTCCAAAGTACGTAAAGTTAAACCAGACACTTCCTGAACGGAACTTGGAGTATTTTGCAAGACGAACATTACCTCATAAAGCGGATTTCGGCTTAAGTCCCGTTCGGGTTGCAATTCTTCTACAAGCATCTCAAAAGGCAAATCTTGATGTGCATAAGCATCTAGAGTCACCTCCCGTACTCGATGTAAAAGTTGGCGAAAACTGGGATTACCACTGAGATTATTACGTAACACCAAAGTATTAACAAATAAGCCCAGCATCCCTTCCAATTCTGCACGGTTGCGATTAGCAATTGGAGAACCGATTAAGATGTCTTCTTGGTCTGTGTAGCGGTATAGTAATATGTTAAATGCTGCCAGCAAACACATAAATAAAGTAGCGTCTTCTCGCTGACTTAATTGCTTGAGAGCATTAGCTAGGGATGCAGAGAATGTAAAGTACTGCTTGGCACCAGTGAAAGTAGCAAGGTTAGGGCGTGGACGGTCTGTAGGAAGTTGTAGTATTCGTAACTCACCTTGGAGTTGTTGCTTCCAGTAATTTAATTGGGTTGCAAGGAATTCACCCTTCAGGCGAGCGCGTTGCCAAATAGCAAAATCTGCATACTGAATCGGGAGTTCGGGTAAAGGGGAAGGTAGATTTTTTGAGAAAGCAGGATACAGTGATGACAGTTCGCGCAGGAATACATTGCAAGACCATCCATCTGTAATAATGTGATGCATGGTCACCAGCAAAACATATTCCTCTTGGCTTAATCGCAGTAAAGTAGCCCTCACTAATGGACCTTTAGCCAAATTAAAAGATTTTTTTGCTTCCTCTGCTGCAATTTGTTTAACTTCGGGTTCCCAATCTTTACCACATAAATGTTCTAGGTTAATAATAGATACATTCCAAGTAGAATGGGGAAAAATTTCTTGTATTGGCTCTCCATTCACAAGCCTAAAATTTGTCCGCCAAACTTCATGACGCTTCAGAATTTCATTTAAACTTTGCTCAAGTGCTGCAATATCAAGGTTTCCTTGTATGTGAAAAGCTATGGGAATATTGTAGAACGAACTGCCGTGATAAAGTTGGTCAATGAACCACAGCCTTTGTTGGGAAAAAGATAAGGGAATATTCTTACAATTTTGACGTTTGGGAATAATATCAGCTATAAGTTTTCCTCTCTTCCATTTTTCTAAAAGAGCTTTTTTAGCTGGTGATAAATTCGAGTATTGCTTATCCATTTTCATACCTTAAAAATTGTTATTTCAATCAAAATTAAAGTAAAAGTAATCATCCTTTATTAAAACGAGTATATAATTTTCAAAAAATTGAAATTATGCTATTACAATATGGTATAAATAAATCGAAATAAAAAACTTTGTGTAAGTCTATAAACCAAGTTTTTACATCTTGAGCTTATAACTTCTTTGTTATACCTTATTGTACTAGCTCAAACTAAAACTACATTTTCATGCTATAAGTTATTTCCAGCAAATGAAGCATGCACTTTGTGATTCATCTCCAGGACTAATATTACTAATTTCTCTGAAACCCACATTTTCTAAAGCTGACTGAACATCTGATAGTAAATGATCTTTTCTCAACCAAGTAGCATCTGAACGCTTCCAAACCTTATCTATCAATTCAAACCCAGTTACTTCTATTTTCCAGATTTTTTCTTCCGGCTGATAGTGGAACAATTCAATTAAGGCATATTCATCATTTACATAGACATGATTCATATATCCTTCCTCAACTGTTTTACGCATCAATTCTACTAATGGTATCGAAAATATGAATAAACCGTTATTCTGTAGTGCTGTATATACATTTCGGAATACAGATATCAGATCATCGTTGTTTACTATGAAGAGTAATACATCAATTGAAACAACAGCATCAAAAGTAGGTGGTAACTCAAACTGACGTATATCACCAAGGATGAAGTTATTTTCAGGCGCATTCTTTCGAGCATAACTCAATAGTGCTTCTGAAGCATCTATTCCAGTCATTTTATACCCTTTCTTGTGAAGTTGCGAGCCTAAATATCCGCAACCACAACCTAGGTCAAGAATGTGTGCTCCTTCAGGAATATGCGGAAAAAGTATTTGCTCGAAAATAGGTATTACCCCCTCCACTATAAACTCTTCCTTATTCTTAAATTCATTTTGCAACCGAGCAATGGATTCGTAATTTGGAGGATTATGGGCTAAAGACAAAAAAAGCTTGCTGGATGTAGTCATAGAAAATTATTCCTATTTTTATATAAGGAGTATTGCGAAGATAAATCCAGATGAAAAACTTTAAGTCAAGTATTTGGGTAAACTGAAAACAAAAGCATGGCTGCTTCTTCCTCTGATAGTTTTTCGACTTTTTCCAACAGAAGTTGCTCAATAATTTCTGCCTGCTTAATTGGTATCATTGCTTCTAATAACAGGTTACGCAATGGTAAGTCTACGGGGAATTTGGTTCGCAATCGAGAAACTAATTGAGTTGCAATTAGGGAGTCCCCTCCTAACTCATAGAAGTTATCGTAAATACCGATTTCTGTAATCCCAAGTACCTCTTGCCATATCTCTGTAATTTGTTCTTCCAACTCATTTGTGGGAGCAACATAGGAATTACTTAGGCTTGGTCGAGAGTAGCGCGACGGTGAATTTAATTGGTTAGTAGATTTTGAATTTGCCAGAGAGTCTAGACTAATTATATGATTTTTTCTTGCATTAATGTCTACTGTAGAAAGAATAATTTGAGCTACTTCCCTTAAGGAAAACATCCGCTTAAATACTTCTACCGCTTCTACTGGAGTGATAACTAATTCTCTTCCAGAGACTGCTGTTTCTTCCTGACTTACATTCGGTTGTAATTTATCCCAATTTATAATATACCACGGCACAGACGTTTTTTGATTATGCCGATTGCTAAAAGTATCGATAAATCGGTTAGCTGCTGAATATAAGCCTAACCCAAATCCTCCTAAAATGGAAGACAAAGAAGAAAAAATGGTACAAAAATCTATATTAAAATCCTCTAATACTTTTTCTAAAACTAAAATTTTACTACTTTGTGATTCTAAGGAATTTTCAAATTCTACTCCAGTAATTTCGGGAATAGAAGCAAATAGTTGATCTCGTTTGATACCAGTTGAATAAATTACGCCATTAATTTGTTCAACATTTGTAAATGCAAGAGCTTGATGCATCTGCTCGTAATTCGTAGTATCGGCACGTAATAACAAAATTTCTACACTTAATTTCTGTAATGCTAAAAATTGCTGGATTTTGAGACTCACTTCATCATCTTGAGGATGAGTTTCCAGCCATTGTGAGAAATTATCTTGCTTTGGGAATTCAACATCTTCAATAAATATGAGTTTTGCTTGGAAAGTTTTTGTTAAATATTCTGCAAGCACAACCTCAATAGTTTCTAACCCACCAGGGAAAAAGTAAACACCTTGTTTTCTTAAAGGTATTTTTTCCTCAACTATTGACTCTGCATGAACTGGCTCAAATATTTGTACCCAACGATGGCGATCGCGATAAGCAACTACCGTATCTTCAGATACGGAGATTAACTCATTCAGAAGCTTGTCAATAATATGACTCTCACAATTTTCTTGTCTTTCTTCTAAGTTTATGCTGTTAGTTAAAGCAATATCAATGCACTGACAGCTAATATTGGGATACTCTTGAGGAATTACATTACATAAACTTAATATTGCAGCTTTTTCTGGATTTAATTCTTCATTCCCGTTAACCTCTTGAATGTTGTTCGATATCACACTAAGTTGTAGGCTATCGCTAATTTTTAACTTACTAAGGCTCTGGGTTAAAAATAGTAAACTTTTAAATTCTAAATATTTTACTGAGAGACGGTTCTCAAGATGAGTTAAACTCCATAGATAAACAATTTTTTCGGGGCTTTTATCTAAAGATATTAGTTCTTGTAAGAATTTATCATAATCTTCATTTGTACATGGAGCAATTGTATAGATTCCCTCACTTAGTTTACTAAACTCATCTCCTTGCTTAACAATAATTATACTTTTACACTGATTTCTTAACTTATTAATTAGTTGCTCCCCTACTCCCAAATCATCAACAAAAAATAGCCATTTTTCTTCATGTGTATCTTTTATTTCTTCGGATGATGTATAAGTCAGTAAAGAACGCTTCCATGAGGGAACATAGAACCAGTCGGCAATATCTTGCTTTTTATCTAATGTCGCCGGTTTGATGTTTACAGAATGCGATGGCGATTTTGCATCAATCCAGTACCTTTGACGTTCAAAAGGATAAGTAGGCAAAGGCAAACGATGACGCTGTTCGTGAGTATAAAATCCCGACCAATCTATTTCCACACCAGAAAGCCACAATCGACCCAATGTTTGTAATAAAAAGCTAACATCAGATTGTTGCTCTTTTACATGGCGTAACGAAGTCAATACCTGTTGTTTAGCATCTTTCTCTAAATGCTGCGTCGTTAACGTGCCTAAAGTTCGCCCTGGTCCTACTTCCAGAAACACACCTTCAAGCTGCTGTATTAATTGCAATATCCCATCTGAAAATCTCACTGTTTGTCGTAGATGCT
The DNA here is from genome assembly GCF_009725235.1 of Scytonema sp. UIC 10036. The sequence continues at coordinate 42,024 of NZ_WJFC01000078.1, forward strand.
GACACCAATAATCCGGATTTGTCGCTTGTTGGGAACTAATCCAACTACCAGTGACATTGGAAATAAAGCGGAGCTTGGGTGGATTGAGTTTGACTGTTTTAATCGCCTCAGTAAATGCTGACAATATCGGTGACATCATCACCGAATGAAACGCATGAGATGTATGCAACTGGCGACATTCAACTTCAATTGAAGATAATTGTTTTTCCAGCGCTGCAACTGCTTGGCTTGTTCCCGATATGACACAGGAAGATGGGCTATTAATGACTGCTATTTGTAGAGATTCTCGATATAACTCGTTTCCAGAAAGCAGCAATTGCACTTCTTTTTCTGGCAGTCTAATTGCCAGCATATTTCCTGGGGGTACTTGTTGCATTAACTGTCCCCTTTTTGCCACAATTTTGAGGGCATCTTCTAAAGAAAATACACCTGCAATTGTTGCTGCGACATATTCACCAATACTATGACCAATCATCGCCTCTGGACGTACACCCCAAGACATGAATAACTGAGCGAGGGCGTATTCAATCACAAATAACGCTGGTTGGGTCAGGGCTGTTTGTTGGAGTTGATTGGAAGCAGTTTCTACTTCTTCTGGGTTGGGGTAGAGTAGGGAGCGGATATCAAGTCCGAGGTGGGGTTGTAAAATCAGAGCGCAATTATCTACGTGTTTTTTAAATGTTGCTTCTACTTGATATAGTTCTCGACCCATGTTTACATATTGTGACCCTTGTCCCGAAAACATGAAGATGACTGGACAGTGACCTGGTTTGTGGTGGTGACTAAAGATACGTTGTCGGTCTTGGTGATTGAGGGATTTGATTGCATGATCAAGGGAGTGGCAAATTATTATACGGCGATAGTCAAAAGCTCGCCGACCGATTTGTAGGGTGTAAGCTACATCTGGTAAGGGGGTATTGGGATTTTGTTCGAGATAATCGCGCAGTTGAGTTGTTGCTGTCTCTAAGGCGGTGCTGGTTTTGGCTGAGAGCAGTAATAATTGCCAAGGACGGGATGGAGCGGAAGTTTTAATGGCTGGAGCTTCTTCTAATATGACATGGGCATTAGTTCCACCAATACCGAAGGAACTCACACCTGCTCTGCGGGGTGTGCCGTTGCTTTTCCACTCAGTAAGTTTAGTGTTGACGTAAAACGGGCTATTGGCAAAGTCTATCTCTGGGTTAGGTGTTTCAAAGTGTAAGCTAGGAGGTATTTGTTTATGCTTTAATGCCAGGACTGTTTTGATTAATCCCGTCACACCCGCTGCTGTGTTCAAATGCCCAACATTGGTTTTGACTGAACCAATCGCACAAAAGTCTTTTTTCTTGGTGCGGTCTGCAAATACCTTTTTTAAGGCACTAATTTCAATTGGATCTCCCAGGGCTGTACCAGTTCCATGAGCTTCAATATAAGTAATTGTTTCAGGCGTAACCCCAGCGATCGCTTGAGCCTCGGCAATCACCTCAGCTTGACCACCCACACTAGGAGCCGTGTAGCCGACCTTTGCAGCACCATCATTATTAATGGCTGAACCTTTAATTACTGCATGAATATAGTCACCATCATCAATAGCATCTTCTAGTCTCTTGAGGACGACAAGACCCACGCCATCCCCGAAAATAGTCCCTTGGGAACTAGCATCAAAGGCGCGACAGTGACCATCAGGAGAAGTAATACCCCCTTGTTCATAGAAATAGCCTTCCTTTTGCAGGGATGTAATACAAATACCACCAGCTAAAGCCATGTCGCACTCGTAGTTTAGCAATCCTTGACATGCTGAATGGACTGCGACCAAAGATGTAGAGCAGGATGTTTGAATATTAATGCTTGGTCCTTTAAGATTCAACTTATATGAAACCCTTGTGGCAGCAAAGTCTTGACTATTGCCATATATAATAGGGAGTCCTATAGATTCAATGAGGTCAGGGTGGGAACTTAAGTTGTTCAGAAAGTAAGAACTCATATCGGTTCCCACATAAACACCTGTTAAGTTTTTGCCAGTTCCAGGCTCATAACCAGCATTTTCCAATGCTTCCCAAGCACATTCAATCAAAATACGATGCTGAGGATCTAAGGTTTCAGCTTCCCTTGGCGAAAAATCAAAGAAAGAGGCATCAAACATCTCAATATCTGAAATATTTGCACCAGCTTTTACATAATTAGGATTACTCAGCAATGTTGGATCTACCCCCGAAGCCTCTAATTCCTCATCACTGAAGAAAGAAATAGACTCCCGTCCCTTGCATACGTTTTCCCAGAACTCACCAATATTTCTGGCTCCTGGAAAACGACCAACCAGACCAATTACAGCTATGCCTTTAAGAGAATTGTCCGTTGCTTGATTAGACATTTATTTTCTCCTTTGTTTCATTAATTGTCGTCTTTCCAGCATAGCCGCTTCTTTCCTGCTGGCACGTTCATCAGCTTGCTGAAATATTGGCTCTTCAATTTGTCTGCCACCTATATATTCAGCCAAGGAACTTACAGTTGAATATTCAAACAAGTCAGCAATCGATAAATTTTTATTTAATTCTTTAAAAATTTTACTACGAACTTGGATGATTAATAGAGAATCTCCTCCTAATTCAAAAAAATTATCATAAAGTCCTACATTTTTTATTCCCAGAAGCTCTTGCCAGATATTGGCAATTTTTTGCTCGATTTCATTACTAGGAACTACGTAGGGATTTGATAAATCGGGTCTGGAATGTAGTAATAAATTTGTTTGTTGACTCTCTGTCCGCTGTTGCAATGATTCCAAATTAATCCATTGATTGATTCTAGCTTGAAGCTCTCCAGTAGAAACAACTATATGATTGAATCTATTATGGGTTAAAATTCGTTTAACAGCTTTTACTCCTTCTTCCGGCTTCAGAGCTAATTCTGTTAAATTTACACCTACAGATGTGTTTTCTTCCTTTTCATTTGCTGTCTCAAGTTGCCAACCATCCCAACTGATACTACTCCATAAAGCTGGATAGATTTGATTGTGTCGATGCACAAAAGTATCCATAAAAACATTAGCTGCTGAGTAGGCAAAAAATCCTAAGCCTCCTAAGATAGAGGATAGGGAAGATAGCAACAAACAAAAATCTATATTTTGATTTTTTAAGACACTTTCTAGTACTAAAACACCTTGTACTTTTGGTTTAAATTGTTGTTCACAATCAGATTTAATTAGATTTTCAATCGCTTCAATAGATTCGCCTTGAACAACTCCAGCAGCATGAATAACACCATTAATTTGACTAAATTTCTGTTGAGTTTGAGCAATGACGTTTTGCATTTGTTCAAGACTGCTGACATCAGCACTCATTATCAAAACTTCTGCACCATTACTCTCTAATTCTTTAACTTTACGAATTTTACGACTAGTGCCATCAGTTTCGTCATGGGTAGCCAGCCATTGTTCCCATTCGTCTTTTTCGGGTAAAGCAGAACGTCCCACCAATACTAATTTTGCTTGTACAGTTTGCGCCAAGTATTCTGCCAAAACCAGCCCAATACCTCCGAGTCCACCTGTAATTAAATAGACTCCTTTCTCTCTAAGTCGAGGATTTTCAATTTTAGGTTTCTCGAACCGCACAGGTTCAAAAGATTGTACCCAACGATTCAAACCTCGATAAGCAACAAGTTTTTCCGAATCCGAAACTTTCAGTTCCACCAGCAATTGCTCTACAAGTTTTGCTTCCTGCCAACTGTCACTTTCTGGAAGTATAACATCAATACTACGACATTTTATATTTGAATATTCTTGGGAAATAACTTTAATCGGTCCAAGTAAAGTGGCTTTCTCTGGATATATTTCTTCATTCCCAGTGACTGGCTGCAAGTTGTTAGAAATAACTGTGATTTGTAATTCATCGGCAGTTTCTTGTTTTCCCAGAGTCTGAGCTAGAAATAGAAGACTATAAAATCCTGTTGTTTGAGCTTTCTCAACTGTTTCAACTGTTAGTTCTTGTTCTGTACTTGGTGTTATACTCCATAGATGAACAATTGATTTTGGTAACTTATTCTGTTTGTAAAGCTCTTGAATTAAAATATCATAATCCAGATTACTGCCTGGAGCAATTGTATATTCATACTCACTAATTACGGTAAAATCTTCACCAATTTTAACAGTAATTATGTTTTGATTGTGTACTTCTAATTCTTTGACTAATTTACTACCCAAACCACACTCATCAATAAACACTAAAATACAAGATTCATCAGATACTAATTCTTGATTTTCTATTTGTACTGGGAGTAAAGAGGGTTTCCAAAAAGGAATATAAAACCAGTCAGCAATATCAGGTTTTTTACTTAGTGATAATTGATGCTCGCTTTCCCCTTGCTTGTTAGGCTCAATCCAGTACCTTTGACGTTCAAAAGGATAAGTGGGTAAAGGTAAACGATGACGCTGTTCATGAGCATAAAAGCCCGACCAATCGATTTCTACACCAGAAAGCCACAACCGACCCAATGTTTGTAATAAAAAGCTAACATCCGATTGTTGCTCTTTGACATGGCGTAATGAAGTCAATACCTGTTGTTTATCATCTTTCTCTAAATGCTGTGTCGTTAACGTGCCTAAAGTTCGCCCTGGTCCTACCTCCAGAAACACACCTTCAAACTGCTGTATTAATTGCGATATCCCATCCGAAAATCTCACTGTTTGTCGTAGATGCTGACACCAATAATCCGGATTTGTCGCTTGTTGGGAACTAATCCAACTACCAGTGACATTGGAAATAAAGCGGAGCTTGGGTGGATTGAGTTTGACTGTTTTAATCGCCTCAGTAAATGCTGACAATATCGGTGACATCATCACCGAATGAAACGCATGAGATGTATGCAACTGGCGACATTCAACTTCAATTGAAGATAATTGTTTTTCCAGCGCTGCAACTGCTTGGCTTGTTCCCGATATGACACAGGAAGATGGGCTATTAATGACTGCTATTTGTAGAGATTCTCGATATAACTCGTTTCCAGAAAGCAGCAATTGCACTTCTTTTTCTGGCAGTCTAATTGCCAGCATATTTCCTGGGGGTACTTGTTGCATTAACTGTCCCCTTTTTGCCACAATTTTGAGGGCATCTTCTAAAGAAAATACACCTGCAATTGTTGCTGCGACATATTCACCAATACTATGACCAATCATCGCCTCTGGACGTACACCCCAAGACATGAATAACTGAGCGAGGGCGTATTCAATCACAAATAACGCTGGTTGGGTCAGGGCTGTTTGTTGGAGTTGATTGGAAGCAGTTTCTACTTCTTCTGGGTTGGGGTAGAGTAGGGAGCGGATATCAAGTCCGAGGTGGGGTTGTAAAATCAGAGCGCAATTATCTACGTGTTTTTTAAATGTTGCTTCTACTTGATATAGTTCTCGACCCATGTTTACATATTGTGACCCTTGTCCCGAAAACATGAAGATGACTGGACAGTGACCTGGTTTGTGGTGGTGACTAAAGATACGTTGTCGGTCTTGGTGATTGAGGGATTTGATTGCATGATCAAGGGAGTGGCAAATTATTATACGGCGATAGTCAAAAGCTCGCCGACCGATTTGTAGGGTGTAAGCTACATCTGGTAAGGGGGTATTGGGATTTTGTTCGAGATAATCGCGCAGTTGAGTTGTTGCTGTCTCTAAGGCGGTGCTGGTTTTGGCTGAGAGCAGTAATAATTGCCAAGGACGGGATGGAGCGGAAGTTTTAATGGCTGGAGCTTCTTCTAATATGACATGGGCATTAGTTCCACCAATACCGAAGGAACTCACACCTGCTCTGCGGGGTGTGCCGTTGCTTTCCCACTCAGTAAGTTTAGTGTTGACGTAAAACGGGCTATTGGCGAAGTCTATCTGTGGATTTGGCTTTTCAAAATGCAAACTGGGAGGTATTTGTTTATGTTTTAATGCCAGGACTGTTTTGATTAAACCTGTCACACCCGCTGCTGTATCCAAATGTCCGACATTGGTTTTGACTGAACCAATCGCACAAAATCCTTTTTTATTGGTGCTAGCGCGAAAAGCTTGTGTGAGAGCCTTAATTTCAATCGGGTCTCCTAAAATGGTTCCTGTACCGTGCGTTTCTACATAACTAATAGTCTCAGGCTCAACGCCCGCTAAGGCTAAAGCCTCTAAAATAACTCCTCTTTGACCATCAACACTAGGGGCTGTATATCCAACCTTTAAAGAACCATCATTATTAACAGCTGAACCCTTAATTACTGCATAAATATAGTCGCCATCAACAATAGCATCCTCTAATCTTTTCAAAACCACCACACCTAAACCATTGCCACCAACTGTTCCCTGCGCTTGAGCGTCAAAAGCTCGGCAATGACCATCAGGAGATTGAATTCCTCCCTGTTGATAATAGTAACCAGTTTTTTGCTGCGCTCCAACGGTTACACCACCAGCTAAAGCTATATCACTTTCACCATTAAGCAAACTTTGACAGGCTAAATGAACAGCAACCAATGATGTGGAACAAGCAGTTTGAATATTAATACTTGGTCCTTTTAAGTTTAATTTGTAAGAAACTAAGGTAGGTAAAAAATCTTTATCATTCCCAATCAAAACTTGGTAGCTATCTTCTGATTCCATCAGATTTCGATTGAGATATAAGTTGGAAAGCAAGTAGGAACTCGCAGCAACACCAGCAAAAAGACCTATTTGACCACTATAAATTTCCGAATTATAACCAGCATTTTCTAAAGCTTCCCAAACACATTCTAGAAAAAGTCGGTGTTGAGGGTCTGTAATTTCAGCTTCTCTGGGAGAAAAACCAAAAAAAGAAGCATCAAATAAATCTATATTTTCTAATATACCGTTTGCCTTCACATAATTAGGATTTTTTAGCAATTCAGAATCTACCCCAGCAGATATTAGCTCCTCATCTGTGAAGAAAGAAATTGACTCCACACCAGAGAGCAGATTTTGCCAAAAGCTGTCAACTTTATTTGCTTCAGGAAAACGACCCGCCATCCCAATAATAGCGATTTCGTCTCTATCATCTAAGCTATCAATAAAATTCTCTGCTATATCCATAGGTCAAAACTTGTTCATAAATATTTTTTGTCTAATATCAAAGCACTCAATATGCAATTGAGATTTCTGAAGCAATCTGGATTTGGTCATTTAAAACTGTGTCAATATCTGCTTCAGTAGTTAATGGATTGGCAATGACTGCACGCATGGCTATTACAGGAATTTCTTTATCCAAGCTGATACTTGTTTTTGTTGTTCGTGAGATAAAAGTTCTACCAATTTGACGCTGCATCTTCTGCAAACGCTCATTAAAATTATTAATAAATCTATTCTCTATGTCTGATAATTGTTTGGTTGTAACTCCTTCTCTAAATTGCTCTGGAATATAACGATAAATTAACAGATTAGTATCAGGTTCAGCCAATAATTCAAATTCAGACATTGCTGAAACCCGAGCAGCCATGTATTGAGTTTTGCGGATTCCTTCGTCAATCAAAAACTCATATCCATTAAGACCAATTAGCTTTAGACCTGCATGTAAAAATAAAGCCATGCCTGGTCGAGAACCTTCTAAAGAACGCTTACCTAAATCAAATGATCCCTTACGCATAGTATAGCTAGCCTGCTTTTCAATTGAAGAAGCTAAATGAGGGTCGCGGAAAAATACCATACCAATACCCATGGGCAAATACAATTGTTTATGTCCATCAATAGTTACTGAATCAGCTTTTTCAATGCCAGCAAGCTTATGTTGATGTTTTCGAGAAAAGATTACCGGACCACCCCAAGCAGCATCCACATGAAAATGTATATTATTTTCTTGGGCAATCTCTGCTATATCTTCTAGCGGATCAATACTACCAGAATCTGTAGTTCCAGCAATACCAACAACGGCTATGATATGTAAGTTTTGCTGGCGACAATCTGCAACGGCTTGACGTAAAGCTTTGATATTGACTCGATTGTTAGAATCTACCGGGACTCGCATCAAATTTTTAGTACTTATGCCCATTAAATCCGCAGCTTTATCAAAAGAGAAATGCATCAATTCGGAACCAATTACAACTGCTCCTTTGTAGCCGTAAAAATTTAAAGCTGCGCTTAAACCTTCTTTTTCTATACCTAAAAACTCATTCTTGGCACCTAAAGACTTATTTCGAGCGCACCACAAAGCAGTAATATTCGCTGTTGTGCCACCAGAAACTAAAATTCCTAATGTACTTTGATTATTTTGAATATGTTGGGCGTAGAAATTATCGGATAAATTATAAATTTGCCGATGCATCATTGCTAAAGCCTCACGTTCGCAAAAGCTCAAGGCTTTAGCTGTTTCTATTTTGACAGCGTTTTGATTCATTGCTGTCATTAGTTTGGCTAAAGGACGCACAAAAGCAGGAAGTGCGGAGGTCATATGACCGATAAATTGTGGTGCAGATGTGTGTATTGAATGAGCAACAACATTTTCATTTAAGTATTGAAAATAGCTTTCAAAATTAGTAGGTTGTGCAGGTATTTTGCTATCACCAAAATTTTTGATTATCCATTCAATGTTAACATTAGTATTTGCACTGTCTGCAATTAAAAAATCTTGAGAGAAATCCTCAACCATTTCATCTATTTGAGTTTCAATTGATTTTCCTTGAAGAGGCGCAAATATTTGTTTTACATACTCACTAATTTCCGTAGATAATACTTTTTCTGATGTAGAAAAAATCTGTTTAGATAGAATTTCTTTTTCACTTAAAGTCATGTAACTTCCTTAAATAACTAATAATGTATTTTTTGATCGTCGATGGAGAGCAAAGTAATGATTGTTTGGATGCTCATATACTTGAGAGCAAACTTTAATTTTCTAGATTTTATTCACTGGATTGGGGCGAAATTTCTCTTTCCCTAGTTGCTGCTCGATGTTCTTGTCTAGCTTGTTTTCGACGTTGTTTCGAAGCTTTCCTACTTTCAGAACGATGAGATACAAAATATGTTTCTTCTGTTGATTCCTGGCTAAAATATCTAGCTAAGTGACTCACGGTAGGATGTTGAAACATTTCCACCAAAAGTAAATTTTTCTGGAATATTTTTTGTAATTTACTATGAACCTGAACTAAAAGCAGCGAATGACCACCCAGTTCAAAGAAATTATCATAGATTCCCACATTTTCAATATTGAGTACTTCCTGGCAAATATCGGCAATTATTTTTTCTATCTCGGTTTGAGGTGGCTGATAAACTACTTCCAATTCTGGACGTACTGTATTAGGCATAGGTAGCGCTTTGCGGTCAACCTTACCGTTGGGTGTTAATGGTAGTGCTTCTAATGTCACAAAAGTAGCTGGCACCATGTAGTTTGGCAACTTTGACTCCAAAAAGCTACGTAGCTCGGTAATCGCCAGCATTTGTTCTTTTTGCGAAATTATATAGGCAACTATTCGTGGAGAATCTGCCGATTCTGCGCTAACTATAACCACGGTTTCTCGCACTGCTGGGTATTGGCTGATGATTGCCTCTATTTCTCCTAATTCAATTCGGAAACCACGTATTTTTACTTGGTTATCAATACGACCTAAATACTCAATCTCTCCATCGGGTAAATATCGCGCTAAATCACCAGATTTATACAGACGCGCATTGGATTTATCACTAAAGCAATTAGGAATAAATCTTTCAGAAGTTAGCGTTGGTCTATTTAAATAACCCCTGACCACGCCAGCACCACTAATGTACATCTCACCTGGAACTCCGATAGGTACTGGCTGCCCATATCTATCTAGTAAGTAAACTTGCAAGTCACCAATTGGACGACCTATTAAACTTGCCGATGTAACTTCTAAGTCTGCCATTGTTAACGGACGATACGTCACATGTACAGTTGTTTCTGTAATACCGTACATGTTTATTAACTGTGGTGACTGGTCGCCATGACGCTCAAACCAAGGTCTTAAGCTTTCAAGTTGCAACGCTTCCCCACCAAAAATAACTTTGCGTAGAGCTAAGTTGTTACTATTTCCTAACGATTCTTCTACCTGTATCAGTTGACGGAAAGCAGAAGGTGTCTGGTTAAGTATCGTTACTTGCTGTGTTAGTAGCAATTGATAAAAGTCTTCAGGCGAACGACTCAGCCAATAGGGTACTACAATCAACTGTCCACCATAAAGCAATGCTCCCCAAATTTCCCAAACGGAAAAATCAAAGGCAATGGAATGAAATAGTGTCCAAACATCATTCTGGTTAAAGTTATACCAAGATTCAGTTGCTGCAAATAGACGAACAACATTGCTGTGATTAACTAAGACACCTTTGGGTTGACCTGTTGAGCCAGAGGTGTAGATTATATAAGCTAGGTTATCGGTTGTGGATTCACTAATTGGGTTTTGTGAGCTTTGTTGAGCAAAATTTTCCCAATCTGCATCTAGACAAACAACCCTTGTCTGATGTTGTGGTAAATTCTCTATCAGGTTCTGCTGTGTTAGTAAAACTGACACTTGGGTATCTTTTAGTATAAAAGCTATGCGTTCTTGAGGATAGTTAGGGTCGATAGGTACATATGCACCACCTGCTTTGAGGATGGCTAATAGTCCGATGACCATACAAAGCGATCGCTCTACACAAATCCCTACCAATACTTCTGGTTTTACTCCTAGCTGTTGCAAGTAGTGTGCCAATTGATTGGCTCGTCGGTTTAATTCCCGATAACTTAACTGTTGGTTTTCAAATACCACGGCTATTGCATCAGGTGTTTTCTCTATCTGTGCTGCAAATAATTCATGGATACATTTATCTTGATGGTAATCAGTAGCTGTATGATTCCACTCTCGCAGTAATTGATGCTGCTCAAATTCTGTCAACAATGGTAAATCTGACAAAAGCTGCTGCGGATTTACAACAATTGCTTCCAGCAAAGTTTGCAAGTGACCTACCATTCTCTGTATAGAACTTTGAGCAAATAAATCAGTATTGTATTCAAAACTTCCAACTAACCCTAGCTCTGTTTCTGTCATCGATAGAGTTAAATCACACTGGGCAGTACCGCTATCACTTTCTAACTGAGTTAAAGTCAAACCAGGCAACTCTAAGGCAGACATTGGCGCATTCTGAAGCACAAACATCACTTGAAATAGTGGCGTATAGCTTAAATCTCGCTGTGGTTGCAATTGCTCAACTAACAACTCAAAAGGAAAATCTTGATGTGCATAAGCTCCTAATGCTACTTCCCGTAACCGTTTGAGTAGCTCTTCAAAACTGGGATTTCCTGCCAAGTTAGTTCGCAATACCAGGGTGTTGACAAAAAAACCAATTAACCCTTCTATATCCGCCCGGTTGCGGTTAGCAATGGGTGAACCGACCACAATATCTTGTTGACCTGTATAACGACATAGAAGTATTTGGAAACCTGCTAACAGCGTCATAAATAGAGTACTTCCCTGCTGCTGGCTTAATTTATTCAGGGATACAAATAGTTCTTTTGATAACTCAAATGAGTAAGTTGCACCCCGAAATGTCTGAACTGCTGGTCTGGGATAGTCGGTGGGTAACTCTAATACTTTTGGCGCATTCTCTAACTGCTTAAGCCAGTAAGATAACTGAGTTTTGAGTACTTCTCCTTGCAGCCATTGTCGTTGCCAAGCAGCAAAGTCTACATACTGTATTGGCAGTGGAGGTAATGGTGAGAGTTGTTCATTACAGAAGGCTTGATAAAGTGTTACCAACTCCTGCACTAATACACCCGTTGACCAACCGTCAGAGACGATATGGTGCATTGTCAGTAATACAATGTGTTCTTGTTCACCAAGACGTAATAGTTTTACTCTCACTAGCAGGTCGTCCTTCAAGTCAAAGGGTTGTTGTGCTTCTGTGAATGCCTGTTGTTTAATTTCGGCTTTTTGTCGGTTCGCTGGTAGGTCACTAATATCAAATATTGACAGGGTTATGGGCTTTTTTTCTGAGATAACGGCTACTGCTTGTCCTTCTCTGGTTTGAAAATTAGTTCGCAGTGCTTCGTGGCGACTTACGATTTCGTTAAAACTTTGTTGTAATGCTTCTACATTTAACTGCCCCTGTAGGCGAACAGCAGCAGGTATGTTGTAGAACGGGCTATCTGGTTCTAATTGAGTTAAAAACCACAGCCGTTGTTGAGCAAATGACAATGGTAAATTTTCCTGCCGTGGTATTAGGGGAATAGCCTGCTTATCATAACTAAAGGCTGCATTATTATTACATAAAAAAGTAAGAATATCTTCTTTGCGCTCAGCTAGTTCTTTCTTTATAACTGGTGTCAATACATCCTTTGGCGCATTACAGCGTAAGCGATTATCTTCAACCCAAAGCTTGACATCCAAACTGCATAGGTAAGACAAAAATTCCTTAGTAGTTTTCATAATTCTATCTCCTCACGGTCACTGTCTAACCCATTCGTTGGCACAAGCTGTAGTTGTTGAACTGTTAGCATCTTCTCGATATTTTCTACCAATTGAGCAACAGTCGGTGATTCAAACAAACTGCGTAAAGGTAACTCAATCTTAAAAGCTTCCCGCAATCTGGAAATAGCCTGGGTTGCCAGTAAAGAATGTCCACCCAAATCAAAGAAATTATCGTGAATTCCGATATTTTCTTGCTTTAATACCTGACCCCAAATATCAGCAACTATCTGCTCTGTCGGAGTACGAGGTGCAACAAAGCCTAGTTTTGACTCCTGATTGTAACTTGGTACAGGTAATGCAGCGCGGTTTATTTTTCCACTAGGAGCTAGGGGCAATGCTTCTAGCTGTACAATCGCAGAAGGTACCATATGCCCTGGTAGCTTTTCTTGAAGAAAATCACGTAGCTGTTGGATCAGTTCGCTACTAGTTGAGCCATCATGACAAAACTCAGACTTAGGGACAACATAAGCCACCAAGCGTTTATCATCAGGATTCTCTTCTCTAACTACAACTACAGTTTCCTTAACAGCTTGGTGTTGAATCAAAAATGCCTCAATCTCTCCTAGTTCAACCCGAAAACCACGAATTTTCACCTGATGGTCAATACGTCCGAGAAATTCTATATTCCCATCGGGAAGCCATCTTCCTAAATCTCCTGTTTTATAAATCAAATCAGCACGATTTGCTGGTAACTTCTGACTCGCATCTGCAAATGGATTCTCAACAAAGCTTAATTTCGTTTTTTCTTCATTTTTCCAGTAGCCAGCACCCACACCAATTCCCGATACGCAAATCTCTCCTGGAGCACCAATCGGTAATAATTTCATTTGCTCATCCAGGATGTAGAGATTTAAGTTGGCGAGCGGTTTGCCAATGGGAATAGTTCGCTGGTTTTCTGGCAAGGGCTTGTCAACGATAAACTGGGTAATATCATCAGCAGCTTCGGTCGGACCATAAGCGTTAACAATTTTGATTTCGGGATATATTTGCAGCCACTTATTTACCCAATTAACCGATACTGGTTCCCCGACAACCATCATCCATTTTAAAGACGGCAATTCTCTTTCGTTACTTGGTATCCCCGAAGTGTGTTCAAGCAACCCGCCAAATAATGCTGGTACTAATTCAACAACTGTTATTTCTTCTGATTTAAGTACTTTAAATAGTTGCTCAGGAATCGCAACAGTTTCAATATCTACTATTACCGTCCTTCCGCCAATTAAAAGCGGTGCTAAAAACTGCCAAACCGAAATATCAGTTGAAGAAGGGGCGCTTTGCAGAAAACAAAATTCCTCGGTCAATTTCAACTCATCAAACTGGGCATAAATGTGATTAACTGCACCATCATGTCTAACTATTGCTCCCTTGGGTAGTCCTGTAGAACCAGAGGTATAGAGCATATAAGCTGGGTCGCTAGCATCGTTTATTGGCTCTAGATTGTCTTGGGGAAGGTTAACAAAACCCAGTTGATCGTATACTGTTAATTCCTGTTTATGAGTCAGTTGTATACTTTCGGTAATAACCTCGTCTAAACAAATAACCGATTTTAATTGAGGGCATTTATCTATTAATTCTGTCAAAACAGTTAATAAGGAAGTATCAGTTAAAAGAAACTGAACTTCGCTATTAGATAACATATATTCAATTCGATTTGACGGATAAGTACTATCAATCGGTACGTAAGCACCGCCTGCCTTATATATAGCCAGAATAGCAATAAGAAAATTTATATCACGGTCTTTAAATATGCCTACAAACTCACCTTTACCGAGTCCTAATTGACGTAGCATTACAGCTAATTGATTAGCTTTTTCATTTAACTCTTGATAAGTTAGTTTTGTTTGTCCATCAACTACTGCTGTATTCTTTGGAGTTTTATATACTTGTTTCTCGAATAACTCATTTATAGTAATATCAACTGGGTATTGTTTAATTTTGTAGTTAAATTCTTGGATAATTTTATGTGTGTCAGAATCACTCAAAACAACAATATCTGATATTTTAATATCATCATTAGTCAGAATACTATCTATTATATTTGTGTAGTAATCAGTTACCAATTTAATATTTTCGCTACTAAAAATAGCCTCATTATAATCTATCGAACCGCAAATATTATCATTTTTTGCAAGAAAAGAAACTGTAATATCATTATTCAGTTTTAGAACATCATTTTTATTG
>NZ_WJFC01000079.1 GCF_009725235.1 Scytonema sp. UIC 10036
TTTTTTTTTGTTTTTTGTTTTTTGTTATTTGTTATTTGTTAGTTGTTAGTTGTTAGTTGTTAGTTGTTAGTTGTCATACCATTATCTACTAACAACTAACCACTAACCCTCCTCAACGTGTCATTACATGACGGTACCGCGCTTGAATAACCATGTAAATGCCGTATGCAATCAAACCCAGCGCAACAATTCCTAAAAGCCAGGGACCATAAGGTTGTTGTGCTAACGTTTGCAAAGCCAAATCTAACCCACCTGCTTTACTAGCATCAGACAATGTTGCTGCTTGAATTAAAAACCAGCCAATAATACAGAAAACTATGCCCCTTGCTAGTAAACCAAATCTAGAAATACCCATGACTAACTTTCGTTCTGAATCGTCTAATTCAGTTAAGTTAAGTTGTCGTCGAAATTTAGCACTAAAGGCTTCATAAAACTGATAGAACCCCAGACCGATAGTAAATGCACCTATAGTACCAACTAACCATTGACCAAAAGGCTGAGCAAGAAGTCGTGCGGTCCAATCTTCTGTAGAGTTACTACTACCAGCTTTGCCAGAACCTAAAATAATCTGTACTGCACTCAAAGCTAAACCTGCATAGACTAAACCGTTAATTGCATAACCAATTCTTTGTGCTATTCCTTTAGCATCAGTACCTTTATTTTCTGGATCTTTGATGGCTTGTACAAACCGCAAAATGACGTATCCAATTAACCCAATTGCTACTAAGGCAAGCAAAAACTTTCCAAATGGTTGACTAACTATTGTATGCAAAGCACCTTGAGTATCGGTTGTTCTTCCACCACTACCAAAAGCCACTTGTGCTGCTAGCAGTCCCACGATACTATAAACTATTCCTTTAGAGATATAACCGAATCGAGCAAGTTTCTCCATCCATGATGAGCGATAGCCTATCAGTTGTTGTGTCATACTATTTAGATAATGTAATTATGGCTAATTATGTAGCCAAACTGTTGAAGATACACATCTATCAAAAGTAAAATATGTAGTAAGAAGTTAGTTGACAGCTAAGTTAATAAAATTAAAGAAACATTTAGAGGATTCTAAAAATGTTTGTTACACAAGACACTTGGAAGCACGAATATATTCTTACTAACGGGGTAAAACTGCATTATGTAACTCAGGGCGAGGGTCCTTTGATGCTGATGTTGCACGGATTTCCTGAGTTTTGGTATTCCTGGCGTCATCAAATACCGGAATTTGCCAAAGATTTTAAAGTCGTCGCTCTTGATTTGCGGGGGTACAACGACAGTGATAAGCCAAAAAATCAATCCGCTTATGTCATGGATGAATTTGTGAGGGATATCGAGGGAGTTATTACAGGTTTAGGATACGAAAAGTGTACTTTGGTGGGACATGATTGGGGAGGTGCGATCGCATGGAATTGTGCCTATTCTTATCCTAATTTGATAGAAAGATTAATTATCCTTAATTTGCCTCATCCTGAAAAATTCCGTGAAGGATTGCGGACTCCACAACAGTTATTACGCAGTTCCTATATCTTCTTTTTTCAACTACCCAGTTTACCTGAATTTATCATACAAGCAGCAGACTATAAATTCATAGAAAATGCTTTTATAGGTTTGGCAGTTAACAAAAATGCTTTGACTAAAGAAGATATTGAAGCTTATAAAAATGCGGCAGCAAAACGAGGAGCTTTAACAGCAATGTTGAACTATTACCGCAATTTGTTTCAACAAAAAATCATCAATGAAAGTTGGAGTGTGTTAGAAGTTCCAACATTAATGATTTGGGCAGAAAATGATACTGCTCTTGGTAAAGAACTCACCTATGGTACAGAAGCTTATGTAAGAGATTTACAAATTAAATACATTCCCAACTGTAGCCATTGGGTACAGCAAGAACAGCCTCAATTGGTCAATCAGTATATCCGTGAGTTTTTAGCAAGCTGATTTTTGGAAGAGAAAAAATATCGAGCGATTGGAAATCGCTGCTATACAAGCGAAGTCCGCGCAGGCGGAGTCTCTAAATTTGTTGAAAAATGACGGAAAGATTGTTTGCTGGCATTTGGTATGTTTTTACTAAAGTCAGATTTTGTGTCTTTGCTGCATCTGCAACGTCGTTGAGGTCCCGCACGCCCCATTCTGGATTTTGCGATACGGCTTCAGCCTTAAGCCTTTGGCTTATCGCAATGACTCGTCAAAGGCTGCATTGCTTGGGGCTGTATGTTTTCCATGGACTTTAAATGGTCCGTACATATATAGGATGCCTCCGGGTGGTAGGATGCGATCGGCACCTGCCATGAGTCCCAAGCAAGCAGACCAGGGTGCAATGTGTATCATATTAATGTTGACTAGGGCTGTCATTGGTCATTGGTCAAGTGTCATTTGTTCTAGTTTATACGTTTCCTAACGTTTACTGATTTTTTTGGTTGACAGTGTAAAAAATAATAATCATAATATGGGACAGGGTTTGAATCTTGCCGTAGACGTTGTTAAAACAGGGCTAGCCTTTTATAGGTTTTCAAGCATAGCATCAGATTCCGATAGTCATCTCAAAGAATTGGTTGATGTCAAGTCTTAGCAATCGGGTATTGAAAACTAAGGTGCAGGTAAAACCTGTTTGTCAGTATATAATGATTACTTTAATGACGTAGAGTGAGTGAAGTGTAACATTTAAAAGATTCAAAATCTGGAAAGTACGTTTAAGGGACTAAGTAGGTAGGCGGATATCAACAGAATTAAGAATAATACGCCTGAAACCCTTACCAATGACAAATGACAAATGACAAATGACAAATGATATGATTAAGCCTGGTTCACTGGTACAGTCCCGCAACAATGATTTGGGGATAGGAAAAGTTACGGAAATATTATCTAATGCTGATGCAAATGTTGAGTATTTCTGCTCAGTAGGACAACGGATTGAAAAAACTGTACACTTAAGTTCGTTGTTTGAAGTCAAGCTGCAGCCTCAGACTCGATGTTATACAATGTCTTCAACCCTGGATAATTGGATAATTGGCAGAATCTCCGCTTGGGATGAAGAGACGGAACATTATCAAATTGACTTACCTGATAAGAAAACTATCTTTGCGAGCGAACAGGAAATTTATGTCCGTTGCAATCGCTTAAAGGCAAATCCTATCGAAATATTGGGTATAAAGGGTCATGAAACGCCTTATTTCCACGATCGAAGATTGGCTTTCTACAAATGCTTGATTCAGCAACGTGCTGTGAGTCGCGGGATGACTGGATTGTTGAGCGCGAATATCGAGCTTTATCCCCATCAAGTGGAAGTGGTTCGGCGGGTACTGGAAGATCCGGTTCAACGTTACCTGCTAGCGGATGAAGTGGGCTTGGGAAAAACCATTGAGGCTGGTGCTATTCTTCGTCAATACCTGTTGGATGAGTCTTCTGGAGACGCTGTCGTCATAGTTCCGCAGTATTTGGTGGAACAATGGCGTACTGAGTTGGAAAAGTTTTATATCTCTCATTTTCCCAACAGGGTAAAAGTACTTGCTGTTGAGGATATCACTCAGGTGAGTCCAAATGCTAAATTGGGTTTCCTTATTTTAGATGAAGCTCACAATATTGCTGCAATGGCAAAGTCTTCGGACTCTTTGCAACGCAAGTTGTTTGAACGTTGCAAACTCTTGGCTCATAAAAGCGATCGCTTGCTGTTGCTCTCTGCGACTCCTGTTGTCAATCGCGAGCAAGATTTTCTCGCAATGCTTCATTTACTAGACCCAACAGCTTATCAACTTGATGATTTGCAAGGTTTTTGCGATCGCGTACAAAAACGCCAAGATATCGGTAGAGTGCTGCTGTCTTTTAAAGAAGGCGCAAATCCCTTTGTTCTTAAAACTAACCTCAAACAACTTCGCAGTCTGTTTGCTGAAGATAAGTATTTACTGAATCTGGTCGATGAATTGCAAAATTGTTTGGAAGCAAAGGACGCTGAGCGAGATAAGATAGTTAGAGCGATTCGCACTCACATCAGCGATACCTACAGGCTTCACCGCCGTATGCTTCGCAACCGTCGCGCTTCCGTAGAAGATGTGATTTTTGACCGCAATATTACTCCGAAAGTTGAGTATGACTTAGATGAGCGATCGCCCGAAATCCACGAACTCATCGATGAATGGCGTACTGTCGTCCCCAATGAGGAGCCGTATAAAAGAATTTTTCTGTTGTTCTTCCTAGCATCTGGGACTTGGTTGGGTATTTTAGAACAGGTTATTGCTGCGCGTTTAAGCGGTAAAACTCATCCTAAACTTATCCAGGAGTTTGGTGAAGAAAATGTTCGCATTTTGACTGCAACTCCTAAATTTTCAGGGGAAGAAGCGATTCTAGAGTCTTTACTCAAAATCATTCGTCAACCTGTAGAGGATGGACAACGCACGGAAACTTTGAAAACAGTGCTGTTGAATCAGCTAGCTGTACACTTTAAAATTCCTACCTCAGTTCGGAGAAATAAAGAGGAATTACTGACAAGGATACAGCAGAGAATTCGCCGCCCCATTTCTGAAGATGTTCTCCCGAAATTTGTTATCTTTACCAGTTTTGTACAAAGTTGTGCTGAAATTGTACGCGCTTTGTCGGATACCTTTGGAGCAGAGACAGTCGCCAGCCATCAATCTGGGGAATCGAGAGACAAAATTGAGAAGAATATCAATAGATTCAAGAATAACCCAAACTGCTTTATTTTGGTATGCGATCGCTCTGGAGAAGAAGGACGCAATCTCCAGTTTGCTGACTGGTTAATTCACTTTGACCTTCCTTGGTCGCCCAATCAATTAGAGCAAAGAATTGGTAGAATTGACCGTATTGGGAGCAAAATTGGCGTTCAATCTTGTGCGTTGCTTGGCCCCTATATAGAAGATAGCCCGCACAACGCTTGGTATCAAATACTGAAAGATGGATTTGAAATTTTCCAGCAATCAATTGCGAGCTTGCAGTTTTATGTTGAGGAAAAAATCACAGAATTGGAAACAGTTTTGTTTAAATCAAGTGCTGCTGGATTGTTGGAAAAAACTGAAGAAATTAAAGCACAAATTCAAGCCGAAATCGTCAAAATTAGCGAACAGAATGCTTTAGATGAAATTGATGCAAGTGATGAAGGTGCTACTGAGTATTTTCAAGAGCTAGATAATTATGACGCAAAACATCCAGAAATAAAACGAGCCATTGAATCTTGGATGTGCGATGCGTTGGGATTTAGGTCAATCAATGACTCAAATTCACCAGAAGTGCGGCGCTATCAACCCACAACTCGCACGTTAGTTCCTGTGGATGATTTGAAAACTCGCTTTGCTAAGAGTTATCTAGACCAATTTGGTACTTATAACCGTAGGGTAGCCAACCAAAATCCCGGAATTAAACTCTTTCGTTTGGGAGAAGGATTGGTAAACTCGCTATTAAGTTATGTAGACTGGGATGACCGAGGACAAGCCTTTGCCATGTGGCGTGCGGATGCATCTTGGGATACAGCTCTTGGGATGGAATGGTTCGGGTTTCGATGCAATTATGTCGTGGAAGCCAACTTAAAAACTGCAAAACAGATTTTAAAAGAGTACGACTTGGGGACTTCTAAGTACAAAATTTTGCAGCGACGTGTTGACGCTTTATTTCCGCCAATTATCGAAACTATATTTATTGATGGTCGCCACCAACCAATGAGTATGGTTGAAGATGAAAAGCTTTTAAATATACTGCGACGCCCGTATAACAATAAAAGCTATCCATACCGAGATTACAATTTGGCAAAGGAAGACGTAGAAATTATTGAAGATTTTGTCGATGCAAGTCAATGGCAAAAGTTTTGCTATCAAGCACACAAGACATCTTCGGAATTACTCGCCCGTCGTTCCGATTTTATTGACTTGTGCAAACGGTATGCTTTAGTTGCGGAGAAGAAGTTAGGTTCTCGAGAAGAACAGTTACGCCTGCGTCTGAACCGACAGAGTAGCGATCGCTTTCTCAATGAGGAGTTGGAGATAGAAAAAGCTCTAAATGCAGCCATTTTAGAAGGGATTCGCCAACCTCTACTGAGACTAGATTCCGTCGGTTTCATCATTATATCCGGACGAGCACCCGTTACATCTAGTCAGTGACCAGTAACATAAAAACAAGTAGGTTGGGTTGAGGAACGAAACCCAACATTTACTTATCAGTGCAGCCAAAAAATATAAAAACAAGTAGGTTGGGTTGAGGAACGAAACCCAACATTTACTTATCAGTTTTAGGATCGTCGGAAGTCGTAATGATTGTACGCGATCGCTTGCTAAGTCTATCTAAGTACGTCTCCAGAGCTAATTTATCTTCACGATGGCTCATAAAATATTGTCGCAACTTTGTATCAGACATGGCTTCATAGTTTACATGGCTCATCAAAATACATCTCCGTTTAGCGCAATTTGGAATTCCAGTTCCTCGTCATACCCTGCTAGAATGTATACGTTTTGAGTTCGGTTATCAACACAAATAATATGTATGGGTTGGAACATAAAATAAGTCAGTTGATAACTCGATTTCCCATCGCCCAAAACCCGATTCCGATTCTAAATTCGTTGAAAAATAACAGAAAGATTATTGGCAGGCATTTGGTAAGTTTTTACTAAAGTCAGATTTTGTGTCTTTGCTGCATCTGCAACATCGTTGAGGTCCCGCACGCCCCATTCTGGATTTTGCAATCGCAATGACTCGTCAAAAGCTGCATTACTTGGGGCTGTATGTTTTCCATCGACTTTAAACGGACCATACATATATAGGATGCCTCCAGGTGGTAGGATGCGATTAGCACCTGCCATGAGTCCCAAACAAGCAGACCACGGTGCAATGTGTATCATGTTAATATTGACTATGGCTGTCATTGGTGTGTCATTTAAGTCATCAAAATGACTCCACCTTGGTGATGCATCTTTTTCCACTGACCAAACTGGCGCACAAACATCAATCTCAATGGGTGGGTAAAGATTTTCGCAAGAAAGGTTTGCAGACCATGCAGCAATACTGGCGCGTAATTGCGGATTGGGTTCGGAGGGTAGCCATTTACGGGGTTTCAGGCGTGGAGCAAAGAAGACGGCGTGCTCTCCAGAACCGCTTGCTATTTCCAAAATAGTACCGTTGGGTGGGAGTACGTTCAAAAGAACTTCCAAAATTGGTTCGCGGTTACGCTGGGTTGCGGGTGCATATTTTCGAGCATCGTCATTTGTCATTTGTCCTAAGTCCTAGTTTATACGTTTCCTAACGTTTACTGATTTTTTTGGTTGACAGTGTAAAAAATAATAATCATAATATAGAACAAGGCTTGAATCTGTTTAAATAAAAATCCTATCGAAATCTTGGGTATAAAAGGTCATGAATCGCCCTATTTCCACGATAGAAGATTGGCTTTTTACAAATGCTTGATTCAGCAACGTGCTGTCCAGATACTCCTTTATATAAAGAAGAAATTCGTCGTAATTACGAACCAGTTCCAGGCGATCCGTTTTTAGAGCTTGTACAATTGGACGCGTACCGCAGTCTGGGACAAAGAGAAGCCATTCACGCGATTTTAACGGCTCCTCTCAAGTCAACTTTGGTAGTGAATTTACCTACTGGTGCGGGAAAAAGTCTTTGCGCTCAACTTCCCGCACTCTTGGAATCTCAAACTGTGGGTGTCAGTGTTGTGGTTGTACCGACGACAGCACTCGCAATTGACCAAGAAAGAGCATTGCGACCGTTAATCCAACATGATAGTAACCGTTCACGGGGGGTAGAGCATTTGCCTAAATCCTAAAGTCTTTGCTATGCAAGGATTTAGACTGATTTACGGTGTGCGCTAATAGTACCTAAAATGTCTCAATGACAATTTTCCGAGCAATATAGCAATTTTGACTACTCAAAATTAACCGAAAAAAATCAATTAGGGACTGGTTTTCGTATTGATTTCGTTTGATTTCATGTTGTGCATTTTTTTGACCCCCCCGTGAACGGTTACCAATTCCCCCTCCCGTGGTGAAGTGCAGCTCGCAGATTTTCAGCTACGTGCTACAAGTCAGATACTCCAAGACCTTAAAAGTACCAAAAGTCGGGGAGCGATCGTTTGTGCTGGAACTGGAACGGGGAAAACTTTAGCGTTTTACTTACCAGCGCTTGCATAGATCGCGGATTTAGTCAACAAAAATGAGTACTGGAGTAAAGGACTAGCAATTTATCCCCGCAACGAACTCCTCAAAGACCAATTTTCTGAAACTTATCAAGAAGCACGTCGCCTTGATGAAGTTTTTATAGCAGAAGGAAAGCGTAAAATCCTAATTGGTGCTTTTTTTGGCTTAACTCCCAGAAGCGCTAGCTTAGAGCGGGTGCAAGAAAAATGGGAATCTGAAAGTGGTGGGTTTACTTGTCCTTACCTGCGATGTCCTAAATGTGAAGGTGCGCTGTCCTGGCGACGGGTTGATTTGGAAGCGAGAAGAGAAAAACTTTCTTGTCTCAATCTTTCCTGCGGTGCTGCTATCCAAGAATATGAAGTGATTCTAACACGCGATCGCATGGCAAAAACTCCTCCAGACTTGGTTTTTACCAGCACGGAAATGTTAAATCGGTCTATGGGAGATTCCCGCTACGGTCATATATTTGGTGTCGGAGCAGCAAAAACCCCTCAGATAGTTTTGTTGGATGAAGTCCATACATATACAGGTATACACGGAGCGCAAGTTGCTTACCTATTGCGACGGTGGCAAAAAATCATTGCCAAGAAAGTCCAATTCACCGGGCTTTCTGCAACACTAGAAAGTGCAGCCGAATTTTTCAGCCAACTTACAGGTTTAAATCCCAGTTTGGTGGAAGAGATTTCACCAGGTGAAAACCTAATTGCTGAGGGGATGGAGTATCAACTAGTTCTTAGAGGCGATCCCGTATCGGGAACAAGTCTGTTATCGACAACTATCCAAACAGCAATGTTGTTGCGACGAGTCCTTGACCCATCGGAAGAACCTCCCAGCAAAGGGTTTTTTGGTTCTCGTGTTTTCGCCTTCACAGACGATTTAGATGTAACCAACCGCTTATTTCATGACCTTTTAGATGCGGAAGGTCGCGATAGTTGGGGTCGTCCCATGCGAGGACGACAGCCATTCGCGGCGCTGCGATCGCACAGTGCGGCTGATGGTAGAGACAGACTCATTGCAGGTCAATCTTGGTTGTTGTGTCAAGAAATCGGTCATGGATTAGAACTCCCATTAAGCATTGGACGCACCAGTTCGCAAGATACTGGAATCACTCCAAATTCAGATGTCATTGTTGCGACCGCTGCTTTGGAAGTGGGATTTAACGACCCTGAAGTTGGAGGTGTGATTCAGCACAAAGCACCGAGAGATATGGCATCTTTTTTACAAAGAAAAGGAAGGGCGGGGAGACGCCGAACCATGCGACCCTGGACGGTAGTGGTGTTATCTGATTACGGAAGAGACAGAATCGCCTATCAGAACTACGATATGCTGTTTAACCCAGTTTTGGAAAAGCGAAGTCTCCCCATATCCAATCGCTATGTCATCCGCATTCAAGCTGTTTTCGCCTTTATGGACTGGGTAGGACAGCAATTAACTTACCCAGGAAGTGTTTGGAGTGACTTTGCTAGCCCCAATTTACTCAATACCAACCGTCAAAAACAAGAAATCGAACTTATCAAAAATATCCTTGAAACGGAAGCAGGACTCAACAGTTTAGAAATATATTTGTCCTCAGCATTACACCTCACCAAAGATGAAGTCGAAGCAATTCTTTGGGAGCCCCCACGCTCGTTGATGATGGCGGTACTTCCTACTTTACTGCGGCGTTTGGAATCTGGTTGGAAGTGCTTTACCAGCCATCCAGATGAATCAAAAAGAGACTATCAAACCCGCGATCCTTTACCCGATATCGTTCCCCCTAATTTATTTACTGACCTGTTGTTGCCAGAGGTGCTAATTACTACACCAGCGCAAAGCCGCAACAGCGAGCCAGATGTCAACCCTTTGCCCATTGTCCAAGCTCTGAAAACCTTTGCTCCAGGGAGAGTCACGCGCCGCTTTGGCATACAGCACATTCATGCGAGCCACTGGATTGCTCCAAAAGACTTGCAACACAGAGAGCAAAATTTACCTGTGGAGGACTACTGTACTGAATTTGAAGAAGTGGGAAATTTTCAATTGTTGCAAGATGGAGAAGTCGTAGATATACGCTGCATTCGTCCTTGGGCGATTCATCCCACCCAAGTTCCGGGTGATATTGCAATTACCTCCAATGCCCAATTGGAATGGTGCTGTCAAATTATACCACCTGACTCTGGCATAAAACTCGAACTTCCTCAAGGTTCTCCGTGGAGCAAACTCATTACAGAAGTTTGCTGTTTTACCCACGCTCAACAATCGCCAGTGGAAGTGCGAAGGTTTGCGATCGCATCCCAAGCAAACATCCGCTTTAAAACGGGTCAAGAACTCGACACCACAATTCGCTTCACCCACAGTGATGGTCGTCCAGCAGCTGTGGGATTTGCTCAATCCGTAGACGGTTTGGTCTTTCGGTTTTGTGTTCCACCTAATTTCAGCATCAGTCAGAACGATTCCAATCAAGAGAAGATGAGGGCGTTTCGCACGGCGTATTTCCAACACAAAATCTTGACAAATAGGCAATTATGTGTATTAACAAATGGATTCCAACGGGAATGGCTGTATCAAATATACATATCAATGCTTACCGCCCGCGCCTTAGCAGACCAAATCTCCCTATCAGAAGCTTTTGAAGCTCTTTTAGGTGAAGATATAGGTCAGGAAATGGCAAGGGTTTTAGACAATATCTTCCAAACCTTGAATGTTGAGGAAATCTTACTAGAACCAGGGGAATCTGCGTCGGGGGAAATTCAGGGAAGGCAAAGAGTACACGATAGGTTGCGATCGCTGTGCAACACAGATATAATCCAATGTATCTTAAACGACATTGCCCCAGTTTTGTGGTCAGAACCTGATGAAGAATGGAACGCTTGGGCAGCATTGCGTTTAAAAGCAACCATGGGAGGAGCGATACTCAATGCTTGTGGGCAATTGTGTCCTCATTTTGACTTGGACGACCTGATTTTGGATATCGAACCGGGTTTTCGTCCGCCAGATGCACCTGCTATTCCAGAGGGTGTGGAAGAAATTTGGATAACTGAGTCTACTATTGGCGGTGGTGGAGTCATTGAGGAAATTTTACGGCGCTACACTGCAGACCCTGGGAACTTTTTCCGATTGGCGGGGAATGCACTGCAACCAGCAGATTTTGAGATTGTAGATTCAGAACTGACGCGGTTCTTGGAATTGACTCAGAGCAGTGAGGATGTTATGAATGCAATGGCAGAAGTGCGATCGGCAGAGGGATATAATGAACTAAAACAAGCAAGCGATCGCCTCCTTAAAGCCCTATCCTCTCAAGGAATTTTGGTCACGCATCCAGTGATAACTGCAATTAACGCACGGGTTTTGCGTCCTGGAAGTACTCCTCAAACAGATAAATTACTGCTGGATTTGATTCGTTTGTGGCATGAAGAAGAAAATCGGTTAGAAATTGAGATAGATGCGCGGGTTTTTGCTTATGTAGTGAGTCATGATGACCGGTTAGATCGGGTGTTGTTGCATCTCGGTTTAGTACAACCATCACCCTATTGGCGGTTTCAGGTGATTTATGGGTTGTTGTGGGCGAGAGGGAATATAGTGCGTGCGAGGGCTTTATCTTCCTATAATCCCTTTCGCTGCTTCCCGATGCAGATAGAGAACTGTTACTGGATGTATTGCAGGCGGATGAACAAACAGTTTCGCTAGATGAAACCAACTGGCGGGAACAGGTGGAGGAAGCATTTAGACAAGGTGGATCGGTTTTTTTGATAGCACGTCCTGATGCAAGAGAGGATTTAAAAGCAGCAATTTTGAGTTTAGCAGTGGAACCCGTGGAGTTAGGATTTTTGCAGGTTTACCCGATGGTAGAGGGAGTGCAACGCCATTCGCAAGGGTTTGCGGTGCGGTTACAAGTGCGGGAGATGGTGCAGTGATATTGAAGTCAATAGTTGCTAATTGAGCATTTATAGCAATTCCCACTTTCGTGAGGTACAGGATAATGAACTAACCGCAGATGAACGCGGATGGACGCAGATAAATTCGTACCTCAGCAAAATAGGAAACGCTATATCATGACAAATCAATTGTAGCGGTTGTCAGGTGTTTACTCGCTTCCCGCCATAAAATTATACCTATATTCAAAAATAATTTTTAACCGCAAAGACGCAAAGAACGCGAAGGTAAGATGTCGAAGATTGGGTGTAATTTTCCTGATTTCTGAGTCATATTAACAAGGCTACTAATAGATCCCTATAAAATCGGTAATTTTAGAGCGGGAAGGGAGTAATTTCGACGCTTTATTTGTTCATGTTAAAACTGTATTTCGTCAGTAGACCCAAATTCTCCACTTTCTTCTTTTGTAGTTAAAACTGGCTTTTTCCCAATACCATCCCCTAACAGTAGATATATGAGAGAAAACATACGGTGAAACAAATAATCAACGTGTACGCTTGAAGTAATAGGAGTTTTTCCTACTTCTGCGTGCCTTATCATAAAGTTGTTACCTATGTAAGTTAATGCTTCAGCATCCTTGTTCAGAACCTCTTTCATTTTTTCCTCATTAGATGATTTTTTTAAAAGCATTTCTACAGATTTTTTCTTATTTGATGGATCGTCTAGTGTTTTTATTCGTTCCCAAGCATCCCACAGCTTTTCCAATGCTTCTAAACGTACTTTTAAATCTGGGTTAAGATATTTAATCCTAGCTGTTTCGAGCAATAAGTCCAACTCTTTATCATTTGTTTGAAAAATAGCATTATTTAAGATATTGCTGACTATAGGAGGGGCTAAACGGGTAATGTGTCCATTTTCCTGTAATTCAAAGGTTATACCATTCAGTTCAAATTTCCTGTTGACTTTATTGCGAAACTCTGATTGACCTTCTTCTCTTTCAAACCTTAAATGATGGTGTTGAAAGTATTTATGATACTCATACTCAATTGGTTTTGCTATTTTTTCATGACAAAACTCTAGAAGTTCAAGAATTGTTAAAGTGCAAGGTTTATCTAATTCGTCTAGAGGCCATTTGATGTTTGGAAATGAAGACAATATATCTAATTTCATCCCCGATAGCTCCGTTCCATATACGTGATTGTTATTCTCAGGAAATTATGAAAATTGTTACTAGTTAGGAACAAAAAAGCACTCAACCAGTGTTGGAACAGGAAGCGGTGAATCTATTGTAGGGAGGGATGGCTGTTGAAGCAATTGCGCGGGTAACAGGGTGAACAGTGGAGCGAGTGCAACAGTTACAGACAGAAATTCCTACATGGTATAATTGTACTAAAAAGTCAACTATAATTCATCGTCGTACATACTTTCTCGACTAACAGCATAATCCGATAACAGAGGTGTATTGCGATCGCGATTCTCCGCCCACTCCCGAAACGCTTGTGCCAATTCTTCTGGGGTTGCGGTTTCGTATAAAGGACGCTGTACCTGTTGTGGTTGAACTAACTGCTCAAGCATTGCGTCTAGATGTGGTTTAATTTCATCTGGGCTTTTTGTAGTTATCCGCGCCAAAACCTGAGTAATTGTCTCTATCTCTTCTTTATGGCTTTCCTGAAAATCGCGCAGCAGTTCTTTTGTTTGGTTGTTCATAGCGATCGCGCTACTCTGTGACAGAATTCCTCTTAAATTTGTTAGAAACTTCTATACTAGAATACTCCATTTTTTCTACAATTTAACTTGTAAACTTATAAAACTTTTTATCTATTTACCTAACTAGAGTTAAAATTTCATGCCGGATGAACTACCTATAGATCCTTTTCTAGCCCAGCTATGTGAAGGATACACTGAGGCGGAAGTAGCCGAAATAAAGCAGTACATGGCTGAGTGGGACTCTTCTACGTATATTAGTGTGGCTCAGAGTATTTTAGACAATGCTTCAAGAAAAGAATTTGACCCATTGAAATATCTACGAAAAGCTCATAACTTTAACAAAAAGAGAGCGATAAGAGTTCCGAAAACTGGGTATCGTCAGGATGGTTCATCAGTTGATCGCAAAGGAAATGAATATTTGATTGTAAGAACCGATAATTTTGGTACTGAAAAAATAGTTACTTATGGAGTTAATGATGACTAAAATAACGCTCGATACTCAAAACTCTGAAATTACGAGAAACCACATTGCTTTTCTACTACAGCAGTTAACAGACGATTATAAAAACGCCAAGGAAGAGCGAAAAAAATTAGCTTCTCTAGCATCTGCTTCTGATGAAGAATTTACTCTTTTAGAAGAAATTGAACTGTTAACAGTGGATATCCGAGGCTATGCCAGTCAAATTCAGGCACAGGGTAGAATTGAAAATGAACAGCAGGCAATTGAGCACTTACAAACTATGCAAGTCTTTGATGTTCCTACTATTGCTCAATTCTATTTCTTAACCGACAAAGATTACGGAAAAATCAAAGCTTATATTAGAATGCTAGATTACTTACGCTTGCTGATTCTAGAATATTTACGTTCCTACCCAGTCTCTGTTTAATTGAATAAGAAGAAATGCCTTTCGTTTCCATCTTTATGTAGTGTATAGATGGCGTTAACTCGCATCCCTATACACATTATATGAGAGAGTAAATTAATACATTAGTAAGTCTATCACGATCGAGCTAGACTTGGTTTACAAAACATACTAAAATTTATATATGTAAACCTAAAAGTGAAGTTTATGATTGGCGATCGCATCAAGATTGCCCGGAATAAAGTGGGTTTATCTCTTCGCCAGCTTTCCGAAGCCATTCAGGGGAAGGTTTCTCCTCAAGCGATCGGAATTATTTCTGAAGCAACTTTAACTTACTCTTTTCAATCGATCGCAAGATATTGGAGAACTACTGAACCAGAAGAACTAGAAGTAGCTGAAGAAAGAGGTAAAAAAGAACAAGCTTGCCGATTTGAGCGGCTTTGTTATCGTGCGTTAGCAGAAGGTTTAATTTCTTTAAGTAAAGCTGCGGAACTTTTGCGAAAACCGATTCACCAAGTAGAGGCTGGATTAACCGGACCAAGTTGTGTCTATTCGGATTATTGTTAGTGACTCATCATGTCTCATCGATCTACGCAAGGCATCCTTATTAGATGCCCTTATACATTTACAGAGATGAAATTGTAATTCCAGACGCTCTTTTCAGTGACGAGCTAGTTGAGTTCACGGAAACTGAAAGAACCACACTTATTAACAGCGGCTTGAAAGTTTTTGAAACACCATCTACGGGTATCACTCGAATTCAAGAAATTAACTGCAATTTCCCATCTCTATCAATTTATGACTGTTTTGCTTTTGTTCTTACAGAAAGCCGACAAAATTCAATTTTGTTAACTGGTGATAAAGTACTGCGAAAAGTAGCAAGTAACTATTGTATCGAAGTTCACGGAATACTTTGGGCTATTGATGAAATGCATGAATTTAAAACGGCAACAGTGAACCAACTTTATAACGCTTTAATTTTATTTGAAAAGGATATAACTGTACGTTTACCTAAGAAAGATTTACAGCGCTATATTAAACGTTATGAAAATTTGTAAAATTTGTAGTTGATATTACGGATGATCGCTCCTTGATTCTGGAGAGGGAACAATTTTTCTAACTTTGCCGTCGCTTTTGGATGTTACGTAAAGTTCTCCCTCTTGGTCTATTCCAAATCGGACGTCTGACCTAGTGTCACCAACTATGTCAAGAAAAGAAAGTTCCTTATTGTCCTGAAGCAATCTCAGTTCTTTTATTTTTGCCTGTTTGCCTTCGATAAGTTCATCAACAGGAACATGGAAAAATCGCCCATCATTGCAGAAGTCAGCAAAAACATACTGACCAATTAATTTGGGAATGGCTTTACCCCGGTAAACAAAACCGCCAGCGATCGCCACAGCGTAAATCCCTTTTGTAAATGGGGGTTTGTCGTGGTCGTATTGTGCAACGGGGTAAGTGTAGTTAAAATCAGCATCGTTGGCAGGTAACTCAAAAAGGACATTTTCGTTGTTCCCATCGACAACCCAGGTACCAGAAAAAGTGTTGGCGGAAGGGTCAGAAGCAATCTACTCTCGAATCACATCATGATGAGAACTTTCTATAGTCTTTTTATTGCTATCAATAATTCTTTTAGTCACGGGAAAATCAGGTTTCCCAGTCTTTTTATTTTCACTAGTTACTGTGTAGAAACGACATTTGTAGCAAATTCAGGGTGAAAGACAAAATATGTAAATCCCTGTTGTTGGGTTTTCTCAAAAAATGCTGCACCTATTAACTTGTTCATATCCATGTAAACCGTAGCAGTACCGTTAGCGATCGCGTAGAGTTTACCCCCATAAGAGCACTAATAAAAGCTAAGCGACACACAAGAGAAAATTCTTAAAGTTAGAAACAGTTCCAAAACTTCTAAAAGAAGGATTCAGTGTAGAACAAATTGCACGAGTACTTGAACTAGTACAGTACTGTGGAAATAAGCAGACCATTAAATAGCCAAAACTTTGCCCTTGTAAGTCAACTTAAAAGGTTTATAGCAAGTGTCTATGTAAAAACTCTTGATTAAATTAACTCTAAACTTACTATATTTTGACTATAATTAGCGACTAAGATAAATAATTTCAGCCATCGAGAACCTAGTAAAATTTCCTGAATTTCATCTCCAGCAAATACAGGAATTTCCCACTCTTGACTATCTATTATGACCCTACCACTATAAACATCAAATTCAGTTTCTCCTTGAGCAGTTCTTAATTTATTTTGACGCTAAAAAGACCAATCAAGACTTTGTACATCTTGTTTGTTCATAGCTAAAAATTCAGTGAATCCTGTATCTAACATTGTTTCTACAGGAAAGCTGAAGTTATCCCCTCCAATTAAATCAATTTCAAAGTAAACTTGTCCTTCATCTCCAAATCTCCCCTCAATCATATTCTGCCACTAACTCCGGTTTCATTAATGCCAAAAATATGATGAATCACATGAGGATATTTTTCTCTGGCCATTTTACTTGCTACCTCTTGATCCCGATCGATAAAACAATCACCACTATCGGGTTCAATGGCAATATACCAACCATAGTATTTATCTAGTATTTCTGGTTTTAAACGCTCAAAAATTAGCCAACAACGCTCATAAAATGCTTGTCTTCTGGCTTTTTCTTGAGCTTTTTGTGCTGGAGTCCATTGAATTTCCGGAAATACTCTCCCACGTCTGACAATTCTTTCTGGTGAAGAGTGTGTCATAGTTTTGACCTCATTAAAATTTATTGTCCATATTTCATTATAAAATGCCATTTAGCACCTCTTCACGACTCTGGGTGCGATGTGTTGCTAGACATCGTATTTGACGCGGCAGATTTATTTTCCTGCATAACTCTTATCAAAAATCGTAGAGCCTCATTGACTGCATCTGAATCTGGAAACATCTTGGCAACATCTGGTTCTAGATGAATAACCGTCCCACCAAAACTTTTGCGTTCAGCGCCTAACCTTCTAACACGCAGACTCTTTAAGTCATACTCTGACTGAAGTTCATCTTCCATCTCTGGCTCATCAACCTTCTTCATATGCTTCTCGCTCGGCTCGTGTTACAACTCTTGCACTAATTAAACGAATGGAGTCACCTCTTTCTGTGTGAGACACAATCAGTATGCGTCCACGGTTTGACTTTCCAACAATAAATTTGGGAAAGTGATTGGCTTAAACTATATCATTCTTTGCCGAAAATTGCATAACCCCAATGCATCTATAAATATATCAATGCTTTCTTGAGCAGTTTTTTGAAGGGCATCTTTAAGTAAAGCTGCGGAGCTTTTACGACAACCGATTCACGAAGTAGAACCTGGATTAAAAGAACCGCGTATTGATGGCGTTAATAACTACAATGGAAGTTAATTATAATTCCTCATATGAAAGTCGAGTCTATCCTCATACAAAACTTCAAGCGCTTGAATCCCCAGTTGTGTTCCGCGTAGGCGAAGCCCATCGAAGATATCGCATTCTCAAGGGAATTGAAGAAACAGCAGAGGATGTTTGGACTTGGTTAGCAGAATGGCAACGACTACGGGAGTTAATTGCACAGTAAACTAGTTCTCCTATGCTTAAGGTAATGCCAGCTACCACATAGTGTGGTTTATTTACTTGAAAACTGCTGTAATATGAGGAGGTGTTCCCAAGTCGCTAAATTGTTTATTAAACCTCACAAACATCTATAAAGCTTTCAAATAATGGGAAATAATGTCACGTTCTGTGGATATTGCCGTCTCAAACGGCACTTTCAGTACAAATCATGTCATTTTTGTGAAATCTACGTGGAGTGCGGTATGATTTGTATATAATTAATTTCTAGTTGAGCTTTAAATAAATGACATTAAAGCTCTGAGAAATCTTAAATGTAAAACAGAAGCATGACTAAGTTGAGGTAGTAAAATATTTGAGATGATGATGGAATTGTAAATATCCATTATGTTTTCTTTGCTAATCGGTGTAAAATGAGATAGATTCATTACAAAAAATCAAATTTCTACAGTCAAAGCAGTATGAACACAGGAGGTGATAATAGCGTGGCACTCAGAAAACAGAAGGGACATTTCTTGATTAATGAAGCCATGGTCGGTGTAATTGAAACAAAACACCCTGGTTATGTAGAGGCAACACAAAAGCTATTTAATTCAGTTGTGATGTTTTATGTGAAGGTGATGGGAGTAGATGTAGAAAAATGCCTGAGTGTATCCGTATCAGATTTATACCAAGTCTATGAATCTCTAACTATTACAAATAAAAAACGGGCTGAGGTGCCACATCCGATACCTTTTAAAGATGTTCCCAAAGATTTCAGACGTGCTGCCATCAAAAAAGCGTTCGGCATTGTTAAATCTCATGATAGTAATTTAAAACGTTGGCAACAACGCATTGAGAGAGCAAATCAAGCTAAAACACTCAAGAAAAAAACTCGACTCAAAAAGAAAGCAGGAAAACCGCCAACATTACCGACATCAACTAACTTCCCGACACAGTTTTACTCTTCGATGTTTGGGCAAGATACAGGCGACTCTATAGTTGTAAAGCTGTGGACTGGATCAAGTTGGGTGAAAGAAAAATTCCTCTACAAGTGTCGAGAATTACCATCGGGGTATCAAAAAAGTACAATGTCACTGATGATATCAAATGGGAAACTTAACATATGTTGGGTGATTCAAAAACTCACTCCAAGTCAGGGGAAATTAGATGAGCAAATTCAAGCTTATGGCAAACTCCGAGTTCTCAGCATCGATTTAAATTTATCCGACCCAATCGTCGTTGCCAAGGTGCTAGAAGGGTACGAAGATACGGGCGTTGTTGAAGAAATAACCACTCTTCGCCTTCAAGGAAACAATCGCTTATCTCATCTTAGGAAGCGCTACCTAGGACTAATTGCCAAAGCTAAAAAGCTCACGAATACGCATACAGAGTTAGGGAATTCACCGCCAAAGCGAATGTGTGCGACTTTGTGGGAGCGAATCAAAAATCTTGAGAAAGATTTGATTGAAAAAATCTCAAATACTCTTGTAGAGTTCGCTCTAAAATATCAGTGTCAGTTAATCGTTTTTGAAAACTTAAAAAGTTTAAAAGCTCTCAAAGGTAAATACTCACATCGGAGTAATATCAAGCGTTCAAACTGGATAGCAAAGAAAATTCAAAAACGAACTGAACACAAAGCGCTGGCACGTTATTCGATTTATACAACACGCATTAACCCTGCTTACACTTCAATCACTGATGCGTTTCTGGGTGGGAAATGCCTACGTGGTTCTCAAGTCGGAAGTTTAAACTTATACTTGTGGAGCGAGAGAGGTTTAGGAAAGTTGGTCAAGACTCCAGAGGGGAAAATTTATGACTCTGGGGATAACGCGGCTAGAAACATCGCCTTAAAATATCTAGCCAGCAAGTTTAAAAAGCCTGTGGTCTTAAAACACCCTGGTTTGGTCTCGGGTTGTGTGGCGTGGTTGCCGTTGCCTGATGCCAAGGGAACTGTGCTGATTCCCAGTTGGTGTGCGCTCTCCGTGTAGCTAATTGCTACTAGATACCCAATCAATATAGTAGCCGCCAGTTCGGTCGTCTATGCTTGGGTGTATCAGAAAGGCCAATTAAGATGAAATATTTGATAAGGTTTGTGAACTTTGTTAAGTATTTTTACAGCACATAAGAACGCTTGAACAACAAACACACGATGCGAATTACACCTGACGGTCAGATTACCATCCCTCCTGAAATTCGAGAGGCGCTAAGCATTTCTCCCGACGTAGAATTAGCGTTTGAAATCGAAGGCGATCGTCTTTACCTCAAGAAAATACAACCTGCTAATAAAATCCTAAGCTGGATTGACACCATGCGGGGTTGCGCTGCTGGAAATCTCACCACTGACCAAATCATGAACCTCACCCGCAGCGACGACAATCAATGACCGTCTTGGTAGACAGCAACGTTATCCTCGACATTCTTACCAACGATCCCAACTGGTTTGATTGGTCAGCCCTTCAACTGACAACCTATGCCAGCCAAGACCAACTAGCCATCAATCCCATTATCTACGCTGAGATTGCCGTCGGCTTTCCCCGAGAACAGGAACTCATCACTGCATTGTCGGAAGATATATTTCAACGTCTCCCTTTACCTTGGGATGCAGCATTCCTAGCAGGTCAAAGTTTTCTTAACTACCGTCGTCGTGGTGGCGCAAGAACCTCCCCATTGCCTGATTTCTACATTGGTGCCCATGCTAGCGTTGCTAATTTGCCTCTCATTACCCGCGATGTCAATCGCTATCGCACCTACTTTCCCAACGTTAGGCTCATTTCACCTGAATAGGCATGAAATTATATCGGTAAGGATTGGACAGAAGGAACATTAAAATTAATTGATTGCTTAAAAAAGCATAACAACTATATCATAAGAGCATCACAACAATTAAAAGGTGGGTTGGTGAGATTGTAGGATATTTTGAAAGAAGAACAACTAACGGAATAATTGAAGGAATTAATAATAAATTGAAGCTACTAAAACGCTACGTATTTTGGTTGAGAAATTTTAATAATTTTGAAACGCGGGGTTTACTATTTTGGCATTTTCCGAAAAGTTTAGCCCACTAAGTACTTAAAAGCAGATTGGATAAATAATCTCTATTGTCCTATAAAAGACATAGGTGGAGATTTCCAAATCACAGAAATTGATTTTTAATTAGGAGATTTAGCATGAGTAACTTTTACGAATTGATCCAGAAGATTAAGAAAAGACCGTCCATGTATCTAGGTAAACCCGCAATCAGTAATCTCCGCTCCTGTTTAGCTGGTTACATTCTTGCTCGACGTGAACTAGGCATTTCTCAGACTGAACAAGAAAAGAAATTTACTGAATTTCAAGAATGGATTCAGAAAAAATTCAACATCTCTTCCAGCCAATCCTGGGATAAAGTGATTCTCTTCTATTCAGAAGATGAACGCACTGCTCTAGAGCGTTTCTTCGAGTTGTTTGAAGAATTTGTAAGCCCTGATAACAAAAATCTTGTTGAATCACAAAATTCTCAACTAGAATCTTCGCCCGACTTGTTTGTGAGTAAACTCTCAAGCCGAACGAACTCTTGAAAACTGCTCTCTAACGATTTTATTTTGGGATTATGCCCTGCTGCTATTATTGTGGAGTCATGCTTTGAGGAAAAATTAGATAAGCACTCTCAATGTGGGCTTTCATTATGCCTTCCCGTTACATACACTCCCGCCTAAGCTCGCGCCAAATCCCCGACTTACTCCAAACAATCTTTACCGCCGAACTCCTTAACCCCAGTCAATGTATATGGCTCGTCTCCCCCTGGATATCGGATCTCCCGATTATCGATAACACCGCTAACACCTTCCTGTGCTTGCAACCTTCCTGGAGTCGCTCCCACATCCGCCTCTCCCAAATACTCACCACCTTAGCTGAACGCGGAACAACCGTACACATTGCTACCCGTTCCGATACCCATAACAACACTTTTAAAGAAAAAGTCAAAGCCAGAATTGACAATCAAGAATTTCCCATACGATTTCATATGACCGAAGAACTCCATGCAAAAGGTATCCTAGGAGACGGGTATTATCTTGCGGGTTCTATGAATTTCACTTACAACGGTACGACTGTTAATGAAGAAGCTTTAACTTACGAGACATCAAAAGAAGTTGTTGCTCGAGAACAGTTAGTTTTTACCCAACGTTGGGGAGGGGTAATACGATGAACGATCGCAGTCCTACAGAAGTCCGCCACTTCCTAGAGCAATTTTTTGGTACGGGTAACAAGTTTGACTTAAACCAAATAGAACAGAACGAAGGAAAACAAGCAAAAATCCGTCCTTGGGTAGAGTTGTTGACAAGAGACGAACCTCAACCCACAGTTCTTCCCTGCTGGCGAGAAGCAGGTGTAGATTGGTATGCGCTCGCCCTTTCCGAACGCCAATTACGTCGCTTAAGTGAAGAATTAATGGCGTTTGTCGGTCCCACATATTCCACATTTCGGGGACAAAGAGCACAACTCAACCTGCAAGACCCCGTAGAAGCAGCAGTTTACGAATTTACCAACGGGGCTACAGTCAAACTGTCCGGACAAGCAAAGGACATTTGGGAAGCACTAGAGCGGATGCGTTGGATCGGTGAGAGACGGGTAAAACGGGTTGCAGATGTACCCCGTCCCACAGGTCGAGTGCTGCGTGACTTTTACATGGCGCTCCAAGCAGGCGATCGCTCTTCTGCGGAAAACTTCCTACAATACCTTTTAGACCAACACCGCCTGGATGCGCTGAATCTTCTGTTTCTGCGGGTGCAACTCTTAGCAGAATTAGAGCAATGGAAAGAGTTGTTAACCTTACCAGAACTGGGCAATCTTTTACAAGTTCGCAGACCCTTTGCCGTTACCCAGGCATTACTAAAAGCAGTATACCGCAGTGAACTGCAACATTTTGAGGACAATAACGCTCCCAATAGTGCGATCGCCTATTTCAAAGAAGTTATTTTTCCCCGTTACAACCATCTTTTTGCTGTCCGCGCAGGTAGTAAAATCCCAGAAGTCTTAAAGTTATTTATGCTACTGGCTGTAGGTGGGGAACCATCAAAACCCGCTCTCCGAGACGAACTGCTAGCAATTGAGGACGTTGAGGAGACTCACTATCTTTATTTACAAAGGTTAGCTGCACTCCTGCCCGATACTACACCACCCAGCACGGGCGATTCCTTGCAACAAGCCGAACAGCTAGTCAAAAACGGGGACTTCGACCAAGCGTTTTCATTGCTCTGTGATGCTCCATCGTCGAATGAAAAAGTTCGCTTGCTCTTCCAATGCGCCTACGAATTGCAAACCTTAGCATTGGAAAACGCTGCATTGCAAGCCTTCGACGAGTTAACTCGTGATGAGCAAAGCGCTTTGCTGAAGGTTCGTTGGAACCAAAATTTTCTTACCCAATTGCAGGGAACCCAGGAAGGGACAACTGATCTGACAGCTTTATCTGTCCCAACGAATTGGCTAGAGTGGTTATCGCAGGTTGATAAAAATCCCAGTTGGGAAAGAGCGCTATATGTAGCACACCAAGGATCTGAGGAATGGGATGTCACTGGCTTGCTAATGGAACCGCAGACAGTAGCAAAGTTTCAGGACTTGTTGTACGAGCTAGAGTCAAACGCTGCGTCGATTTTGCATGAAGCCCTTCCCTACTTGCTAAAATTTTTTCAAGAAGATGAGCACTTTCTCCGTCGCGAGTTTCTCACCATTTATCAGTCGCTACTAGAACTACTAGTCTTTAGCACAAAAGGTGGAGAGCCAGATTTGGTTTTGTTCAATAATTTAGCGATCGCTCTCTTAACACTCGGAGTTAACACGAAAGAATATACCGAAATAGTCAACTATGCTTTAGCGCTTTGGACGCAGTTCGCTTCACCTATAAACGTTCACTGGATACTTGATTTAATAGATGCACTAGTATTATACCCTTGCCCAGTCCCAGAAAATCGCGAAGGGCTACTATATGCGGCGGCTCAAACCATATACAGCCTTCCAGAACGTATTGATGAAGAACAATGGGTACTTTTTCGCACTTTAGTTAAAGACTTAAATTTGAAAGAATTCCTTTCAGATTTGTTTAGCAAACAAGCAAATTTAGTAGAGCAAAATCTTGAAGCTGAAGCAAGTATTTTCCAAAAACTCCAGGGAAAATCTGTTCTTATATATACCCTTACAGAAACTGTAGCCATCAGAGCAAAAAATATTTTAGAAGCAGCTTGTAAAGAAGTAAAAGTTCATCTCAGCCATCACAAAGGAGGTGATGATAGACTGCTTCAGTGGGTCAGAAATTCCGATCTTGTTGTGATGGTGACAGCTAGCGCTAAACACGCTGCCACAGGTTTTATTGAAGCCAATCGCCCTTCACATCTTGAACCCATTCTTCGTGTCAATAGTAAAGGAAGTGCAAGTATGCTGCGCGAAATTAGGAAATATTTAGCACGAGAGTAGTAAGTCACTCCAATACAAGTCAAGGGGGAGTATCCCAAAGAGTGCCAAAGCCTGCAAGAATAGAATTCTGGGACTATACAAACGCTCGTCCACCTGCGTGGACTGTATCAGAAGTCCGCGAAGGCGAACTTGGTCTGTATAGGCGTGATTTCAATCACAAGCGTGTTTTTTCCAAATTGGGATGCTCCCAGTCAAGGAGGCTTCAGCAGTCACAAGCGATGGCTTTTGTATCTCCTTCAAAAATACTACGCGGAACTGGTAAATTTTTAAGCTTTCCACAACTAGACATAGGCGTGAAAAAGATGTAAGGGCGCAACGCCCTACGCCCCTACCAAGACTTTCGGCTAATGCATAATTAATTTCTGGAGATGTCTACTGAGATAGCAACTGGGGGTATTATCTCATTCAA
Source organism: Scytonema sp. UIC 10036 (assembly GCF_009725235.1). The sequence goes on from NZ_WJFC01000079.1 coordinate 24,962, forward strand.
CATAGACTTGCTCAATCTTTACAAATACGCTTGACTTAATATAGCAATCCTAATGAATGCTAATTTTGCTAATTTCTTTGGGAATCCTAAATCTTGAGAGCTCGAAGATAAAACTGTATGATTGGCATTCCCGGATATCACGTTATCAAAGAACTTTATAACGGTTCTAGAACCTCAGTTTATCGTGCTAATCGCAAAACTGACCAAAAATCTGTTGTGATTAAGCTGATGAAAACTCCTTATCCCAGCTTCAGCCAATTGATACAGTTTCGCAATCAGTTTACCATTGCCAAAAATCTCCATCAACCTGGAATCATCGAAACTTACAGCCTCGAACCTTATCAGAATGGCTATGCATTAGTCATGGAAGACTTTGGTGGAATTTCCCTTAACCAATGGAGAGGAGATAGGGAGATGGGGAAAACAGCACAAGGTCTTATTGAGTTTTTGCTCTTAGCGATCGCCTTATCTAATACATTAGATATACTTTACCAGCATCGTATCATTCATAAAGATATTAAACCCGCCAATATTTTAATTAATCCACAAACAAAACAAGTTAAGTTGATAGACTTTAGTATTGCATCTCGGCTACTACGGGAAACTCAAATCCTCATGAGTCCCAATGTGCTAGAAGGAACACTCGGCTATTTGTCCCCAGAGCAAACGGGAAGGATGAACCGTGGGATTGACTATCGTACTGATTTTTATTCTTTAGGTGTAACTTTTTACGAGTTATTGACAGGAGAATTGCCATTTCAGTCGAATGAGCCGATGGAGTTGGTACATTGCCATATTGCCAAACAACCACTTTTAGAGAACAGGGGAGAGATTCCTCGCGTTCTCTGCGATATCGTACTCAAATTAATGGCGAAAAATCCCGAAGACCGCTATCAGAGTGCATTGGGACTGAAATACGATCTAGAAATTTGTTTGGCTCAACTCAAGGCAACGGGTAAAGTAGCAAGTTTCCCAATTGCACGACGGGATGTATGCGATCGCTTGACGATCCCCGAAAAACTCTACGGTCGCGAGCGAGAAGTTCAAACTTTACTTCAAGCTTTTGACCGTACTACCAACAATCGGACAGAACTTATGCTAGTGGCTGGTTTTTCTGGTATTGGAAAAACTGCCTTGGTTAACGAAGTTCACAAACCCATTGTCCGACAACGAGGCTATTTCATCAAAGGCAAATTTGACCAATTGAATCGTAATATTCCTTTTTCTGCCTTTGTGCAGGCGTTTCGAGACTTAATGGAGCAATTGCTGACTGAAAACGATGCTCAATTGTCAACTTGGAAAAACAAAATCTTACAAGCACTGGGGGACCTAGGACAAGTTATTGTTGAGGTCATTCCAGAACTAGAACAAATTATTGGTAAACAAACACCGACAACGGAACTTTCACCAAGTGCGGCGCAAAATCGTTTTAATTTACTTTTCCAAAAGTTCATCCAGGTATTCGCTACAAAAGAACATCCATTAGTCATTTTCCTCGATGACTTGCAATGGGCTGATTCCGCATCACTCAAATTAGTGCAGTTGTTGATGAGTTCAGCCAGTGGATGTTTACTCTTTATTGGCTCTTATCGAGACAATGAAGTCTCAGCAGCGCATCCCTTGATGTTGACTTTAGCAGATCTTCGCAAAGCCAATGCCACCATTCACACTCTTACCTTATCCCCGCTCGCTAAAACCAGTTTAAATCAATTATTAGTCGATACCCTAAGCTGTTCAAGTAAAATTGCCCAACCTTTAACACAACTTGTCTATCAAAAAACCCAAGGAAATCCATTTTTTGCGACGCAATTTCTCAAAGCATTATATGAAGATGGACTCATTACTTTTAATTTGGCTCGAGGGTACTGGCAATGTGACATGACTGCGGTGAAGGCGCTTACCCTCACTGATAATGTGGTAGAATTTGTAGCACAACAGTTGCAAAAGTTGCCAGCAGCAACGCAAAATATATTGAAATTAGCAGCGTGCATTGGCAACTCTTTTGATTTACTCACCTTAGCAATTGTTTCCGAACAATCCCAAACCGAAACAGCAGCATCTTTGTGGAAGGCTTTACAGGAAGGACTTGTTTTACCGACGAGTGAAGTTTATAAATTCTTTCAAGACAGCGAACACGATTCAGACTCAAACTCATTAAATTCTAATTTCCAAGTCCCCACCTATAAATTTTTACATGACCGAGTACAACAAGCTGCTTATTCACTGATTTCAGACGATCGCAAACAATTTACCCATCTGAAAATTGGGCAATTACTTTTGCAAAATACACCTCCTGCTGAGCAAGAGACGCGAATTTTTGAGATTGTCAGTCAATTGAATTGTGGAATAGCGCTCATCACTCAGCCAACTGAACGTCAACAATTAGCTCAGTTAAATTTAAAGGCTGGTCGAAAAGCAAAAGAAGCTACCGCTTATGGTGCAGCAATTCATTACTTCAATTATGGAATTGGGTTGCTCACAGTTAATAGTTGGGAACTTGAGTACGACTTAACTCGAAGTTTACATGAAGAAGCTGCAGAAGCTGCTTTTCTTAATAATAATTTTGAGCAGATGGAATCTCTCATTCGGGTTGTTATTCAACACACAACAAATTTACTAGATAGAATAAAGGTTTATGAAGTTCAACTCCAGGCTTATCAGGTACAAGGTCAACCATTGCAAGCGATCGCCACTGGTTGTAAAATTATCCAGCAACTAGGGGTGACACTCCCTGAATCAATAACACCTGCACACATTCCACAATATGTAGAAAACACGCTCTCCACATTGGCAAAAAGAAGTATTGAAAGCTTAGCCGATCTACCGTTGATGACCGAGCCTAAAGCTTTAGCTGCTTTACAGATTATCGCTAGCATCGCCCCCGCTATCCACCAAACTGCTGCTTATCTGTTAGCAATTTTTGCCTGGGAAGAAGTCAATTTATCTCTTAAGTACGGCAATGCACCACTCTCTGCGCCAGGGTATGCAGATTTTGGAATTGTACTTAATACTTTTAATAAACTCGAGGAAGGCTACAAATTTGGCAAGCTAGCTTTAATGCTTGTGGATCGATTTCAATTAAAATCCGTTCAAAGCATGACTACCTTTAAGGTAGCTGCATTAAATCTATGTAGTAAGAAATATGTTGGCAGTGCCATTTCCTTATTACAAGAAGCCTATACTATTGGATTGGAGACAGGTGATTTTTTTCACGTGCTTGCATCAAGGATTTTCAAATTCTTCTATGTCTATTTAAGTGGGACAGAATTTTTGGAAGTCCTGCTAGCAGAAATCAAAGCCTATGAATCAAATTTTTCTAAGAATCAGCGCCTATTAAATTGGTCTAATATACTTTGTCAAAGCCTACAAAATTTAACAGAATCTAGCGATTCTCCAGAATGGCTCATTGGGGAATGCGATGGTGAAGAAAAACTTTTATCTGACCTCAAAAAAGAGAAAGATGATTTAACACTCCATATATTTTTCTTGAGTAAATTAACACTGAGTTATCTATTTAATAATTTTCCGGCAGCCGTTGAATATGCTGACCAAGGGGCGCAATACCTCAACGGTGCTGGCGGAATGCTATCAGTGCCAGTTTTCTACTACTACGATTCTTTGTCTCGAATTGCTGTCTATCCAACGGCTGAATTGTCTCAACAAACACAATTACTCTTGAAGGTTGGCGAAAACCAGGAAAAATTGAAGTTTCGAGCCAAATTTGCACCGATGAATTTCCAGCACAAATTTTATTTGGTGGAAGCAGAACGCCATCGGGTTTTGGGGAAAAAGATGAAAGCTATGGAACTGTACGATCGCGCGATCGCCAAAGCTAAAGAAAATGGTTACACCCAAGAAGAAGCCCTAAGCAACGAGCTAGCTGCCAAGTTCTACTTCGACTGGGGCAAAGAAACAATTGCTCAAGCTTATATGCAACAAGCTTATTACTGCTATGCCCGTTGGGGAGCTAAAGCCAAAACGCAGGACTTAGAAAAACGCTATCCTCAACTCCTTGCTCCCATCTTACAAGCACAACAGAATCGCTTGCAACTTAGGGAATCCTGCAATTCAACCGTCGGTACGTCATCATTGCAACATCAAACCATCCAAACAGATCTTTCTAGCAGCAATATTTCTGAAGTTCTCGATTTAGGCACCATTCTCAAAGCCTCACAAGCTCTCTCCAGTGAAATTCAATTAGAGGAATTGCTGACTACCCTCTTGCAAGTGGTGATGGAAAATGCTGGAGCAAAAAAAGCAGCCCTGCTCGTACTCCAACAGGGCAACTTATTCCTTGAAGCCATGGCTACCATTAATGAAGGGGTTACTTTAGGACCTGTACCATTGTCGAGCAGCGAAATTATTCCGATCGCATTGGTAAACTATGTCAAAAACAGCTTCAAAACTGTTGTGCTGGATGATGCAACAGCACAAAACGATTTTATGACCGACCAATATTTAATGCAGCAACAACCCAAAAGTGTGTTGTGTACGCCGATTTTGCATCAAGGTCAATTAATTGGATTACTATATTTGGAAAATAAGTTGACCATTGGCGCATTTACAAGCGATCGCCTAGAAGTTATCCAACTGCTATGCGCCCAAGCAGCTATCTCTCTGGAAAATGCACGTCTTTATCAAGAATCCCAAAATTATGCTCATCAACTAGAGCGATCGCTAGCAAAACTCAGTGCTAGCGAAGCTCGTTTCCAGAAACTTGCTGATAATGTCCCAGGGACGATTTACCAGATCCGTTTCAATACCGACGGCTCAACTTCATTCCCCTACGTCAGTTCTGGCTGTTATGACCTCTATGAGGTGACAGCAGAAGAATTTATGATAGGGACATACAGTCTTCGTTCGATGGAACATCCAGAAGATTTTGTCAGCATTCAGCAGGCAATTGACGACTCTGCCGAAAACATGACACCATTTCGACACGAATGGCGAATTATTACACCTTCGGGAACTGTAAAATGGGTTCAAGCTGCAGCCCAACCAGAGCGACAAGCAGATGGTTCGATTGTATGGGATGGCATAATTACAGATATTAGCGAGCGCAAACTTGCAGAAGCCGCACTAAGAGACTCTGAAGTTCATTTACGCCATAAATCTCAAGATTTAGAAGAGGCATTGCAAAATTTGCAACAAGCCCAACTACAAATGGTGCAAAATGAAAAAATGGCAACCTTGGGCAACTTAGTTGCAGGTGTGGCACACGAAATTAATAATCCTATTGGATTTCTTAAAGGCAGTCTCAACAATGCTGAGGAGTATATCCAAGACTTACTTGCCCATATCCAATTGCTTAAACAACATTCTCCCACTCCACCTTCTCCAGTTATTGAGCATGAGGAAGATATTGACTTAGATTTTCTGACTGAGGACTTACCAAAACTCTTGAGTTCGATGAAGGTGGCGTCAGAACGTATTAAAGACATTAGCACCAGCCTCCGTACTTTCTCCAGAGCCGATACATCTGAAAAAGTTGCTTGTAATCTCCATGAAGGGATTGAGAGTACGCTGTTAATTTTGAAGTATCGCCTTAAAGCTAATAATAAACGTCCGGCGATTGAGGTGATTACGGAATATGGTGAATTACCGCCTGTGAAATGCTTTTTAGGACAGTTGAATCAAGTATTTATGAACATTCTTGCCAATGCGATTGATGCTTTAGATACAGCAAGTCTTGGACGAACATTTGTCCAAATTCAATCTAATCCTTTGAAAATTAAGATTTGTACCGAAGTAGTCATTAATCAAAACACGGTGATAATTCGTATCAAAGATAACGGTACGGGAATGTCAGAAGAGGTTAAAGAATGTATCTTTAACCACTTATTTACGACTAAAGAAGTTGGCAAGGGAACTGGATTAGGATTGGCGATCGCTCGTCAAATTGTCGAGGATACCCACAATGGGAGGTTGAGTTGTAATTCTGTTCTTGGCGAAGGAACAGAATTTGTCATCGAGATTCCAGTGTGCTAATGGTGCAAAACACTGCATTGCCAGCTTTTAACAAGTTGACTGCTGACGAGCAAACCGCCTTGCTAGATAAGGTTCAACTCAATCAACAAACTTAGGTCTTGCCTTATTTGTTGCTTGTAATTGTTGTTCTAACAAATCCCAATTTTCCTGCTCGATCGCATGAATCAATTCGTCCAAATTCTGATGGTATTGTAAGAGCGATCGCAATAATTGTTGCCGATTGTATTTTGCCATCATCAGACCCAATTCTGAATTGCCTCCACCCACTCGACTTGTATCTTTAAAACCGGAACTAGCAAATTTTTGAGCTAATTGCAAAACTTTTGCATCTGTTTCACTCATACAAGCAGCAATTAATGAGGAACTAATCATTACGGGTAAGTGAGAAATCCAGCTGACTGCTTGGTCATGTTCTTCTGGAGAACAAGAATAGAGGTTTGCCCCAAGTTCCTGCACTAATTTTTCCACAACTGAGATGGCATCTGGGGGTGTTGTGTCTAATGGTGTCAGAACATAAGGCTTATCTAAAAACAAATTCCGCAAAGCTGCTTCTATACCACTTTCAGTCGTACCCGCCATGGGATGTCCGCCCACAAAATTTTCCCACCGAGGTGCGATCGCTTCAACTATCGGTGTTTTTACTGAACCAACATCAGTCACAACGGCATTTGAAGGTAAATGAGCAATTAGCTGCTCAAATGTGGGAATAATAAGCCCTAGAGGTGTACAAATAAAGATTACCTCTGCTGCTGAAAGCAAACTTATGTCCACGGAAGCCTCATCCACACCACCAAGGGTTTTTGCCCTCTGACAGGTGGATTCCCGGCGACTCACACCCAAGACATAATGCCCCTGCGATCGCAAATCCAAACCTAAAGAACCACCAATTAATCCAAGACCCAGAATACCAATATTCATCTCACTAACTATGTTAACTGTCATTTGTCATTTGTCATTGGTCATTTGTCATTGGTCATTGGTCATTTGTTCACATTTCTTTACCAATGACCAATTGATTATTTGTCATTTGTCATTTGTTTACATTTCTTTACCAATGACCAATGACTAAATTTTTGCATACTACCAACTCTTGAAGTTGGCAACTCAGGAGTAAATTCAATGAATGTAGAGGAATTTTTAGATAAATATGCATCAGGGACAAGAGATTTTTATGGAATTGAGCTTTGTGAAGCCAATTTAAGTGGAGCAAAACTGAGTGGTGCTAATCTTAGCAAAGCTGACTTAAGTGTGATTAACCTGAGTGGTGCGAACTTAAGTGAGGCTAACTTGAGCTACGCAAAGTTGAATGTTGCAAGACTCAGAGGGGCTAATCTCAAAAACGCTAACTTAAAAGGCGCTATTCTCAATGTCGCTAATTTGATTCGAGCGGATTTAAGCAATGCCCAACTGAAGGGAGCATCTATGATTCGCAGCGAATTAATTCGTGCCAATCTCAGTCATGCCGATCTTATGAGGACAAACCTCAAAGGTGCGGATCTGCGAGAAGCTGCCCTGAGACATGCTGTACTGCGAGAGGCAAATTTGAGTGAAGCAACTTTTAAGGATGGTTTCCTGACAGGAGCCAATTTAGAACTGGCAAATTTAAAAGGGGCTGACTTAACTCGTGCGGATCTCAGTGGTGCCAATTTCCGCAATGCTGAACTCAAACAAGCAATTCTTACCCAAGCTAATTTAAGTGGGGCTAATTTAAGTGGCGCAAACCTCCGGTGGGCTGATTTAAGTAGGGCAAACCTCCGGTGGGCTGATTTAAGTGAGGCAAAACTCAGTGGAGCAAATTTAATTGGTGCAGATCTCAGTTATGCCAATTTAACCAATGCTAGTCTGATTCACACCGATTTAACCCATGCAAAATTAATCAAAGTTGAGTGGGTTGGTGCAGATCTGACAGGGGCAGTTTTAACTGGAACCAAATTATACGCCACTTCAAGATTTGGATTAAAAACTGAAGGAATTATTTGTGAATGGGTAGACCTCAGTCCAACAGGAGATCAGACCATTATACATAATTTTGCCTCTCTTGACTCCCGCGACTTTTTTAACGAAACTCCGCCAACCATCCGAATTATTGTAGATAAAACCATAGACCATGAAGCCAATTTTGCCATTGCTGGTGCTTATTACCAAATTGCCCAGCAATACCCAGAACTCAAACAACCTCCTAGTATAGAAGTAGGGTGTCGCCGAACTATTTTCACCTTCCGTATGGATAATGACGAAAGTCTATTACCTACAGCTTATATAGCTATTCTTCCCTTTAAAGATACATCAAACGCCCACAAAAATATCTATACTCTTATAGAGATGATTTCTGGTGAAGACACCTCTCATCAATTGGGTTTGAGATTTCAAGCGATTGAAAAAGTTAATATTCTCTTAGAACAAGCAATAGATAATGCTGCTATTATAAAGAAAATGAAAAAAATTTTAGAAATTACAGCAAAATTTAAGTTTTTTCAAGCCCCCACTCAGATAGTTCTAACGAATTCTAGTGCTCAAAATTTACTTTTATATGATAATCCGTACTTTGGTAAAAGATTTCTTAATAGCTCAGATGACAGTCATCACATAGCTTATGATAATTTTACTGAAGTCTCAAAAATCATCACACCCTCATTAAGTATGATTGTTGATTTTTTTAAGGGATTTCATTATATAAGTCAATAGTTAGTAGTTAGTAGATAGTGGTTAGTAGGGGCGCAATGCCTTGCACCCCTACTAACTATTAACCACTAACCTCTAACCACTATCTGGAGAAAAAAAATGCGAGATACATTTAATAAGATGATGGGCCGAACACGCTACGTCGTTTGTCGCATTATGTTACATTTAGGCGGATCTGACGTAGCACCTATTTTGGGAATTCTAAATCGCGGTGCAAGGGAAGCAGTCGATGCTGATGGTGACATGGAAGTCTTGGGAGAAGGGCTGGTAGAAGTTGCCCAAACCCTTTTACAGTACGATGAATACTGGCAATCAGCTGCGAATCAAGGCGACGTATTTTGGAGTGAAGGAGAGGCGGGAGATTATGTAAATGAACTGTTCACCGACTCAGCTCAACGTTATTTGAGCGAACCCGATTACAGTGATGACTACAGGGACAACCAACCCCTATCTCTCCCTGTGACCCGCAATGTTGTTGTCATGATTACGGTAGCATATGAGGGTGAAGTTCCAGACTTAGAAACTGACCTTGCGAATATACAAGCGCTCAAAGAGGGCTTGAAAGCGCTAATCAATTTGCATTACAACCATAAATTACGGGCGATTCAGGTACATTTCTCGCCAGCTCGGTTGGGTGATGAACTCACAAGCGACCAACTTTTACAATATTACCCAGAGTTGATACCTCTGTAGTTTTGGATCGGTCGTCCACACCTACCACATAATCGAGAAATTGTTAAGCTCAGAATAGGAAAATTATCATATGATCATGACAGTCTTGCGTAGGTTCACCGTTGTTTTTTTAGCCTTGAGTTTGTGCTTGACAACCGTTGCTTGCGGCGGTGGTGGAAACCAAGCAACAACACCAGGTGGAAATAATAATCAAACTGGTCGGACAGTATCTAATACATCCAACAATAAATTGGCTGATGGTCAGTATCCCGTACAGCAAGCGCAGTACAATGATGCTGATGGGGAGTACACATTGTTTCTGTTAAATGCTACACCCCCCAACTTTAGAACACAAAATTTACAAATGGCAAGGTTGACTGATGACCAAATCAAGCAAGGTCAAAAAACTTACTTGAAAGTAGAAAACGGTCAGCCAGCGTTGTACTTAACAGAAGATTTCAAAATTGAATACGTTCACAATGTTACCGAGACGAAGACTAACCCTCAAACCGGTCAACAAGAAACAGTAGTTGTTCGTCAAGAAAACAGTTTTTGGGCTCCTTTTGCTGGGGCTGCAGCAGGTAGTCTAGCAGGTCAGGCTATTGGTAGTCTTTTATTTAGACCTCAATATTATGTTCCCCCTGCATATCAACCCGGTGGAGTCATTTATGGGTACGGTGGCTACGGCAGCAGCTATAATGATGCTGTTCAGAGTTATCGCACTCGCTACAACGCACCTCCAGCTGTAGAGAGAAACAGAACTGCTTTCCGCACAACAGGAACATTAAGGAGATCGTATCCAGGTACGGATACAACAACACGTACCGCACCACGTACTGCTCCTGGTAATCGTGCTACCGGTTCTGGTTATGGTAGTAGCACTCTCAAACCTTCTGGTTCTAGCACCTACCGTCGCAGCCCAAGTGGTAGCAGCTTTGGTAGTGGCGGTGCTAGTCGTTCTAGACCACGTGCTGGTTTTGGTAGCAGAAGACGCTAAACGAGCAAACAAAATGGGCAGGTAAGGATACCCACCCATATCGTTCCCAGGCTCTGCCTGGGAATGCATTAGTAGAGGCTCCGCCTCGAAAAAGGTAAAGTAGCTAGGGCTAAAGCCCACCAACATCAAACGGTGGGCATTGTCCACCTAGCCCTATTAAAGTGAGTTATGAAATTTTGATTCAGGTGGCAATTCCTCATCTTTCTCCTCTGCGCTCTCAGCGCCTCTGCGGTTCAATAGTAATTTATTTAACCGCCGAGACGCAGAGTACGCAGAGGTAAGAGGTGAGAGAGCTACTGGAGGCAGAGCCTCCAATGTAGGCATTCCCAGGCAGAGCCTGGGAACGAGAGTAATGTCCCGGTCACTGGTCACTGTGCTTAAGCCACGATCGCAGTGGGTTTTGGCCAGCGACCAAATGCTTTACCCACAACTGCCAATTCTTGCATCAACCGATCGAAACGCTCTGGTGTCAGAGACTGGGGACCGTCGGATAGCGCTTTTGCTGGATTGGGGTGAACTTCTATCATTAAAGAGTCACATCCAGCTGCGATCGATGCCATTGCCATTGATGGGACATATGCTGCCCAACCAGTACCGTGACTGGGATCGATCATAATTGGTAAATGAGTTAGGTTTCGCAGAACTGGTACTGCAGATAAATCTACAGTATTGCGAGTGTACTGGCGATCGAAAGTCCGAATTCCCCGTTCGCACAAAATCACATTTGGGTTGCCTGCAGCTAGGATGTACTCAGCTGCCATCAACCAATCTTCAATAGTTGCAGCCATTCCCCGCTTGAGAAGAACTGGTTTGGGTTGTGCGCCTACTTTTTTCAGCAGGGAGAAGTTTTGCATATTCCTTGCCCCTACCTGAACAACGTCTGCGACTTCTGCCACTACATCTAACTCAGCTGTGTCCATCACTTCTGTAATAATGCCCAGTCCTGAGATTTCCCGTGCTTTTGCCAACAATTCCAAAGCACTCTCGCCGTGTCCTTGGAAAGCGTAGGGCGAAGTCCGAGGTTTGTACGCCCCCCCACGTAGAAACTGAGCACCAGATGCGCTCACTCTACGTGCAGTCTCGACGATCATTTCTTCATTTTCTACCGAGCAAGGACCAGCCACAACAACTACGGGGTGATGTTCGCCGAAAGTCACCGCTCCGTTAGGAGTGTTGACTACAACCTCTGAAGCCTCTCCATGACGAAATTGGCGGCTAGCTCGTTTGAAAGGCTGTTCCACCCGCAAAACCTGCTCGATCCAAGGGCTTACTTCTTGAATCTGTAATGGATCTAAGTCAGCAGTATCACCCACAAGACCAATGACTATCTTGTGTTTACCAACAATTTTTTCTGGTGTCAGCCCCCATGTGCCTAGTTCCTCGCTTAAACGGTCTATTTCCGCCTCAGGGGAACCAACCTTCATGACTATAATCATGCGATTTTCCTGCTTAGATGAGATGAGATGCTTCTTAGAAAAAGATATACCGTTACTGACTAATTACTCGTAAACCTTTAGCAAAAGTTTTAAAACTAGGGGGTAGGGGGTAGGGGGTAGGAAGTAGGGAGTACTTTACTTAACCCTAATCCCTAAGCCCTACCCCCTATCCCCTTCAAGTATTTTTCTGCCGAGTTTCGCGCCAAACTGCTACCATCCGTCCCCAGTTAGTTTTGAACTCATTCAAACCTAGTAAACCACCGACTCTATCTTCATCCCAAGAGGTTGAGAGAACACCGTAAGTGATCCCCAATACCCCCAATCCAAAAAATCCCATATCAACAAGTAATACGGCGATGGGAGGCAGTTTAATGCCAGCATAAGTTAACAGCAGATAGCTGACAATAAGAGTGCTGATTCCTAAAGCCGTTGGAACACCACAAAAGCCAGCGACTCTGCGGATCATCCGTTGGCTGACAATTTGGGGTATTGCCATTTCTTCTTTGGTAAAAGGAGGCTTTTTGGCGTCCTTTGCCTTTGTTTCTTGCTTAGTTATTGGCTGTTCGCTTTTTTCTTTTGGGGGCTTGCGGCGCTTTTTGTTTGGTTCAAAGGGCAAGCGATTTTGTTCGGATTCAGCAGGCATAAGCAGTTATCTCTATCCACGAATACCGAGACGCCCGATGAGAGCTTGATAATGCTCCCGGCTACCCTCTTGAACATACGCTAGAAGGCGCTTGCGTTGACCGATCAGTTTTAACAATCCCCGACGGGATGAATGGTCTTTCTTGTTAGATTGGAGATGTTCGCTAAGACGGTTAATTCGCTCCGTCAACATTGCGATTTGAACATCAGCAGAGCCTGTATCAGTTTCGTGAACTTGATAGTTGGAGATAATTTCTTGTTTGCGCTGTTGCGTTAATGCCATAATTCAACTTAGTTTTAGATTTTTTGCAGCAGTTTTCCATAATATCACAGCTATCCGCCATCAGCTATCACCAGCAATTGCTAATTGATAACTGCTTCATGAGTGTTGAGTTTTACGAAGCACCCAGAAAACTTTAACACAACTTAAGATAATCTTATGGTGTTACGTACTGGATAAAGCGTTTCCATCAGTTCCTTACTCTGAGAATAAGTTCGTCAACGTCAAAGGAACTAAATCCCCCTTTGATGGCGACATCACCTACTGGAGCCAGCGTAACAGCAAACTCTACGACGGTGAAACCTCTGTTGCCTTAAAACGGCAAAACCGCACGTGTGCAGCCTGTGGGTTAAAGTTCCTAGCAGAGGAGCGAGTACATCTCCATCACACTGACGGGAACCACACCAACTGGAAGAAAGTTAATCTGATAGCAGTCCACGAAAGCTGCCATAATTACTTGCACATGAGTAAAAGCGTAAGCTAAGAACATCAAAAGCTGGGTGCGGGGAAACTTGCACGCCCAGATTTAACAGAGAGGTGCGGCGGATAATACCGTCCATCGACTCTACCAGGTACACCGAACTCAGTAACCTTAGGGCGGTAATGGGGTTTTAAAAGGTAAATTTATTTGCCCGTGTCGCGTTTCCTCCGTAGGCTGTTCGCGCAAGCGTGCCGGAGGCATAGCCACACGGTTTCCATGCTTCCGAAAGTTTTTAGATGAGAATTCTTGTAGTAGAAGATGATGAGTTAATTGCCAAACCCCTTGTCCAAGCTCTATCAGAGCAGCATTATGCTGTCGATATTGCTAGCGACGGTGAGGCAGGTTGGGAGTGTGTAGAAGCTTTTGCTTACGATTTAATTGTGTTGGATGTAGGTTTGCCAAAGTTGGATGGCATTAGCCTCTGTCGGCGAGTGCGATCGCATGGCATTCACTCACCCATCATTTTGTTGACCGCTCAAGATAGCAGTACAAATAAAGTGGCTGGCTTAGATGCAGGGGCTGATGATTATATCACGAAGCCTTTCGATTTACAAGAATTGCTAGCTCGTATCCGTGCTTTGATGCGACGGGGAGGTTCGGCTTTACCTCCAGAATTACAGTGGGAAAATCTCAGGCTAGACCCCAGCATATGTGAAGTTCAATATAACGGCACAACACTCCATTTAACGCCAAAAGAGTATAGCTTACTCGAACTTTTTCTCCGCAATCCCCATCGCATATTTAACTGTGGTGCCATCATAGACCACCTGTGGTCTTTTGAAGAACCACCGGGAGAAGATACAGTAAGAACCCACCTGAAGGGATTGCGAATGAAACTCAAGAAGGCAGGCGTGACAACTGACCCCATTGAGACAGTTTACGGTATTGGCTACCGATTGAAAACCCTAGAGGAAGTCAAAAACAAGGAGATAAGGGGAACAAAAAGAAGGGGAGAGGAGGGGACAAGGGGACAAGGGGACAAGGGGGACAAGGGGACAAGGGAGAAGAACAAATAACTAATCCCCATCGCCAATTCCCAATCCCCAATCCCCCACTACCCAAGACCTGAAGTCCCAAACTCAAAGAATCATTGCAAATGCTTGGGAAAAAGCTAAAGAAAAGATAGGCGATCGCATTACAGTCATAGAACAAGCCACCACAGCCCTGTTTCAGAAGAGTCTGAATGAGGAGTTACGCCTGCAAGCACGTTCTGAGGCTCACAAGCTAGCTGGTTCTTTGGGGATGTTTGGTTTTGAATTTGGGTCGCGCATAGCCAGACAAATCGAAGAACTGCTGGAAGTTGAGGTACGATTGATTGCGGAGCAAAAGTTGCATCTCTCGGAACTCGTTGTCTCGCTGCGTCGGGAGTTGCAACTGACAACCGCAAAAGAGCAACTTGAGGAATCATCAGTTGATGGTCGTCCTTTAGTGCTGTTGGTAGGCTTGGAGCAACCACTTGCTGATGAGTTGGTCAGATCGGCTGATACTTGGAATGTACAAACACTTGCAGTTTCCAAGCCGGGACTCGTTAAAAAACACTTAACCAATCGACGCCCCGATGCAGTGGTATTAAATTTACCAGGTACTATGACTGAAGAAGGTTTGCAGTTGCTAGCAGAATTCAACTGTTCTGCACCGCCCATACCAGTTTTAGTACTGACAAATCAGGATAGTTTACTTGACCGCGTGAAAATAGCCCGGTTGGGCGGACAGGGTTTTTTACAAAAACCAGTCGCATCGGCTATGGTATTGGAGACAATCGCAAATTTGATCCAACGCAATCGTCAGGCTACAGCGAAAGTCTTGTTTGTAGATGACGATCCGCTTATCTTAAATGCAATGTGTCCTTTATTACAGCCATGGGGGTTAAAAGTATCCACCTTGGAAAACCCCTTAGAATTTTGGGACACTTTAGAAGCAACAGCTCCAGACTTGTTGGTTCTGGATGTAGAAATGCCACAAATGAGTGGCATAGAACTGTGTCAGGTTGTGCGAAACGATCCTCGTTATTGTGGGTTACCAGTGTTATTTCTAACATCTCATACAGACGCAGAAACCATGCGCCGTGTGTTTGCTGTTGGTGCAGATGATTACGTGTGCAAACCTATTATTGGACCAGAACTGGTGACGCGTATCCTCAATCGTTTGGAGCGATCGCGTCTTTTAAAGAACATGGCAGAAACAGACGCTTTAACAGGAGTTGCCAACCGCCGTCAATCAACTCACGAACTCAACGACTTAATGAACTTATCGAGCCGTCACCATCAGCCTTTCTGTTTTGCTGTTCTCAAAGCAGATCGCCTTCAGCAAATCAATCAACAGTACGGTCATGCTGTTGGAGATGAAGTGTTATCGCGATTGGGAAGAGTTTTGCGACGCGTATTTCAACGTGATGTTGTTTGCCGTTTGGGAGGTGCAGAGTTTGTTGTAGGAATGTACGGAATGACACAAAAAGATGGATGGCAGCGATTGGAGGAAGTTGCAGAAAATATCAGTCAAGAAAATTTTATCGCTCCCGATGGGAGCCGTTTTCAGGTAACATTTAGTGCAGGGGTAGCGCAGTACCCACAACAAGGGACTGACTTACAAGCACTCTATCAAGCAGCATTAGCAAGATGCGATCGCCCGTTCACGTCCCAGCGAGCTTTTACTCGCGTCCGCGAAGCAGAACTGCGTGGGGATGCTGAAGGTGTCCGAGCATAAGGCAGTCTTATTTTTCTTCATAGCCAAATCAAGTGTGAAACCTAATAATGCTCCTCAGGAGTTGGGAAGCCAATGAATTGCTTTAGTTTCCACAGCTAAAGCTGCCACCATTTAATAGAGATAAAATGTGTATAAAAACGTACAGGAAAATGACCAATGACCAATGGCAAAAATTTGTGGATTCCGATAATTGTAGGTACCAGCGTTATAGTTCTCAACTTGTTATTTTGGCAGGAGTTAATTCATCAAGAAGATGTACACATAAAGAGGAATGCTGAATTAGCAGCAGCAAGCATCAGCCATGAGATCCAAGCTGAGATACAAGCACGAACCTTAGGATTGGTTCGGATGGCTAGGCGTTGGGAACGTGAAGGTGGAACTAGCAAGCCACAGTGGGAAGCGGATGCTTTAAACTATTACCGAGATTATATCGGTTTTCAAGCACTAGAATGGGTAGATGAATCAAATTATGTCCGTTGGGTTATTCCTTTAGCAGGAAATGAGGCAGTACAGAACCTAAATTTAACATCAGAAGAACGTCGCCGAACTGCTTTGGAAAAAGCAAGGGAAAGCCGCAAAGTCACAATAACTCGTGTTGTCAACCTTGCTCAAGGCGGTAAGGGTTTTTTAATGTCGGTACCCTTGTTTCCCAAAAATCAGTTTGATGGTTTTATTATTGGGGGTTTTCGCACTCAAACTTTTTTGGATGCTATTTTAGGGAAAAATTTGCGGCAAAAATATGCGATCGCTATTTTTGAGGGCAACGTTAAAATTTATACAAACCAAGAAAATTTGAGTGACAAAATACCTGCTAAATGGCAACACAATACAGAAATTAATCTCAATGGTATAACTTGGAATCTCAAAGTCTTACCTACACCAGCTACCGCAGCCACAGAACGTTCCCTCCTTCCCAACGTTGTACTTGGTGGAGGTACATCAGTAGCTGTGTTACTTGCGTGGGGAGTCTATCTCACCCTGCACTCCCGACGACAAACACAGCAAGTGAAAACGATAAATCATGAATTAGCGAATAAAATTGCTGAAAGCCGACAAGCAGAACAAGTCCTGCAGGAATACACAAAACAAGTTGAAGATTTATACAACAATGCACCCTGCGGCTATCACTCTTTAGACAAAGATGGTACCTTTGTCCGCATTAACGATACCGAATTAAGTTGGTTGGGATACACACGAGACGAAGTCATTAGGAAAAAGAAATTTGTTGATGTCATTACTGCCTCAAGCTTGCCATTATTCCAAAAATCATTCCCACTTTTTCAACAGCAAGGCTGGATAAGTGACTTAGAATTTCAGATGCTTCGCAAGAATGGTACAATTCTATCCGTAGTTTTGAATGCTACTACCATCAAAGACACAGAAGGTAACTTCCTCATGACGCGGAGTACAGTTTTCGATATTACTGCGCGCAAACAAGCGGAAACAGAACTACGTAATCTCAGTACTGCTTTAGAAAGTGCTGTAGAAGGCATTTCCCAATTCAATCCCGAAAGACGTTACATCTACATCAACCAAGCGTATGCCAACATGGTAGGTTATCAACCCAAGGAAATACTGGGTATGGAATGGCAACAAACCATTCATGCAGAAGATCAAGAAAAGGTCATGATGACATACCAAAGAATGCTAGAAGACGGCAAAGCAGAAGTTGAAGCCAGAGGGGTGCGTAAAGATGGTTCGGTGTTTGATATGCAAGTCGTTATGATTAAAGCTTTGGATCGGCACGAGAACTATAAGGGATATTACTGCTTTGTTAAGGATATTAGTCACCGTCGTGAAATTGAACGGCTCAAAGATGAATTTGTCTCAGTTGTCAGTCACGAACTGAGAACCCCTCTCACCTCAATTCGCGGTTCTTTGGGTTTAGTTGCCAGTGGTGTACTCAATACCCAACCTGAAAAAGCTCAAAGGATGCTAGAAATTGCCGTCAATAACACCGATCGTTTAATTCGACTGATTAACGATATCCTTGACATTGAACGCATCGAATCAGGCAAAGTCACAATGACCAAACAAATTTGTGATGTGACAAGCTTGATGCAGCAGTCAGTAGAAGAAATGCAATCCATGGTAGACAAAGCAGGAATCACACTCTCTGTGTCTTCCATATCAGCAAACTTGTGGGCAGATCCTGACCGAATTGTACAAACTTTCACCAACTTACTCAGTAACGCCGTTAAATTTTCACCCCCAGGCACCACGATTTGGTTTAGTGCCGAAATTCAAGAAAACTCTTCCCTATCTCCCTTGTCTTCCTTGTCCCCCTTGTCTTCCTTGTCCCCCTTGTCTTCCTTGTCCCCCTCTCCCCTTATCCTCTTTACCATCCGCGACCAAGGAAGAGGGATACCTGCTGACAAAATAGAAACCATTTTTGGACGGTTTCAACAGGTAGATGCTTCTGACTCACGTAAAAAAGGTGGTACTGGCTTGGGTCTTGCCATTTGCCGCAGTATTATACAATGTCATGATGGGCGTATTTGGGCAGAAAGTACTGTAGGAGAAGGGAGCACTTTTTACATCTCATTACCTTTGTACCGAGAGGAAGAACCAATCATTCCATCTGTTCCATTAAACAGCAATGATAGCCCACTGATCTTGGTATGCGATGACGATCCCTCAGTTCGAGCTGTCATGCAAGCTATGTTAGAACAACGAGGTTATCAAACGATATGCGCGGCTTCCGGACAAGAAGCAGTGGATGTAGCAATAAAACAGCAGCCAGATGCAATTTTCTTGAACCTTATGATGCCCGGTATGCACGGTTGGGAAACTCTAGGGGTATTAAAGCAGCAACCCCAGACTAAAGATATTCCTGCGATTGTTCTTAGCGGTTTAATGCCAGATGCCAGAACCACCCCCCATCCAGATGTCAGTGACTGGATTGTGAAACCCCCAGATGAAAAATTATTATTTCAAGCGTTGGAACGAGCACTTGCAGGAGGAAAAAGCCAGACTCTGAAGGTACTCATAGTAGAAGATGATACTGATTTGGCACAAGTGTTGATTGCCATGTTTGAACGTTACGGAGTTGAAACCTACCATGCGAAAACAGGACGAGAAGCGTTGCGTTTAAGCCAGCGTCTTCTTCCCGATTTACTGGTATTAGACCTAGCATTGCCAGAAGTAGATGGCTTTGCTGTGGTAGACTGGCTGCGGCACCATAGACGTTTGTGCATGGTTCCTTTGGTTGTTTACTGTGCTAAAGACCTCAATAACTTTGACCGAGAACGATTAAAACTGGGACAAACGCTCTTTTTTACGAAAGGACGCGTTACACCAGAAGAATTTGAAGAACATATAGTGGGTTTATTAAATCGAATTATTCCAACGATTAAGGGGGATAGCAGTGACAGCCAAACGCATTCTTATTATTGACGATGAAGAAGATATTAGAGAAGTTGCCCAACTTACCTTAGAGTCAGTGGGTGGTTGGGAAGTTTTTACAGCTGAATCAGGTATGGAAGGGCTACAGTTAGCTGAAGCTAAAAAACCAGATGCCATTCTCTTGGATGTCATGATGCCGGATATGGACGGAATTGCAACTTTTCAGAAACTGCAGGCGAATCCCGCAACTCAGGACATTCCCGTAATTCTACTGACAGCAAAAGTGCAATCCTCCGATCAACGACGATTTGCAGAACTTGGTGTTAAAGGACTCATTGCCAAACCTTTCAATCCAATGATGTTAAATGACCAGCTGACAGAGGTTCTGAGTTAGTGCTAAATGTTGCAAAAATTTTTCCCTCTCCACAGGTTCTTCATTTTTCGACTCTAACTTAAATATCAGGTGACCTCGGTTTGGAAATGGAGACTGCAATGAATTTAATTGTTAGTTGTTGGTTGTTAGTTGTTGGTTGTTAGTTGTTGGTTGTTAGTTGTTGGTTGTTAGTTGTTAGTAGATTATTTCCACTAGCCACTAGCCACTAACCACTAACCACTAACCACTAACCAATAACTACTAACCACTAACCGCTGACCATGTTAATTATTCACTTGCAGTTTTTTTTAAAAACACTTAACTTTGAAAAAGGATATTGTAAATGTACGAGCAAGATTTTGAGAGGGAATATCAAGAATTTAATGCTGCTGTCAATTTGTTCGTCAATATCTTAAAGTTTAAAGACAGAGACCTAGTAGAAACCTGCGAACAAGTTTTGATGAATCTCATGGGTTCTAGATACACACAGAATATCATGAATGCAGCTCTATTTCAACTAGCAGAAAGTGCTCCAGATACTTGTCAGTGGATTTGGCAAAACTTTCCTTACCTTGACGCTTGTATTACTTTAAAAGAGTATGTAGTCATGCTCGCCGTACAAAAATTAATTGGTCAAGGTTTTATTTTGGGTCAAGATTTTAGTGTTACATCTGAAGGTGAACTGTTAGTTAATCAGAATGCACGTGCTGTTTTAATGCAAAGTATTTCTGATGCAGATCGTGTTTTTGTGACAGAAATTCTAGACGCAGCCCAACAAGAAAAAACTTACTAAAAAATACCAATAAGGTATAGGGTGAGCATTGCCCACCCTACTAACGACTAACCACTAACAATTATGCTACTACAAAATTTACGTCAATTCGGTCTTAATCCTATTCAAACAATACGCCAATGGCTCGACTCTATAGAAATTAACGACTATAAAGTTGCACAACGCCTTTGTAAAACTATTCCAGCCCAGTGTCCATTTGAACGCAAATTTACACTCTTTAATCGCACCATCTTGTATATTCCACCTCTGTGTAAACTCAATCCTTTCTACGAACAATTAGTGATGCTTCGCTTTAAGTCTTTAGTTTATCTTGCAGATGTATGTGGAGAAGATGTTACTGTATATTGTTAACTGGTCATTTGTCATTGGTCATTTGTCATTGGTCATTTGTTATTTGTCATTGGTCACTGTTAATTAGTCACTGTACTAAGACTTTTGCTTGATATGCCTCAAGGTTGAGCATGATGTTATCTTCAGCAGCTTCGATATCATCACCTTCTATCCAGTCATGCCATTTTCCAGCACAGGGAAAGTCAGGAACGCGATATCCATCATAATTTTGCTCTGAGAAATTTGCAACAACAACAACATGGTTACCCTGTTCGTTCCAACGAACATATGCCAAAACTTTTGGCTCGAAATTTTCATGGAAAAATTCTATATTGTCATTCTGCAAAGCAGAATTTTGTTTGCGTAAGGCAATAAGTTTCTGATAGTGATTGAATAAGTCTCGATTTTGCTCTCTCTCTAGTAACGGCCATGCTATCTTTTTAGGCTGAGTGACGTTTTCACTTTTGCGTTTGTGTTCTCCGAACTCTTCTCCCATCCACAGCATGGGAATACCCATCGCTGTCATAAGTAGTACGGCTGCTAACTTGGCTCTTCTAAATGCATCTTCATTAAAGATACCACGCTCGCCCAATTCTCTCAATAAGTATTCGCGATCGTGAGTTGCCAAATAATTAATGACATTTGTTGTTGCTGCATAACCCTGTCGCCTGGGGTCTAAAACTTCCTTGAGCTTTTCGGGTTCAAACATCTCTCCACTAATATGTGGTAGAACAAAATAGCGGAAGCTTTCATGCCAGCAAGAATCTAAGGGACCTTCTGGAGTTGTGATTTTACTGGTGTCAGGAATGTGTTCGGCTATGTTGAAAAACGGTTTGGATGCAGTTTTCTTTTTGGATTGTTGAGCTAGCCAAGTCAGAAATTCATTGTGAGCCAATTGTCGCACTGCATCAAAACGAATTCCATCAATGTGATATTCTTCAACCAAAAATTTTACAACATCTCCAACGTACTTCCACGCGGGCTTAACGTCTAACTTTTCATCGTAGTAGTTGTAGTTAAACTCCGGACCCCAGTAATTAGCTGGATCTTCCGGATAATGCATGTGCTCGTAGTACCAGTAATTTCGGTCAATCAGCAACAAAGGGCATTCTTCATCGGTATGGTTGTAAATTCCATCTATCAAAACGCGAATCCCTCTACCATGGCATTCGTCAATAAAGTGCTTTAAATCTTCTGTTAAACCATAACTAGATTCTGTAGCAAAGTAATGACGAACTTTGTACCCCCAACTGTAGTCACCAGGATATTCATTAACCGGCATTAATTCAATCGCATTGATTCCCAATTTGCTGAGATAATCTAACTTTTCAATAGCATCTACATATCTTCCACGTTTGTAGGGATCAACTTCACCACCAGTGAAATCCGCAACGTGCATTTCATATATAACTAATTCATTATTTTTAGGTAATCGTGTACGATCGTGCTGCCAAACATAAGTATCAACAATTTTTGTTCCATCTTTGATCCTTACTACAGCAACTTTTTTCTCTTCATCAACATCTGTTGCGTAGGGATCGATAACATCCACCCATCGATCTGGTTCAAATTGTGGGCTTTTTGTTTGTACGCGAAATTTATACTGATAAACTCCATCTTCGAGTTCTACTTGAGTGCGGAAATAACCATCCTCACACTTATTCATTGGCATCTCTTTCCAGTCAGAGAAAGAGGCAATAAGAGCAGCAGCATTATTACGGGGAGCAAATAATTCAAATTCCATTACACTTGTCATTTCAAGATTTGGGATTGGGGATCGGGCATTGGGGATCGGGCATTGGGTATTGGGGATCGGGCATTGGGAGATAAGGGAGAAGAATATATTGTCCCTCTTGTCTACCCTGTCTACCTTGTCCCCCTTGTCCCCCTTGTCCCTAACCCCTTGTCCCTAGTCCCTTTTTCTAAGCAGCAGGTGCCGCAATTGGTGTAGGAGCATTTGCCGTAGCATAACCATCCAAGATTGGCTTGCGAGTTTTTAAGTCAAATTTATACCCGTGTGGCAGAATATGAAGTCTTGCTCCACAAATGGCTAAAGGTTCATCCTTTAAAATTTCATCAACATTGCTGTGCATGACAGATGAGTCATCAACAACTGTGATACAGCCTTCTCCAACCACTTCAATTTTGTTATCGGTGACTATCATGGCTGTATTCTCGTCAATACCAAATCCTAAAACAGCAGGCTGTTGCGCCAATGCAGCAATTAAGCGTCCCAACCGCCCGCGCTGTGAGAAGTGCTGATCTATGACTACTCCTGGTAAAAAAGCCATACCAGGACCCATATCTACAATATTCATCCGAGGATTTGTTTCTGAGTCACCCTCTACAATCATTACATCAGGCATGACTGCAGCACCTGCACTTGTTCCCGCTATTACTATTCCTTCAGCATAACGATTGTGGATAGCTTTATCGAGATCGGTATCTTTAAGTACGCTTGTAATCCGAGCTTGATCTCCTCCTGTAAAAAATATACCAGTAGCTTCATTAACTGCTTCTAATGCTGTGGATGAAGACGCATCACTGCGAGTTTCTGTGTCAACTATACGAACATTCTCGGCTCCAAGGCGTTCAAAGACTCTAATATAATTTTCTCCAACTTCTCTTGGCAGCTCTGTTGCAGCTGTCATAATAACAATTCTGGCTTTTGTACCTCCAGCGCGACGAACAAACTCCCGAAGAATTTGACAGTCGCCTTCTTTGTCTTCTGCACCTCCAATAATGACTAACTGCCGTTTGATTTCACTAGCTACCATATAGCCACCTCATAAAAGTTATTAGCTTTAATAAAACATGGCTATCAATCGTATGGAAACACCCGTTCGGTAGATTACAATACAGAAAATAAATATTTACTCTAGTAGAGAACAAAATAAATTTGATTTTGTCAATCTTTAAAAAAATTTACAAAATTTAAGATAAATAAATAGAAATAGAGGCGGAGCCTCGCCAGTAAGGCATTCCCAGGCTCAGCCTGGGAACAAGGTGATACAACAGTAAGGCATTCCCAGGCTCAGCCTGGGAACAAGGTGATACAACGAGTTTTATGTAGATTGCCTACCAACAACCAAGAATGAGACCATGCTTTCAAGTTATCTGGAAAAAGATTTTATTAAATGGGCTTCACTTATCATCAATGCCAGTCAATTTCTGCGCGATCGCATTCAATGAAATTCACAACAATCTCATTAGGAATTCAGAATCGGGTTGTCAAAAAGTAATTCACATAGAAAAGAGCGAGCTTCTTCTAAAGAAAAGTGTCTGGGCTTACCCTGAAAAACAATTTGGTATTCGTTACTATTGGGACCATCTCCGTAACCGGAAATCAGTTTGTGATGAAATGCTTCCTCTGCAAGGTGTTGAACTTCATTTCTAAGAACAACTTCTGTGTTAATCATAACTCTGTCGTCTCCTAGAATTATACTAACAGTGACTTGGTTAGTATAAAAAATACAAAGGCATTGTGACTACTTTCAAAAGTTGTATGTTATAGCTCGGTCTCATGAAGGATAAATAACGCACTTAGGTATTGAACTGTAGTCAAAATTTCCCTGTTAAGCGTTAAGCGTTAAGCGTTCCCGAATTTAATGATTATGCCTTTAGGATAACTAAAGATCGTTATGTAGGAGTTACAATAAGCAGGCGTAAGCGTAGCATTTGATGCTAAAGTCAAGTGTGACGTGTATGGTGTAGCGCAGGCTTTTGCCATCGCTTCCCAAGTAGTCCTCAATTTAATAGATAGTAACTCAGTCTGGAGAAAGCATATATACCTCCAGGTTCAGGTGTTTAGCCAAAGGTCTAGAGTCAATGGTTCAAGACAGAGTTGCAGAGCCAATCCGCGTTAACGCAAGAAAGACTGATGCGTTCGATATTTTCAACTTTAAGCATTATGTTGGACCAAATCCCTATTTAGAAACAGGGGCATTGGTATTTGATTTTACTTTGACTGAATTTACACAACCTCTGCCTGTAGAGGATTATGTTGCAGTCATTAGCGATCGCTATCCAAATTTGGGTAACCAAACATACGATTCCCATGCTCATCTGTTTGCCCGTACCTTATCAGAAGTTGGAAAGCTGCAAATGGATTTACACCTCGATAGATGGGGTATAAAACCTTACCCAGATTTTACGAGAATTAGCTTGCAGTCATTACACGAGCGCACAACACGGGCTATTGTTTACTTTGTTTGGGATTGGTTTGAAGCTATAACTCGAGACAAAGAAATTACCTTTGAAGAACAAATTTCCAGCCTTCAAAAGAGGTTCCGGCAATCTGTCTATGGCGGACCAACAGTCTACACTTTACTGCGAACAGCTTTTCATAAAGGTATTCCTACTTTCTACCTATGGGATGAAGGACTCACCCAGTATGGGTATGGTAAGAAACAGGTTCGGGGTGTAGCAACAACATTTGATTGTGACAGCCATGTAGATTCCGACTTTACAACTCGTAAAGACGACTGTAAAGCTTTTTTGAGAACATTGGGATTCCCAGTTCCTAAAGGAGATATTGTTGTTACAGAAAAGGAAGCCCTCGCAGTTGCGAGAGAAATTGGTTACCCGGTAGCAGTGAAGCCAGTCGTTGGTCACAAAGGAATCGGAGTCACAGCAGAAGTGCGAGACGAGTACGAACTAGAATCTGCTTTCGATCGCGCACTTAAGGCAATTCCAGAAAACGAATCGACACGTATCATTGTTGAGAAAAGCATCATAGGAGCTGATTTTCGCCTGCTGTGTGTCAATGGTAGATTTGTTGCTGCTACAGAACGTCGTCCTGCATGGGTTATCGGTGACGGTGACTCAACTATTGAAGAATTAATCCGAGAAGAAAACCGAAAACCAGGACGCTGGGACACTCCAACCTCAGCAATGTCTAAAATTCAGTGTGATGAGGCAATGGAACAGTATCTCCACCAGCAGCGCTTATCACTCGATAGCATTCTAGAGAAAGACCGTAAAGTTTATCTTCGCAAAGTTGCTAACCTCTCATCAGGAGGAGTTAGCATTGATGCAACCCGTGCCATTCACCCTGACAATATTATTTTGGTCCAAGACATTGCCCAACACTTCCAACTTGTTTGCTTGGGGATCGATGTCATTGCCCGAAATCTTAACGAATCTTGGAAGTCAGGCGACTTTGCCATTCTAGAAATCAATGCTGCACCGGGAATTTTGATGCATCTTAACCCTGCTATAGGAGAAAGCGTTGGTGTTCCTTCACATATCCTAGAAACTTTTTATAAGTCAGGTACAGATGCCAGAATACCCATAATTACCTTTAACAACATCTCAGTACATGACCTTCAAGAAACAATAGACCATATTCTTTTGCAATATCCTGACTGGACAATAGGTGCTGTTTGTCGTCAAGGAGTTTTTGTGAATCGTTCAGAAAAAATTCTCAATAAAGATTACAATGCCAACCTCCTAACATTGCTACGCAATCCCAAACTTGATTTGCTGATTGCCGAGTATGAAGGAGATATTTTAGAGAAAGATGGGATGTTCTATTACGGCAGTAATATGGTCGTTCTAGATAACCCTACGGAAACTGAGATGATACTGACACGAGATGTTTTTGAGGACTCCACCGTTGTTATTAGAAAAGGAGACAAAGTTTCTATCAGACGTAAGGGGTTGATTGAAGAATATTCTCTGGGAGAGGATGAACCTTTTACACGGGTTTATTTGAAGGAAATTGGCACAGTTTTGTAACGCACGCATTACAAATATGTAGGGTGGGCACTGCTAGCCCTGTCAAGGTGGGTGAAAACTTTAGGAAATTAATCGCTTTCTCACTTCTTGCCTCTGCGTACTCTGTGCCTCTGCGGTTAAATAAATGACTATTGAACCGCACAGTACACACCAGAGAAGATGAGAAATTGTCACCTAAATCAAAATTTTGTGAGTCACCTTGACAGGGCTAGTAGGGCTAAAGCCCACCCTACAAAAAAAATGTTGGGTTTCACAAAAAAATGTTGGGTTTCGTTCCTCAACCCAACCTATGTAGTATTGCGTTAGCTCTAGACTTTATAACTATCCATTGATAATATCGTTAACTTTTTGACGTGCGGGCAAACCACTCTTGATACTTTTGCCGATCTTCTTCATCTTCTACAACGATAGTGACTTTTACTGATTTACAACCATGGTTTCGTTCGAGAGCGATCGCATTTAAAAGTAAACTAGCAATTTTAGGAGAACTAAATTCACCACTAACGGTTAAACTACCATCAAAATTCTCAGTTTGGTGAGCGCTATCCATGTCAACAAACTCAAATTCAGCCGAGATTTCTCCTTGTCTCAAATCTATTTCTGCAAGCTGTTTGCGTTCTGGACTAACTTGCTCCACAATCAGTTTTTCATTCCGAACAGGTACTTGTACCATCCGGGTTTCTACTTGCTTGCGAACAATCACTTCACCAACTTTTCTTTTTTTGCGGTCTATGATTACGCGTTCTCCAAGCAAACGAACTATTTCGTCTACGGAAGTGATATTACCATCATTTGTATTCACTACTCTGTCTGAAATGAGTGAAGTATCTTGTGTACTCTCATCTAAAGATTTTGAATGATTTTCCATTGTACTAACTTTGCTTTCTTTCTCTACGGGGGTTTCCAATAATCTTATTTCTGTATTTTTGACTTTTAAAAAAATACATTTAATTTGGGAATCTATTTTTTCCACTAACTTACTACTTAGTAAAAAAGTTTGATGGCGAGCGTCTAAATCTCTATCTGTATTGACTATAAAGCTAATTTGACGATTGGCATCAATAATTAAATCTTTTACTTCACCTACTAGCTGATTTTGCCTATCTCTAATGCTAAATTTATGGACTTTATGGCGCAAGCTTTCCAGCAAAGTACTAATTCTGGCAATTTTATTAATATTTTTATTGCCTATAATAGGCGTTGTATTATTCATTGTTCTTCTTAATAAAATTAAGAATTATTTCTCGTCTCTCATTTCCAATCAATAGCTGGTAATGGAAACTGTGAGGCTCTTCCTCACTTAGTCTTATACAGGAGGCTCGGCCTCCCTGAAGGCATTCCCAGGCTCTGCCTGGGAACGAGATGAAGCCTGGGAACGAGATGATAGGTCAGACAAACCTATCAAGGGAAAAATACAACCGATTAGCGCTCATCAATTGGCAGACCGGGCGCGTTAACATCTAATTCTTCGCGACGAACCGTATCTTGTTCTTCTACAGTATCCCGGTCTACAACTTTTCTAACTCGGACTTCTTCGCGTACAACAGCTTCTTTACGAATGTCAGGTGTTTCTTCGTAGATTTCCATACGAGCAACTTCGCCTTCACGGAAGTTAGCTTCGCCAGGAGCAACTGCTTTACCTGCATCTGTTGGAGTCACTCGCTCAACAACAACTCTCTCTTTCTCAATTGGAACTGCAACTCTTGCTGTTTCCGTTTCAATATGCTTGCCAATCGTAACTTCACCAGCCTTGACACGTCTCTTATTGGCAATTAATCGTTCTTCGTATAGTCTCAGAGTTTGATGATCGCGGTCGTTCATCTCGTACAAAGATGGCTCAGCGTCGTAACGGTACGTATCGCGATCGTATCTGGGGATGTTAGGTGTAGTTACAGGCTGATTGATTGCAGATGCAGCTTGATTTGCCGCAGATGCAGCCGCATAATTAGCATCTAGAGGAGCAGATGCTTCTAAAGGAGTCGATGTTTCCAGCGGAGCAGATGCTTCTACAGCTGTGTTAGTGTTTACAGGATTGCGATAAACGTTACGTATACGCTCTTCATAATCGTAATCAACAGCGTCACGTTCGTTGAACTCTGGCAAATTATCTGCTTGCTCTCTAGTCATTCCAACTGCATAAACACGATTTGTATTGTGGTCAATGCGAGCGCGACCAATAGGAAGCAATACTTTCTTACCAAATATCCAAAAACCTAAGTCAACAACAAAATAACGAAAACGACCTTCATCATCAACTAAAACATCGCTAATTGTTCCAATTTTTTGGTCGCTTGCTTCTTCATAGACACTCATTCCTTTGAGATCATCACCACCAAAAGTGTCTTTATAATTTGCGTCGAAATCAGATACTTTATAAAGAGGCATATTCGTTACCCTCCAACTTATTTCCTTTTATAATACTTATTTTAAAAAAAGAATTTTCACTCGTCCTCTCTCCTGCGATTGACTTAATTTTAATGGTTGGTAGATAGTGGTTAGTGGTTAGTGGTTAGTGGTTAGTAGTTAGTAGTAAATAACAAGTATATAATATTACTAACTATTAACAACTAACAACTAACTACTAACGCTTACATTAAGTCCGATCGCTTAAATTTCTCTCAGAATTATTGGTTAATAAATCTCCTTCCGTCCGAATATCTAATTCTTCCCGACGAATGGTTTCTTGCGCTTCAACAGTGTCGCGATCTACTACTTTTCTAACTCGAACTTCCTCGCGCACAAAGGCTTCTTTATGAATATCAGGAGTTTCTTCGTAGATTTCTATACGTGCAACTTCTCCTTCTTGGAACTGTAAATCATTAGGATTTACTGCTGTTCCTGCATCTGTAGGATTGATACGCTCAATGACAACTCGCTCTTTTTCAATTGGTATTGAAACTCTTGCTGTTTCAGTTTCAATATGTTTGCCAACTGCAACTTCTCCTGCTTTAATGCGGTTTTTGTTGGCAATTAACCGCTCTTCATACAATCTGAATGTTTCTTGATTTTGGTTGTTCAGATTGTATAAAGCAGAGTCTTGTTGATAGTTGTAGGTATCACGATTGTGGTTTGTAGTACTAGATAGAGGACGATAAGCCTTACGTACCTGTTCTTCGTAATCGTAATCAACCGTCAAATTTGCTCTGTATTCGGGTAAACTTTGTACTTGCTCTTTGCTCAGTCCATCTACAAAAACGCGTTTAGCATTGTAGTCAATATGGGCAAGACCGATTGGTAGTAGAATCTTTTTGTTAGAAGAATCGTAATCGGTATCTATAACGAGATAGCGAAAACGACCCTCAGGATCTACCAACACATCATCAACAGAGCCAACTCTCGTCCCGCCTTGGGTATAGAGATCTAAAGCTTTAACATCATCGCCGCCAAAAGTATCTCTGTAGTTTGGATCAAAGTCTGCAATCTTGTAAAGAGGCATAATAATATTACCGCACTAAGAACGTCTAACTAGTAGAGTAAGAATATATGAAAAAATTTCCCTCTTGCCCACGACTTAATTTAATTGACGATTCAGCAGTCAAAGGTTATGACTTTTTAGGAATTCATTATTAAATATTTTTAAGCTGTTGATATTTATTTCTCAAGTTAGAAGAGGAAATTATGCTAGCGTTTTTATAGAAAGTGAATCAGTCTTAGGGAATAAATTGTATTAAGTTTTATAATACTAGTAATACTAATTGTTTTGAGTATCCATCAAAATTATCAGAAAATGTCCAATCAACTTTGGCTATCACAACTAAAAGAACATAAAGCGATCGCAGTCATCCGTGCGCCAGAAATTACATTGGGCTACCAAATGGCTTTAGCAGTGGCATCTGAAGGAATCAAGTTAATTGAAATTACCTGGAATAGCCATCGTGCTGCTGAACTAATCAGTCAATTACGAGCAGAATTACCTAACTGCATCATTGGCACTGGTACATTATTAAATCTCAAGCATATTCAAGAAGCTATTGCAGCAGGGGCGCAGTTTCTCTTTACTCCTCACGTTGACTTAGCAATGATTCAAGCAGCTGTTGCTGTTGATATCCCAATTGTACCGGGAGCACTTTCTCCCACAGAAATCGTCACCGCTTGGCATAGTGGTGTAAGTTGTGTCAAAGTATTTCCCGTAGAAGCACTCGGAGGCGTTCAATATATAAAAAGTTTGCAAGGTCCCTTGGGCTATATTCCCCTAATTCCAACAGGTGGCATTACCCTAGAAAATGCTAAGGACTTTTTACAAGCAGGAGCGATCGCAGTTGGTATCAGCAGTCAATTATTTCCTAAAAAGTTTGTAGAGGCAAGGAATTGGCAGGGAATAGCCCAACAGGCAAAAAATTTGAGGCAAATAATGGGGATTGGGGATTAAGGACAAGGGAGACAAGGTGGACAAGGGGGACAAGGGGGACAAGGGAGACAAGGGGGACAAGGGTGGAATGGGGGAGAAGGG
>NZ_WJFC01000080.1 GCF_009725235.1 Scytonema sp. UIC 10036
TGACTGCTGTTTCAGCTATTGTTGCTATCTCTTGACTAATTTTTGTGGCTCCTATCTGTTATTCATAAATCTCTTGATAAACCTCTAAACCTTTAACTATTTGCTGAATAGTTTGCTTTTGCTTTTTTGTATCTTCTGCTATATTTTTAATTCCTTCAGTCAACAACTGGATTTTTTCTAACATCAAAAAGTTAGTATTGCTTAATAGTAAAATTGATTTTAAGTTTTCTTGTTTCTCCCATTTCAGTTTCTCAAGAATTTGAGGATTTTTCTGATTTTTTATTTCTAACTTGTTTCTTTCATCATTTATTTTCTTAATTTCAACATATTTTTGAATGAATAAATTTTTCCAGTCATCTGTCAGTTTTAACAAAAACTCTTGATAACTATCTTTATAATTTTCTACAAAATCAATAATTTGAGTGTAATCTCTCATTAATGATTTGATTTCTGCAAAAGTTTGCCCTTGACTTATTTCTTGTTTTCGTTTAATTTTTCCCCAAAAGTAAGAATGATATTTAATACCTTCTTTCAGTAAAATTTGACATTCTCTAATTTTTTTTGAATTTTTTAATTTGGGATTTTTTAAAATGGGTAATTGATAAGTTTTTTCATAAATTGTAATAAATTCATAAGTAATTCGTTTTTTTTGCTTTTTTACTTAGCATTGCTGTTAATACGATGGAACTTTGCCAATACTGCTCGGTTAAGCTGAAAAAATCAAA
Source organism: Scytonema sp. UIC 10036 (assembly GCF_009725235.1). The sequence continues at coordinate 726 of NZ_WJFC01000080.1, forward strand.
ACGTGTAGGTTGGTTTGAGGAACGAAACCCAACATTTTTTTCAGTTTGTTGGGTTTCCCAAAGCCTCAACCCAACCTACTAATATTCTCAGCCCTTGCAGTATTGGGAACTGTGCGATCGCCAAGTTTCAATAAACTCTCTTTCCCATTTTAACACCTTTTATGTTTTTCCCTGTTCTCTATTCCCTATTCCTTGTTCCCTTTTTTAATAATAAGAAAGCCTTGCGGTTACAATACTGCGTAAGTTTTGCTTAAAAAATAAAAATGTGTTTGTTGGGTTTCGTTCCTCAACCCAACCTACTAATATTCTCTGCCCTTGCAGTATTGCCTGCGGTTGTGGTTGTAACTGCTGATGTTGTTGGTTGTATTTGGAACTCATTAATTTGGGGATTATTTTGGGGAAGTAGCTACTGTGGTTTGAGCCTTTTCAGGTGGAGCAATGACAATTTCTTTTTGTTTTTGATAATCCTCTACGGTCAGAAGTTGCCAACTACAACCCTCTGAAAGCTCTAAAACCCATTGATGATAGTTCACTAGACTTTTCCTATGCCCAACACTGATAAAAGTGGTTTTCGTTTGTTGTAGTTTTCGATATAAATTCTCTTCATTGTTCAAATCTAAAGCACTTGTTGCTTCATCTAAGATAGTAAAACTAGGAAGAGTCATGAATATTCGTGCAAAAGCAAGACGTTGCTGTTCTCCTAACGACAATATATTTTCCCAAGGAACTTCTGTGTCAAAGCCATTCACACGGGTAAGCAAATTTTGGAGATTCACTTGTCGCAAAACTTCCTCAAGTTCGGGGTCGCTCATTTGCTCTATTGTATGAGGATAGAGTAACTGTTCGCGTAATGTTCCTAGAATTATATAAGGACGTTGGGGCAAAAATAGGATTTCTTGTCGGGGAGGTCGCACCAAACGACCAGTTCCTGCATCCCACAACCCAGCGATCGCTCTCAATAGAGAACTTTTTCCTCTTCCACTTGGTCCTACAATCAATAGCCCTTCTCCCGCTCGAACAGACAATGACAAGTTTTCGACAATCGCCTGTTCGTAGTTTGGTGTTTGTAAGGTGACATTCTCAAAAGCCAAACGCTTATCTTCTATGACTTTAATATTACTTACATTATCTGGTTTTTGAGTAACAACTTCTAGGGCATCCGAAAACTCAGCCAAACGTTCAACGTAACTAGAAAAGCGCCCTGAATTCCCGAATTGAGCTATTAATTCTCCTAGAGCACTAGAAAACAGAAAGCAACAGAAACTGATTTGGTTAATTTCTCCATAATCAATTTCACCTTTAATAAATAAAGGTGTGAGTATAAACATCGAAAATACAGTGATTGCAGACTGATATGCTCTGTAAAAAACATCTTGCCCTCTTTCCCAACTCAGCCTGTGTTCAACACTTTTCAGAACATTATTAAATCTTCGGTTAATTATATTTAATTCTTTTTCTTCTCCCTGAAAAAAAGCTATCGATTCAGCGTGTTTGCGAACATGAGTCAGACAATAAGCAAAGTCAGCTTTAAACTCAAGTTCTTCTTGACTAATTTTATTGAGTTTTTGAGTTAAGTAAACAGCTATCAAATTACCTACAATCGTATAAATAACTAGATAAATTGTGATTTGTGAGGAAATTGTCCAGAGAATGATTAAAACACTCAACATTTCCAGCACTTTTTCTAGGAAAGTAGCTGAAAAGCTCAAAGCACTGCCAGTAATTGGTTCAATTTCTTGAGATATGCGTTGATCTGGATTACCAATATCAGATTTAAAATTAATTTTATAATAGGCTTGCTTGCTCAAATATTTTTCTAAAATGTGATTGTTCAGCCATGTATACCAATCAAGAGCAATTCTTTTTCTGATATACTTAGAAAATGCTACCAAGAGTGTTACTACCACAATACCAAGGGTAGAAACCCATAACGTATCAAGATATTTAGCAAGGTCTTTTTCTTCGATAACTATATCCAGTACACGGCGATTCCAGAAGCTGTTAAAGGCAGTTACGCCCACGAGCGAGATTATTAATAATATCAGGAGAGCAAGCATCCCCCATGAGCGAATCACTTCTGAAAATGCTCTTCCTTTTGGGTCTGTTGGGTACCAATAAGGTTGAGCTACCACGCGGACATCCTCCCAAAATTGAGTAAAACCTGAAAGAGGATTTGTCATTTCTCGATCGCGAGCAACTTGAGTTTGCATATTCTAAAAATAGAATTGTGAATAAAGACCTTTGTAAAGTATTGGGCGAATAAAAGTATTGAGCGAATAGAATTCACTACTACACAAATAAAGTCCGCCTGCGCGGACTCATGAAAAATTAAGGATTGTAAAAACCCACGCAGGTGGGTTTTGCTTGTATAGCCAAGGCAGTGCGTTGCGGGGGTTCCCCCCGTTGTAGCACCTGCCGTGCGAATTCTATTCGTCAAGGCGTTACAAACATCCTCTTGACAAATGCACACCAGTAAGCAGAATTTCGGCAATTGCTTGAGAAATGGGAAAGTGTGGTGAAAACAACTCCAACCAGAAAAATTCCCCAACTGGGTTAATCTCAAGAAATATATGTCGGCCATCAGGTGTGACGATAATATCTATCGCTCCATAGTTTAAACCAAAATAAGCCATTAGATTAAGAAGCTTTTTCTCAACATCCTCAGGTAAGTTGTAAGGTTGCCAACTCTCGCTTAAAGCTCTCCCCTCTTTGCGCCAGTCGTAAGTAGCCCTCTCCAATCGTTGGGAATCTACTGCGGCAGTAAATACACGGTGTCCCACAATAGTCGTCCGCAACTCTAGCGCCTTTGGCACATTTTCTTGAAACGTCATCGGACAAAAACGCAATCCTTCAAGATTTTCCAAATCGTCATCTGTCACTGGATTGGTGAAAACCACGAACTCTTCCCCGCGATCGCCAAAGATGGCAAAGGAAGAAAGCATTTTTGTGACTATCCCCTGCTCCTGACACTCAGAGGCAAATTGCTTCACTGCTTCTGGATTGTTTGAAGTTAAGGTACGCGGAGTCAAAAGACCAACCTCTCGTGCGACTTGCAGCTGTAATTGCTTATTATTGGTCAGATCCACATTTGACATTTTGTCAAAGTGGAATCCCTTGATGCTAGCAATCAAACCCCTAACAGTAGCGCGAGATTCTTTAATAGAGGCTTCTCTAAATTGCTTGTCCATCGTGTCGGGAATTTTTTCTCCGTAGCGCATCCGCCGATACCAAACGGAAGACACTTCACTTAAATCTAACTTCTGTGCGCCATCAGTAATAATTGCTTGCTCCGAATCACCATGGTAAATATCTAACTGCACTTCACTCGGAAATCTGTCTGTGTCAAAACGAAATGCTTTTTCTCCTAAAGCCTCAATTGCTTTAATAACCAGAGGAATGCTTTCATTGTCTTGACTAAAAGTAACTATTAAGACTGTCATAGGAATTATGAATTATGAATTATGAATTATGAATTATGAATTATGAATTATGAATTATAAAATTTTAGCCATTAGCCATTAGCCATTAGCCATTAATGTGTCTGCGATCGCATCAGATATAGGCAAGTCTAAATCTCGTTCCAACATTCCCCATTCTCCTATGGGGTTAATTTCCAAAAAGACATATTCTCCTGAGGGTGTAAGAATAAAATCAAAGGCTCCAAACAAAAGCCCAAATCTAGCCATAAAGGTTTTGAGACGACAAACGACTTCATCAGGAAGCTCGTGATGTTGCCATGAACCAAGCTCAACACCAGGAACACGCCAATCCACTTGTGATGCTGGATCGACAGACGCATTAAGCGCCCCCACAAAGACATTGCCATTCACATACACTACCCGCAATTCCCATTGCTTGGGAATTTGTTCTTGAAAAACCATAGGACAATAGCGCAGTGACTCAGCATCGTGCAAATCTTCTTCTTTAACGATGCTAGTGTAAAGGAAGAACGAGGTAGGTTCCATACTGCGAGAAAGAGTAGTTAGCAACTTACTCACCATTCTTCCGTTGACGTGTTGGAAAAACTCCCGTACTGCTTCAGCTTTGTTGGTGATAAGAGTCCGAGGAGTGACAAAACCTATTTCAGAAGCAACCCGCAGTTGACGCAGCTTATTGTGTGCAAAATTTATCCGCTCTAAATCATCTACCCAATGAGCTTCCCTGAGACTGTCCCAAAAACCATCTAAGGTTGCCTGTGATTCTCGAATGCAGGCTTCTTGGAACTTTGGAGCTAATTCTTTACCCAATTGTGGTTCCCAAATGCGACGCATCCAAACAGCTTGCACCTGCTCTGTGCTTATAGAGTGGATGCCATCTTCTATCTTGTGATAGCTTTTGGACTTGTCAAAATGTGCTGTTAGTTGTAGGTCTAAAGGAAATTTATCAGTGTTCAAGCGAAATGGCTGCGCTCCTCTCTTTGACAAAGCTTCTGCTACTCTATCTATTGTGAAGAAATCACCACTGTGGGTGATTAATAAAACAATATTACGCGATAGGTGCATAAAACATTTTCTTAGAGTACTGTTAGGACGAAATCAAGTTTTGAGGGGTGAAACGATTTTTTTCTCTAGTTGGAAATCTATCCACTTAACCCATTATAGCGGGTATGATTGACTACTAGTGGTCTACCACATTAATTTCGATGGGTAAAAGGATTTTTCCTCTCTCGTTCCGGTGGTTCTACCACAGAATGCACTCGGGTGGGCTGCTGCCTCGCATTCGGGAGGCGGCAGCCCATGGCAAGGCATTCCCAGGCGGAGCATGGGAACGAGGTGGCAGCCTATCAAAATTAATGCGATAGACCACTAGTACATCAGTCAGAGAAATAAGACTATCATTGTAAATTTGTATACAGCTTGCAGTATAAGGCTATTACTTTCATCACTTTAGCCTTTATACTTCAACCTTTTTGTACTAAATCTAGAAATCTTCCCAATCAGAGGGAAACTTGTAGGTGAAAGGCAAAGGAGGAAGATAAGGAGGAACTTTAGGAGGCTCTGTAGGAGCATCTGCAGGAGGTTTGTCTGACTCTGCTAATAATGGAGATTGATCTTCCAAGAAGCGGGCAAAAAATGGGACGGTCTTGATACCTGGTGATTCTACTGTCTTTGTAGACATATTATTTTCCCCTGGAAAATTTACTTGACCGTTTTATTTATACCATTTCTTCAAAAAAAACACAAGAAATCAAAATATCAAGTCATCATACCGATGGCTGGGTCTGCAGACAAATAAGACATTTAAGACTTTTAATAAAGTGAAGTGTATATTCAAAGCTTAAATCTTTAGTTATATGTCTAAAAGTAGATTGCCTGATGTATGCTTGGTAAAACTAGCTGCCTGCGAAATTCTCAATAGTCATCTATATGTTTACTAATTTAAAATCAACTTTAAAGCGGCATATTTTAACTGTGTTAATCAATCACTTAAATGTCTTAAAGGTCTTAAATGTCTTAACTATCTTAACAATCACCGGCCCTATCCCACATCTTGCACTGGGAAATATAAATATCAAATACGTGACTGCGTGGAAGAGGTAATATTTGTTCGCTCTCAAGTAAGAAACAAGACTATACAATTTGCGGAAAGATAAATTCAAGCTGAGTTTGCGCTGCTTCCACCCAGTCAGGTCAGTAAACAGAAAAATTTGGAATTAAGCCTTTCCAACATCTTTGTTTTGTTAAAAAAATTTAATAATTTGTATATATTTTTTATATTGAAATTGTAGATTCAGTGCTAATTCTGCTAAAGGCAAAATATTGGTATCTTGTCTTATCTGCTATTGCATTTTCTTGATAAACTTGATACCTTGATGCTGATAAGCTTAGAAAATGTCTGAAAATTTTTGAGCAATGTGTCAAAGTTTCGCAGAGCCACCAAAATTCCTTTGAAAAAAGGGAACTTTGAGAGTATTTTCTGAAAAAGCGAGACTTTGAGAGTATTTTCTAAAAAAGGGGGGACTTTAAGAGTATTGTCCTCCCCTTTTAAGGGTGGTTGGGCAGAATATAAATAAAATTTGATACTTTTGAGGCATCCTCATTAATAGGAGGCTTGGGTTAAAATCTACTTTAGTTATAGTAAACAAGTTTCGAGCTACAAAGCCAGCTTTCTACCAGTGCGTAAGCCCTCGTATTATTTGGAGATGAAAATGTTGTGACAAACAATGTACACACGCAAGCAGTTCTGACATTTGATGGTCAGGATGATTACATAGATTTTGGTAAAAATGATATCGGTGGTGTTTTTGCTGAGGGGAGTTCCGCCTTTACAATTTCAGGATGGGTGAATCCGCATCAGCTCGCGAGTAAAGCCACTACTTATGGGACGCGCAATGTTTTTTTTGCTCGTTCTTCAGATAGATACAGTGATAATTTTGAGTTCGGCATCAGTGAATCAGGAAATCTCGATGTCTATATTGATGAGAAGCTCGACAACGTTATCAAAACCTTTGGCAACGGAGAACTAACGACCGGACAATGGCACTTCTTTGCAATTGTCTTCGATCGGGGTCAACTCACTATATATCTTGATGAGCATGAGTATACAGACTCATTGAGAGGTACCTCGTTAAACAAAGCAACGAGTTCTGTAACTCTGGGCGCGACTTTACACAACAACAACTATTATACAGGTCAAATAGCTAACATAAGTGTCTGGAATTACGCTTGTTCTCAGGTAGAAATCCAGAGGCAACGGTCTGAGCCTTTAGTTGGAAATGAAGAAGGATTAGTCGCTTACTGGAGATTAAACGAAGGAGAAGGGACAACTGTCCGCGACTTAACCGCAAACGCTCATGATGGCAAGTTGCGTGGCAATCCGACTTGGGATATAGCCGAACTGCCGACCTTTGGCCAAGCTTCAAGCCAAGAGCTGCTTTCACAAGCATCCCATGAGGGCGAAACACAAGATGAGACAGCGAATCCTTTAGAGGACAACCCTCCTTTAACAGAAACTGCGGTGCGGGAGGAAGATACCCCGACTCAAGAGACGACGGCTTTAGCCCCAGTGGTCGCTAGGGATGAGGGTCAACCAAAAGCAAAAAAAGAGACAAGGAAAAAATCTGCTCGCGACCAAACATCTTCAACCCCCGAACAACAGGCGGGGGAAATAAAAATAGACCAAACCAGTCAAAGCGAAGTCTCAGAGAATATCCCACAGCAGGAGCGATCGCAAACATTCACTCAGGAGCAATCGCAAGAAGTTATGAATCCAACAGCCAATGCTAAGTATAAAATCCTAGCCATCGATGGAGGCGGTATTCGGGCTATTATCCCAGCTCTGATACTAGCAGAAATTGAAAAGCGAACGCAAAAGCAGATATTTAGTTTGTTTGATTTAATTGCAGGCACTTCCACCGGAGGAGTTCTAGCGCTTGGACTGACTAAACCCCAATTAAATTTAGAGCTATCCGATAGCACGCCAGTCGCTCAATACAGTGCAGAGGATCTGGTAGAACTCTTTGTTGAGTATGGACCGTCCATGTTTTACGAGCCAGCATGGGAAAAAATATTCGGACCGATAGAAGATGTATTTATCCAGCCAAAATATGCGGCGGAGAGCAGAGAGGAAATTTTCCGAGAATATTTTGGAGATGCACCTCTAGAGGGGAATCTCAAAGAAGTGTTTGTAACTAGCTACGATATCGAGCAGCGAATTCCCATATTATTTACAAACAAAATTGAAAAACAACAGACAGAATCGAAAAGGTTTCGCAAGTTATCTGTTGGCTTGACACTCACAGATGCAGCCATGGCAACAACTGCGATTCCAACTTATTTTCCTCCCTATCGCGTTGCGAGTTCTCAGAATTTTAGCGGCTTCTATACTTTAGTGGATGGTGGATTAATTGCTAATAATCCCACCTATTTAGCAATTATGGAGGCGAAAATCAGCAGACAAGACACAAAGCCAGTCGCTCCAGACGATCTGTTGATAGTTTCCTTGGGAACGGGTTCCCTGACGAGTATCTATTCTTATGACAAAGTCAAACATTGGGGGCAATTGCAATGGGGACAACCGCTTTTAAATATTGTATTTGATGGTGGTAGTGAAGTGGTAGCCGGAGAATTAGAGCGCTGGTTTGAGGCGAGTCAAAAAGAACTCAGCGGTTCTTATTATCGGTTTCAAACATTCCTCACAGGAGAATTGGAACTCATCGATAATGTCAAGTTGGAAAACATTCGTCAGTTACAAGCTTTGGCCCATCAACTGATTGCAGCACAAAGTCAACAAATCGATGAGTTGTGTAGTATTTTAGCAAGCTGAAGGCGATTTTATCGGATTGTCGCCATTCTAGGGGAAGGGATTAAGCCAGAAGTTGTAGAAGCCTCCTTAAAATAGAAAAAATTTGTAAAATGTTAACCGATCGGAGCGTGGACAGCTTTTATTTAGCTTAGTCTAGGTTTTGAAACAGGTTTCATCGTCAAGCGCGACAACCGTCTCATACCCTGAGTCATTTTTCAACCGAAACGTAAGGATTTTAGGTAATTGCAATGGACGAAATCGTTAAAAAACTTGCCGGTCTAGGTCTTCCTGGCATAATTCTAGTGATTCTAACAGTCTCATCAGGAGGTAGTTCTGCGGCTGTTGCTGCTGCCTTAACAGCATGGGGAGGGCCGTTTGGTATCGTAGGCGGTATAGCCCTGCTTGGTCTAATATCAGTTGTAGGGGATGTTGTAGCCGGATTTGGAGTTGAAGCCCTTCTTCAGGCCATCTATTCAGAACGCAGCAAAACCGAATCTATAAGAGTTCTCCTCAAAGAAATTAGAGATTTACCCATTACAGATGAGCTAAAACTCAAACTGAAAAATCACCTTAGCCCGGAAACCACTAGTACTTATCCTGGAACACCTAACGAACCCAGAACAGTTGAAGTTGTCGAGGAATAACTTCTATTGCATTTTCTTGATAAACTTGATACCTTGATGCCCATCGGAAAACAATACTTGTCGGTTAAGCCTAAAAATACGAAAACACGTAGGTTGGGTTGAGGAACGAAACCCAACATTTGTTGGGTTTCACACTGGGTTTACCCAACCTACAATTTCCGAGATCCCTTGCAGTATTGGATCGGAAGATGTCTGAAAAGTTTTGAGTGATGTATCAAAGTTTCACAGTTCCTCCTAAATCCTCCTTAAAAAGGGGAAATTTGAGAGTATTTTCTCCCCTTTTTAAGGGTGCTAGGGGGATATTCAGATTTGATACTTTTGAGACATCCTCATTATTAGGAAGCTTAGGTTAAAATCTAGTGGAGTTATACTAAACAAGTTTCAATCTACTTTCGTCAGCTTTCTATCAATGCGTAAGTCCAGGTATGATTTGGAGATGAAAATGTTGTGACAAACAAGGTATATACGCAAGCAGTTCTGACATTTGACGGTCAGGATGATTACATAGATTTTGGTAAAAATGATATCAGTGGTGTTTTTGCTGAGGGGAGTTCTGCCTTTACAATTTCAGGATGGGTGAATCCGCATCAGCTCACAAGTAAAGCCACTACCTATGGGACACGCAATGTTTTTTTTGCCCGTTCTTCAGATAGATACAGTGATAATTTTGAGTTTGGCATCAGTGAGACAGGAAATCTGGATGTTTATATTGATGAGAAGCTCGACAACGCTCTCAAAACCTTTGGCAACGGAGAACTAACAATCGGAAAATGGCACTTCTTTGCAATTGTCTTCGATCGGGGTCAACTCACTATATATCTTGATGAGCATGAGTATTCAGGCTCGTTGAGAGGAGCCTCGTTAAACAAAGCAACGAGTTTTGTAACTCTGGGCGCGACTTTACACAACAACAACTATTATACAGGCCAAATAGCTAACATAAGTGTCTGGAATTACGCTTGTAATCAAACGCAAATCCAAACACAACGGTATCAGCCACTAGTTGGAAATGAACTTGGATTAGTCGCTTACTGGAGATTAAACGAAGGAGAAGGGGCAATTGTCCGAGACCAAACTGGAAATGGCTATGGTGGAACGTTGCATGGCAATCCCACTTGGGATTTAGCAGAACTTCCGTATATAACCGCACAATCCTCCAATGAGGGCGAAACACAAGATGAGACAGCAAATTGTTTAGAGGAAAACACTCCTTTAACAGAAACTGTGGTGCGGGAGGAAGAGACCGCACCTCAAGAGACGACAGCTTTAAGTCAAAGCGAAGTCTCGGAGAATATCCCACAGCAGGAGCGTTCGGAAGCATTGACTCAGGAGCAATCCCAAGAAGCTATGAATCCAAAAGCCAATGCTAAATATAAAATCCTAGCCATCGATGGAGGCGGTATTCGGGCGATTATTCCAGCCCTGATACTAGCAGAAATTGAAAAGCGGACACAAAAGCAGATATTTAGTTTGTTTGATTTAATTGCAGGCACTTCCACCGGAGGAGTTCTAGCGCTTGGACTGACTAAACCCCAATTAAATTTAGAGCTATCCGATAGCACGCCAGTCGCTCAATACAGTGCAGAGGATCTGGTAGAACTCTTTGTTGAGTATGGACCGTCCATGTTTTACGAGCCAGCATGGGAAAAAATATTCGGACCGATAGAAGATGTATTTATCCAGCCAAAATATGCGGCGGAGAGCAGAGAGGAAATTTTCCGAGAATATTTTGGAGATGCACCTCTAGAGGGGAATCTCAAAGAAGTGTTTGTAACTAGCTACGATATCGAGCAGCGAATTCCCATATTATTTACAAACAAAATTGAAAAACAACAGACAGAATCGAAAAGGTTTCGCAAGTTATCTGTTGGCTTGACACTCACAGATGCAGCCATGGCAACAACTGCGATTCCAACTTATTTTCCTCCCTATCGCGTTGCGAGTTCTCAGAATTTTAGCGGCTTCTATACTTTAGTGGATGGTGGATTAATTGCTAATAATCCCACCTATTTAGCAATTATGGAGGCGAAAATCAGCAGACAAGACACAAAGCCAGTCGCTCCAGACGATCTGTTGATAGTTTCCTTGGGAACGGGTTCCCTGACGAGTATCTATTCTTATGACAAAGTCAAACATTGGGGGCAATTGCAATGGGGACAACCGCTTTTAAATATTGTATTTGATGGTGGTAGTGAAGTGGTAGCCGGAGAATTAGAGCGCTGGTTTGAGGCGAGTCAAAAAGAACTCAGCGGTTCTTATTATCGGTTTCAAACATTCCTCACAGGAGAATTGGAACTCATCGATAATGCCAAGCTGGAAAACATTCGTCAGCTACAAGCCTCAGCCCACCAACTGATTGCAGCACAAAGTCAACAAATCGATGAGTTGTGTAGTATTTTAGCAAGCTGAAAGCGATAAGCCGGGTACGGCTTGCGCCAAGGGCGATCGCACAATTCAAAACTCATCCGTAAGGCGGCAAATTATTGAGGGGACTGGAAGCGACAGCTATCACAATAAATCATCCCAGTTTTATCAAAAAAATGCAATAGAACTTAAAACCGTCAACTAAACGCTTAGGATACTTAAGGGAAAGTTTAGACATTTAAGTGGGCAGTTGGATATTTAAACAGATACTTAAAACACGTATTTTTTCCAAATTGGGATACTCCCAACATTTTAATTATCTTCTTAACTGTCTTAACTGTCTTAAATGTCTGCAAACCCATCTCACATGTTGCACTCGAAAAGAGAAAATAAATGTAAAAAATAAAACCAAGTATAAGAAACTATTTGTTCGCTTATAAGTAAAAAACAAGAGATTAAAATTTGTGGAAAGATAAATTCAAGCTTGCTTTTTCTAGCTTCTAACAAGTCATGTTAGTAAACTGAAAACTTCAGAATTCAGGATTTTTGAGAACTATTTATCAGTAAATCTTGTTTTATTTTGTATATTTTATTACAATAAACATATTGTGCTTTTTAATGCAAAGTATTCAGTTATCTTGTCCTATATGCTATTGCGTTTTCTAGGTAAACTTGATAACTTAATGCTGATAAACCTATTCGAAAATTTAGGTTAATATCTATAGCAATCCTATGTGATTTATGAGAAAATTCACCATCCTGGCTAACGCCGTTCCCCCTTGGTAAGGGGGGACTACAGGGGGATCGCAATAATTTCAAATTCTCACGAATGATTTAGGAGTGCTATATTTTTGTTAAAGTAAGCAAGTTTCAACTTACAAAAATCGATAAGTTGTATAGTACTTGCTAGAGTAAACGCGATCGCACAATTCAAAACTCATCTATGAATCGGCAGTTTGTCGATCGGGTGCAGGGCATCTGTATGAAGCGTATTGTTATAGAACAATGAGGTCATTAAATAAGCCGTCTTATCGGATTGTCGCCATTCCAGGAGAAGGAATTGGACCAGAAGTTGTAGAATCTTCCTTAAAAATTCTGCAACACGTTGCTAAACTTGAAAGATTCACCTTACAGGTAGATTATGGTTGGCTCGGTTCTGTAGCCTTAGAGCGATTTGGGAGCAACTTCCCTCAAGCTACGGTTCAACTCTGTGAAGGATCTGATGGGATTGTATTTGGTGCAACAAGCCAATCCGGACTGCTAGAACTGCGAAAGCATTTCGATTTTTTTTGCAATCTTCGTCCAATCCGTATTGTTAACAGTTTGCTGCATAAATCCAGCCTCCGACCAGAGAAAGTTCAAGGACTCGATATACTGATCGTTCGAGAACTGGTGAGTGGGATTTATTTTGGCCCATGTGGACGGTCTTGGGATGAGCGGGGAGGTTATGGCTACCATACCATGCTCTATTACGATGAAGAGATTCGGCGAATTGCTCGCAAAGCTTTAGAGCAAGCCCAACACCGCCGGGGACTGCTCACCGTAGCCCACAAAGAAAACGCCTTACCCCACTTGCCCTGGACTCGCCTGGTGCAAGAAGAAGCCACGCACTTTCCTGGTGTGCTCGTTGAACCAATGCTAGTCGATAACCTAGCCATGCAAATGGTTCTAAATCCCCAGAGATTTGATGTAATTTTAGCAGGCAATCTGTTTGGAGATATACTAAGCGATATTGGCGGTGCATTAGTTGGCTCCATTGGCTTGTTAGGCTCGGCTAGCCTGAACGCTGATGGATTTGGGCTATACGAAGCGATTCACGGCACAGCCTGTGACATTGCAGGTAAAGGAATTGCTAATCCCCTTGGAACTTTTGCAGCTTGTATTTTAATGCTTGAGCAATGGGGAGAAACGCGAGCAGCCCAACGAATGATTGCAGCGCAAGACCGAATTTTAGCCAAAGGATATCGGACAGCCGATTTATCTCCTCAAGAAGGGGAAATTTTTGTCAACACTGAAATCCTAGTTGAGCTTTTGCTGGAAGAACTTTCCGCAGAGCAACATTCTGAATTAGGAGTGCTTCATGAGTCATGCAAATAAAGTTTTATACCTAGGAGATGATATCAATACCGATGATATTATTCCCGCCAATCGAGCAACCACAGACGATCCCGATTATTTAAAACAGTATGCTTTAGAACATATTATTGGAGTCGGAGAACTCCTAAAATACAATGCGATTGAAGCCGGAGCAAATTTCGGGTGTGGTTCCAGTCGAGAAATTGCCCCCATTGCCCTCAAAGCTGCTGGAATTGAGAAGATTCGAGCGCAGTCGTTTGCCGAAATTTTTTATCGTAACAGTGTTAATATTGGACTGTCTATAGAAATTCTGGGGGAAAAAAAACAGAACGCAGTTGTGGATGCGATCGCCGCAGCTGGTGGACTGATGTCTTTTAACCAAATGCGTCGTCAGGGGAAAATGACTATTCCTCCGAGCCTAACTCCAAAAAGACCCATGACTTTAGTTGAAAAACTTTTGGCTAAAGCCTCCGGCAATCCTTACGTTCAGCCTGGAGAAGTGGTGTTTGCCTCTGTCGATTTAGCGTTATCCCATGATGCTGTAGCTTCCCCTGTCGCCAAGACGTTTTACAAACATTATGGAGAAGAAGCAAAGTTATGGGATGCTCAACGGGTGGTTTTGGTAGCAGATCACTTTATTCAAGTCAACGACATCCGTCCTGACAAAAAAGCCCATCTCATGTACGAACAGATGGTTCAGTTTGCCAAAGACCAAGGATGCCACTTATTTGATATAATTTCACCCGGTGAAGCAGCAGGCATTTGCCACGTTTTACTACCAGAAAAAGGATTTGTCCGACCGGGGATGGTAATTGTCGGTACAGATTCCCATACCTGCACTTATGGAGCATTGGGAGCCTTTTCCACAGGCGTAGGCACAACAGATATGGCGAATATTTATGCTATGGGGGATATGTGGATTCGCGTTCCCCAAACCCTAGTGTTCGAGTTGTCTGGAACCCTACCTCCCCAAATCAGCGCCAAAGATATTATCCTGTTTATTCTAGGGCAAATCGGTTGCGCTGGGGCGACTGGTAAGGTCATGGAGTTTAGAGGATCGATTCTTGCAAAACTGCCCTTTGATGAACGGTTGACTCTAGCCAATATGGCCGTTGAATGCGGTGCAATATGTGGCTTGATTGTTCCCGATGAAATGACCCGGAATTATGTGAGAAGCCGAACTTCACAAGAATTTGAAGAAATGATTGCCGATCCTGATGCCGAATACGAAAGGTTGTATCAATTTGACCTCAGTCATCTAGAACCTCAAGTTGCTCGCCCGTCGAAACCAGATCGGGTAGTACCTATTAGCCAGTTAGAAGACACTCCCATTACCAAAGCTTTTATTGGCTCTTGCACCGGAGGAAAACTCTACGATCTGGCTCAGGCTGCGGCAGTTTTGAAGGGTCGCCAACTAGCAGATGGAGTTAATTTGTTTATTGTACCTGCCTCTGTGGAGATTCGCGAAAAAGCTAAAGCATTAGGCTATCTTGAGATTTTTGAACAAGCAGGAGCGCAAATTCTCAAGTCAGGTTGTGGGGCTTGTATCAATTCTGGACTTGGGGTTTTGGCAAAAGAAGAAACGGGGGTTTATGCAACCAATCGCAATTTTAAAGGACGCAGTGGCGATCCAACAGGCAAAAACTATTTGGCTTCTCCAAGAACGGTAGCAATCTCAGCCGTAAAAGGAAAAATCAGCCACAATCTTGATTAAAGACTCAATTCCTAGATCGGGACAAATAGAAAAATTTGTAAAATTTTAACCATTACTGAGTGTGGGTGGCTCTTATTTAGCTTAGTCTAGGTTGTGAAACAAGTTTCTTTCTTGACAACAGTTCTAGTCTCTTACCCTGAGTCATTTTTTAACCAAAACGTAAGGATTTTAGGTAGTTCCAATGGACGAAATTGCTAAAAAAATTGCCGCTCTAGGTCTTCCTGGCATAATTCTCGTAGTTTTAACAGCCTCATTAGGAGGTAGTTCTGCGGCTGTTGCTGCTGCCCTCACAGCCTGGGGAGGACCGTTTGGCATCGTAGGTGGTATAGCCCTGCTTGGTCTGATATCAGTTGTAGGGGATGCTGTCGCCGGATTTGGACTTGAAGCCCTTCTGAAGGCAATCTATTCAGAACGCAGCAAAACCGAATCCGTGAGAGTTCTCCTTAAAGAAATTAAAGATCTACCCATTACAGATGAGCTAAAACTTAAACTAAAACATCACCTGAGCCCACCAGAAAATACTTATGAAGTCCCTAATACACCAAGGACAGTTGAAATTGTTGATGAATAATTTCACTGTTCAATTTGGTGTTGTTTGAGAGCGAATAGCACTGTACAAAAAGGCTGAAATATGAAAGCTAAAGGATGAAAGAAATTGGTGGGCGAGAACGCTCACCATTCTTCATAACCTATCAAGCTCAAGCTGATGGATATGAAAAAATGATTGCAGATTGATTCTGACTAATTTTTTCAATTGACTCAACTGTTAAATTATCTTTGTATGCAAGAAATTGTGATTGGTTCTGCTCATTCTGTTGATGGTTTTTCTGCTTTAACTGAGCAGGAGAAACATAAAATGTTAGTGGAATGGAATGATACAACGGTAGATTATCCCAAACATTTGTGTATACATCAGTTATTTGAAGCACAAGTGGAAAAAACTCCAGACAGTATTGCTGTCGTCTTCAATGAGCAGAAATTTACCTATCAAGAGTTGAACCACCGAGCTAACAAACTAGCGCATTATCTGCAATCTTTGGGTGTAGGAACAGAAGTTCTGGTAGGGATTTGCGTTGAGCGCTCTTGGGAAATGGTAGTGGGGAACTTAGCTATTCTCAAGGCGGGTGGAGCTTATGTGCCGCTAGATCCAACGTATCCTCAAGAACGTCTGAGCTTCATGGTATC
The DNA here is from genome assembly GCF_009725235.1 of Scytonema sp. UIC 10036. The sequence continues at coordinate 16,953 of NZ_WJFC01000080.1, forward strand.
AGATTCGCAGGTGCAGGTGCTGTTGACGCAGGGAAAGTTTGTTGCAGGGTTTAGCGAAAGCGGCGTGAAGACGGTTTGTCTGGATACTGACTGGGAATTGCTCGATCGCCACAGCCAAGAGAACCCTACTACCGACGTAACGGCGGAAAACCTAGCTTATGTTATTTACACATCTGGTTCTACAGGAACACCAAAGGGAGTTGCTGTACCGCATCGGGCTGTCAATCGACTAGTATGCAACACGAACTACGTGCAGTTAGACAAGAGCGATGCCTGCGGCGGTAAACTACGTATTGCCCAAGCCTCAAATGCTTCCTTTGACGCAGCCACTTTCGAGATCTGGGGTGCTCTCCTGCACGGTGCTAAGCTGGTCATTGTTCCCCAAAATGTTGTGCTTTCGCCCCACCATTTCGCAACGTACATTCGCGAACAAAAGATTGATGTATTATTCTTGACCCCAGCCTTATTTAATCGCTTAGCAAGCATTGTTCCCGACGCATTTAAAAACCTGCGATACTTGTTAATTGGCGGCGACGCTTTAGATCCCAAGTCGGTTAAAACGGTTCTGAGGAATGAACCGCCACAGCAATTGCTAAATGCTTATGGTCCGACCGAGAGTACAACATTCTCATGTTGGTACCTAGTGCAAGACGTTGCAGAAGGAGCAACTCATTTGCCAATTGGTCGCCCGATTTCCAATACACAAATATATATACTGGACTCCAAACTTCAACCAGTCCCTATTGGGACTCCTGGCGAATTATACATTGGCGGCGACGGCTTAGCACGAGGCTACCTCAACCGCCCAAAGTTAACTGAAGAAAAATTCATTCCCAATCCCTTTAGAAGAAGCAGGGGAGCAGGGGAGCAGGGGAGCAGGGAAGCTCAGGAAGACCAATCCTGTTCTGAACGGCTTTACAAAACAGGTGATTTAGCCCGCTTCTTACCGGATGGCACTATTATCTTCATTGGTCGAGTTGATAGTCAAGTGAAGATTCGCGGCTTCCGCATTGAATTAGGAGAAATTGAGGCGCTTTTGAGTCAAAACCCAGATGTAAGTCAGGTAGCAGTCATCGCCCGTGAAGATGTTCCCGGTGATAAGCGCCTTGTTGCCTATATTGTCCTTAACCAAAAATCGGAAGCAAACGCTAGTACCCTAAAACGCTTCCTTGAAGAAAAGCTGCCCAATTACATGGTGCCAGCAGTTTTTGTAATTCTCGACTCTTTACCCCTTACCTCTAATGGTAAGGTGGATCGTAAAAACCTTCCAGTCCCCGAGCGCTCGCGCCCCGATCTCGAAGAAAGCTTCATCGCGCCGAGTCATCCAATTGAAGAGAAGTTAGCGCTCATCTGGGCTGAGTTACTCAGACTCGAACAAATTGGAGTCAACGATAATTTTTTCCATCTGGGGGGTCATTCCCTAATTGCAACTCAAATGCTTTCTCGCGTGCGCGAAGTATTCCAAGTCGAGTTATCCTTTCACCAGATATTTGAAAACCCCACCATAGGGAGTTTAGCTCAACTCATAGCACAAGGTCACCCAGAGCAACAATGGCAACGTCTTGCTATAGAAAGAATTTCTCATGAAGGATTCTTGCCCGTTTCCTTTGCCCAAGAGCGAGTGTACTTCATCCAGCAATTGGCTCCAGAAAGTAACGCCTACCAATTCCAGGCAACTCTGAGATTTCACGGTCAGCTAGATGTAGCAGTACTACAACGGTGTCTCAATGAGATTGTGCTGCGTCATGAAATCTTTCGCACGACTTATCCAGCAATCAATGGGCGGCTATTTCAGGTCATTCACCCACACCAACCAATTGATTTTATCGCGATCGACCTCCAGTCATTCCCTGAAACCGAGCGTGAAGCCCAGGCTCAGAAGGTAGTTGAGACAGAAGTGCAGAAGCCTTTTGACTTGAATCAACTACCATTAGTAAGGTGGGTGTTGTTGAAGTTGAGCGATTGCGAACACCTGTTGCTCCACATCGAACATCACATGGTTCATGATGGTTGGTCATTCAACGTCTTTCTGGGTGAGTTAATACAATTTTATCAAGCATTCTCTTTGAGTCATCCTTCCCCGCTTTCCGAACCACTCTTGCAGTTCGCGGACTTTGCCAGTTGGCAGCGACAGTGGGTCAAAAGCCAAGAAGCCCAAGCCCAACTGGCTTACTGGCAACAGAAGTTATCAGGCAGTTCACCGCTGTTGGAATTACCATTAGACCGCCCGCGACCAACAGAGCAAACTTACCAAGGCGATCAAATCAGGATCGAACTTCCTATCGACTTGTGTGAATCGCTCAGAGTTCTCAGTCGTCGAGAGGGTTGTACCCTCTTCATGACGATGCTGGCAGCGTTTCTAGTCATCTTGCATCGATATTCAGGGCAAGACGACATTAGCGTAGGCACGGCTGTTGCCAATCGGCGGATGCGTGAGGTTGAGGGGTTAATTGGCATGATGGTCAATAACTTGGTTTTACGCACCAATTTGTCAGGCAATCCCACGTTTCGGGAATTACTGAGTCGAGTGTGCCAAGTGACCCTGGAAGCTTATGCTAACGAAGACCTACCCTTTGATAAAGTGGTGGAAGTTCTCAAGCCAATACGCAACTTGAGCCACAATCCCCTGTTTCAAGTGATGTTCAGCTTCCATGATTCCCCCATGCCAAACTTGAGTCTCCCTGGTTTGGACATCAGCTTGCACGAACCAATCGGCAACAAATCTTCAAAGTTCGATTTGGATTTCCTAGTCATACCGCGCTTTGAACAAAGCGTGCAGAACGGTTCTAAAACAGGAGCCAAGGGCATCACGCTGGTCTTAGAATATAACAGCGACCTCTTCGATACTGCCACAATTCAACGGATGCTAGAGCAGTATCAAATCGTACTGAAGGGAATTATTGCTAACCCAGAGCAGCAGATTGGAGAATTACCTCTGTTAACTCAGTTTGAACAACAGTTGTTAGTGAAATGGAATCAAACACACAGGGAATATCCTGGAACTGAGTGTATCCATCAGTTATTTGCAGAGCGAGTGGAGCGAGCCTCCTTCGGAGGAGCTTCGCTAACGCCTCAAGCGGTGGCAGTAGAGCAGTCAGGTCAACAATTAACATACCGTGAATTGAGCGATCGCGCCAATCAACTGGCACACCATTTGCAAAGTTTGGGAGTCAAACCAGAAACCCTAGTTGGCATCTGCGTTGACCGTTCCCTGGACGCGATCGTTGGCTTACTCGGCATTCTCAAAGCAGGTGGTGCTTATGTTCCCCTCGACCCTGCTTATCCCCAGGAGCGACTGGCTGACATTCTCCAAGATACGCAACTGAGGATTCTGCTGACTCAAGAAAGATTCCGGTCTCAGCTACCAGATTATACCGGAAAAACAATCTGTTTGGATACGGACTGGTCAGTTATCAGTCAACACAGTACAGCCAATCCGACGAGTGACGTTCAACTCCACAACCTTGCCTACATTATTTACACCTCTGGTTCCACAGGCAAACCCAAGGGAGTGGCCATCGAACATCGGTCGCTGAGAAATTTTGTCATGACCGCCATCCATGAATATGGAATTGATGCAAGCAATCGCATTCTCCAATTTGCCTCCATCTGCTTTGATACATCCATTGAAGAAATTTTTCCTACTCTATTAGTGGGTGCAACATTAGTGCTCCGCACCGAACAGATGTTGCACTCCAGTGATGAATTTTGGCGATGTTGCCAAGAATGGCAGTTAACTGTTTTGGATCTGCCTACAGCATACTGGCATCAATTGGTAGCAGAACTTAACCCTCAAGACTCGCGAATTCCAGCAAGTTTAAGAATAGCGATCGTTGGAGGAGAAGAAGCTCAAGTAGAAAAAGTCAAGCATTGGTATCATAGTGTTGCTCATCTCCCCTATCCTCCCCGATTATTTAATAGCTACGGACCAACGGAAGCAACAGTTATCACCACCCTACACCACCTCAATTCCTCAACCGCCACCTCTGTTCCAATTGGAAGACCCATAAGCAATGCTCAAGTTTATATTTTAGATCGATATTTGCAAAGAGTACCCATAGGAGTTGCTGGAGAACTGCACATTGCCGGAGCAGGATTAGCAAGAGGATATTGGCAACGTCCTGAACTCACGGCAGAAAAATTTATCGAAAATCCCTTTGACAATCCCCAATCCAAAATCCAAAATCCAAAATCCAAAATCCAAAATCCAAAATTATACAAAACAGGGGATTTAGCAAAATTTCGAGCAGATGGCACTTTAGAATATCTTGGTCGAGTTGACGATCAAGTGAAGGTGCGGGGCTTCCGCATTGAGTTGGGAGAAATTGAGACAATACTGCGTCAACATCCACAGGTATTTCAAGCTGTTGTCATTGCCCGTGAAGATATACCCGGACAAAAGCGCCTAGTAGCTTATATCGTACCGCACCAACCGCAACCAACCACCGATGAATGCCGCCATTTCCTCAAGCAGAAATTGCCTAATTACATGGTGCCCTCAGCGTTCGTTCTGCTAAAAACGCTGCCCATGACACCCAACCAGAAGGTAGACTACCGCGCCCTTCCAGCCCCCGACTTTTCTCGCAGTGTCGAAGATACATTTATTGCTCCGCGCACACTTACAGAAGAGAAATTAGCGGCAATCTGGTCAGAAATCTTAAGACTAGAAAAAGTCGGCATCCACGATAACTTTTTTGAATTGGGTGGAGACTCTATCCTCAGCATTCAAATCATTTCCCGTGCCAATCAGGCAGGTATCCAAATTGCTCCCAAACAGTTATTTAAGTACCAAACCATTGCTGAGTTAGCTGTTGTGGCAGGTATCACTCGCTCTGTCAAAGCCGAGCAGGGGTTAGTGACTGGTAAGATAGTGCTGACACCAATCCAGCAGTGGTTTTTCGAGCAAAAATTATCCGAACCTCATTACTTTAATCAGTCAGTCCTACTAGAAGTGCCACCAGAATTGACACGCAAGAAACTGCAGCAAATCGTGCAACAATTGTTACTGCATCATGATGCCCTGCGTCTGCGGTTTGTGCGGGAAGGAGACCACTGGCAGCAAATTAACGCCGCCGAGGAAACCCTGCTATTGAGTGTTTTTGACATATCACACTTGTCACCAGAAGCACAAGAAATAGCGATAAATGCTTCGAATGCAGAACTTCAAGCTAGTCTGAACTTATCGACTGGCCCGATCGCACGAGTGGCGCTGTTTCAATTGGGCAACAATCAACCAGGTCGGTTACTGTTTATTATCCATCACCTAGCAGTAGATGGAATCTCCTGGCGGATTTTGCTCGAAGACTTGGCTACTGCTTACCAGCAAGTGAGTCGTGGTGAAGCTATTAAACTACCACCAAAGACAACTTCCTTCCAATATTGGAGCGATCGCCTGATAGAATACGGACAATCAGAGGTGCTCCTCAGAGAGTTGGACTACTGGCTGAGTGAGTCTAATTTTAAAGTACCCGCATTGCCAGTAGATTATCTTTCAGCCACAGAAGACAACACCATAGACTCAACCGCTACTGTGTCACTTTCTTTAAGTGAAGAACAGACCCGCGCCCTATTGCAAGATGTACCTTCTGCCTACAACACTCAAATTAATGATGTGCTGTTGACTGCTCTAGTACAAAGTTTTGCCCAATGGACAGGAGAAAGTTCTTTAGTCGTTGATTTAGAAGGACATGGACGGGAAGACTTATTTGAGGATGTGGATTTGTCGCGCACTTTGGGTTGGTTTACCACGTTGTTCCCCATTTGCCTACAGCTAGAAGAAGTTGACCATCCAGGGGAGATTTTAAAGTCAGTCAAAGAACAACTGCGGCATATTCCTAACCGAGGTATTGGTTATGGTGTGTTACGTTATTTGAACAAAAACGCTGCGATACGCAAAAAACTACAGGCGTTACCTCAAGCACAAGTGAGTTTTAACTACCTCGGTCAGTTCGATCGGGTGCTATTAGCATCTGAGATGTTGGGTTTGGTTAAAGAATTTAAAGCCGAACAGAGCTTATTGAATCGTCGCAGCCATTTGTTAGGAATCAGTGGATTCATTCGTGGAGGAAAACTAGAAATGACTTGGGCTTACAGCGAGAAAGTTCACAACAAAGACACCATTGAACGTTTGGCTTTTGGATTTATGGAGGCATTAAAAATTCTGATTGCTCACTGTAAGTCCCCAGAATCACAAGGCTATACCCCTTCTGACTTTTCAGCTGCCAAACTCAATCAAAAACAGCTTGATAAATTTTTAACCAAAATTAACAAAGATAAAAGTTAGTTGTTAATTGTTAGTTGTTAGTTGTTATTTTCATAATGCCCAATTCCCAATTCCCAATGTCCAATTCCCAATCCCATGAAAAATATTGAAGACCTTTATGAACTATCACCGATGCAACAGGGTATGCTCTTTCATACCCTTTATGCGCCAAAATCAGAACTTTATTTCGAGCAGTTGGTTTGCACTCTCTCTGGGGAATTGAACGTTCCTGCATTTCAACAAGCTTGGCAACAGGTTGCTGCGCGACACCCAGTTTTACGCAGTTCTTTTTATTGGGAAGAGATAGAAAAGCCTTTGCAAATGGTGAGCAAGCAAGTCGAACTTCCCTGGGTGGAACTGGATTGGCGTCATTTAACACCCAACGAACAACAACAGCATCTAGAGGATTTTCTCAAAAGCGATCGCCAAAAAGGTTTCGAGCTAGATGTTGCTCCCCTGATGCGCTTTACTGTCATCCACCTAAAGGAACAGACTTACCAATTTATTTGGAGCCATCATCATATTCTCTTTGATGGTTGGTCGATGCAGATTGTCCTTAAAGAAGTTTTAGCTCTTTATGAAGCCAATCATCGAGGCGAACATTTACACCTGCTTCCGGCTCGCCCCTATCGAGAGTATATTGATTGGTTACAACAACAGGATAGCGATCGGGCAAAGAATTTTTGGCAACAAAATCTGCAGGGGTTTGAGGCTCCTACCTCTTTAGGAGGGAATAGGGGACAGGGGATAGGGGACAGGGAAGAAAGAAGATACGATGAGCACCTTTTTCAATTATCTCAAACATTAACTGACAAACTGCAAGATGCGGCGCGACAGCACCATTTAACCTTGAATAATTTAGTGCAAGGGGCATGGGGGTTGCTCCTTTCCCGGTACAGTGGGGAAAGCGATGTGGTCTTTGGGGCAACTGTATCGGGTCGCCCACCGAAGTTGACGGGAGTGGATTCAATAGTCGGGCTATTAATCAACACCATCCCCATACGAGTACAAGTTACAGCCAAGACAGAATTATTGCTCTGGCTCAAGAATTTACAAACCCAAGCACTTGAGCAGGAACAGTATGCTTACTTCTCCCTAGCGGAAATTCAACGCCTCAGTGACGTTACCCCAGGAATTTCATTGTTCGAGAGCCTTTTAGTATTTGAGAATTATCCGCTTGATTCTACCAAAAAAGAAAGCAAAAAAACTTTAGAAATTAACCATCTTCGTTGTTTTGAACGCACGAATTATCCTTTAACGGTAGTGATTAATCCAGGCTCGCAGTTGTCTGGCAGGATTATCTACGATACCAGTCGCTTCGAGGAACAAACAATTGCCCGTGCGATCGGACATTTCCAAACGTTGTTAGAAGGAATGACAGCCAGTCTACAACAAGAGATTTCCCAATTATCTCTGCTTAGTAGAGCCGAAGAAGAACAAATAATTTTGCTAGAGAATCAACAAAAAATAGATTCTATTCATTATAAATGTATTCATAGTTTATTTGAAGAACAGGTAGAAAAAACTCCCAAGGCAGTCGCAGTTGTGTATGAAAAGCAAAACTTAACGTATCGGGAGTTGAATAACCGTGCCAATCAATTAGCCCATTACCTACAAGCGTTGGGAGTTAAACCCGAAGTGCGAGTGGGAATTTGTGTCGAGCGATCGCCTTTAATGGTAATAGGAATACTTGCTATTCTCAAAGCGGGTGGGGTGTATGTTCCTCTAGATCCGGCTTATCCTTCCGAAAGACTGGCGTTTATGTTAGGAGATGTACAGGCATCCATCTTACTCACACAAACTCATTTGTGCGATCGCCTTCCCATCCAAAATCAAACTGTAGTGAATCTTGATTCAGATTGGGAAATAATTGCTCAATACAAAGAAGAAAATTTATCCACTGAAGTAATCTGTGAAAATTTAGCTTATATCATTTATACCTCTGGCTCAACGGGAACACCAAAAGGAACAGAAGTTCCTCATCGTAGCTTCATTGGTTTTATGTTTGGGGTTGATTACATTCACCTTGATGCAGAGCTAGTTTGGTTACAACATTCATCCATTTCCTGGGATGGACTAACCCTAGAACTATGGCCACCCCTGCTTTATGGGGGGCGTTGCGTGCTTTACCCAGATAAAATTCCCACACCAGAAGGCTTAAGCCGCATTATTCAAGAGCAAGGAGTGAACACCCTGTTTTTGACTACGGCTTTATTCAATCTTACAATTGATAAAATGCCGGAAGGTTTGTCAGGAGTGAAACAACTGCTGTTTGGAGGTGAAGTTGTTTCTATACTTCATGTTCGTCGCGCCTTGGAATTATTGCCCAAAACCCAAATTATTCATGCTTATGGTCCTTCGGAATGTACAGTTTTCACTTCTTGTTACCCGCTCCCCAAACAACTTCCTCAAAATGTCCGTTCAATTCCCATCGGAAAACCCATTGGCGACAGGACAGTGTATTTACTGGATAGTGATTTACGCAGGGTTCCTCTTGAGGTTCCTGGAGAACTTTATGTGGGTGGAACAAGTGTTGCTAGAGGTTACTTAAATCAACCAACATTAACCCGTGAAAAATTTATTCCCAATCCTTTTGTTGAGGGTGAAACGCTTTACAAAACAGGGGATTTAGCCCGCCATCTTCCTGATGGAAATCTGGAATTTATAGGTCGAATTGATACACAAGTAAAAATTCGGGGTTTCCGCATTGAATTAGAAGAAATTGAAGCGGTTTTAATTCAACATCCAGATGTAAAGCAAGTCTTGGTTGTTGTGCGGGAAGATGAGCCTGCAAACAAGTATTTGGTTGCTTATCTTCTGAGTGAGAATGCACCAACTGTAGGGGCACAAGGCATTGCGCCCCTACTGCGAAAATTCCTTAAGAACAAGCTACCCGGTTACATGATTCCTAGTGCTTTCGTGTTTCTTGAGGAATTCCCTCTAACGCCTAATGGTAAGATAAATCGCCGTGCTTTACCTGCTCCGGATATTTCTCAAAGAAATCTAGAAGTTGATTTTGTTGCTCCTCGCACGCCGAGCGAACAAGAATTAGCCAAAATTTGGGCTGAAGTTCTTCGATTAAAACAGGTTGGAATTTATGATAATTTTTTTGAATTAGGAGGACATTCTTTATTGGCAACTCAAGTTGTTTCTCGATTAAGAGAAGCTTTTGCTATTGATTTTCCTTTGCGCGAGCTGTTTGACAATCCAACGATTGCTGAGCTTGCCCAAAAAGTGAGCGATCGGCAATTGGAACAGGCAGAAAATGATGCCTTAGAAGAGATTTTAGGGGAAGTTGATGATTTATCAGAGGAGGAAGTCATGCAGCAATTACTTCTTTAAATTTAGATTTTAAAAATTATGAAAAATTTTATTTCCACTCTTCTCTCTGCGCTCTCTGCGTCTCTGCGGTTAAAAAGTAATTTATTGAACCGCAGAGGACGCAGAGGACACAGAGGTAAGAGGTGAGAGAGTTAACGAGCAATTAGTATGAGGATTTATTATGAGCGATATAAGAAAACGTCTTGAAACTCTGTCACCAGAAAAGCGGGAATTAGTCCTACAAAAACTGAAAAAGCAACAGCAATCTCCCCAAAACGATCGCAGGCTAACTCCTCTGCTTACCGTATCGCGGGAACAACCTCTTCCTCTCTCTTTTGCCCAACAAAGATTGTGGTTTCTCGACCAATTAGAAGGCGAAAACTGTGTCTATAATATCCCGTTTTTCTGGCAAATTAGCGGCTTTCTGAATACAAGTGCTTTAGAACAAGCTATTAGGGAAATTGTTCAACGTCATGAGGTATTACGCACGACTTTCTCAGTTGTTGATGGAGTCCCAATACAGGTAATTCACGCTCATCCCCAACTGATGATACAAGTGCTGGACTGGCGACAATTGACGGAAAAAGATCGGTTAAGCAAAGCGCAGCAGTTAGCTACAGCAGAATTGCAACAACCTTTTGATTTATCAAATCCGCCTTTGCTGCGGGTAAAGTTGTTGCAATTGGCTGACCTATCCCATCTGCTGTTGCTTGTCATCCATCATATTGTTTGTGATGGTTGGTCAATGAACATATTCCGCCGTGAATTGTTCACCCTTTATACTGCGTTTTGCGCTAAGGAACCGTCTCCCTTACCTGAATTACCGCTACAGTATGCTGATTTTGCCCACTGGCAAAGACAATGGTTACAGGGTGAGGTACTTCAAACCCAACTCAATTACTGGCAAAAACAATTAGCCACCGCCCCGCCCCTGTTAGAATTACCTACAGATCGACCCCGCCCTTCAGTTCAAAGTTTCAGGGGGCGTAGTATCTTCTTACAACTCGATCGAGATTTAACACAGAAACTGAAGCGTTTGAGTCAGGAGTCCGGAACTACCCTGTTTATGACTTTACTGGCTGCATTTATGCTCTTACTGTCGCGCTATAGCGGACAAGAGGATATTGTCGTTGGTTCTGCGATCGCCAATCGCAACCGTCGGGAAATAGAACCACTGATTGGCTTTTTTGTCAATACTCTAGCTTTGCGTACTCACTTGCAAGGGAATCCAACCTTCTCAGAATTACTTGACCGGGTGAAGCAAGTCACTCTGGATGCTTATGACCACCAAGACTTACCCTTTGAGAAATTAGTCGATGAACTGGGTAAGGAGCGATCGCTTTCTCACCATCCTCTGTTTCAAGTGGCTTTTAGCTTGCAAAATGAATCCGAGCAAAAACTGGAAATCAATGGATTAAATGTTACCCGTTTTCAGTGGGAAAATACAACAACTGTGTTGGATTTATTGGTGACGTTTCGCGAAACGCTCCAGGGATTGAGAGGAGAATGGGAATATGCAACAGATTTGTTTGAAGCTAAAACCATTCAACGGATGGCGGGACATTTTGAAGTTCTGCTTGGGGGAATTGTTGAGAACCTAAACCAACCTATTAATACTCTGCCTTTGATGACAGTGGCGGAACTTCTGCAACTACAACGCTGGAATCAAACTCAAACCGACTACTCTTTTCCCGCCCAAAGAATACTTATTAATAACCGCAGAGGCGCAGAGTACGCAGAGAAAGAGAGAGGTAATTTAAGAGCGGTTCGGGAGTATCTCGTCAATCAAACTTTGGTTGACCTATTTGAAGCTCAAGTTGAAAAAAACCCTAATCATCTCGCTTTGGTGTTTGAATCCCAAAGCCTCACTTACGAGCAACTGAATCAAAAAGCTAACCAACTGGCTCATTATTTAATTCAAAATTACCACATTCAGCCAGACACTTTAATTGGTATCTGCGTTGAACGGTCTAGTGAGATGATTATTGGTGTACTCGGTATCCTTAAAGCAGGTGGGGCTTATGTACCGATTGACCCCAATTATCCCCAAGAACGGATTCAGTTCATGTTAGAAGATGCTGGGACATCGGTGTTGTTAACCCAAAGTTTCCTCACTGACCAATTACTTGGCGCGAACACCTTACACCCACATAAAGTCATTTGTTTAGATGAGGCAACTTTTGCCTCTGAATCAACAGATAATCCTAGTCCCCAAAGTACGCCTGATAATTTAGCTTACGTCATCTACACCTCTGGTTCCACCGGACAACCTAAAGGGGTAATGATTGAGCATCGCGCAATTGTCAATCTCAGCTTGGCTTGGGCTAACACTTTTCAAGTTCAACCCCAAAGCCGTTTGCTTCAGTTTGGGTCTTTTAGTTTCGATCTCTCTGTGGCGGAAATTGCGACTACCTTCGTCACTGGTGCGTGCTTGTATCTTGCCAACAAAGACACCTTGTTACCCAGTCAAATCTTGGTTGACTTCTTAACTGAGCACAAAATTACCCACAGCTTTTTGTCTCCTTCAGCCTTATCTGTCTTACCTAAAGCTACCTTGAGTGATTTGCAATGCTTAACCGTTGGTGGTGAGGCTTGCCCTGCAGAATTAGTGGCACAATGGTCAAGGGGACGGTGTTTCTTCAATTGCTACGGACCGACGGAAGCGACGGTGAATGCGGCGGTAGCTCAATGTCAACCCAATGGCAAAAAACCACCCATCGGTAAACCGTTACCCAATATCCGCATTTACATTTTAGATGCACGCCATCAACCATTACCCCCTGGAATACCAGGAGAATTGTGCATTGCTGGCGTTGGTTTAGCAAGAGGCTATCTCAACCGTCCTGAAATCACTGCCGAAAAATTCTTGGAAGTGGAATTATTTGGGAAAACTGAGCGAATTTACAAAACGGGTGACTTGGCAAGATGGTTGTACGATGGGAACTTAGAATACTTAGGACGCATTGACAACCAAGTAAAACTGCGGGGCTTCCGTATCGAATTGGGTGAAATTGAATCGCTATTATTGCATTATCCATCAGTTACAGAAGCTATCGTTATTTTATATCAAAATGATAATAATCCTATATTAGTGGCATATGTTACGGCGGCAGAAAAATCTGTCAATTTAAGGGCTCAACTTAAGGACTACCTCAAAACACGGCTGCCGAATTATATGGTTCCCAGCCAGATTATGGTATTGGATAAGTTGCCCCTGACCCCTAACGGCAAACTCGATCGGCGATCGCTACCAACACCAGATATAGCTACTTCTGTAGAGAAAGAAATGCCAGTCACTCCAACAGAAGAACTGCTGGCTATTTTATGGCAATCTCTCTTAAAAACTCCCTCTGTTGGTCGTCAAGATAACTTTTTTGAACTGGGCGGACATTCTCTATTAGCTACCCAATTGGTGGCTCGTATTCGTGATAGTTTTGGGGTAGAATTGCCTGTCCGCAAGGTATTTGAGCAGAGCGTTTTGTCTGAGTTAGCAACAGAAATTGACGCCTTGGGCGCAAGGCATTGCGCCCCTACTTACGCCCTGAACGCAACGCTTTGCGCCCCTACCCCCATCGCACCGCAACCGGAAAATGAACCCAAAGTTCTGTCCTTCGCCCAATCGAGACTCTGGTTTTTAGACCAACTTGAGGGGAAGGGAACCTCGGCTACCTACAATATGCCAATCGCTCTGCAACTTGAGGGCAATTTGAATATAGAAGCGTTGCGTGCAAGTTTTGCCTATGTCCTCAAACGCCATGCAAGTTTACGCACATATTTTCCAGTCTTAGAAGGAAAAGCTCAAGTACTCGTCCATAATCCAGAGGATATAGAAGTGCTGGAGATTGTAGATTTACAAGAACTCGATCTCCAGACTCGAGCAGAAACGGTACAACGGTTAGCCGATAGCCATGCCCAAGAACCCTTTGATTTAAATACTGGCCCCCTGTTCAAAGCAAAACTGCTACAACTACAACAGCAGAAATATGTACTGCTTGTTAATATGCACCACATTATCAGCGATGGCTGGTCAATGGGTGTATTTAAGCGGGAATGGCAACAAGCTTACTGTGCTTTCGCTCAAGGTCAAGCCCCGAATTGGGAGGAGTTACCGATTCAGTATAGCGATTATGCAGCTTGGCAGCGCAGTTGGTTACAAGGGCATATTTTGAAAAGTCAGGAAAATTACTGGTTTCAACAACTTAGCGGTGCTCCCCGATTGCTGAATTTGCCTACCGATCGTCCCCGCCCCACTTCCCAAAGTTATCAGGGTGGGCGCGAGGAATATCCTTTGAGTAATGAACTGACTCAGAAACTTAAGATAGTGAGTCGAAAACATGGGGTTAGTTTGTTTATGACCCTGTTAACGGCTTTTAGTATTTTATTATCTCGTTACAGCCGCCAAGAAGACTTATGTGTCGGTACTGCGATCGCTAACCGCACTCATAGCTACACAGAAGGGTTAATTGGCTTTTTTGTCAATACCTTAGTATTGCGGAGTAAAGTCAATCCAGAGCAAGGATTTAGCGAGTTACTTCAACAAACTCGCCAAACTTGCTTAGATGCTTATGCTCATCAAGATATTCCCTTTGAGTATTTGGTAGAACAGTTACAACCAGAACGCAGCCTGAGTCATAACCCCTTATTCCAAGTCATGATGGTGTTGCAAAACACGGAAAGTGCGGGGACGAATGTTAGTTTACCTCTGCTTGATATTCAATACTTGGAGCAAAGTTATCCATTTGCCAAGTTTGATTTAACACTGGATCTTTGCGAAAGGGACAACCAACTGCACTGTATGTGGGAATATGCCACCGATCTATTTGAGGCTGAAACGATTAGGCGCATGGCAGAACACTTTGAAGTTTTGCTCGAAGCGATTGCCCAAAATCCCCAACAGTCCATCGGTACGCTACCCTTAATAACAGCATCAGAAATCCAACAACTGCAAGTTTGGAATCAAACCGATATCGATTATCCTCAAGACCAGACTCTGGTGACTTTGTTTGAACAACAGGTGGCAAAAACTCCCGATAAAATTGCAGTAGTTTTTGAAGATCGCAGCCTCAGCTATCAAGAACTCAATCAAAAAGCCAATCAGCTTGCTCATTACCTGTTGCAACTTAAAAGAGAAAAACAGTTACCGAATAATCCACCGATCGCGATCTGCGTAGAGCGATCGCTGTTAATGGTCATTGGTATATTCGCTATCCTCAAAGCAGGTGGGGCTTACGTACCGATCGATCCCAATTATCCCCAAGAACGCATTCATTTAATGCTTGAAGATAGTCATGCTTGTGTATTACTAACAACAAACTCTATTAAAAAGCAACTTCCCCTAGAAAAACTGCAAAATCCCTGTCAAGCCGTGTGTCTGGAGCAAGAAACATGGTGCGATGCTTCCAGAGAGAGCCGTCCAAGGGGCGATCGCTCAACAGAGAATCCCAACTTACAAAGTAGCCCTCACGATCTGGCTTATGTCATGTATACTTCTGGTTCCACAGGGCGACCTAAAGGTGTTGCCATTTCCCACTATAGTCCGGTGGTTCTGCTCGGGTGGGCGCATTCCGTCTTTAGCACAGAACAGCTTGCAGGAGTTTTAGCATCAACCTCAATTTGTTTCGACCTCTCTATTTTTGAAATTTTTGTCCCACTGACTCAAGGTGGTAGTGTTATTGTAGTTGAAAATGCACTCTATATTGAGCAAGCACGTAAGAGTATTGTACCGATTACGCTGATTAATACTGTACCAAGTGCTGCTGTTGAATTGCTAAATATAAATGTGATTCCAGCAAGTGTCCGAGTTATCAATTTAGCTGGCGAACCATTAAAAAATAGTTTGGTACAAGCTTTATATCAAAGCACATCTGTGACAGCAGTTTATAATCTCTACGGTCCTTCTGAAGACACGACTTATTCTACTTTTACAAAAGTTGCTAAAAATGCTCAGCATGAACCAACTATCGGTAAGCCGATCGCCAATACCCGCATTTATATTTTAGATAGCTACAACCAACCCCTTGCTCCTGGCATTCCTGGAGAACTCTGTATTGCAGGTACAGGTTTAGCACGGGATTATTTGAACCGTCCCGATCTGAGCGCTGAAAAATTCATTAACCTTAACTTGTTCGACCAAACTGAGCGGGTTTATAAAACTGGCGATCTAGCCCGTTGGTTACCTGACGGCAATTTGCAATACTTAGGTCGCATTGATAATCAGATCAAACTCCGTGGTTTTCGCATTGAGTTGGGTGAGATTGAAGCATCATTAGTCAAACATCCAAAAATTCAGGAAGCTGTTGTCATTGTACGAGAAGATAGCGATCGAGATCGTTGTCTGGTAGCATATATTGTCCCAACACCAACAGAGGATGAAGATTTCCAAAGTCAACAGGTAGCCTGTTGGCAAAAAGTATTCAATGATACTTACTTTAAAAACCTGAATTCATTAGACGATCCAACTCTCAATCTAGCGGGCTGGAATGACAGATATACGGGAAAACCGTATTCCAAAGCGGCGATGCAAGAATGGAGAGATACGATAGTTGACCAAATTCTAGAACTTGAACCAAAACGAGTTTGGGAAATTGGTTGCGGTACGGGGATGTTATTGTTTAAAATTGCACCTTATTGTCAGCATTATCTAGGGACAGATTTTTCACCAAGCGCATTGCAGTATATTGAACAACATCTCAAAGGAGAATCTTTTCATGACAGAGTGACCTTAAAAGCCAGTGCAGCCCACCAGTTTGACGGGATTGAAACAGGTGCTTATGACTTAGCGATCGTGAATTCTGTCATTCAGTATTTTCCCTCCTTGGATTACTTTTTGGAAGTTTTGGAGGGGGCTGTTAATGCTGTCGCGAAGCACGGAGCAATCTTTATTGGGGATGTGCGAAATCTCAATCTGCTGGAAGCATTTCACACGACAGTTGAGTTTTATCGTGCCCCCGATGACTTATCGATTCAGGACTTGCGTCAACACGTTCAAAAAAGCATAAATACTGAAAGCCAATTACTCATTGATCCCGATTTCTTTATTGCCCTCAAACAAAAATTTCCTCGGATTAGTCAGGTGGAGATTCAATTGCAACGAGGTTACGCTCAAACGGAGATGAGCCGTTTTCGTTATAACGTTATTTTACATTTGGATCGGGCAGATATTCCCTTGGCTAAACCCGAATGGTTAGATTGGCAAAGCCATCAACAGTTAAATCTGGAAACAATCGAGAGAATTTTAACGACTCAGCAACCGGATTTGCTAGGCATCAAGGATATTCCCAATGCTCGTCTGACTTCGGAAATGGTGCTGTTAAAACAAATTGCTCAATTAGATGGTACTGTTTTAGATTTGAAAGTAGCTGTTGCACAAGCCCAATTAGGGATAGAACCTGAAGCATTCCGAACTTTAGTGCAAAATTTACCTTATACGCCTTTTATACAATATAGCTCCACAGGGTTTTCCTATTACGATGTTGTTTTTCAAAGGAATATTCCCGGACAGGTGGCAGTACCACGATTTGCAACAAAGGAAAATTTCCGGTTGAAACCTTGGCAACATTACGCAAATCAACCGTTACAACATCACACAAATCAAGTCGATTCAGTATTATTAGCCGAATGGCGAGATTTTCTGAAAAAAAATCTCCCCGAATACATGATTCCCAGTCATTTTATAGTATTAGAACGACTGCCACTCACACCAAATGGAAAAGTAGACCGCAAAGCTTTGCCTGCAATAGATACAGCAGTTTCATCAACAGACATTGAATTGCCCGTAACACCGACAGAAAAATTGCTAGCTCAATTATGGGCAAAGTTGCTGAAACATGAAGCGATTAGCCGCCAAGATAACTTCTTCAACTTGGGGGGACATTCCCTATTAGCCACTCAATTATGCGCCCGTATCCGCAACATATTCAAAATAGAATTGCCACTGCGTAAAATATTTGAGTACCCCACCCTCAGCGAATTGGCAAATTATCTCGATACTTGCATTTGGGTTAATTCCGCCGCCGTAGATATGCAACCTTTAAACTCAGACGAAGAGGAAATTGAACTATGAGACAAAACGAGCAAGTAGTTTCTTTAATGCTTCGTTTGCAGAACATAGGCTGTCGAATTTGGGCTGAAGATGATAAGTTACGAATTCGTACTAGCAAAAACGCCCTCACTTCCGAGCTGAAGCAGGAAATTCAAACCAACAAAGCGGATATATTAGCATTCTTAAATGCTGCCAAAGCCAGAACTGTCATGGCAGAGGAAATTCCCCTCATGAGCGCTGATGAACCAAAACTCCTTTCCTATGCTCAACAACGTCTGTGGTTGTTAGCACAACTCCAAGGATCGTCAGCAACTTACAATATGCCGATAGCGTTACAACTGGAAGGCGACCTCAATATTGACGCCCTGCGCTCTAGTTTAGCTTATCTGCTTAACCGTCATGCCAGTCTTAGGATGTGTTTTCCTACAGTTGCGGGACAACCTCAAGTTGTTATCAAAAATTTAGACGAAATCGAAGTTCTAACGATAAAATCAGGAACTGGCGATTGGGGACTGGGGACTAGGGACAGGGAAGTTTTACTAATCCAAAATCCAAAATCCAAAATCCAAAATTCAAAATCCAAAATCCAAAATCCAAAATCCCTCCAGAGTCTAATTGATGCTCATGCTCATGAACCGTTGGACTTAAATACTGGTCCTTTGTTTAAAGCAAAACTGCTGCAACTGGAGGAGGAGAAATATGTGTTGCTTGTTAATATGCATCATATTGTCAGTGACGGCTGGTCAATAGGGGTGTTTGTCCGGGAGTTAAGGCAAGCTTATACCGCCTTTGCCCAAGGTCAAACCCCAAACCTGGCTCCCCTACCCATTCAATACAGCGATTACGCAAACTGGCAACGAAATTGGTTACAAGGGGAGGTATTAGAAAACCAGATCGACTATTGGAAAAATCAACTCAAGGATGCTTCCCCATTACTGGAATTACCTACCGATTATCCTCGCCCAGCACAGCAAAGCTACCGAGGTACACGCTATCTCTACTCTCTCACGCTGGAATTAAGCACTGCCATTAAAACCTTCAGCCAACAACAAGGGGTAAGCGTGTTTATGACCTTGTTGGCAGCTTTTAGTATTCTGCTTTCTCGTTACAGTCGCCAAAACGATCTGTGTATTGGTTCTCCCATTGCTAACCGTACTCACAGCCAAACGGAAGGATTAATTGGCTTTTTTGTCAATACATTGGTACTGCGTAACCAAATCAACCCCGAACAAAGTTTTATTGAGTTCCTGCAACAAACTCGCCACACTTGTTTAGATGCTTATGCTCATCAAGATATTCCTTTTGAACTTCTGGTAGAAAGGTTACAACCAGAGCGCAGCATGAGCCATAATCCCTTATTCCAAGTCATGTTGGCGCTGGAAAATAATGAAAGCCCGAACCTAAGTTTGCCAGGACTGGAGATTCAATGGCTCGGCTCAACCTGTCCGTTTGCTAAGTTTGACATAACACTTCTGGTTATAGAATCTGACAACCAATTAAATTGCTCTTGGGAATACGCTACAGATCTCTTTGAGAAGAGTACCATACAACGAATGGCGGAACAGTTTGAAGTTCTGCTTAAGGGAATTGTCGATCGCCCAAACGAACCTATCAAGACTCTGCCTTTAATGACCGTGGCAGAACTTGTGCAACTACAGCGCTGGAATCAAACTCACACCGATTATCCTCTCAATCAAACTTTAGTTGACCTGTTTGAAGCTCAAGTTGAAAAAAATCGCGATCGTTTTGCTTTGGTGTTTGAATCCCAAAGCTTAACGTACCAGCAATTGAATCAAAAAGCAAACCAACTGGCTCATTATCTCATTCAAAATTACCAAATTCAGCCAGATACATTAATTGGTATATGCGTTGAACGGTCATTGGAAATGATTGTTGGTGTACTCGGTATCCTTAAAGCGGGTGCTGCTTATGTGCCGATCGATCCCAATTATCCCCAAGAGCGTATTGAGTTTATGCTAAAAGATTCTGGGACATCGGTGTTGTTGACCCAAAGTTCCCTACTAGACCAATTACCACTCACTAAACTGGAAAACTCCCTTCAGATAATTTGTTTAGATCGAGAAACTTTTGCCAAAGAGTTAACAGATAATCCCAGTCCTCAAAGTACACCTCATGATTTAGCGTATGCAATCTATACCTCTGGTTCGACGGGAACACCCAAGGGGGTGGCGATCGAGCATCGAGGACTAGTCAATATGACTTTGGCAGTTGGTCAAATTTTGCAAATTCAACCCCAAAGCCGTTTGCTACAGTTTGCTTCTTTCAGCTTTGATGCTTCAATTTGGGAAATTTCTACTGCCCTCGCCGCAGGTGCTTGTTTATATCTTGCTAAAAAAGAAATCTTGTTACCAAGTCTTGACTTACTACTCTTTTTAAGAGAATGCAAAATTTCCCATGTCACGTTACCTCCTTCAGTCTTATCCCTATTACCTCAAGCAACGTTACCTGATTTGCAAATCGTAGTGACTGCAGGTGAAGCTTGCCCAACAGAATTAGTTACCCGGTGGGCGCAGGGACGGCGTTTTTTTAATGGCTACGGACCGACGGAATCTACAGTTTGTGCAAGTATCGCTCTTTGTGAACCAAATGGCAAAAAACCGTCCATCGGTCAACCGTTGCCCAATACCCGTATCTACATTTTAGATGCAAACAATCAACCGTTAACCCTAGGAATACCAGGAGAATTGTGTATCGCTGGCGTTGGTTTAGCAAGAGGCTATCTCAATCGTCTTGAAACTACCAAGGGAAAATTCATTGAAGTGGAATTATTTGGCAAAACTGAGCGAATATACAAAACTGGTGATCTGGCACGATGGTTGCACGACGGTAACTTAGAATACATGGGTCGTATTGACGACCAAATTAAACTCAGGGGCTTTAGAATTGAACTCGGTGAGATTGAATCAATTTTGTTACAATATCCATCAGTTAAAGAAGCAGCTGTCACCTTATATAAAACTGAGAGAAACCAGAGTTTAATTGCCTACGTAACGGGAATTACCACCAATCTATCTACCCAACTTAAAAATCATCTCAAATCCCGTCTGCCAGATTACATGGTACCCGCTCAGATCGTGGTACTAAATAAGTTGCCTCTCACTCCCAATGGCAAAATTGACCGTAAAGCTTTACCTGCTCCCAATATTGGCGTTGAAGGCTCATATGAAGCTCCACGCAACGAAGTTGAAAAACAACTAGCACAGATATGGTCTGCTGTACTCGAACGTCAAGAAATTGGGATTCACGATCGCTTTTTCGACTTGGGTGGTCATTCTTTATTGGCAATGAAACTGCTCAATAATATTCAAATAGCGTTTGGGCAACAACTTCCCTTAAGCAGTTTATTTCAGAACCCAACTATTGCTCAACTGGCACAACAACTTTGCCATACCCATCAACAGTATCATCCCGATTTACTATCTTTCCAACCCGGTCACTGGTCAGTTGATGGAGATGCAGCCCCTCTATTTTGTCTTCCTGGCGCAAACGGACACGGCTTCTATTTTCGAGATTTGGCAATCAATTTAGGAACTGAACGACCAGTATATGGACTCGAAACACCAGGAAGAGATGGACTTAGCCCGATTCCTAACTCAGTAGCAGCTCATGCGAGCCAACTCATTGAGTTATTACGCCAGCAGCAAGCCAAAAGCCCATACTTATTAGCAGGATACTCTTCGGGTTGTGTTGTTGCTTTTGAAATGGCTGCCCAACTAGAACAGCTTGGTGAAAAGGTAGGTTTACTGGCTCTCTTTGACGCCGGACTAGTTTCTCAGCCTGAGTATTTAACTAATAGAGAAGATATTGATTGGATTTGGCAATTGATTCAACGGATTGAAGCCTTAAAGGGAGTTTCTTTAGGACTGAAATACAATGATTTAGCTACAGAAGTCGATGACCAAGCTCGTTGGGACAAAGCAGCAAAATATTTATACCATCATAATATCCTACCAGAACACTCAACCCTGTCTTTACTCAAAACTAATATGAAAGTGATGAAAATGCTGACACTCAATTACGCAAATTATCGTCCTCACTATCGAATTGCTGCCCCCATAATTTTATTCCGCGCTCGAGAAGTTCATGAGATTCTTTTACAAGAACTCCAAGCTATGTCCGATTACGAGCTACCAGATTGGGGGTGGCAATCTTACACTAAAAAACCTGTCAAAGTGATATCTGTACCTGGAAACCACGGTGGAATGCTTTATGAACCCAATGTAAAAATATTAGCCAAAGAATTACAAGCAGCAATGGTAGAAGCAACAGGGTAGAAATGACTTCAAATCAAGGCACACACTCATAAAAAAGTCATACCAATTTGGACAAAGAATGAGATAGATAGTGAGTCGAAATCAAGTCCACACATAATTTCTCAATCCAAAATCCAAAATCTAAAATCCAAAATTTATTGGTATACAACAATGGAAACCGCAACTCTCAAAATTGATGATGAAACCCTGCGGGATGGAGAACAACAAGCAGGGATTTTCTTCTCTTACCCAACCAAACAAAAACTTGCCCATTTAATTGCTCAAACGGGAGTTCATGGACTTGCCATCATGCCTAGTGTTTGCGAACAAGAAGAAGAGCTAGTCAAAACATTAGTATCAGAGGGACTCGATTATTTAATTGCTGCTTCTACTTTGATGGGAAAGCAGCACATCGATCGCGCCAAAAGCCACGGAGTTAAGCGCATCATCCTGTTCCATGCTGTTTCCGATCGACTGCTGTTTCTGCGAGATCCCCAAATCCGCCTTATGAGAGAGTTCAAAGGGAAAACCATTGATGATGGCATTTCAATTGAGGTCATTAATAGAATCCGCCAAAATGCTATTAATGTCATTGTGGAAAATTTGCACTATGCCACAAGGGTTGCTGGACTTAGAGTAGACTTTGCAGCCGAAGATGCTTCTAGAGCCGATTTTGACTTTTTGGTGCAATGTATCCGTTCATGCAGTCCTTATATCGAACACTTTTTGCTCTGCGATACAGTGGGGATTCTGAGTCCAGAAAAAAGCTACATCTGGGTTAACGACCTGCTCCAATCCACAACAGGAGTCGCTTTCGGAGTACACTATCACAATGACATGGGTATGGCACTGGAAAATACCCTCCAGTCCCTTATGGCAGGAGCAACTTTAGTATCGGGTACATTTGGTGGTATAGGAGAGCGAGCCGGAAATGTTGCTCTCGAACAGGTGTTAAATGGGTTGCGAGTCCGCTTCGGAATTGAAGTCAAGGGGATTAACTACGATGCGATCGCCGCCGTGACCGATCGCATTGAGCAACTGGGCATTCGTCCTGCCCCCCCTTATTCTCAAGCTGCTCAACGCCACGAATCAGGTATTCATGTCAATTCTTTGCTTTCCGATTCTAACAGCTATGCAGCATTACCTTATAATACGATAGATGTTGTATTTGGCAAATGGAGTGGAATCAGTAATTTTCAGTATCTATTTGAAAAGAAACTGCACAATCCCCAACCGAGAGAGCAATACGAGAAAATGCGATCGGCAATCAAATCTCTTGCTACTGAACAAGAACGCTATTTTACAGCCAACGAAGTGTTAGAGCTATGGAAAAATGGTGTCTTGGAATAATCCATCAGTCAGCCTCAAGACCCTAAACTAATTTTTAGGCTACTACGTTCTTCAAACAAGCGAACCGACCGTTAGAACTTGCTAAAAAAGGTGAGAACATCACACACACCAAGGCTAAGGCAATTGTCAATCGTCATCAGCAGCTAGCTCAACCTAATACTTTCAAGTCTGCTACTATTGACATCTCTGCTGAGACTATGGAAGGTAATGTATTTACTCCATCACAACCAAGCCAATCTCAAAAGATTCATTCTCAATTAGAACCAAAAGAAGAAGCTAATTCAGCGACAATTCCATTGTCGGTTGAGACTGTATTGACAACAGAATTGGACGAGAGATCGGGGCGGAAAGCTACTGAGAAAATTAACTCAGTTCCCAAACAATACTTAGAAGTCTTGTCCCGCTCACAGCCTGAGTACAGCAATTATGTACGTGTCCTTAATATCGAACATCAAAACCCAGAGTTAGTCACAGATATAGCTCAGACTTTTGAACTGACCTATGCTGGTGTCCGTGTTAATGTTGAAGGGAACCCAGAGGTATTAACTATTCTATTTGAACAAATGCATAAAAATTCTGCTTTTAGAGAGAAAGTTTTAGAAGAAGCCAAATTACTTGCTGCAACAACTGGACTTTAGTGGTTCATGAACAGTAACTCATCTCAAGGGGCAACACGCGCCCCAAAATATATACAGGGTAAAGATTTGACCTAATTGTGGTAAAAAAGATAGGTTTGTCATTCTCAACAAGCTCAATAAGATTGAGTTTAAAATACCGCTAAAATCTTCACCAAGTAGATTTCTGGCTGCGTCCGAACAACGATAAGGGAAAGCATCAACTCATGTTAATTTCTCCTCACAACAGCTACAGATATCTTGATGATGGTCGAAAACCTCTTTACACTCAGATGGCTCGTATAAAAATCTGCTGTGACCCTTATGCCCTGTCTGTCCCTCGCGTTTTTCGCCCCTGTTCTTTTTCTTTTGGCGCTTTTTAGCACTGGGTGGGTCGGAGTCGCGGGGGAGATGACGAATTATTTGATGTATGCAACACCCAAATTAAATCTGCCAAATTGGCAAAATTAAACATAGCTGCGCTGTTTCAACCTATCACCACATTTGTGACGCTTTGAGTGTCAATAATTGCCCTCGCGCTCACCAACGCGAGGCTCTCAATTTGCCCAAAGAGTGCTCACCATCTTTTTTCGTCATACAACGATAAAGTAATTTTTAGTTGATTTATCTGCACTTATTGGCTCTTCAATTCAACCTCCTGTTGGGACTACCGTGCTCCCTTCAATCATCAGCATTGCTGTTCGCTCTGGTGCCCTAGTTCGATGCAGTACGCCTTTCGGAACTGTAAATCCTTGTTTGGGAGCAAGCTCGACAGTTTTATTTTCCAAATCAATGATGAGCTTACCATCGACTACATAAAAGAACTCGTCCTCGTTATCATGCTTATGCCACTGAAATTCACCCTTCACAATGCCAAGCCGTACAACACAATCGTTGACCTGACATAACGTTTGATTAAACTAATCTTCTTCGCATTCTTCCTGTAGCTTCTGTACATCAATAAGATTTAGGAAGCCGAATTGTACATCAGTATTAATGGTGTATGGAAGTTGAGTACTTATATTCAGTCTCCATTATGAGAAAAAAGGTTACACTAACTGGACTTAAACAAGAATCAAGCCCAAATCAAACTTAAACTTTTAATTCTTGATTTGTCAAGAACTTTGGCTCATAATTTATGTAAAAAATATTCTTAATCGCAAAAACATAGGCTAAGATATTTACGGTAGAGCAATCATAAAAATGTCAATTCTAACAAAAGCGAAGTTTAGGCAGGATGTAGAAAGTAATGCAATTAGATGATAGAAGTGCTTCTTTAGCAAAGAAGCGCCAACAAGAGTATATACCCAGGGAAATAGAAGTTGCTATCCGGTCAAGTTTGACGGTAGAGGATTGTATAGTCATAAAGAGGCAGACAGAAAATTTCCAACAAGAATTTATTGCTTATGTAGTCCCTGAGGCTTTATTTGCCGCAGAAGCGTTATTATCTCACCTGCAAACCATTCTACCTAGTGAATGCTTACCCACAATAGTACCAGTATCGGCTCTGCCTTTGACCTTCTCCGGAGAGATAGATAAAACTGCTCTTTCTCATCTGGAAATCACAGACACTGACTTAGCGCAGCAATGGGAAGAGCAAATCAAGTTAGTACCTAAAGTCAAACAAGTAGCGGTAGTCGTTCAAGAACACCTCAAGCAGCAACAGTCACTACGTCTATCAGACTTGCTGACTGAGTGGAAAACTCTGACAAGTGAAGAAAGTAAGACTCCAGTAAGAACTCAATTATCTCACTCAACTCACAACCAGGATTCCAGTGCCAGCAGACTAGCTATCAGTCATGGAGGAGAACTCAAGCGAGAAAAAAATGCCCCAAAGGTATTGACACAAGCGCTGCAAAAAACGGTTGTTGAATTCCCAGACAAACAACTGATTTATATTCAATCTGATGGCTCTCAAATCGTTCAATCTTATCAAGATTTATTATTAGACGCTCAAAAAATATTGGCTGGGTTAAGAAAACTCGGTTTAAAGCCATTAGACAAAGTAATATTTCAAATTCCTCAAAGTCAAGATTTTATTCCCGCTTTTTGGGGCTGTATATTAGGTAGTTTTATTCCTGTACCGATTTCTATTGCTCCAGCCTACGAGCAGATGAACAGTGCTGTCAGTAAATTGCACAGTGCTTGGCAAATGCTAAAGCAACCTATTGTTCTGACAACCTCAAAATTGGCTTCAAGCCTTGAGAAATTACCGAAACTTTTAAAGATAGAAAACTTTCAAGTCGAAACAGTAGATAACTTACGCCAAAATCAACCAGATAGCAATATTTATCAAAGCCAAGAAGATGATTTAGCTCTGATATTACTCACTTCAGGCAGTACTGGTTTTCCCAAAGGTGTGATGTTAACTCATCGCAATCTTTTAAGCATGACCGCTGGCAAAGCCCAAGTGAACAATTGTGATGCTCAAGATATAATCTTGAATTGGATGCCATTAGAGCATGTGGGTGCAATTGTATCTCTGGGATTGATGGCGGTGGAT
This sequence comes from Scytonema sp. UIC 10036, assembly GCF_009725235.1. The sequence continues at coordinate 43,318 of NZ_WJFC01000080.1, forward strand.
TTAGGTTGTACACAAATCCATGTATCTACAGAATATATCCTGCAAAATCCCATCCGGTGGTTGGAGTTGATTCAGCGCTATAAAGCTTCAATTTCCTGGGTACCAAATTTCGCTTTTTCACTGCTTAATGAACGAGCAAGCGAGATTAATCAGCGCTCATGGGATTTATCGTCTATGCGCTGTCTAGTGAACGGCGGGGAGCAAATAGTCCCGAAAACCTTAAGGCGCGCTCTTCATCTGCTCCAGCCACATGGTTTGCCATCTAATGCTGTTCGTCCCGCCTTTGGGATGTCGGAAACTTCCTCAGGTATCACCTTTTTATCTGAGGGGTTTTCTTTGGAAACTTCATCAGATGATATGTCATTTGTCGAACTCGGTTCACCGATTCCTGGAGCATCAATCCGCATCACTGAGGAAAATAATCAAATCGTTGCTGAAGGGGTGATTGGTAAATTTCAAGTGAAAGGGCTTTCTGTTACCTCCGGCTACTACGAAAATCCCCAACGCAATCGTGAGGCTTTTACTCCAGATGGATGGTTTAACACGGGAGATCTAGGCTATTTACAGTCAGGACGTATTGTGCTGACAGGCAGAGATAAAGATGACATTATTATTAATGGGATCAACTATTACAGCCATGAAATTGAATCAGTGGTTGAAGAAGTTGAGGGTGTAGAGGTTTCGTATACAGCTGCTTGTGCGGTGCGAGTTGGTGAGAACGCCGAGCAACTGGCAATCTTTTTTAGTTCTACTATCTCTGACAAAATCAGGGTGAAAGAACTTATCAAAAAAATTCGTGGGACAGTTGTCAAAAATATTGGGGTCAATCCGAATTACATTATTCCAGTGAAAAAGGAGATGATACCCAAAACTGCGATTGGTAAAATTCAGCGATCGCAATTGAGCAGAATGTTCTCTGATGGTGAATTTGACACTATCATTCAACAACTGGGCATTAATTTAGATAATCCTAACTTGCTACCAGACTGGTTTTATCGCCCCTCTTGGCGAAGGAAACAACCCATAACCCAAATACCTACCATGAATGGTCAGTTCCTCATATTCCTCGATCGGTTAGGGTTAGGGGAGTCTTTGGGTACAGAACTTCAAAACCGTGGACAGCAGTGGATTGGCATTGAAGCAGGGGTAGACTTTAAACAAAAAAGCAACAATCGCTATTCCGTTGCGCCAAATAATCCCGAACATTATCAGCAGTTGCTGTCTGCTCTCAAAGCTAACAACTTTCAAATCGATAAAATTATACACTTGTGGACTTATGAAAGTGGCATTCGTCAGATTTCCAGTCTAGAGTCATTGGAAGAAGCTCAAACCCATGGAGTCTACAGCCTACTGTCCTTAGTTAAAGCCTTATCCAATATCCACAAATCTCATCAGACTATCGAGCTATTAGTTGTTTCCAACAACACCCAATTTACATCGCCTGATGAGGAGATTGCTTATGAAAAATCACCTCTGCTTGGGTTAGTGAAAGTCATAGCCCAGGAAATACCAGGGTTGACAAGTCGTCATATAGACCTGAGTGTTGATGAACCAGCAGTGAATGCTAAGCTGATTCTGCAAGAGATGCATGTGTTATCTGAGGAGTCTGAGGTCGCTTATCGCCACGGACAGCGTTGGATTCCTCTATTAGAGAAAGTGAATTTTCGCGCTCCACAAAAGCAAGATGTTGCCTTCAAACCAGGTGGAATGTACCTAATAAGCGGTGGTTTAGGAGGCGTTGGTGTTGAAATTGCTAAGTATTTGCTCAAGCACTACAAAGTACGGGTGTTGTTGGTTGGTAGAACTTCTTTACCCTCAAGAAGTACATGGGAGACTTACAGAGGGCACAAAGATTCCATAGCTCAAAAAATTGCGGCTTATCAAGAACTAGAGCAGTTAGGAGGAGACATTGCCTATGAGACAGTGGATGTCTGTGACTTGCAAGCTTTGCAACAGGTGGTTGAACAAACCTTAAACTGCTGGGGATGCCAACTAGATGGGGTGCTGCATTTGGCGGGGACTTATCAGGAGCGATCGCTCACCGAAGAAAACCAAGAAAGTTGGTCAGCAGCCTTACGCTCGAAAGTAGGAGGAGCTTGGGTACTTAATGAACTCCTCAAAAATCATCCCCAAGCATTTGTCATCAGCTTTTCTTCGGTGAGTCGTTTCTTGGGAGGAGCAACTGTTGGGGCATTTGTCTGTGCCAATCAGTTTCTAGAAAGTTTTGCACACTACCAGCGCACTCAGTGTGGCTTAAAAAGCTATTGCTTTAGCTGGAGTTTATGGGATGGGATCGGCATTAGCCAAGATACCCAAAGAAGTAAATTGGCGACTAGCAAGGGTTACTGTGCCATAACTCCACGACAAGGATTGTATTCTTTGCTCGTTGGTTTACACCATAATCAGGTGCAGTTGTTCATCGGATTAGATGGCAGCAACCGACATATTCGTGGTCGTGTGGAAGATACTTACCCATTGGAGAAACTCACTGCTTATTTTACGGCAAGCAGTGATTCCTCGGTGACAGAACAATTGTCCAAATTGGTAGTGCGCGATCACTTTGGCTCACCCAGTACTTGCGATTTTGTGCAGCTACAACAGATGCCGTTAACCCAGACAGGCACTATTGATCGAGAAAAACTCACCAAAGGGAATTTAAGTGAACTCCCCAACGACCAAGCACAACCAGTAACAGACATTGAACGTCAAGTTGCACAAATTTGGCAAGAAGTTTTGGGTTTAGAATCCGTGGGGATTCATGATAATTTCTTCGAGCTTGGAGGACATTCACTGCTTCTGGTACAGGCTCAGAGTAAATTGCACCAATTGTTTGGTTCCAACGTGTCCATTGTGGATATGTTTAAATATCCCAGCATCAGTAGCTTAGCTAAGTATTTAAGTCAGGGACAAACAGAATCGGCTTCTGTAGCGCAAGGTCAAAAACGCGCCAAGGTTCGTAGCCAAAGCCATGCTGCTCATAAATCAGATATTGCCGTCATTGGGATGTCCTGTCGTTTCCCCGGCGCTAACAATATCGATGAATTCTGGCAAAATTTATGCAATGGCGTTGAATCGATTTCGTTTTTCACTACGGAAGAAATTATCGCCACAGGTGTAGACCCTGCACTGGTGAAAAACCCTAATTACGTTAAAGCCAAGCCTATATTATCAGATGTGGAATCCTTTGATGCTGATTTCTTCGGCTATAGTACCAAAGAAGCAGAATTAATGGACCCTCAGCAGCGTCTTTTACTCGAATGTGCTTGGGAAAGTCTAGAAAATGCCGGCTATAATCCTCTGACTTATGATGGTGCCATTGGCATATATGCTGGTGCCGTTATGAACACTTACTTACTCAATAATATTTATCCCAACCGCCATCACCTTGATGTGAACGATAATTTGCATGTCGCTACCATGGACTCCATGGGTGGTTTGCAAATGATGGTTGCTAATGATAAAGATTATCTCACTACACGGATTTCTTATAAACTCAACCTCACTGGCCCGAGCGTGAATGTGCAAACCGCTTGCTCTACATCTTTGGTAGCAATTCACATGGCTTGCGGCAGCTTACTGAGTGGCGAAAGTGACATGGCTTTAGCAGGTGGGGTTTCTGTGAATGTACCGCAAAAAGTAGGTCATTTGTATCAAGAGGGGATGATTGTTTCTTCTGACGGACATTGTCGGGCTTTTGATGCTCGCGCTCAAGGGACTATTTTTGGTAGCGGTGCGGGGATTGTGGTTTTGAAGCGTCTGGAGGATGCGCTCGCCGATGGTGACAACATCTACGCTGTTGTCAAAGGCTCAGCTGTTAATAATGATGGTGGTACAAAAGTTGGCTACATGGCTCCCAATGGGGATGGTCAAGCAGCTGTAGTCACAGAAGCAATGGCAATGGCTGGAATTGATGCAAACACTATCAGCTACGTGGAAGCACATGGAACTGGAACACCACTGGGAGATCCCATTGAAATTGGCGGACTCACCCAAGCATTTCGTGCGAGTACTCAGTCCAAGAACTTTTGTGCCATTGGTTCAGTAAAAACTAATGTCGGTCATCTCCAAATTGCATCTGGTGTCGTGGGTTTTATGAAAACAGTTCTGTCACTGTACCATAAAAAGCTCCCACCTAGTCTGCACTTTGATGTGCCCAATCCTCAACTCGATTTACCCAATACTCCTTTCTACGTTAATACGACTTTAAAGGATTGGCCGATTCAAGATTATCCTCGTCGTGCTGGAGTCAATTCTTTGGGAATCGGTGGTACGAATGCCCATGTCATTCTGGAGGAAGCACCCTCTAGAATGAGTAGGGGAGCAGGGGGAGCAATTGAGCGTCCTTACCACTTACTGGCACTTTCAGCTAAGAATGAGCAGGCTTTGGCTTCCTTACAACACCTTTATTTACAATTGTTAACATCTAATTCTGAAGTATCGGTGGCAGATGTTTGTTATACGGCGAATACGGGGCGTGAGCATTTTAACCACCGCTTGGCTGTTGTGGCTGACTCTAGAGAACAGTTGGTTGCTCAACTTGCTGATTTGACAATCACAAAGAGTCAATCACCCAATCAAAAGACACTAAAGATAGCATTCTTGTTCACTGGGCAAGGCTCCCAATATGTAAACATGGGACGCCAACTCTACGAGAGCCAACCCCTGTTCCGCCAAACTTTACAGCAGTGCGATGAAATCCTGCACCCTTACCTGGAGCATTCTGTGTTGGAGGTTCTGTATCCTACCCAAGCAGGAGAGGAAGTTTCATTACTGCTCAATCAAACAGCCTTTACCCAGCCGGCGCTGTTTGCCTTTGAGTATGCTCTCTATCAACTGTGGAAATCTTGGGGTATTGAACCAGATGTGGTGATGGGGCACAGCGTAGGCGAATATGTTGCTGCAACTATAGCAGGGGTTTTTAGCTTGGAAGATGGACTGAAACTGATTGCTCAACGGGGAAGGTTGATGCAACAGTTGCCCTCTTGTGGTGAAATGGTTTCACTGATTGCTTCACATGAATTGGTGAGGGAAGTGATAGCGCCATTTCGTAACACAGTGGCGATCGCCGCCATTAATGGTTCTGAAAGTGTGGTGATTTCTGGGGCATCAGAAGATATTAGTACTATTTGCGACCAGCTGTCAACTCTGTCCGTGAAGACGAAGCGCTTAGAGGTATCCCATGCCTTCCATTCTCCATTGATGGCACCGATGTTGAAGGAGTTTGAGCAAGTCGCCAATGGTGTCACTTACAATCAACCCCGGATACCGCTAGTCTCTAATGTTACAGGAAAACTAGCAGATGAGAACATTGCCACAGCACAGTACTGGGTAAACCATGTCAATCAGTGTGTACTTTTTGCTATAAGTATGGAGACATCGCGTACTCTTGGGTGTGAAGTTTTCCTAGAGATAGGACCGAAGCCAATTTTGTTGGGTATGGGGCGTGAGTGTTTACCAGACAGTGCTCTTTCGTGGTTACCTTCTGTACGTCCGGGAGTGCCAGAGTGGCAACAACTGCTCTCTAGTTTGGGTGAGTTATACGTGCGGGGAGTGTCAGTAGATTGGTTAGGTTTTGAGGGAGACTATGAGCGCAACAAAGTGGTACTACCAACCTATCCATTTCAACGACAGCGCTATTGGATTGAGAATACACCCCCTCGTCATCCACAAGCACAGTCTTTATCACCAGAAAATATCCAGAGTCCCATTACCAACTTTCTCAATCAAGAAAAGACTCAAGAGTTAGTTGAGCTAGTGCAAAAGGCAGGAAATTTCTCACCTGAACAAATAAAACTATTACCTGAAGTGTTGGCAGTTTTGGTCAGGGAACACAAGCAATACCAACACCTAGACAACATCCAAGACTTGTGCTATGAAGTAGTATGGCGCAATCAAGGGAACATACAATCTCCTCCAGAAATTAGCGATCGAGAAACGGTTGCTTGGGAGCATCGGCAAAAGCTTCGAGCAGAGCATTGGCTGATTTTTGCTGACAATCAAGGTATTGGTGAGCAGTTAAGTTTTTTGTTGCGATCGCAACAAAAAAATTGTACCCTTGTCTTTCCAGGTAGTGAGTATAAACAGATAGCAGAGCAAGAATTCACGCTCAACCCTGCTTTACCAGAAGACTTTCAGCGACTCGTATTGTCAATGCCAGACCTTGAAACGGGGAGCAAATCTTTACCGAGTCCCCGACTGCATGGAGTCGTTTATTTGTGGAGCTTAAATACAGTTGAGGCAGACAGCCTAACAGTCACAGACTTAGAAGTTGCGTCGCTTATAGGATGTGGTGGTGTTTTATCCTTAGTCCAGTCTGCGATCGGTAAAGGGTTTTCCTCGCCTCCTACCTTATGGCTGGTGACAAAAGGAGCACAACGTGTGGGTGTAGAGTCTACTCTTGTTGGAGTGGCGCAATCGCCCATGTGGGGATTAGGAAAAGTCATTACAAGCGAGCATCCAGAATTTAACTGTACTCTGGTGGATTTAGATCCACAAGGAAATGACAATGCACAGAGCCTGTTGGCAGAAATTTGTTCACCCAAGTTAACTCCTCGTGAAACTCATATCGCTTTTCGCAATGGACAACGCTATATCAACCGATTAGTACGTAGCAATAAAATTGTCAAGAAATCTCTGCATCTCAAAGGCGATAGTACCTACCTGATTACAGGTGGGATTGGTGGAATTGGTTTGCTGCTAGCACAATGGCTAGTTGAACACGGGGCGAAGCACTTGGTTCTAGTAGGGCGTAGCAAACCTAAAGAAGCTGTTCAACAAACCCTGAAGCAACTTGAAGAGAACGGAACTCAGATTGTAGTCATTCAAACTGATGTGTCCGTAGTGGAAGAAGTTACCTCTTTACTAACTCAAATTAAAGCATCGATGCCACAGTTAAGGGGTATTATTCATGCTGCTGGTGTTGTTGAAGATAGGCTACTCGTGGATCATCAATGGCAACTGTTCGCGAATGTGTTTGCACCTAAGGTAAGTGGAGCATGGAATTTGCATACTCAAACACAAGACATACCTTTGGACTTCTTTGTGCTTTTTTCTTCGGTTGCATCCATACTTGGTTCTGCGGGTATAGCAAATTATGCTGCTGCTAATGCCTTTCTAGATGCTTTGGCTCATTATCGGAAGTCGTTTTCTTTACCAGGGTTAAGTATTAACTGGGGACCCTGGTCAATGGTAGGCATGGCAAAGACTGCTGCTAGCAAGAGTGAAGTTCAATGGGCAAGCAAGGGAATAAAGCCTATAGAACCACAACAAGCATTAGACATCCTGGAAAATTTGTTTTCAATAGATGCGACTCAGGTAGGGGTGATGCAGCTTGACTGGTCAAAGTTTTTTGAGCAATTCTCCAACACATCTTATCCGAGCTTCTTTTGCGAAATCGCTCCACAAGCTCAGAAAGTTGCTAGTACCCAAGTTGTTCAGCAGAAAGTCAATACCTCACAACTCTTAGACCAAATTAAAGCTGCTTCACTAGAGCAAAGCCAATCACTTTTGATGAATTACCTGGGGGAACACATAGCTAGAGTGCTAGGAATCACGGCTCTATCGTTAAATGTTGATGAGCCTCTCAACAAAATGGGACTTGATTCCCTCATGGTTGTTGAATTGAGAAATCGCCTGAGAGCAGAGTTGGAAGTCAATATCCCAATCACGAAATTTTTGGATGGGGTGAATGTTGTTGGTTTAACTCAATTTATAAGTGAGCAACTTGTGGAAGATAATTCCACTTCAAATGCACCTGTTCCATCCACCACCACATCTACTAAGAAAAGCAGAATTAGAGGTAAATTATGAATTTAACAGAGTTGCTCGAAAATCTTCACTCCAAAGATATAGAATTGTGGGCTGATGGTGACGAACTATGCTATGAAGCTCCGGAAGATACATTAACTCTAATTTCTGTAACGTCTGCCTGTCAATTGTTCATTGGTACTATGATAAGGTAAGCTATGGCTATCTTGCAACTTGAGAACGGTACTACCTACACCCAACTGAGTAACATTGTGCGTGAGCTTGTTCCTCTGAATATCCAGATCAACCGCTGGCCAATAGTAGACGACCCAAAATTAAAGGCAATCCTCGCTCAGGAAGTCCTCAGCGATGCCGAGAAGGAGTACGTACTCACAGCGCTTAACATCTACTTCCAGCAGTTGCTGCAAACTGCTGGCTATCAGTCCTGCGACCTGATCGTGCTGCATCCCGGCGTCCCCAATCTCGACGCTCTACTATCAAAATTTGATCGATGCCATACTCACGCTGATCCCGAAGTGCGCTACATTATCGCCGGTGAGGGCGTGTTTGGGTTTGTACGTCCTGACGGCAGCCAGGTAGAATTGACAGTGGAGCCTGAAGATTATATCAGCGTGCCTTCCGGTACCGAACACTGGTTCTATCTGAGAGCATCGTGTCAGATAAAAGCTGTGCGCTACTTTACAACCACAGAGGGCTGGGTACCTGAGTATACTGATACGGAAATTCGCTTGCGCCCTGCTTCAGTTGTTAGTTATTAGAAGGTTTTTCTCATAGCGAACACTCAACACCCAAAACAGTTTTATGGCTATTGAAGTTGATTACTGCTTCCCACTAGTAGTCTGTGTCATTAGCCTTACATCCCGTGGAATGATTTTTTTGATGCGCGCGATCGCTTAACCCAAATGTGGTAAAAGCAATTTTAGATTTGCGCGAGCAACCAATCTCAAATCAAAAATCCAAAATCGTATGAGTATCGATCCCCGCCCCACTCTCATGGCTGCTGCTCGTCAGTTCTACCAGATGGGCTGGATGATGGGCACAGCAGGTAATCTCTCAGCGAGAATGCCGGATGGCAGCTTCTGGATTACTGCTAGTGGACGCCCCAAAGGTCAGTTGACCACCGATGACTTTGTCCTTATGACTTTGGATACCTGTAAGGACGAGATATGCCTCGCCCTTACGCTGCCTTATCCCGACAGACGACCATCAGCTGAGACGAGCATCCATGCAGCTATCTACAGGCTGTTTGCAGATGCCCAAGCCTGCTATCACGTCCACTCCATTGAGGCCAACTTGGTTTCTCTCTTTGTAATCGGTGATGCCCTGCCTTTACCGCCTTTGGAAATGCTCAAAGGTCTAGGAGTCAGGGAAGAAAACCCACAGATAACAATGCCCATATTTGCCAATTATTTAGAGGTGTCTCAGATTGCTGATGAGATTTGCGCTCGCTTTAAGGTCACAGTACCGCAGGTGCCAGCTCTGCTCATTCGCAACCACGGAGTTACTGTATGGGCTTCTTCACTGGAAGGCGCAAGTAACTATGTGGAACTAACAGAGTATATTTTTCGCTACATGGTGGCAAAGCGGAACATTGGCATGGGACTTGATTAAATTCTCAGTAGTCTAATGTTGTTTTGGTATCTTGTATGGCTTCATAGATACTTGGCAGGAGTGCGTCTAAACCTGACGGGGCGACAAGCGCCCCAAAATATATACGGGGTAAAGATTTGACCGAATTGTGGTAGAAAAGATAGGTCTGTCATTCTCAACAAGACCAATAAGATTGATAATATGATGCCATTATTGTATCAAACGCATTTGGAAAAACAACTAAAGCCATCAAAATTATTGTTTTTAAAAATTCTCATTAATATCTTGCAGGATATCAAAGAAGTGAGTTAGCGTCAACTTCGAGAAGCAGCATCTCATGAAGGATGGTTTCTTCTCACAAAGAAAGGATAATCTAGAGTTAGCGATCGCTAGCTATAAAAAAAGGTTTGATATTGAAGAAATGTTTCGAGATTTCAAGAGTGGCGGTTATAGTTTAGAGGATAGTAAGGTTTCCGGAAATCGTTTAATATCTTTACTTCTAATTATAGCGTTCGCGAAGCGGCTCCGCAGGCAATACTGCTCGGTTAAGGAATTCCCCCTCAGCGTCTAAACACTGGCGATAAAGATAAGTCGGCCAAGCTGTAGACATTACGCGTCAACAGTATCGCATCTCGAAGTTCAAATGTTGCATCATGGGCTTTACCTCAATGTGTGTAGGCAGCTTGACGAAATTATCCCTTGTATGGGAGGCTAAAAAAGCGCAGTTTTAGAAAAAAGTTAACTTGAGGACTGTACGTTCGCTCATTTTTAACCGCAAGATTTAATTAAGCCTTACAGGGCAATTAATTTAGGCTTTGCAGTGGATTCAGGCATTTTTAGTCGCATGGAGCTTTTAGTCATTTTATGATTTCTCCTATGCCTACGCCTTAAATCATCGCCTCTCTTAGCCTTTGGTGATAGTGGCAAATTTTACATCACAATAATGGTTCACGTAAAAATCCCCTTTTTCCTTTTACATTAAGGCTTTAATTCCCCTTCGGATCTCAAAATAAGCGAACGCACAGTAAGGAATCTTCACTAATTAATAACTGGAGGTAAATCACTATGAGCTTTTCTAATTCGGATAAAACAACAGAGTTTTATCATGGATTATCATCTAAACAATCACAACAACTGTTAACTCAAGAAAAAGACTTTGACTATGCTGTTCTCAGCCCACAAGTCCGAATTCTTGTCCAAAGTAAAACCTCTGAACTGAAGAGTTTAATGCGTCGGAGTGCTCAAGATCTAATTGATATTGGGCAAAAGTTAACCGAAGTAAAAGAACAGTTAGGTCACGGAAATTTCGGTGTTTGGCTAAAAGCCGAGTTTGATTGGAGTGTAAGAACAGCAGGTAGATTTATGCAAGTAGCTACTCAATTTAAATCTGCTGAACTGGCAAATTTAAACATTGCTGTTTCAGCCCTTTATCTTTTGGCAGAACCATCTACCCCTCAAAAAGCTCGTCAACAAGCCTTAGAACTTGCTAAAAAAGGTGAGAACATCACCTTCAACAAGGCTAAGGCAATTGTCAAGGCTAAGGAAGGCAATTCATTTACTCCATCACAGCCATGCCAATCTCAAAACACTCATTCTCAACTAGAACCAAAAGATGAAGCTAATTCAGCGACAATAGAATGGGAAAAGAGATTAGAGCAGAAAGCTATTGAAAAAATTGACTCGGTTCCCAAACAATACTTAGAAGTTCCGGCCCAATTACAGCCTGAGCACAGCAATCATGTACGTGTCCTTAATATTGAACATCAAAACCCAAAGTTAGTCACAAATATAGCTCAGACTTTTGAACTGACCTATGCTGGTGTCCGTATTAATGTTGAAGGGAACCCAGAAGCATTGACTATCTTATTTGAACAAATGCAGAAAAATTCTGCTTTTACAGAGAAAGTTCTACAAGAGGCCAAATTAATGGCTGCAAATAAGCAGCAACTTGGGTTACTACTTATGCACAATACGTAAGTCCTATAGGTTTGATTTGGGCTTAATTTTTGTTTAAGTCCCGTTAGTGCAACGTTTTTCTAATAATGGAGACTGAATATGAGTACTCAACTTCCATACACCATTAACACTGAGGTAAAATTTGGCTTCCTAAATCTTATTGATGTCCAAAAGCTACAGGAAGAATGCAAAGAAGATTGGTTTAATCAAACGTTATGCCAGGTCAATGATTGTGTTGTACGGCTTGGCATTGTGAAGGGTGAATTTCACTGGCATAAGCATGATAACGAGGACGAGTTTTTTTATGTAGTCGATGGTCGGCTCATCATTGATTTGGAAAATCAAACCGTCGAGCTTGCTCCCAAACAAGGATTTACAGTTCCGAAAGGCGTACTGCATCGAACTAGAGCACCAGAGCGAACAGCAATGCTGATGATTGAAGGGAGCACAGTCGTCCCAACTGGAGATTGAATTGGAGAGCAAAACCCAGTTTTCTCACAAATTCTGAAAAACCGGGAGTAAAAACTGCTGAAATGTTTATTTATTAAGGATTTCAGCAGTTATACTAGTACACACTTCCCGAATAGTTTCTAGAGACTAAACTGCACCGGCTCCCTGATTTTACACTACCCCAGAAGAACAAAACCTTTGGCTAAAACATATCTAAACCAAACTCCTGCTAACAAAGATGTGACTATTGCTGTAAGCACAATGGTTACAAAGAAAGTTTCATTTACAATTCTAAGATCATATGCGATATTCGCTAGAATAATTCCAGGACCACCTTTTGTAGTCATTGCAACGCTTAAATTTAGGCTACTCAACCAATCTTTTCGTAAAATCTTTGCTGCAATTATAGTTCCAATAAATTGAAAAATTGTTGTAAATAATATAAAAAATGAAGTGAATGGAATATCGAAGTGATAAATTAAGTTAAGTTTTAATCCAACAATCCCAAAATATACTGGAATAAAGAAAGATAGAGATATATCTTTGATATAATTTTTTTCTCTATCAAACAACTCCGGAGGCATAACTCCAATTAATATACCTGACACTAATGCTCCAAATATTATATTTATACTAAAAAATCTAGCAATATCAGAAAATAAAAAT
>NZ_WJFC01000081.1 GCF_009725235.1 Scytonema sp. UIC 10036
GGGTTAGGGTGGGGTAAAAAATATTTGATACATCAATCATAACTTTTCAAACATCCTCTAAGAGAAGTTATTTTACCAATAATTATTCCAGTGTTTCTTAAATTTTAGGAAGTCATCATGACACAAAGTATAGCATTTCCGTTTAATGAAGCATCACGTGTATTAATGGTATCAATGCGGAATCTAAAATTTCATGTTTCTCGATCTGCCGGTTACGAATTTGAGGATATTATCTGTAGTTGTGACACAGTAGATTTATTTTCTCCGACCTTCAATCCCGCTCTTTTCAAAGTCACAAATGCCTTAGCTAATAGCGCTGCAAAAATTTTCAAAAATGGCAAATTATTCCACTTTCTAGTGAATTATCAATTTGAAGTCAAGAAAGAATACGAACTATTTTTCATATTCTGCCAATCACCACAAGATATTCTGGTTTTAAATTCTCTTAAAGGCTGGCGGGACAAATGCCGCTATGCTGTTTGCTGGCTGGACGAACTTTGGGCAAAAGATATTGATAGTTGGAGAGCCCAGCTAGAACTTCTCAAAGACTTTGATTGTGTTTTTATGAACTTTAGTTCTAGTATCGATCGAGTCCATGATATCGTTCAGCGTCCTTGCTATTCCATACCTTACGGAGTTGACACGGTAAAATTCTGTCCTTATCCAGCAGACCTTTACCGTTGTATTGATGTTTTAAATATTGGACGGCGTTCAAAAGTCACCCATAATGCCCTACTAGAACTTGCCGACCGAGAAAAGCTTTTCTATATCTATGACACAATCAAAGATTTATACATGAGTGATTACGGCTATCACCGGAGTCTTTACACAAATTTTATTAAGAGAAGCCGATACACGATCGTCAATAAAGCAAAATTTGATTTAACTGGTAAAACCAATCCTCAAGAAGAAGTAGATCCGCGCTTCTTTGAAGGAGCCGCCGGAGGAACAATTATGTTAGGCGTTGCTCCAAAATGTAAGGATTTCAACAAATATTTTGATTGGTCAGATCCAGTGATTGAGATTCCATTTGATTGCTTTAGTATAGCTGGGGTAATAGGTGAGTTAGATACACAACCCGAGTATCAAGACAAAATACGTAAAAACAATATTTTCAATTCCCTACTTACCCATGATTGGGTGTACCGTTGGGAAGCAATTTTGGCAACCCTAGGGCTTGATAGCACTCCAAAGATCGGAAAACGGAAAGCTCATCTCCAAAACTTAGCGGAAATAGCTAGGACTTCACCGGATAGCTGTCACCAAACTCGACTGCTTTTGGCTCAGTGACAATAAGTGCGTATAATAGCATAAAGCTAGCTTGCAATTTATTGACAATGCCGCAGGATACAGAAGCCGCAGTTGAATTTCGCAATGTAACCTTCAGTCTAAACAAGCGCCCTTTGGTATCAAACCTCAATTTTACTATAGACCAAGGAGAAGCCCTGCTCTTACTAGGGCGCAGTGGGAGTGGCAAAACAACAATCATAAAATTAATCAATCACCTTTTGGCACCAACAGAAGGTGAAGTTTTATTTAATGGTATTCCTACAACTCAATGGAATGAAATAAAACTACGAAGAAAAATTGGTTACGTTATTCAAGAAACAGGGTTATTTCCCCATTTTACTGTGGAACGCAATATTGGTTTGGTTCCTCATTTAGAAGGTTGGAAGCCAAAACAAATAAAAACAAGAGTGTATGAATTACTGCATTTAGTTGGTTTAGAACCCGAGAAATTTGCTCAAAGATTTCCACACCAACTTTCAGGAGGGCAAAGGCAGCGAGTGGGAGTCGCAAGGGCATTGGCAGCAGATCCACCTATGTTGTTGATGGATGAACCTTTTGGGGCTTTAGATCCTATTACGCGGTTAGAACTGCAAGAAGAATTCAAGCGCTTGCAGACAGAATTGGGTAAGACTGTTTTGTTCGTAACTCACGATATTCATGAAGCATTTGTTTTGGCATCTAGAATTGGGTTGATGTATGGGGGAGAATTGGTAGCATTAGGTACACCAAAAGAATTTTTGCAATCCCAGCATCCTGAAGCTTTGGCATTTTTGCAGTCTTTAAAATTGGCTCTATGAACTTCAGTAACTTCTTCTTCATAAAATATGCTCAAGAAATTCTAGAACGGACTTTTGAACATTGACTGTACGCGGTGAAGATGCCAAACGTTTCAATATTCAAACTCTGTCTGATGCTGCTCGATATACACCTCAATGGCGTGGGGGTTTTAGTTATGAGTTCATGGAACGGGAGGATGGTTTTCCTGGTTTGGCAAAAACTTATGATTTGCGCTTTGCCAAATCTCCTCGCATCATGGATTTGGGATTGATATATCGATCGCTCGTGCAAAAGCAAGTGGATATGGTAAATGGCAATTCCACAGATGGACAAATTGCTCGCTTGAGTTTGGTGGTGCTGAAAGATGACAAGCGTTATTTTCCACCCTATGAAGCAACTCCCATATTCAGGAAGGAAACATTGCAAAAGTATCCTGAACTGAAGAAGGCGATCGCTGAACTTGTTGGCAAAATCTCAGCAGATGAAATGCGACGGATGAATGACCTAGTTGAGGGAGAGTTACATACTACACCCGTTGCGCGAGCAATGTAACGACAAGCACCATACATACTTGCGTTTGCACTGCTTTATTAAAATATTGCAGTATTTCTTTTTTTTAAATTTATTTTTTTAATAAGACGCACTCCAGTATTTTAATCACAGTAAAATACCCTGTAGTGCACAAATATCAGCTAGCCTCATCTACAGATGGGGTTTTTTTATTGTGTGGCAAATTGCCCTACTTGCTTATCTTAGCGCTTGTCATTTTTTCATGTCAAGAATTCATTTAAAAAATCCTGAACAATGACCAGTCACCCATTGCTGGTTAGTGGTTAGTGGTTAGTGGTTAGTGGTTAGTGGTTACTGGTCACCGCTCGGATGATTCAAGCTGGAGCAAAAGCGCCGATGGGAATGGGTACAATCTGAGGGGTGGTCAAGCAGGTTCCTTGTCTGTACCAAATCCCCTCTACTTCAAAAGCCTCAAACTCAGTTGTAAGGATTGCCCACGTTCGTTCATTAAGTCCACCAGAATAAGTCCAAGTAAATCGACTTTCGTTCCGCAATCGTTGCTCTAGTTCTGCCAAGTCTTGAGGTAGCCAAAATCGAGTCATCACCCTTTGAGTCGCAATCTCTGGTGGAGTTTCTAGCAAATTAGACATGGCTTGATTGACAATAATTTGCTTGTGGTTATCTTGTCTGACAATACTAACGGGGCGCTCGTTTTCAGCTGCTGCAATAATTCGATACAACAATTCAATAGGCAAATGCAACTGACTGCAAAAAACTGAACCTGTTGGCAAGAGAGTCTCAGCAGTCTCAGCTAGTGGAGGTGGTGTTTGATCGACCATCCATCCAAAAAACTCAATAGGGTGTTTGCAACGTTTCCACCCTATTTTTACTTTCCCCTTAATTTTTGCTGCCGTTTCCGACAAAGCATCTCCATAGTTTTGAGCAAGATAGATAGCATCTTGTTTTGTAGGAGCATGGATAGAAACCCCTTGGTGGGACAATTTATAGCTCCACCCTGCTTGATTAAGAACTCTAAGAACACACGCACTCATCTCTCACACCTTCTGATTTATTATATAAAGTTATGAAAATTTAGTTGCCAAGTCATAGCAATTTTGGATTTTAGATTGTGGATTTTAGATTGTGGATTTGAGATTTTAGATTTTGGGTTTTGCATTAAATTACCGATCGCACGCTGACCAAAAACTATTGATAGACATATAAAAACCCTGCCATCAATGCGTGTATGACATACAGCACCATGAATTGATGGCAAACTAGCTTAACAGCCCTGTTAAGCGTTTTTGTTTTGAATGATATCTATTATTTAATAATAGTCAACGAATGTAAGGAAATTATGTGTTTTTTCTTATAGAATTTCTGGGATTCCTGTTAAGAATTGTGTACGGCGACGCTTTTCTAGAAGTAATAACAAAAGTTTAAAATAAACAAAAGTAAAGATATTAACAGTGAGTAGTGACCCGAAGAGCCACTGCTCACTAGTCAATGGTCACTGGTCAGGTGGTCACTGGTCAGGTGGTTACTGAAAGTAAGCCCCTGGTGGGATTGGCACAGGTTGAGGAGTCGTCAAACAGGTTCCCTGTCTGTACCAAATTCCCTCTACTTCAAAAGCCTCAAACTCAGTTGTGAGAATTGCCCAAGTGTGTTCGTTGAGTCCACCGCAGTAAGTCCAAATAAATCGGCTCTCATTGCGTAAGCGCCGTTGCAGTTCTGCTAAATCTTCCGGTAGCCAAAATCGGGTCATGACCCTTTGAGTGGCAATTTTTGGAAAAGACTGTAACATATTAGACATAGCTTGGTTAATAATGATTTGCTGATTGTCATCTTGTCTGACAATACTGACCGGACGGTGATTTTCAGATGCTGCAATCATCCGATACAACAACCCTGTTGGTAAGTACAACTGGCTGCAAAAAACTTTTTCTCTAGAGAAAATGCGTTCGCCCTTGGCGCAAGCCTCCCCTGGCTTATCGCTAGCCTCAGCAGGTGCGGGCATTTTTTGCAACCCCATCCAACCGTAAAACTCGATAGGATGCTTGCACCGTTTCCATCCTATTCGTACTTTCCCCTTAATTTTTGCTGCGGTTTCAGTTAAAACATCGCCGTAGTTTTGAGCAAGGCTGGTTGCATCTTGCTTTGTAGGGGCAAGGATAGAAACTCCTTCAGAAGACAGCTTATAGTTCCAACCTGGTTGATTGAGGACTTTCAGAACGCTCATACTCATCTATCACACCTTCAGAATTATCGTGTAAGCACTTAAAAGTTTGTTGCCAAATTATCTTTCGTTCTTGCTCAGGAATGCCCAAGGTAGACGTGATAATGGCGAAGTCCCCAGGTGTAGGCAGTACTTCCCCTCTGGCAAGCGCTTGTAAGTTTTTGATTCCAAGGTGCCTTAGTTTTGTCATATTAACTCGAACCAACTCCCCAATCGTTCTTGGGAGGTAAGTTTGTTCGGGTTTCGAGAAGTTGGAAGCGGTTCTTTTAGCCAGCCACTCACAAAGCATCTCTTCTATTGCATCGCTTTGGGAAATTCCCTCACGAGCACAGATGCTTTTGAATTCCCGCGCTATTTCCACGAGAACATAGCCACTGACTTGTTTGTAATCAGCAGAACGCCTTTTGTCAGTCATGTCTCTTGGTCATTCCATAGACTGTTGATATCATGCTTGTCTTTATTGTCCCGCATTTGACCCAAATTGTAGGAATAGGATTTAAATTACTCACTGTTTATCTTACGCCAATTTTGAATGAATTCTTGACAGAAAAAAATGACAAACGCTAGTATTAGTTGGGATGAGTTATTACTGTTGAAAATAAAAGAGAAAACAAGAAAAAGTAGATGCCCCTGAGGAGTTGTTCTCGAGTGAAAGACAAAGCATCTCATTGGCTAGCTTGTCTGGATAGAAGCTAGCCTCAAAACTGAATTAACAGAATTTGCGAGATTGTGCCTTAGTCTTCAGGCTTTTATTATAAGGCAAAAGTACTGAGTTGGGTATTCGATAGTTAAAAAGACGCGAGTACTCAATAGGTGTGTTGGGAATTGTTAAACGGGCGAGCATTACTGCCCACCCCAAAATATTCAGGTAATTATTTTTTCTTTTTCCGAAAGCGCCCCAACGGGCGTTTTACTTTTCCGGCGACAAATCCACGCTGTAAAGAGTTTTGCCCTCTAGGTTAAGCAATGCAACTGTCATCACTTCCGTATTGCTGTTAATTTTTACAGTTCCAAAGAATTGCAAGCCATCACTTGGAGGTCGATTTGCCTGTAAATTTGTGGGAATACTCAGGAATTGTAACTGCGGACCAAAGGTATTTTCCAGTCGATTGGGTCCAAAAGTACCAGAATTAATAGGACCCGCAACAAACTCCCAGAAAGGTTTAAAGTCAGTAAACTGTGCTTGAGAGGGGTCGTAGTAATGGGCTGCTGCATAATGTACATCAGCTGTTAACCACACTACATTCTTAATATCACTGCGATGGATAAAGCGCAGTATATCCGCAAGTTCAAGTTCCCGCCCCAAAGCAGGACCATCTCCGTTTGCTAAATTTTCAAAGTTTGTAGCACCATCTGGAACCACCAACCCAATGGGCATATCACTGGCAATAATTTTCCAAGTTGCTGTCGATTTCCGCAATTGATTTTTCAACCAGCGCACCTGGGCGTTGCCTAAAAATGCCGTTTCCGCACTTTGTTCTGTTTGGCGATTTGGTGAATTGGGTCCTCGGTAGCTGCGCTTGTCAATCATGAAGATTTCCAATGAAGGACCATAATTAAACGAGCGATAAATTCTGCTTGGGTCTTTACCATTGATATCAATGGGGAAATATTCCAAGAACGCTTGATTTGCTCGTCTTGCTAACAAAGAAACATCTTTGACAGTGTAGCGATTATCATCAAGAATTTCGCCCGGATACCAATTGTTAGTTGTCTCGTGGTCATCCCACTGAGCTAATATAGGAACCTCAGCGTTAAAACGTCGGACGTTCTCATCCAATAAGTTGTAAATATAGTTACCTCGAAACTCCTGTAGAGTTTCTGCAACTTTTGATTTTGCTTCTGTCGTAATATTTTTCCAGATGCTTCCATCATCCAATTTCACTTCTGATTGGATTGGATTATCGGCATAAATAGTGTCACCGGAATGGATGAAAAAGTCTGGATTGAGTTTCCGGATAGTTTCGTAAATCTTCATACCACCGAAGTCTGGATTAATACCCCATCCTTGACCGGCAGTATCCCCCGACCATGCAAAAAAGATATCTCGTTGACCTCTATAAATAGCGGGTGTTTGGAAAGAGCCGATCGCAGGTTCGCTTTCCTTACTAGAATCATCCAAATCTTGAAAAATGACTCGGTAGTATATCTTTTGATTTGATGGTAAGTTTTTAAGATAAACACGTGCCGTGTAATCGCTGACATCTATTGCATTGGGTCCAACAACACGTTGTACATTTCGGAGAGATTCATCTAGACTGTATTCCACAATCAGCTTTGCTGGTTTGTCAGTACGACTCCAGATAACAGCCTTATTGCCACTGATATCACCACTGGCTACACCATAAGGGATGGTAGGACGATCTGTTTTGATGATGGCTGGTGCTTGAGCAAAAACTCGCGATTTTGATAAAAGATTCGTGGATATGATTCCACCAGTTGTCATAGCTGAAGCTATTAAAAACTGGCGGCGATTGAGCTTTAGTGGAGAATTGGAGTTCATAAGAATATAAAGGTAGATATTGGTTAGTGGTTAGTGGTTAGTGGTTAGTGATGCACTAATCTCTAGACACTTTGCACCCCAATCTTAAATATCAACTTAGAAATGAATGCGAGCGCGTTCTTTCACACTTTGAAAATTATCTAATGAAGTATTTATTTGTCAATCAGAACTCCCACTTATCTTTTAAAAAAACAATTAAGATAGATGTAAATTCAGTAATTCTTTTTTTAAGTAGCGATCGATAATACTTATTTTTTAGGAAGAAATTTTTGAACCATAACAGATTTTTCACATAACAATCCTATTTGATTTGTGAAATACCTGTAGGTAGGGCTAAAGCCCACTAAAGTGAAATACTTGTAGGGTGGGCTTTAGCCTACCAAAGCATAATTAGGTAGGCAATGTCCACCCTACAATACCTAAAATTTTTCCTGCATAATTTAGAATTCTTGTAATACTTAATTCTGTGTATGATTGTTTACTATCTTCTGAACTTTATGAAGATTTATAAAGTTATTATGTTCTTGTCGTATTTTTACCAAAAAAACTTTAATTAAACTATTTTTTCTGCTATCTTAACTTTAGTATAATCATTTAATGCATAACGCAAGTTAAACTAATTAAACCTTCACATTGTTGGTACCAAGTAACCAATTGATTATTTTTGATAACCTCTTATCCTAATAGTTGTCACAAATGTTGTTAGCAATTACGATCGCAATAATCAGTCTCTGCCCACTTCTAGTTTTACTTTTTATGACTTGGGTGTGGGCAGAAACAGAAAAACGCAAAGTTCAAGAATTTGGTGAGTAATCTCACCATTCACTGGTCACTGGTTACTGGTCACTGATATTGCTACCAAGGCAATTGGCTACCATCCCAGGAAAAAAACTTTCCGCTATCGTTTTCTTGAAGTTGCTCAATAACACTCAGTAACTGAGTGACTGTCCGCTCAACGGAAAACAATTTTTCAGGTGGTACGTTTGCTTGAAACGGTTTGGAAAGTCGAGTATCAGTTGTACCGGGATGCAAGGAGACAACTATTGTTTTCGGGCTAGTTCTTCCATATTCAATAGCCACTGTTCGCACAAACATATTAAGAGCCGCTTTCGAGGCTCGATAACCATACCAACCCCCAAGTTGGTTATCACTTATACTGCCTAATTTTGCAGAAATACAAGCAAAAACACTACGCTCTTTGTGACGCAACAAGGGTAACAGGTGTTTGGCGAGTAAAACCGAGCCAATACTGTTAACTTGGAAGTAGCGCATTAAGTTTTCAGAATTAATTTGTCTTAAACTTTTTTCTGGTTCTAGAGAAGATTCATGCAAGATACCCACACAATTAATGACTAGATGAATTTGTGTTACTTCCCCTCGTATCTTTTGGACAACTTCAGCAATCTGGGATTCATCAGTAATATCCATTGATAAGCAAGTTAAGCGAGCGCGATATTTGTCTGCTAAAATTAACAACTCAGAAGCAGAATCTGGCTGACGATAGGTTGCATAAATTTTGGCAATTTTTTCATTTTTCAGCAGGGTTTTTACAAAACCAATACCAATACCTTGACTTGCTCCTATAATCAATGCATTAGCGTTCTTAATTTCTTGAAGAAAAGACATTTTGTCTAACTCAGCAGCTTTCCTAATAATTATAATTACTTACTACAACTTCAGTCTAAGCAGTATAACTTATCTAATGATTATTTGTACCAACTTACTTAGGAACTAGCGTCGAAATAAAATACAAATTTGTAAGGGCGCAAAGCCGCCGCGCCCCTACGAATGATTGGTACGTTATTTAAACGCGACTCCCTTAATCCTCTATTTCCCGATACAAAATCGACTGAAAATCTTATCTAATACTGATTCTGTGACCTCCTCTCCAGTAATTTCTCCCAGTGCTTGAATTGCGCCTCGCAAGTCAATTGTCCAAAAATCAAAAGGTAGCTGTTGAGCGATGGTTTCCCGTACTTGTTCTAACGACGTTTTTGCTTTGACGAGTGCGGCTGCTTGTCTTTGGTTAATCGCTAAATCTAAGTCAGAGGCTTGCACCTTATCGACTCTGACTTTTTCCAAAATCGCTGCTTCTAAAGCATCCAGCCCTTGGTTTTGAGCAACGGCTGTCTTAACAACATGGCTGATACTCTTGGGATATTGCACTTCTTCTGGTGGCGCTAAGTCAATTTTGTTGATAACTAGAATTACAGGACGGTGTTGCACTTGTTCATAGATTTCTCCATCGCCGGCTGTCCAACCTGTTGAAGCGTCTAGAGTTAACAGCACTAGATCCGCTTCAGTTGCAGCACGCCGGGAACGTTCCACCCCAATCTTTTCTACTTGGTCTTCTGTTTCCCTAATTCCGGCTGTATCTAAGACTTGTACGGGAATTCCACCCACAACTAACTGTGATTCTACAACATCGCGAGTTGTACCGGGTAAGTCAGTCACAATGGCGCGATCGCTTCGACTCCAAGCATTCAACAAACTCGACTTACCTACATTCGGACGGCCGACAATTGCCACTTTTAACCCCGTGCGAAGCAGTTCCCCTTTGTCAGCAGTTGCCAAGATGTTGGCTATTTCTACAGCAACTCCCTCAATTTCCGAGATGACTTGAGTTTCATCTAACGGCGGTAAGTCTTCCTCAAAATCTATTCGGGCTTCGATTTCTGCTAAAATATCCAAACAGCTAGCCCGTAACTGACGGATGGGATGCGCTAATTTTCCTTGCAATCCCGCCAATGCCGCTTGTGCTGCTTGAGGCGATCGCGCACCTACCAAATCGGCAATACTTTCGGCTTGAGTTAAATCCAGTCGCCCATTCAAAAACGCCCGCAGGGTAAACTCTCCTGGCTGAGCCAGTCTAGCCCCATTTTCCAAACAAAGCTGCAAAACCTGCTGTACTGCCATGATTCCTCCATGACAGTGAAATTCCACGACATCGTCACGAGTATAGGAACGAGGTGCTTTCATAATTAGCAAAAGAGCCTCATCCACGACTTGGCGTGTCCGTGGATGGCGGATATAACCGTAAAGGATACGGTGACTTTCCCAAGCTTGACGCCCTGGTGCATGAAACAAAGTTTGAGCAATTTGCATTGCTTCCGTCCCGGAGACACGCACGATACCAACACTGCCTTGTTGGGGGACAATAGCAGTCGCGATCGCGGCAATGGTTCCAGTGGTTGCAAAGTTTTCTGACATTCAGTTACGATTTATAGTTAATTGCAAAAAATTAGCCCCATACCATTTTGGATTTTAGATTTTAGATTTTGGATTGAGAAAGTCATGTATGGACTTGATGTCAATCAATTATCTGTCTCCTCTTGATTCCAATTAGTACTATCCTAGTTCAAAAGTACTCATTTATAAGATATCGCAAGTAACTTCTGAGTTTAACAAAGGAGGCTTCAGCAAAAACGAGGAATATCCTTGTTTCCCTTTAGAATTATAGTTTTTTATAATCTACAATAATTCTTTCCCAATCCAAAATCCAAAATCCAAAATCCAAAATCCAAAATCCAAAATCGAAGGAGTTAATCGTGGAAAAACCAAAAATCAACTGTGCGGAAGCTTGCGTCAATGGCTGTGTTTTAGGGGATGAGTGTCCCAACACAGAGTTCAAAGAAGCTGCTTCAAAGTTTATTGAAGATACTCCCTTAGACCAAATGATAGAAATAGCTGAAATAGCAAGAATGAAAAAACTGATGGAACCCCCTAAATGGGTATTTCCTGAAGATACGTAATTAAAGTATGAAGGATGAAGGATAAAGGATAAAAAGTTTTGTATTGACTTCATCCTTTAAATCACAGTTTTTTGTAAAGTTGCTATTACCCCATACATCTGAACTGGATCGAGAACCCGTAGCAGGCTGCTTTGAGTCACAAGTCCAAGTTCTTTACCTCCATCCCAAGACACAACCAATCTTTTTGTATGTCGCCGATGCATTTCCCGCAAAGCAGTTAAAAGAGAATCTTCAGGGCTTAATAAAAAAAGCGGCGTACTCATAACAGACTGCGCCCGAACTTCTGTAAGATTCATTTGCAGTGCTTGGAATTGGACAATATCTCGCTCGGTAACAATTCCTACAGGAACATGAATGAAGTGTCCGAGTTCTAATTCTGGATATTGCTCGGTAATGACAACACAACTAATTTTATACTCTGCCATAACTTGAGCTAAGCTCAAAACTGAAGCAGTGACTGGCGCACGAATGACTTGGGTTGTCATAACATCTCCTACACGCATAAGCTTGAGGAGATGGATGGGGCGCAAAATACTACGAATACTTTCATGAGAGACAACTCCAATGAGTTCTCCCTTCTGTCCTAAAATCGGTAAATGACGAATGCGGTAGCGCCGAAATAAAAATAGGGGGGCAAAAATATCTTTAAAAGTCGTTTGAGAGAGTGTAATCACTGGTTTTGTCATGACTTCAGCGATTGTCACTTTTTCAAAGGGTATGCTTGCTGCTGTCAGCCGCACAATATCCCGTTCTGTAAAGATTCCTAACAATTCCCTTTCCTGCACCACCAAAACACAACTAGAACCCGTCTCATGGATAGGAAACCCATCTGAGTGTGAATTGACACTAGATAACGAACAACTGTGAATCCGCCTTTCGTTCATTAAAGCAATAACATCTATAAGTTGTGTATCACTTGTAACTTTGAGTGGATTATAGTCTATTGCTGCTTCTATTTCTGGCTCACTTAGCTGTAGGTCATCAAATTGCATGGCTAGTTTTACAAAGGAACATGGCGCTCTGTTTCATAATGTACCAAGTCGTAACAGAATTCTTCATTTATTTATTTATTGTTTAGATTAGTAACTTTTCTTAGCGGAAGGATGAAGGCAGAGGCTGCTCTGCCTTACCCAAATGGATAAATTTATTGGACTTGACAAAATGTACTTTGCACGAAAGTATGTTCTTCACGGAGATCTTTGGATATTTGTATCTCTTATTAATGAAGGACAAAGTATAAATTCTTTATGCTTTATCCTTTATGCTTTATCCTTGTTACTTATATTTATGCCTAGTACCACTTGGAATCGTCATCACGTTCTTTCTCTTTCTGACTTCACAAGCGCCGAGTATAACACTGTATTACAAACGGCTGCCAGTTTCATGGAAGTCTTGTCTCGTCGAACAAAGAAAGTACCAACTTTACAGGGGCAGGTGGTGGCAAATTTATTTTTTGAACCCTCGACTCGGACTCGCAGTAGTTTTGAACTTGCTGCAAAGCGTTTGTCAGCTGATACGCTCAACTTTGCCTCGGCGACTTCTTCTATGACCAAAGGAGAAACTATTCTCGATACGGCAAAGACTTATCTAGCAATGGGTACCGATATTATGGTGATCCGCCACAAGGAAGCGGGCGTTCCCCAGGCGATCGCAGCTGAAATGGATCGTTTGGGAGTACGAGTCAACGTTCTGAATGCAGGTGACGGTCAACACGAACATCCTTCTCAAGCACTGCTTGACTTATTTACTATTTGTACTCTCCTCGATGCTGACTCCCCGCAGATCGAACTTTTAAAGGATAAAAAAGTTGCCATTGTTGGGGATATTGTACATTCACGAGTTGCCCGCTCAAACATTTGGAGCTTTACCGCTAGTGGTGCTCGGGTACATCTCGCCGGACCACCCACACTTTTACCAAAATTATTTGCTGATTACGGCGAAGACCAACCGGGTAAATTGTTTCTTCACTGGGAGCTAGAACCTGCTTTGGAAGATGCGGATTTTGTTATGACTTTGCGCTTGCAAAAAGAACGGATGACCGCTCATTTATTGCCCTCCTTGCGAGAGTACCATCAAATGTATGGTATTACACATTCGAGATTGGAACTTTGCAAACCAGAAGTCAAAATTTTACATCCCGGTCCAGTAAACCGTGGTGTTGAAATTAGTTCTGAAGTGATGGACGATCCTAAATTTAGTCTTATTCAAAATCAAGTCAGTAGTGGTGTCGCTATTCGTATGGCTTTGTTGTACTTAATTGGCAGTGGGAAGAGTTAGATAGTTAGTGGTTAGTTGTTAGTGGTTGGTTGTTAGTAGTTAGTTGTTAGTGGTGTTGGATAGGTGTCTCGCCTGTCATGATTTTGCTCTCTGTCTTCTTCAAGAAGCTGCGGGGAGTAGGTCTACTGCTTCTGTACTTTTATGCTCTTTCAGAAACAAATGCCCAAGCGCAAACAAAACTTCTGCCTTTTCCGTGTCTGTTGCTTGCATGATGAGCATTTTTAAACTCACAGAAGAATCTATCGAAAGACGACATTTCGCAGGGTTTTTAGCTTCCTCAGGAAGAAAATTTAATACAGCAAAGTAATCGCCAGCTCTTAGGTCTTGCTTACCATTAATAAATCGACTGAGGCTACTCTCGTTGACTCCTGTCGCCTCAGAAATCTCCCTGGCGGTCAACCCACTTTCCCTAATCGCCTTTATCAAAATTTGCTGGTGATCCATCTTCTTGCTAAATAGCAATTTTTGCTATACCATTTTCTCATTAGCAATTTTAGTAATGAGAAGATACCTGTTTGTTATTTTAACAATAACAAATCAGCCATTGAACTGCAATTTCCTAGTTGTAGGTTACACGGAAATCAAAAATATGCCCTTGCCTGGTGGGACAGGGGCTGAAACGTTGTAGTTTTTATCTATTGCTATTATGACTCAAAACAATTCCGAAACACAAGGAATATATTACCCAGTTAAAGCAGCTTGCTCATTTGTCTGGTATCACTGTACCGCCGTTGAGGAGGTGCGTTGAATGACAAAAGTTTTGATAGTCCGCAGTCAGTTAGATAACGAAGAATGGGGAGACGAACCAGCAGATCCCGATGATGTCTGGTGTGTGGGCGATCGCGTTCGTTTGAGGAACAGCACTGTAGAAGGAACTGTTTGTCTTGAGCAACAGAAGCCGTTTTTAAATTCCTTGTACCTGCCCTATGTTTTGGTTCTGTGGGACGGGAAAAACATACCCATTCCCGTTGAGCCTGAGTTATTAGTGAGGCTCACGAGGTACATTCCACAAGATTTAACTTGGCAGGCTGCTGAAAGTTTTGCTGATGAATCTCATTCAAAGCATCTAAATGAGAATACTGAAAACGAGCAAGCAAGATGGAATAGCTCAAGGCTCACGCCTCAAATCGAATCCTCTACCTCAACAGCCTCATATAAAAGCCATACAAGTTTTGTACAGGATAACCAAATAGGACAGTATTGGTTACAGGAGCCAGCCTCCACTGATTCTTCTGGTGTGAGTGAGGAGTTAGATTCAGAGAATGCTTGCGGTGTTTCTCAGCCATTACTGGGGGGTAGTGTAAATAGCCCTAGTAAAAATCTTGAACAGCCCAATCCCTGCTTTGGTAAGAACAGCCCTAGTAATGACTTACCCACCAGTAAAGATAGACCTAGTAAAAATCGTAGAACTCGTGGCGAAGGCAACGGTACTATCCACTGGCGCACTCTTACCAAGAATGGAAAAGATTACCTGCAAGCCTACTATCACTGGAAGGAGAACGGTCGAAAAAAAAGCAAGTACATTCCCAAACAGTTGCTAGAACTGGTTCAACAGGCAGAGGAGCAGAAACGCCCAGTAATAGAAATTCTGGCAATATTGAGTGGAGAAAGTTTACTGGTGGGTAAGGAAAACAGCCCTAGTAAAGTAGAACAAAATTACTTATTTACCAGTAAAAACAGCCCTAGTAACATCAAGGAACAGCCAATACCCACCAGTAAAAATAGCCCTAGTAATGTCAAGGAACAGCCAATACCCACCAGTAAAAATAGCCCTAGTAATGTCAAGGAACAGCCAATACCCACCAGTAAAAATAGCCCCAGTAAAACGCGGCGACATAAAGGCTTAGGCACTGGTTCTCTTCAATGGAAAACCATTACCCTCAATGGGAAAGATTATCCCCAACCTTGGTATCACTATGAGGTTTGGATTGAGGGCGATCGCATTACCAAAAAGAGCAAGTATATTCCCAAGCGGCTGCTTAGCAAAATTCAGGAGCTAGAGGCACAAAAAGCGTCGGTGAGCGAAATTTTAGAAGTTCTTGGAGAAAAAATTTGAGTCGCGCAAGTTTTATGAGTTATTACTGGTGGGTATTGAAAATAGCCCTAGTAAATCTAGAAAACAACTCAAGGTGTATATTCTGCGCTAGAGGTTAATGACTTCCTTTAGCTGTGTCAGCAATGCCTGATTCTCAATGGGGCTACCGACAGATGTTCTAAAATAGTAAGCATCTAATCCTGGTTTTAAACCAAAATCCTGTACAAAAATATTTCTGGCTTGGAGTGCTTGAACTAAATCTTTTGAGGGAATGTTGAGTGGTTTTGTATGAACTAAAAGAAAGTTTGTGGCAGAAGGGCAAACAAAGAACCCAAGGTTTTCAAGTTCCCTAGCTAAGTACTCCCTATCTTGGCAAATTTGCTGAATATTAGAATGGACATACTCCATGTCTTCTAGTGCTGCGATCGCACCTACTATGGCTAACTTATTCACAGCAAACATTTGGGCTGCGCGGTAGAGATAATCCACCACAGTCTCATTGCCAATTCCGTAGCCCACCCTTAAACCTGCTAAGCCAAAGCTTTTCGATAAGCTGCGTAAAATGATGAGATTCGGATAGCGATCGACAAGGTCTGCTACAGTTTCCTGGCAAATTTCATAGTAACACTCATCCACAACCACCACGCACTCTACACGCTCCAGAATTTCCTGGACAATCTCGCGTGGAATCAGGTTAGCTGTGGGATTGTTGGGGTTAGCAATAAACAAAACCTTCGTTTTGGGAGTGACTTTCTGCACTATTGCCTCAACATCAAGCCCAAAATCCGCAGTTCTATGGACTAAAATCGGATTTCCGTTAACAACTTGAGTACTGAGAAAATACACAAAAAAGGTTGGAACTGGGATAATGACTTCTTCTCCCGGCTTGACAAAGACTTTAGCAATCAGTTCGATCAAATCGTCAGAGCCATTACCGATAAAAATCTGCTGTTCCTTTGCACCCGTATACTTGGCTAATGCTTCTCGTAGCTTTCCCCCAAGTATCTCTGGATACCGATTGATTGTCTTCACTGCATCTGTAATCGCTTCGACAACATGGGGTGAGGGTGGGTAAGGTAACTCACCTTTATCCAGACGAATAACATCACTCCCTTTAGCCCGTCTGGGTTCTTTTTGACCAATACTCTTAATATGTTCGTTAACTAGATAATCCATTGTTTCAAATAATATTTAACGGTTGTTTCCTAGTAACATTGGTAACTCAAGTACACTGTTTAAGATAACATCACATCCTACATCTTTGAGCATACTTTGTTGCTTATCTGACATCCGATCTCCAAATACACCAGTCAATACCCCTATAGATAGACATCCAGCTTGTTTGGCAGCAACAACATCACTCGTAGCATCACCAATATAAGCTGCATACTTACGATCTAAAGATTGAAATTCTTTTGAACAGAAAATTTCAACATTTTCATCAGGATAAAGTGCTTTAAGTACGACAAATGGGTGGGGTTTGCCGAGTTTCTGACTGTTACCAGAACGAGATAGAATTGCTTCTGCGTCTAAAACTTCGTCATATGTAACAATGCGTGTTTTGTCAAAGTATTCGAGTAACCCTAGCTTGGATAGGGGCTGAATCACTTCATTTCTCGGTCTTCCTGTTGCGATGCCTAAAGTGTAGTTATAGCGATCGCGTAAATTTTGCAATACTATCCCAATACTTCCTAAGTCCAAAACGGTATCATCATCAGGAAGAACTCCGCAACCCTTTGTTTCATACCATTCTTGGAAGTTATGATAGCAAAGCTGCCACAAATCTCCTTTAGGTTGAAGGTAACTTAACTTTGCCCCCAAAATTCTTTCTGAGAACAAACTGACATACCCAACAACATCTGTTCCTGTTAAAAATTGAGTTTCTTCCCAAAATATTCCAATTAAAGCATCGCTAATTCTTGAGGTATAATTATTCTTTTGCAAGAAATTTTTTAATCTTGCTAATTCCTCGTTTACAGGGAGAGGATTGCCGATAATATTAGACCAATCCTCAGGATAATTTACTTTCACTGCGTTGAGAATTCCCAGCAAATGCAGAGACATAACAAAAAATGTTAAGTCCCAGTTTGAGTTAACAGCCCGCCTTTTTAATTCATAAACAAACTGACTGGATATAACCTTTTCCCCAACCAAAGCCAATTTAGTTAAAAAATCATCACCTTCATCAAAATAATTTTTTAACCCAAGGTAGCTGTCACTAGTTATCAAATCCCAGACAGTGAGGCGGGCTGTATTCCAATACTTTTTTTCACTAGTAATAACTCCATCCAAATCAAAGATAAGAGTTGTAAGTTGCTGATACATATTATAAGGATTCAGGAGAGCGCATAAAGGATAAAGTTATTTAGCTAACAGCATCTAATTCAGAATCTATCAAGCTTTTCGTTTCTCCCTGAATATCACTCCCCATTTCAACCGCCATAGCTAACCCTAGGAGTGTAATTTCAGGAGGAAACTTTTGAGTATCGCTCAGATTCATTGTTAGAAAAGGACAACAGAATAAAGCCAACTTTAAATACTTCTTCCAATGCGGATTCAGCGATTCTCTAGATTTCAGTTCTTTAACTAAAGGAGTCAGCACTCGTTGAATTTTTGATTGTAAAAAAGCTAGCCTAACTTCTGAGGGTGCAAAGTTATGTTTTACAGTAATAGTATTGTCTTTAATTTCTAATTGAATAGTGAGTGTCTTGGCAACTTCATGGGGAAAGTACATCCAAATAGCAAACACATTATGAAACAGTGGTTTGGCTAAATCTAGAAAGGGCGAGTGCCTCCCTGCAAAAGCTGGATCGAAGTAGATTAAGGAAGAATTTTCTTTATCAACAAACACATTACCATTGTGAGCATCTCCATGCCCAACTATGGATGGAGTTTCGGATTTGGAGGGGTCTAATACCTCGATCGCTTGCTGTACAAGACTACCAATCGTCTCTTTAAATTCAACTCCATTAACAATCCAATTCATTTTCGCCAGTGTAGAAAAATGAATTGTGTGTCCGGGCAAAACAATTTCTGTATTTTCGTAGAAAGTTGCAAAGCGTCCGCCAGTCAGTCTGTGAGAAAACAGTTGGTGAATTGGGGCTTTTTCATGTTCCTCTGCTGTTAAAGGTTGGAGTGTTTGTAAATAAATCTTCCAAAGATTATCATCAGATTTTTGTTGCAGAGAAACAATAAAGTCTGCATTTTGTTGATTATCCAGTTCTAATTTCCGAGTTATATCAAATAGTGATGGATATTCAACATATTCGTAAATCAGAAGTTGCTTTCCCCATTCATTAGAACTAAATATAGGTTGAATAACTGGATAGCCTGCTTCTGCTAAAATAGTCGAGTTATAGTACTCGTTAATAATACTTTTTGGCTCGACATGGGTTTTAAAAAATAGCTTTCGTCCATCATCTGCCAATAGAAATCCATTGAGAGAATTGAGAGAGACAGCTAATGGTCGGATTGTAACTTCCTTGATTTTAAAAGGCAGAATTGCATTCAGGAATTCTTGCATTAATGCATTTGCAGCCTTTACATCAGAAAATTGGAGAGCTTGAATATATTGCAAATCTTTGTCTGACAAATTTTCCTCCTTGAAAAGCGAAAACCCCTCACCCTCGTTCACCCTCGTTCCCAGGCTCAGCCTGGGAATGCCTATTGGGAGGCTCCGCCTCCCGTCACGCACTTCTCTTGATGCTATCACGCTCGGCGGCAGCCCTAACCCCTAGCCCCTAGCCCCTAATCTAATAAACCTTCCCTTTCTTGAATTGCCATAGCATGGGCTGCAAAACCTTCGTAGGTTGCGAGTGTTTGAGTTGTTTGTTTCAGTTTGGCATAGCCTTCTGGAGTCAGATAGCCAATTCCCGCCCGTTTAAGGAAGTCAAAGACTGACACAGCGGAATACGATCGCGCAAAGCCTCCTGTTGGAAGAATAGCATTGACTCCCAAGCAATAGTTACTTACGGGTATTGGTGTGTAGGGACCGAGCAAGATTTCTCCGGCGTTCTTTATCTTTCCTAGTACGCTGAAAGGTTCTTTAACTAAAACCTCTAAATGTTCTGGAGCATACTCGTTGACGAAATCAAGTGATTCTTCTAAGCTGCGTGTGAGTAAGATGCCACCATAAGAAGAAAGCCCTTTCTCGCAAAACTCTCGCCTCCACTCTGGAAGTTTAGTTAAATACTCAGTAACATAGTTAGCCGCTTTGAGAGCAAGGGATTCATCATGGGTAACGAGTAATGCAGCTGACTCAGGACCGTGTTCTGCTTCAACTAACAGATCGAGGGCTGCAATTTGAGGATCGGTATGTTCGTCAGCTAAGATGATGGACTCACTCGGTCCGGCTGGTAGCCCTACATCTACCGTTCCGTATAAAATTCTCTTAGCTGCGGAACCATAAACGTTACACGGACCTGTAATTTTGTCAACTTTGGGGACTATTCCCGTACCCAAAGCCATGGCTGCGATCGCTTGTATTCCACCCAGCCTGTATACGTCTTTGACTCCTGCCATTTCAGCCGCTACAAGAGATGCTGGTTCTACCAATCCATTTTTGTCTGGAGGGGTACACACAACAATTTTGGTCACACCAGCCACCTTTGCTGGTATTGTTAACATGAGCATCACTGATGGAAAAGCACCTTTTCCTCGTGGAACGTACAGCCCCGCACTAGCGATGGGTGTGACTTTTTCACCTGCGAAAATTCCACTCTCAATTTCTGCGAGTTGAATTTCTTCCGGCATTTGTCTTTCATGGACTTCTTTGATGTTGACGAATGCCTGATGGAGGGCTGACTTGATTTCAGGTTCAATGGATTCGCGAGCATCTGCAAATTCTTGTTCGCTGACTTTCAGGTTTTCCAGTTCTGCTCCTGCATAGTCAAATTTCCTCACGTACTCAATTAAGGCTGCATCGCCACGCTGCTTAATTTGGTCGATAACCTCTTTTGCAATGGAGAGGGCTTGTTCGATGTTTAACTCAGCTCGTCTCTTCAATGCAGAGAGATCTTGAGATGTCATTTCTGCTAGTTTGAGAGTTCTAACCACTAGATGCCTGCCCTCACTCATTTCTTCAAGGTAAATTTTGGTTGGGTGAAAAAACGGAATTTTATCATAATACCAACTTCCAGGGTAATTTGTGCCACTATTTAAATGCCTACCCTACATAAACCAAATTAGGATTGCTATATAAGAAAATTAATATTGACATCTCCTTTATTTCGATTATTCTAGAAATATGACTAATGAAGAAACGGCTGGCTATGCAGATATGTTTGCTGCACTAGGGTCGGAACCACGGCTTGAAATTATGCGACTGCTGTTTGCAGCTTACCCACAAGCCTTGACAGTGGGAGAGATTCAGGAAAAGCTCAAGATCCCGAACTCCACCCTGTCCCACCATTTGGAGAAGCTGCGAAACGAGGGGTTAGTTACTAGCCGAAAAGATAGGCAATTTTTGTGGTATTCAGCAAATGCTGAGACGATGGAGGATTTGCTTGCTTTTTTAACCACAGGGAAAACGAGAAGCGATCGCGTGGGTATTTTTGGCGATCGTCCTCCTCAAGCTACCAATGCAACATCGATAGAGGAAGGATTTATGTTTGAAAGATTTTTTGAGGCTATCTTTGAAAAACTGTTTGGATTCATTTCTGGGAGATTCCGCCTTCAAGGATATGAAAGATTTACTCAAGAAGCCAAAAACGTTATATTGTTTGCACAAAGCGAGTCTCGCCGCTTAGGGCATGACTTTATCGGTACAGAACAAATTTTAGTAGGATTGATAAACGAAGGTAGTGGGATAGCATCAGAGATTCTCACCTCTGTGGGGGTGAACTCGGAAAAAGCACGGATTGAAGTGGAAAAAATTATTGGTAGAGGAAAAGGTTCCACGCCTTTAGATATTCCCTACACACCCAGAGCCAAGCAAGTTTTAGAACTATCGGTAGAAGAATCTCAAAAACTGGGTGTAAACTACGTTGGGACAGAACACCTACTATTAGGTATTCTTCGTGAAGGTGCAGGAGGTGTAGGAGGAGGAGTCGCAGTTAAAGTGCTGCAAAACCTGGGAATAGACTTAGTTGCTTTTGAACAAAGGTTGCGAAGTGCTTTGAGTTAAATTTGCCCGTACACAAGCCGTATCCCGCTTATCGCAAGAACGTATAAAACTCGCAGCAAGAACGTGCAAGACTAAATGTCTTTGTACTCCCTATTCTAAAAGAGAGTTTTATTTTGTGGTTACATCAATAGGACTTACGCATATCCCCCTTTTTAAAGCTACGGTGTACACAGATCTCTAGAGGGAGAAATCTTTTGTGAGCATTTCAAATATATCTGCTTCCCAGCAAACAGAAATGGTCGATGAAGTTTTAGCGGTCAGTTTTCAAGCACAACAACAAACTGGTCCAGATTTACGACAAATACATGCGAAAAGTCATGGGCTGGTTTGGGGTGAATTCATCATTGAGCCAAATTTACCGGAAATATTGCGTGTAGGGTTATTTAAAACACCTCAAACCTATCCAGCATGGATTCGGTTTTCTAGTGGAGGTGCTCCTGAAAGACGAGGAAAATTCCGTTCCGATCGCGATCCCGATATACGCGGTTTTGCTATCAAAGTCATGAATGTTCCTGGTCAAAAAGTTTTAGATGATGAAGAAAATACCCAAGACTTTACGCTCAATAACTGGCCAACATTCTTTGTCAATGATATTGAGGGTTATGCAGATATTTTTCGTGCTGCTAGCGGAAAACTCTCACCGGAAAGGATGGAAGAATTACAGTCATCTTATGCTATTTTACAACAAATTGGCAGCCAAAAAGTTGGCAATCCCCTGTTTATTCAATATTGGAGTATGGCAGCATTTCGGTTTGGCGATCGCGTTGTCAAAATGACGGTGAAGCCCCAGGAACCCGAAATTGCGCCAGAGACATTGCCAGAGTCAGAAAACTACCTGCGAGAAGCAATGGTTGAATATTTGACTGGAAAAGGAAAAGACGCTTATTTTGACTTTCTGATTCAGTTCTATGTTAATGATGACAAGACGCCCATTGAACAGCTAATGCAGGAATGGAAAGAAGAAGATTCACCATTTATGAGAGTTGCAACAGTACGAATTCCCGCACAGAAATTTAATTTTAATGAACGCCTTCGTCTCGATGAAGGTATGTTTTTTACACCTTGGCATACTTTAAGCGAACATGAGCCAGTAGGAAGCGTTAATCTCTCACGTAAAAAAATCTACCAAGAACTGGCAAACTATCGTCGAGAAAATATTGCCAAACGTCTGCGCGAACCTCAACCGTATGCAGATGTTCAAGATGAACCGAGCTAACTAACAAAATACGAAATTTTCATATTTCGTTCGTAGTTGCGCTGCTTATCCCAGCAACACGCAAGAACGGCGAACGCACGAGAGCGCAACTACAAACTATAAGTAAACTTCATGCTAACGCTAGCATACTCAAGGGGAGTACCCCAAGTTAGAAACATTGTTTAATTCTTCAAGAACGCTTTGTGTCGCTTGGCTTGCTCCCCTATTTCTACCCTTTGGTTTGTTAATCTAAATTGGTATTGTCTTAAATGGACTGCAAGCGCAATTGTCATTACCGTAATAATAGCAACTGCGTTTAATAATTTCTGTGAGTTAGAGTATTTTTGCTTATCTTGTTTCATTTGAATTGACATCAATGGTAGATAGAACGCGTACAGTACAAGGCTTGTGAGTGGCAACTAAGTCAGCCTCGTGCTTAGTAGCCGAAGCATCTCAAAGCAGGTACGAGAATTACGTCTTGTGTCTCCTGCCTACCCTAGTCTCCCCTCTCTACTGCGAGCAACACTAAAAAAACCCCAACACCTGATAACTGCATTACGGCATGAGGGATATGGGGTCTAAGCAATTGGACAGAAATAATTACACGTTAGATCCTAGGGTGGAGTTGGGTTTCCTGTCGAATTGTGTGCAATTAATTCTGTCCTACTTACTTACTTGATGTGTGTCTGCATACTAATGATTTGGGTTTGAGATGAAACAAGAATGAAAAAATCATGAGATTTTTTTCATGACGTCTAAAAAATTTTTTGATAACTTAAGTAATCTAAGTATTATTTTTCCTACTTCTGCCTTTCCCAATTTTTACCATGAATACACAAGCATACCGTTTGCAGTCCCTTCCCGCTCCTGATGAGACAGAATCAATTAAACGAAAAGACAAACGCTCGTTGTATGAACGGTTCTGCGTTGTAGCAAAAGATGATGTGGACGGAA
The DNA here is from genome assembly GCF_009725235.1 of Scytonema sp. UIC 10036. The sequence goes on from NZ_WJFC01000081.1 coordinate 23,654, forward strand.
GTTACTATGTTGGACGTATTCTGCCAAAAGCAAGTCAACCTGATTATTTTTGTTGGTGTCATACCTATGAGCAGTTGAATCTAGGAATTTTAATGGATGGCTACCTATCTGAATCTAATGATGAGAAACAGTTACCGTTATTAGTCATTAAACAGAAGTTCCCTCAACTATCAGATAGAATTCACTTCCAAAACCCTCTTTATAAATGGGTATCTTAATGTTCAGCAGGCATTTTAAAATCACAAACAATCGTGTAGAGACGTGCATGGCACATCTTTATGACCGCACGTCTTTATGACAAATGAAAATAGCGAGCGCAAAGAATTTTCAAACATTCTCTAAGCTTTTAGCATCAAGTGAAACATAGAGATAGCCGCTAAAAAGTAAACTGGCTTACTTAATTGATGAGCTAATCCCTGGGAAGCTTTCATCAAGGGGTAGAAAATAAAACCAATTGCCAATCCCTCTGCAATTGAATAGGTCAGAGGCATGGTCACGATGACAAGAAATGCTGGAATTGCCTCAGCGATGTCGTTCCAATTGATGTTTTGCACGCTACTCATCATTAGCACCCCTACCATTATTAATGCAGGTGCTGTGGCAAAAGCGGGGACTGCTGCAAATACAGGAGTGAATAACAACGAAAGCAAAAAAAGGATTGCTACCACCACAGACGTGAAGCCACTCTTTCCCCCCTCAGATATTCCTGAGGCAGACTCAAGATAGGTCGCGCATGGGGAGGTGCCTATGAATGCGCCAAAGGAAATGCCTATAGCACTGGCTAATAATGACTTGCTAGCTTGAGGCAATTCACCTTTTTGATTGATGTAACCAGCTTGCTGTCCCAGACCAGTGAGCGCACCAATGGTGTCAAAAGAAGTCACAAACAAAAACGTTAGTGTGACACTGATGAGATTCCACAACTGGTCGGGCTGAAGATCCTTCAAGCCTATAAATGCTTGTCCCACCAGAGCATGTGGAAATTCGGGTAAGGCGATAATTTTCTCCGGACTCTGAGCAATTCCAAATGTCCAGCCTAACACTGCTGTAGTGAAAATCCCCCAGAGCATAGCTCCTTTAATACGGCGTACCATTAAGGTTGCAGTCAGCAGTAAACCGAAAACTGACAATAAGGTAGCCGGATGCTTAAAAGAACCTATGGTGGTTAAGGTTGCTTGACTGGCGACAATAATACCTGCTCCATTGGATGGTGCTTCAGGAACACCAGATAATCCAATATAGGCAATAAACAAACCAATACCTGCCACAGTAGCGTATTTGAGGGAAGCTGGAATGGCTCGGATGATTTGGACATGAATGTTGCTGATAATCAAACCCATAAAGATTACACTTTCGAGTAAAACAGATGTCAATGCTAATTGCCAACTTATCTTTAACCCCAGTACCACTGAAAAAGCAAAAAAAGCATTGAGACCCATTGCTGGCGCTAAGGCAAAGGGATAATTCGAGATAACTCCCATCAACGCGGTTGCGAACGCTGAGGTTATGGCAGTGGCAATGAGAATCTGATTGAACAAATCTCCTGGCTGCTCTTGAAATATAGCATTAGATAAAATTCTAGGATTCACAACTAAAATGTAAGCCATAGTCATAAATGTCGTGACCCCAGCTAAAACTTCTGTCTTGTAAGTAGTACCCAATTGCTCAAACTTGAAAAACTGACTAATTGAGGTATTAGGGATATATTGATGTGTAAAGTTTTTCATTTTTTTTTAGAAAATTTTATTTCATATTACTAAAAAAAATCTCAATAATGAAATGTTATAAATACTGAAATACCATTATTTTAATATCAGAACTCTTCTAGAAGAATCTACCTTTAACTATTGCAATAATTATTATTAAATTGACAAAAACCTGCCTAGTGGTTGCATTTTCTATCAAGTAGCAGACACTGCTTTAGAGAGGAAAGAACATCATAATTATTATCTGTTCGGTTAAGTCTAAAAATACGAAAACACGTAGGTTGGGTTGCAATACTTGTCGGTTAAGCCTAAAAATGCGAAAACCCGTAGGTTGGGTTGAGGAACGAAACCCAACATTTACACACATTTGTTGAGTTTCTACAAGGGTTTACCCAACCTACAAAAATTCTCAGCCCTTGCAGTATTGGGTTGGGTTGAGGAACGAAACCCAACATTTACACACATTTGTTGAGTTTCTATAAGGGTTTGCCCAACCTACAATTTCCGAGATCCCTTGCAGTATTGCGATGCGCTACTCAAAATCTCCACCTATCTCTACTATCAAGGATGACGTTGCTCGGTAACGCAACTCCACCTGCTTCTCGAATCCTGCTTGCAGTATCAGCCGCCACGTTTGGATCGAATCCAGTTCCATCTTTGTTGACACCTACCTCATGCACAACGACACGCGCTCCTCTTTCCGCCAGCAAACGGGCATATGCTGCCCCCAAACCTCGCCCGCTTCCAGTAATAATAGCTACAGAATTATCGAGTTGAATCACTTAACTTTCTCCTGACTTAAATTCTGCTTTTTAGTGGATGTATGCACTGTCTAATAAGTAGCGAGCGAGTTTAGCTACCCAACTATTACCTCACTATTACTATCTGTATAATCTGTACTTACAGTCACCTGCTGCCAAGCATCCAAATCCGTTTTGATCCATTCCAGTTTTTCTTGAATCAGGCTCATGGCATCGGTGCCTAATGCCAGTCGCATCGGTGGATAAGGACTTTCCACAGCTTGAATGATGGCTTGCGCCGCTTTCGCTGGATTACCTGGTTGCTTACCATTCATCTGTTTGAACCATTGGAATGAAGCACCGCTCACGGTCGCATAGGCATCAATGGATTGTTGGGCTGCTGCCAGAGAACGCCCGTTGAAATCTGTGCGAAATGCCCCAGGTTCAATTAAGGTAACTTTAACTCCAAAGGATTCAACCTCCTTAGCCAGGGCTTCAGACGTACCTTCCAAGGCAAATTTAGCACCACAGTAAAGGCTGCTTCCACCAAATCCCACTAATCCTGCTGTCGATGACATATTCACAATATGGCCACTGCCTTGCTGACGCATCACAGGTAAGACAGTTCGCATCAGGCGGAGTGCCCCAAAGAAGTTGGTTTCAAAAAATTGGTGAATATCAACATCACTGACTTCTTCGAGTGCGGCAATTAGCCCATGTCCAGCATTGTTGACCAGCACATCAATTCGACCAAATGTAGCGATTGCTGCATCAACAGCTGCTTGTATGTCTTGGGATAACGTTACATCCAGATGTACAGCCTTTGCGGTCTCTGGATACTGGTCAATCAAAGCGCGAATTTGCTCTGGTTTGCGAGCAGTAGCTAGTAGATAGTCGCCCTTCTTCAACACAGCTTCTGCTAGGGCACGTCCGAATCCTGTTGAGCATCCTGTAATTAACCAAACTTTAGGAGCGACACAATTTTTGTCTGAGTTCATTTGTTTTCTCCAATACAAATACGGTGAGACACGCTTCATATTTCTTACGGTAGAAGACAGCCATGCGACTGTCCAATATATATTTGACTAAGATTAATAGGTTAAACATATAAGTGTGATGGAACTACGGCACCTGCACTATTTCATCGCGGTGGCTGAGGAACTACACTTTAGTCGAGCAGCGGAGCGGTTGCACATTTCCCAACCCCCACTCAGTCAGCAGATTCGCAGTTTGGAAGATGAACTAGGAGTCAAGCTGTTTGAACGAACGAAGCGGCAAGTACATTTGACTGAAGCAGGCAAAGTGTTTTTAGAGCGCTCCTACGTAGTGTTAGCGCAACTCCAACAGGCAATCGAAGTGACACAACAAATCGGACGGGGTGAGGTGGGACGGTTGGCAATCAGCTTTGTTGACTCTGCAATGTATATGTTACTACCAGAGATTTTAAGGGTCTTTCGAGAACAGTTTCCGGCGGTAGAACTGCGATTGCATGAACTGACAACTGCTCAACAGATTCAAGCACTGCATCACAAACAGGTTGATATTGGCATTGTTCGTTCTGCCATTAGCGAACCAGGTTTGAGTGTGGAGTGCTTTTTGCCAGAATCATTGGTCTTGGCATTGCCAGAAACCCATCCGCTCTGTGCCCAAACCAAAGTGTCTCTCTCCACGTTGGCTTCGGAATCATTTATCCTATTTCCTGCCAAAATGGGACCCGTCTTTTACGAGCAAATTATTATCATTTGTCAACAAGCTGGATTTCGTCCGAAAGTGGCTCAAGAGGCGGTTCAGATGCAGACGATCATCGGCTTAGTTGCAGCAGGGCTGGGCATTGCGATCGTTCCCGCCTCCTTGCAAAACTTCCACAGAAGCGGAGTCATTTACAGACCCTTACAAGAACAGATCCCTAAAACCGGACTTTATCTGGCTTGGCGGCAGCATGATTCCTCACCAGTAATAAGAGAGTTTCTCCTCTTAGCACGGAAGACGACACAATGGGAGTCAAATCATGATGATACGTGAGCAGTTAGGGATTATGTTCCCCTCGACCCTTCATGACTCTTAGTTTTGGACTTTACCAGCTTAATTTCTGTCTCTGTTGGTGTATAAAGTTCTGCAAGTTCTTTAGGGTCGGGAAATTGTTTAAATTTAGGATATGCTGTACGAGTAACGTTAAAGCTAAGTATTGTTATCTTTGTGGGACACAACTACGCCCTAGTTGCGCTCACTTTGGTGAGTTAGTAGTGTCGTTAAGGTATAAATTTTGTCTAGTATGCGGGAAGCATTATAAAACGATAGGTCAAATTTGCTGAAACATAGGTAGAGCAGGCGTTTCCAGACCATCTTGCAGGTTTTTACACGTATCTCGGCTCAATATCTAGTAGGGAGTAGTATAAGTTGCAACGTCGCTGTATCCTGGGTAAGGGTTCCACTGAAGCTTAGTTCGTTTCAATCCCTAGTAGGGAGTAGTATAAGTTGCAACTTTGGCAAATAGCCTGACTTTGCGATTGGCAGAATTGGTTTCAATCCCTAGTAGGGAGTAGTATAAGTTGCAACTTTCTCAAATTGCAATTTACTGTAATATAGCTGCTCCATATGTTTCAATCCCTAGTAGGGAGTAGTATAAGTTGCAACAATACAGCGTACCATATTGCCCTGCTCGTAATTTTCGTTTCAATCCCTAGTAGGGAGTAGTATAAGTTGCAACATTCGCTATTAGCAACGGAAAAAAGTTAAATGTATCGTTTCAATCCCTAGTAGGGAGTAGTATAAGTTGCAACTGCCTCGCCCCCAGCTTTTCTGATGCTCGCGAGCTTGTCGTTTCAATCCCTAGTAGGGAGTAGTATAAGTTGCAACGGCAACGCAGGATTTACACTGTCGAGCAACTGCGCGTTTCAATCCCTAGTAGGGAGTAGTATAAGTTGCAACTTGGAATAAGGCACAAGCTGTCAAGAAAATAGTTTGTTTCAATCCCTAGTAGGGAGTAGTATAAGTTGCAACAGTTCGTCTTGTTTTATTGGTACAGTCCATACAGTTTCAATCCCTAGTAGGGAGTAGTATAAGTTGCAACAGTTAAGGACTTGTCCTGTCGTTGCAGCAACAGAAGTTTCAATCCCTAGTAGGGAGTAGTATAAGTTGCAACTACATTGGCACAACTCATTGTTTCCCCTCTTGTCAGTTGTTTCAATCCCTAGTAGGGAGTAGTATAAGTTGCAACGTTTTTTTTGTTTTAGAAAAGCACCACTAGGCAGAAGCGTTTCAATCCCTAGTAGGGAGTAGTATAAGTTGCAACAGCTGTAAATGGTCTTTCGTTGCCCACAAAAATAAATGTTTCAATCCCTAGTAGGGAGTAGTATAAGTTGCAACAGCTTTATAAGCTATTTTTAAAGCTTCCTTTGCCGTTTCAATCCCTAGTAGGGAGTAGTATAAGTTGCAACCGAACAAATTAAAGGAGCAATAGCAACATTATGAGTTTCAATCCCTAGTAGGGAGTAGTATAAGTTGCAACATAACAATATGCTTGATAAATTAAATCTCGCTGGTTTCAATCCCTAGTAGGGAGTAGTATAAGTTGCAACCCCACAGATAATATGTATTTATCGGTATTCGGCATGTTTCAATCCCTAGTAGGGAGTAGTATAAGTTGCAACCCGCTTAGCACAATTTAAACACAAACACAACACAAGTTTCAATCCCTAGTAGGGAGTAGTATAAGTTGCAACGTGCAGGTCATGTCCTATTTTGTTAACAGTTTCGTTTCAATCCCTAGTAGGGAGTAGTATAAGTTGCAACTCTTCCGCCGCCGCCGAACTTGGGAAAAAATCAAGTTTCAATCCCTAGTAGGGAGTAGTATAAGTTGCAACTTTCCCTTTGGGACTCTTTTTCAAGGGCATCAAGTTTCAATCCCTAGTAGGGAGTAGTATAAGTTGCAACCAGCTAGAGTATAATTCCCGATACAAAGGGCAATCGTGTTTCAATCCCTAGTAGGGAGTAGTATAAGTTGCAACCCGGAATTACTCGTTGTGGAGTAATTCGCGATCGCAAAGTTTCAATCCCTAGTAGGGAGTAGTATAAGTTGCAACGGTACCGTTGATATCGTTACCCTCACCCCTGCCGCTTCCGCAGTTTCAATCCCTAGTAGGGAGTAGTATAAGTTGCAACTGCTGGGAGTCGAAAAACTGACTATATATAGTTTTCTAGGTGCGGTAGCGCGGATGGTTTGATGATAGCACGATCGCAGATGGTGATGACAAGAGAAAATGGCTGAAAAGCTTATTTAGTAAGGAGCGCGGATTGTTTTTATTTTTCAAGGGACTTAAATCCTTACATATCAAAGGTTTGAAGCACTTTTTTTCAGAAGTGATTTTTCTACACCTACCCATCCGCGCAGTCATGCTTGCGAAGCATCCCGTTGCTATAGCGTTCTTATTAGAATACAACGATTTTGAAAACACTCCCTAGACTGGTGCTTCCACTAACCTCAAAATTTTAAGATAATCAGAATTCTGATTTCCTGGTTTCAGGAGCAAGATATTGTCTTCAAGGACTTCATTTGCACGGGATCGTTTCACCTGGCTGGCTTACTTGATGACAGCTTTTTTTTCCTACCTACAAGCGGCTCTTGGTCCTTTGATGCCCTTTCTACGTGATGAATTAGGAATCAGTTACACCGTTGGTGGGCTTCACTTTAGTGCATTTGCACTTGGAATGATTGTAGCTGGTTTAATCAACACCTCAATTAGCCAATACTGGGGTCGTACTTTTGGCTTGTGGGGAGGGGCTTTTGGCATGGCAGTAGGGGCTGTGTCATGAGCACTTAGCTATCAAGCCATCTTAACCATTACTAGTACATTCTTCATGGGTTTGCTTGGCTCTCTTCTGCAAATCACCCTTCAAGCCTCTGTTTCTGACCACTATCATGAGCATCGCACTGTTGCTCTCACGGAAATGAATGTCGCAGCAAGCATTAGTGCAGGTCTAGTTCCTCTTCTGATAGGTGGCTTTGCCCAAATTGGGTTAGGGTGGCGCAGTGCCCTCTTCCTTGCTGCAATTGCACTCACTGCAATCGCTTTCTTATATCGGCAAGTATCTATCTCTACCCTTGAGGGCTACTGTACTGAAATAGCTGTGTCAAATCAGAAACTATCCATGTCATTTTGGATTTATTGGATAGTGCTGTTTTTAGGAGTTTGACCTAGGACAAGAATTTTTGAAACTTTACCGGACAAACCCTAACATTTGCTATAGGATAAGGTAGGAAAAATTAAATTATATTAAATGGCAAACCATGTACCACCAAGAATCGCTGCTGCCCGATTGGGAGTTAGCACCAAAACTCTTGAAAGGTGGCTCAAAGAAGGGAAAATCCAAGGCATCTTCACCCCTAGCGGTCAAAGAAGATACGACGTGGACTCAGTTATCTCTACTGGATCTACCGATAAATCAGACAAGCGAGCTATCTTGCTTTATGCCAGAGTTTCAAGCCGCTATCAAAAAGGTGACCTTACAAAACAAGTTGAGTTTCTTAAGTCTCGTTACCCAGAAGCTGAGCTTATCACAGACATTGGAAGCGGACTCAAATAAGCGCGAAAAGGTCTTCAAACCTTATTGGACAGAGTTCTCTCAAATGCTGTCAGAACTGTTGTCATTGCCCACAAAGATAGGCTTTGCCGCTTTGGGTTCGATATTATCGCATGGCTCTGTACTAGGCAGCAAACTGAGATATTGGTTCTCAAGCAAACGCACCTCAGCCCAGAACGCGAGATGGTCTTTGATATCCTTGCCATTATCCACGTCTTCAGTTGTAGATTGTACGGACTTAGAAAATACAAAAAGCAAATCGCTGAAGACGGTGACTTACCGAGTGTATCCAAGTAAAGAACTTGCTGCTATTTGGAAAAAATGGGTTGCCGCTGTTCGGAAAGTCTACAACATTTCAATTGCTTATCTTAATGAGCATCAAGGCTTTGAGAAGGTGGGAAATAAAGGAGGGAAGCATGGTTTCAGAACCCTGCTTAAAGCAACTGGCTTAATACCACAATGGTGTTTAGACTTGAACGTATCCAAGATACTGGATAATGCATCAATGTCAGCTTACAAAGCATGGTCAGAAACCGCAAGGAATCCTCAAACAATTGGTAAGGGGAAGAACAAGAAACCACACCCACAAGCCGGGTTAAAAATAGCTAAGTTTCGTAGTATTCGTGACCAAAAGATAACGATTCAATTTGACCCAACCGCCTATAAGAATGGTCGGTGGATGGTATCAACGACTAAGCATCTCCCTAAGCCTGAATTTAAAGGACAAGAGTTTTGTGTTTTAACAGATGGGTCTACAGAACTTACATACAACAAAGGTAGATGGTTTGCTCACTTCCCTGTTGAATACGAGATTACACCACAAGTCACTAACAAGATTATTGCAATTGACCCAGGGGTTAGAACCTTTGCAACTTGCTTTAATGGTAGCGATTTTCTAGAGTTTGGAAGCGGTGACTTTAACAAAATCGCTAAGCTTTGCTCCCATCTTGATAAGCTAAAATCAAAGCATGATAAGTTTCAGGGTGGGAAGTTTAAACGGTTAAGATACAAGTTAAGACAAGCTATGGAGCGAATTAGAACAAGGATAAAGAATCTGCGTTCTGAATGTCATAAGCAAGTTGGTTCTTATTTGGCTCGTAATTACGATGTAATTGTGCTTCCCACCTTTGAAACATCCAAAATGGTTGTCAAGAAAAAACGGAAGTTAAAAAATAAAACAGCGCGAGCAATGATGACTTGGGCGTTCTATCAGTTTTCTCAAATCCTAGAACATTTGTGTAACCGCTACGGTTCCAAATTGGTGAGAATAACTGAAGAATATACATCAAAAACCTGCACTAAATGCGGAAAAGTTCATAGAAAACTTGGTAGTTCTAAGAACTTTAAATGCCCAAATTGTGGTTATGAAATACCACGCGATTTTAATGGAGCCGTGGGGATTTTCCTCAAGGCGATGTGGGATACCACCTTTGCCGACTCTGTTGGTGATGTTGTACTCGATATTCAAGATGTCTCTGATGTCGGAAAATGTCAGGGTTAAAAGTATCAGTATCAATAGAATATTGTTTATTCTTTTGGGGAGCAGACTTTTTAGAAACAACCATTGGCTTGGTGAAAAGTCATGCTGCAAGTGCCATGAGTGTTTTTGTTTTAGCGGGATTCATTGGGCGCGTTTTAGGGAGTAGGCTGAGTCGAAGGATTCAAAGTGAGACGCTTCTACTAGGTGCGATCGCGCTCGCATTTGTTGGTTTCCCAATATTTTGGCTTGCTGCTTTTGCTCCACTCAATATTATAGGGTTGCTCATTGCAGGGCTGGGCATTGCTAACTTCTACCCCCTAATTCTCTCCCTAGCACTTGGTACGGCTGAGACACAACCCGATCTGGCAGCTGCTAATCTCTCTGTGGGAGCAGGTGTGGCAGTTTTCATCTCACCCTTTATCTTGGGTTGGATTGCTGACCAACTCGCTCTCAAAGCAGCTTTTGGAATTGTAATACTGATGTTAGTGGCAATAGCAATGGTATCTCTCTTCACTAACCATTTAACAAATCGCCGTTCGACTAAGTGACCAAATACCGAGGTAAAATTGGGGATGGCGATCGCGAGTTAAACTATCTAGGCTTGCATCTTCTTAATTATACAAACGTATGTGTCATATTCTTCTTGAGTCAGTTTTTTCAAATATCCCTCGAAGGACTCAGTGACAATCTCACGACCTTTATCAAGCACCTCAGCACCTAGAGTGGTCATAACTAACTCAAATTTACGCAAATCGCCTTTGACAGATTTGCGTTCCACATAACAATTTTTCTCTAGTTTCTTAACTAAAAAGGTAACAGTGGGTTTCGGCAACAGGCAGTGTTGTGCGAGTTCTGCTGGATGTTTGCATTCTTCCACAGATGCAAGAAGGAAAAAGCTCTTCACATCAAGATTTAATTGAGCAAGCGCCTCTTCTGCTTCTCCCATAATGCTTTCGTAGAAACGGATATTCATTTGAAGCAATTCCCAGGAACCGATCATCAGACTTGACTCATAAATAGTTTAATATTAAACTATTCAATATTGAACAGTTCAATCCTGTACGAAACTCAGTATAGAGCATTGTACAGTTCAATGCCACACCAAAGCTAAGAAGAGGAATCTATGTCTAGAACTATCTTGATTACCGGAGCCAGCACGGGAATAGGTCGTGCTACGGCAATTCATTTTGCAGAGCAAGGCTGGCAAGTCGTGGCAACCATGCGCTCTCCTCAAAAAGCACATCCCACCCTCAGCCATCCCAGAATTATGCTTCTTGAGCTTGATGTAACAAATGATGTCTCAATCAAACAAGCTTTTGATGAGGCAGTAGAAAAATATGGTGCGTTAGATGTAGTGCTCAATAACGCGGGATATGGATTATTCGGTCCAATTGAGGCACTGAGCATGGCACAGATTGACAAGCAAATGCAAACCAATCTCTACGGAGTCTTACGTATCATGCAGTGTGCAATACCAATTATGCGGAAGCAAAAACAAGGCATTATCATCAATGTGTCATCTGTAGGCGGACGAATGGCATTTCCCTACACAGCAGCCTATCATGCGACAAAATTTGGCATTGAAGGGATTAGCGAAGCAGCACGCTTTGAACTTGCCCCCCACGGAATACGCATCAAAATTATTGAGCCCGGTGGTATCAAGACTGACTTTAGCTCGCGTTCGCTGGAGTTTATCAAACATCCTGCTTATGAACCGCAGCAAGCAAATTACGAAGCCCTACTTAAAGACGAGCGTTCTTGGGCGCGACCAGAGGAAGTAGCTAAAGTGATCTACCGCGCTGCTACGGATGGTACGGATAAACTACGCTATCTTGCCAAGCCAGGACCATTTTTTAGGCTCTATAAATTGATGCCCGATCGTCTATGGCGTGCGTTTGGTTACTATATGCTAAATAAAAAGCAGAATGCGATGTAACTATTGGCTCAACAGTGAAAGGTTCAAGCATGATGATGTTCTGGACATATGGATCGAGATCGTTATTATGGTGCAAGTTACAGTTGCGTCATCTCATGCTGCCTCCTCAAGCATTTGATGCACTGAAAAAATGCTGTTCAAGTAATTCAACAACACTTCTCGATCGGCAGGTTGAGAGCGGAAACCAATATAGCCGTCAGGACGAATCAAGTAGAGACATTCGGCAATTGCACCGTAGCGCATATGCAAGTGTTTTTCTGGATCGAGCAAGACGGAACCAGGCTCGGTTTCTGGACGGGGTGCTGTCGGCGCAAGTACAACACCATAAACTTTAATTTGATTCAGCCACTGTTTTCGTACCACTTTGGCAATCTCAATCAGATTGTCATAGCCTACGTTAGTCAGTGAGGTGCCATCAAATAGCAGTAGAACATGGGATGTTGTCTGACAGAATAGTTCAAACAACGTTCTCCCATTCGATAGCAAAACATCAGGTGCGCGATCGCCAGCCTGTGGGGCATTGGCAAATCGGTGCATATCCAACAAACTGGCAGCTTCACTTTCAGGGTTATGAAACAACGATTTTCCCAACAAAGTTCCGCGATCGGAAACAAACAATGATTTGTGAGCGTTCCGAACACAACAGGTGGTTGAAAGTTGGTGAGATTGGGATCGTTCGAGAAACCATACGACGTGTCTAGCCGTTGGGGTTTCAATCCCTGATAGGGATTCGTATAAGTTGCAACCTCTCCCATATGTTCTCTTCCTAATACGAGATGAGTTAGGTTTCAATCCCTGATAGGGATTCGTATAAGTTGCAACTTTGGTGCAGTGTTGGCTGGTATCGCTATTATTGCGTTTCAATCCCTGATAGGGATTCGTATAAGTTGCAACTCCTGAGTCTATCTCTATGAAACATTCAAAATATTCATTGTTTCAATCCCTGATAGGGATTCGTATAAGTTGCAACGTAGATGTCCAGTTTTATTGTCCGTCTCGCGATGGACAGTTTCAATCCCTGATAGGGATTCGTATAAGTTGCAACCCTTCCAACGTTCTGCGAGTTGAGTTTAGCTGCTGTTTCAATCCCTGATAGGGATTCGTATAAGTTGCAACGCTCATAGTCCTTACATCCCTCACACGGTCCTCCAGGATTGTTTCAATCCCTGATAGGGATTCGTATAAGTTGCAACGAGTGTTCTTTTCATGATTTCTATGCCTTTCTCTTAATGTTTCAATCCCTGATAGGGATTCGTATAAGTTGCAACTATCGCTGAGGTTTATAACTTGGCTCCAACCTTCATGGTTTCAATCCCTGATAGGGATTCGTATAAGTTGCAACGGAAACGTGGCGATCGCATCCTGGGAATATGTGGTTTCAATCCCTGATAGGGATTCGTATAAGTTGCAACCTGGCGACTATTTGTGGGACAGAAAACCGATCGCCCGTTTCAATCCCTGATAGGGATTCGTATAAGTTGCAACCTTCGCAAAAGCAACGATCTTTTTCTGCTTTTATATGCTGTTTCAATCCCTGATAGGGATTCGTATAAGTTGCAACCTTGGTTAACTCACCGTTCTTGTTTTTGATGCCAGCAGTTTCAATCCCTGATAGGGATTCGTATAAGTTGCAACCAAGCTTGTGCTATTGTCTCTAAGTACTCTGGATTCTTGTTTCAATCCCTGATAGGGATTCGTATAAGTTGCAACCTGGGCGACAAGTCCAATCCCAAAACTATCGCCGTTTCAATCCCTGATAGGGATTCGTATAAGTTGCAACCCAGTCGTAACACAAGCTTATTTGAGTTGTTTTCCCACGTTTCAATCCCTGATAGGGATTCGTATAAGTTGCAACTAGGTAATGGTTGAATATCCTTAAGCGCTTGGATGTTGCGTTTCAATCCCTGATAGGGATTCGTATAAGTTGCAACTTCACTATTACCTCCTCAAATAACTGCAATCACTATGTTTCAATCCCTGATAGGGATTCGTATAAGTTGCAACCTGCTAGTTGTGCGTTGGTATCGGATACTAACGCGTTTCAATCCCTGATAGGGATTCGTATAAGTTGCAACTGCCTGGAGCTGAAATGCTTGCGATATGTAGTTTTCTAGGTGCGGTAGCGCGGATGATCCAATCATAGCACGATCGCGGATGGTAATGACAAGAGAAAATGGCTGAAAAGCTTGTTTAGTAAGGAGCGCGGATGGTTTTTGTTTTGAAATGAACTCAAAACCTTATATATCAAAGCTTTAGAGTACTTTTTTTAAGAACTAATTTTTCTACACCTACCCATCCGCGCACGAATGAAAGTAGGTCTGCACGCAATACTGCAAGGGCTCTCGGAAATTGTAGGTTGGGTTGAGCGCTTCGTTCAACTTAACAAATGCTGGTAAATGTTGGGTTTCGTTCCTCAACCCAACCTACGTTGAACTTGAGTTTTTAACTTAACCGAGTAGTATTGGGTCTGCACGAGATCGCTCGTTTTCCAGTAGGATTACTCGCCTTTTTCTTAGCGCCTTTGCGTCTTTGCGTGATAAAAATAATGATATTGAGGTGGGCTTTAGCCCTACCTACAAAATCTAGCTACTCACCAGTAATAGAGAGTTCATCAACCCAAACTCTGGGACAAACCCCACCAGGAGTTAATTCCGCCTCTTGTTCCACAAAAATAATAGACTTGAGGACTTCTAGAAAATCTCCCGCAACAGTAGCTGACTCAATACTAACCTTCTCACCTTTGTTCACCAACCAACCATCAAATGGTAGAGAGAAAGAACCTTGTAAAGCTTTCACCCCAGCATGAAGGGCTTGTAAATTATCAATCAAAATAACATTCTCAGCAGTTTCCAAGTTCAATTCCTGTTCGGGAGTCGCAGAAGTTGCAAAGACATGATAGAAATTGGGGCTGACAGTAACTTTTGCACCAATATTAGCATGCCCCGTTGGGGTTGCGTTCATTCTTTTCGCAGTCCCTGCACTGTGGAGAAAGTTGGTTAAAACACCATTTTCAATGAGTGAAATTCGGCGAGTAGGAGTTCCTTCACCATCGAAAGCTTCTGCACCAATGTTGGCTGGATGTAGAGCATCATCAGCAACTGAAAGCAGAGGAGAAGCAATTTGCTTACCTAAATCATCAGGAGTAGATAAGCTTTGCTTGTCCAAAATACTCTGAGCGTTGAATATATTAGAAAAAGCACCCAGCAAACTCAAAAAAGCATCTGGTGAGAAAACAACTCGATATTTACCCGACTTGATTTTCTCATAATTCAAGTGGCTAATAGTTTTCTCTGCTGTTTCCTTAATACAACCATTAATGTCTAAATCTTCCAAACCCTTGCTAATTCTAAAAGCACCAGCACTGCGAGGTTTTTTCCCGTCTTCCTCTGTTTTGCTATAAAGATAAACTGATGCGACGGAATGAGATTCTGTTCTCATAGCACCATCGCTGTTAAGATAGAAGCGATCGATATCTCTTTGCGCCAAACTATTGTAAGGCACTCCCTTAATCGCCGGATGAGCGTCCAGTAATTCTTTCTCAGCTATTAATAAGCTGTCAATAAGTTGAGCAACAGGGACTTGAGGTACTTTTTCTTCAGAAGAATGGTCTATGGGAACAGTGGCTTCTGGGCTAAAATCAGGTACATTTTCTTTCACACCAAAGAAACTTGCTTCATATGCCGTTTTCAAAGCTAACTCCAGCCCTTTGGGGTCTACATCTGTTGTTGTGGTGACACCCATTGTGTTGTCTTCATTCCAAACCCGTACAGTGACGCCAGAAAGATTGGAGGCTTTCACTTGCTTTGGCTCACCTCTATCTACTTGTACACTGGTTTGGTCTGCACTTGAGCCATAAATATCAAATTTTTTGATGCCAAGCTTTTCTGCATTTTCCTTGGCGTAAGTTGCAATTTCAGTAATATTGGGCATAGTCTTGGTTAGTGGTTAGTTGTTGGTTGTTAGTTGTTAGTGGCTGCAATATTTTCTCGCTCCTAGGCTGAGCCTGGGAGTGTCTTACGGTGGGCTGCTGGCTTCTATAATTAAGTGGCAGAGCCACTAGGAGGGCATTCCCAGGTGGAACCTGGGAACGAGTTACTGCACTATTAGCTATTAGCCATTAGCCATTAGCCATTAGCCATTAGCCATTACCGTCCACCTACGGTGATGGAATCAACTTTAATGTGGGGTTGTCCTACTGTGGTGTAGATACTGCCACTGACGGAACCACAAAAACCAGGTGCAAGGGATAAATCTTGAGAGCACATGGAAATTTTGTTCATAATTTCCTTAGCTTCACCAATCAAAATTGCTCCTTTTAATGGTTTGGTGATTTTGCCGTTTTCAATCAAATAAGCTTCGTCTACACCAAAGTTAAATTGACCTGTAGCACCAACGCTACCGCCACCCATCTTTTTACAGTAAATACCTTTGTCAATGGAGGCAAAAATTTCATCAAGGCTGTAGTCGCCTGTAGCAATATAGGTGTTACGCATCCGGCTGGCTGCAGCAAAGGTGAAATTCTGACGGCGACCGCTTCCTGTTCTGGGGTGTCCGGTGCGCCAAGAACCAGCCCTGTCTGCTAAGAAGTTCTTCAAAACTCCTTTCTCAATCAACAGGGTTCTTTGGGCTGGCATACCTTCGTCATCCATGTCAATGGTACCAAAGGCGTTGTCAGTCCGCCCTTCATCCCAAGCAGTTAGGCTTTCATGGGCAATTTTTTCTCCTTTCTTGTCGGCAAAAGGAGTGGTGTTGCGTTCGATTTGAGTTGTTTCGAGCAGGTGTCCGCATGCCTCGTGGAAGATAACTCCACCAAAGTGATTTGCCATCACAATGGGGTAAGTTCCTGACTCTACATAATCAGCGTAGAGCATTTTTCCAGCTGATTCTGAAATGTGTTCTGCTGCTTCTTTGTAGTCCCAAGTTCTCAGGAAATTGGGGTCGCTGGTGTTACCACCACGTTCCCCAATGGAAGCACGATTAGCGCCATCAGCACACAGAAGGCTGATACCTACTGATTGAGTGAGGCGAATATCACGAGCAAACGTACCATCGCTCGCTGCAACTAAAACTTCTTGCCAATCGCGGAAATATGTGCTCCGGCGCGATTGTATGTGGTTTGCCTTTTGCTTGAGTTGGTCGGTACTTTCAAGCAATAGTTCTCCCATTTCTCGAATTGAGCTACAAAGAGGTAGCCACCCATCTTTACCTCTTTTGGTAGCGTAGTCTCTCAGCAGTTCTAGGTTAATTTCTGGGATAAAGGCGTTGGGCGCGGGGAGTTGCAACCCCATGATCGAAAGCCCTTTTTCCAACGCTGCTTTCAACCCAGAAAAGGACAGGTCGTTGGTGCTAACATAACAGTCTGCTTTGCCACGAAAAACTCTGACTCCCGCACCCGTAGACAGGCGGGGTGTAATGCTGGTGATAGTATCTTCTTCTGCAAGGCAACTAATATAATTAACACGCTCTAAGAAAAATTCAATAAAATCAGCACCCGCCGCACGTCCAAGTCCCAAAAGGGTAGACAAAGGAGCTTCCCAGCTTTCATCGAAGCGCTCTGGGGTGAAGGAGTAATGTAGGCTGGGAAGTTGATTTGAGAGAAGTGGAGTAATTGTAAGCATTAGTATTTTCGGTAAGCTGGGTTTAAGAAGTATTTTCGCAGTTCCGACTTAGGTAAAATATAACGGGTTGAATGAACTGTGTACTATCATACCTATTTACCTATTATGGTCATAAGGTGAGAGGATAACAGGTGTGGAATCCGACCTTCTACCTTTTCTTGAGTATTAAAAAAGTATTAAGCTGTACAGAATTATCGGCGATATTCATCCCCACAATCACCGATTAACTGATATAAGTCCCTCGATTTGCTCGAGACTGCGTCTATTTGATGCAAATCCTCAGTATCTAATGTAAAGCTAAATACCCTGGCATTATCTTCTAGATGCTCGGCTATACCAAGCCTTGCACCAACGATCGCACCTGCTACTGTTGGTTTGTCTAAAATATAACGCAGTGCGATGTTAGGAATACTAACGCTATGTTTGTCCGCTATGGTCTTGAGAACGGAGAGTAATTCTTGAAATAGCTGCCAACCACCCCAACCATCTATCATATTTTTATATTTTCTCAAGCTGACAGTCGCTAACTCAGACCCTCTTGGTTCTGAAACACCTAAATATTTTTCTGATAAAAAACCACCACAAACTGTACCGTAGGTCAACAGTTGTATGCCATGCTGTTGGCAGAACTGAATCATCTTGACTTCAGGACGGCGATCGACAAGAGAAAATTGTACCTGGTTGGAAACTATTTTTATACCTGCTTCTGTAATAATTTGTAGGTGTTCTGTATCAAAGTTAGTTAAGGCTAAATGTTTGATTTTCCCCTCTGTTTGCAGTTCAGCCATATACTTGAGGGCATCTAAATAATTTTTGTCGCGATACTCCCACCAGTGAAATTGCATTAAATCCAAACGTTCTACTCCCATTCTTCTTAGGGAGATATTAATGTTCTCTTCTACCAATTTCTTTGTCATCTTAGCAGGACGAGGTACCCATTTTGTAAAAGCTTGAATATTAGCTAAAGCCTCTTGACCGCGACTTGCAATCAGTTGACGGCGAAACTCACCAATAAAATCTTCCGCCGGACCGTAATGATCTGCTAAGTCCCAGGTGGTAAAGCCTGCATCTACATATTGGAACATAGCTTGGATAGCAGACGTTGGGTTGATGCGCCCGTGTGCGCCGGAAACCTGCCACATCCCGTTTAGCAAGCGACATATGTTTAAATCTTGGGTGAATTGCAGGCGACTTGATGTAGGTAGGTTCATGGAATTTGGTTAGTTGTTGGTGGTTAGTTGTTAGTTGTTAGTTGTTGGTAGGGGCGCGGCGGCGTTACGCCGATACAGTGGTTGGTCTTTTTACCGCCACCCTTGTTCTGCTTGCTCTAAAACATAAGTAGAAACATCTTGTATTTCTTCTGCGGTTAATCGCTCTTTGTAAGCTGACATATTGTTTTTTCCGTTGGTTACAATAGCTGCGATCGCATTGACAGAATCCATTCCATACTTCTTAAGCGCTTTCAATTTTAAGTTTTTTCCTCGCCTGACAATATTGCTACCGTTGATATGACAACCAGCACAGTGAACGTTAAAGATTTTAGCACCATTAGCTGTATCTGCTGCTATTGCTTGAGGCTGGAATGACAGATTGAAAACCATCAATGTTGCTAATAGAATAGCGATTACCTTTTGATATCTTACTTGCATATCAATACCGAAAAAAGGATGAAGGAGAAAAATCAGGTTTAGTCCGATTTGTTGCCCCTCAATTTATTGACCGTGTTCACTTCATATTTTATACTTGATGACTGATACTTGATACTTCCTATATCAATCAAAATTTAATGCTCGCACTTTTCTCTGCTGCATTACTCTTGGAATTCATCTTTAACGCGGCACTAGGAGCAGTTTTTGCAGAAACGATTCGCCAAGGAACCAGAGGTGGATTCAAGTCAGCCTTAGCGGTTCAAATCGGTTCCCTTGTAGGAGATGCCCTTTGGGCTTTGCTCGGTTTGGCTGGCGTTGGATTACTTTTGCAATTGGACTTCTTGCGCCTTCCGGTTGGTATCGCGGGTGTAATTTATCTACTTTGGCTGGCTTGGGATGCATGGCAAGAAGCAAATCAGGAGTTTACTGTCAAGTCTGTTAACATGACAAGCACTGACCATAAAAAGGCTTTGCGTTCTGGTGTATTGCTATCAGTCACAAATCCACAAAATGTAGCTTGTTGGGCAGCTTTAGGCAGCGCAATGGGTGCTGTAGGAGTTACCCTAACAATCCAGCTGCACCTGAGTATTAATTCGTCCTGTAAGCTTTCGGTGTCATGCCTGTCAATTGCCGAAACTGTTTGCTCAAATGGCTGTGGCTGTTGAACCCACACTCTAAAGCAATGTCTACAATCGATTGGTCTGTTTGTTTTAACAACTGCTTCGCCCGTTCTACCCGTTGCTGGAGCAGGTATTGGTAGGGCGCTATGCCTAGCGATCGCTTGAATAAATGGCTGAAATGAAATTGGCTAATGCCTAGCAATTGGGCTAAATCTGCGAGCTTAATGTCTTGATTGAGATGTTCGTTGATGTACTCCAAGACTTGCAGAAGTTGACGCTCCGGTAAACCACCCTTATAAATTGCAAGGCGAGGTTTGGAACCAGAGTAATGTCTGAGCAAATGCACTGCTAAGACATTTGTCAGTGATTCAACGTAGAGCCTTCCGCCTAAATTTTCCTGTTTGAGTTCAGAGAGCAGCATCATGCCAATTGACTCAATTTGTGGATCGCGAATCTGAAATTCGCTTAGTAATTCCAGCGGCTCTGAATTCATGGCTAGAGCTTCTCTTGCAACGCTCTGGATGAAACGAGACGCAATCCGAATCTGCAAGTAGTAGTCATCTCCATCCCATCGGGCGAAACATGGAATCTTTGCGGGCGTTATCGAAATGTCGCCTTTTGCATACAGTCCTGCATAAGTCTTACCTTCGTGAACTTGTAGCAAGCGAATTGGACGGGAGGAAAGAGACAGATAAATCGTATGTTCGTAACTGTAATGACACGTCGCTTCACCCGGAGGTTGTTGGAATTGCTCGACCAGAATGTTTTCCCAACCGCGAGATTGACTCGACAAGATGGGAAAATGGGTCGTTTCTATCTCATGGGTGGCAGTCATCTTCATGATTTGAAACTTTATCTATTTTATTTGATTGTATTGACTTTGGGCAAGATTCTGCCGAGCAGACCGGGCTTTTTGCATCAGTAGATTTTATCTGCTTACACTACCACAGGTGGAATGAGCTTAAGAAAAGATGGTAAGGCTTGGGGTAGCCCAAGCTAAGGACGTACCACTTTCTGCAAGTGTCTCCAGTAAAAGGTGAAAAAACCTTCGCGAAGGATTATTGCCGTCAACAGAGTTAAGTAATGTCTTAACCTTTTGCTAGTGAGTTCTTAATCTGACTGGTATAACTTAAGGGTGCAGAATACAAATTAATACCACAAATATTCCCAGGTATTGCGCTCCATGTCCTTTCATGAGGTATGGGTTTTGCCGCCATGTCCGTATCTGCCCTCACTGTCAAGGTTTTCCTTGCAGCCAATACACCTTGAGTTGCAACAACAATGGCATTTACACTTCAGATACTACACGCCTCTGATTTTGAAGCTGGCATCCCCGCCTTAAACGATGCCGTAGGTTTTTCAGCAGTTGTTAACCGTCTCAGAAATGACTCAAGACTGCCATCTACGGTTCTCGCTAACACCTTAACTTTATCCTCTGGTGACAATTATATCCCAGGTGCTTTCTTAAACGCCTCTAGCGATCCAAGCCTCAATAATGTAGGCGGTTTGGGAAGTTCTTCAGGTCCGATCGCAGGGCGGGGGGATATTGGTATTCTCAATGCCATTGGTATCCAAGTTTCTGCACTGGGGAACCATGAGTTTGACTTGGGCGTTGGACAAGTAGCTTCTCTAATTCGCACTGGAAGTGGTAATCCAGGAACAAATTTTCCCTATCTGAGCACCAACCTTAACTTTGCTCCAGAAACTCAACCAGGAGGCAGTTTATCAAATAATGACCTCGCCAGCAATCAAAATACTGCTGAAGCAAGCACAATTAGGGGCAAGCTTGCGAAAAGCACGGTCATTACGCTACCCGGTGCAGATGGTATTCTGGGAAATGGCGATGACCAAAGAATTGGTATCGTTGGAGCCACAACACCTACCCTCGCTAACATTTCATCACCAGGTCGAATTGGTGTATCTCCTGCAAACCCGACAGATTATACAGCCTTAGCCGCAGAAATTCAAACTTCTGTGGATGCGCTTCGGAATACGGGTATCAACAAAATTATCCTGCTGGCGCATATGCAGCAGTTGAACATCGAGCGCGATGAACTAGCACCCCGATTGCGGGATGTTGATGTCGTTATCGCTGGTGGTTCTCATACTCTATTATCTGATGCCAACGACCCCTTGCGAGCAGGTGATACCAGCAGGGGAGAATACCCAATCCTCAGAACTTCTGCTAGCGGTCAACCTGTGTTGGTTGTTAACACCGATGCTAACTACAAATATGTAGGACGTTTGGTTTTTGAATTTGATGACAATGGTGTTATTAACGTTAACAGCCTTAACAACAATATTAATGGAGCTTATGCGACGGATGATGCAGGAGTCGATCGCGTTTACGGTAGTGATGTCAATCCCAGAGCAGTCGCCAATCCCAATGTAGTTGCAATTACCGATGCCCTTCGGGGAGTTATTGGCAGCAAAGATAACACTATATTCGGTAGAACTACAGTTTTCTTAAATGGTACCCGTAATGATGTCCGTACCCAAGAAACTAACTTTGGTAACTTAACAGCAGATGCTAACCTGGCAATAGCTCGCAATACTGACCCTACTGTTGTTGTTTCGATTAAAAATGGGGGAGGTATCCGGGATAATATTGGTGCTATTTCCAATAGTGCAGGGGGAGTCAATGCCGATGATTTTAGAAAATTACCTCCACAGCCCAACCCCATAGCCCCAAATAAACAGACAGGGGACATTTCCCAACTTGATATTGAGAACGCCTTGCGGTTTAACAATGGTTTGACCGTAGTGTCCGTGACAGCAGCAGAATTACGTCTGATTATGGAACATTCTGTTGCAGGGACAAGAGAAGGAGCAACACCCGGTCAATTCCCCCAAGTGGGTGGGCTAAGTTTTAGTTTTGACCCCACTCGCACGGCAGTAAGATTTGATAGTAATGGTAATGTGACAACTCAAGGAGAACGCATCCGTTCTCTTGCTATTCGCGACCAAAGCGATCGCATTATCGACGAAGTTATCCGCGACGGGCAAGTGGTGGGTGACCCCAATCGTCTCATCCGGATGGTAACACTAAACTTTTTAGCGACTGCGGGTTCTGGAACTCCTGGGCTTGGAGGAGATAGTTATCCCATTCCCAGGTTTGCCAAGAATCGGGTGGATTTGGTACAGTCAACCCGTACAGGAGTTGCAACATTTGCCAACGATGGTTCGGAACAGGATGCACTAGCAGAATATTTAGCCGCGAATTTCCGAACAAACCCTTATAGCGTGGAAGATGTCGGTACCAGCCAAGACGGACGAATTCAAAACTTGTCACAACGTAGCGACAGCGTTTTTGCAACGACCGGTCTCACCAAACAATCAAATAACCTCTTCACCTTCTCCAATATCTTTAGCCCCTTAAATTTAGAGGTGAGCCTCGTTAGCAGAGATGTAACAAATGTTAATGAAATAGGGGTGTTTGTTGTTGATGATAACCAAAGTCGGGTAAATGGCATTGCACCCGGACAAGCTGGATATTTGCAAGCCGCATTAAGCAGAGCAGAAGTTGTCTTTTCCGTATTACCGGAAAGTTTGGGCTTTGATAATCCCACTCGCTTGTTGAATTTTGGTGCGGGAAACCAACGGCTGATGTTTTACCTGGTACAAAATAGCAGCACCGACACCGTACTCTCTGAATTGCGAGCGGGAAGAAATCCAGGAAACGTACTTTTGGCAACATCCGATAAATTACAGGTAGTAGATGGTAGCACAGGTACGTTTAACTTGAATTGGGAAGATAGTACAGACAACGACTATGATGACATTCGTTTAAGAGTACAAGCGTCAAATAGAAACATCCCTCAAAGAGTTATTCAAGAACGGGCGGAACTATTAGATTTGAGATTTTCCGGTAACGCACAAACTAGCTTTTCTGTCAACAGTAGTGCCGCTTACAGAAACTTTGTTGGTTTCTACAGAGTTGCTGACCTTGACGGTGGTATTGACAGAGATGGTAATGGAACCGCCGACCTGCGTCCCGGCGATGCAGGTTATGCTCAAGCAGCCATTCAAGGAAGCGTTTTCAATTTTGGTTCCAACGGCAGTTCTGCTCTGAACTTGACAGGCGGGGCATTATATGCACCATTTATTATTGCTAACGCCACTGTTACTGATTTCTTAGCACAGAATCCCACAAATCAAGCAAGTGGAACTGTGAAAGCTTACTTTGCTTACTTAGGAGCAAATCCTGATGGAGTAGATCACATCCGCCTACTGGGTAACAATACTTTCGGTTATGAAGATCTACCAGGTGGTGGCGACTTCGATTACAACGACATCGTTGTACAAGTGAATTTTACGTAATTGGGCATTGGGCATTGGGCATTGGGCATTGGGCATAACAAACAACAAACAACAAACAACAAATGACAATATGATTTTATTTTCAAACTGGTTGCATTGGTTTATGGTACTAACATTTACTTCACTGGTAAATGTTGTTCCCTTCTCTGGTGATACTCTCAACTCAAACAACAGCGATCGCGAGTTTGTTGTCGTGAATTCTCACGCCGCAGTCACTCTAAGTAACAGCACCACAAATTTCAACCTTGGAAACGCGATCGCACAAGCTTCTGATGTTGTTCGCATCCACGATATTCAAGGTGCAAGTCACTCCTCTAAATTAGTTGGTGACACAGTGACTGATGTCCCTGGGGTAATCACACTAGTGCTTGGTTCGGGTTCTGGTCGCGGTTTTTATATGCAAGATCCGAATCCGGACGATGATGATGCAACCTCAGAGGGGATTTTTGTTTTCTTGGGTAATTCCCAAATTCCCAATCCTAGTGTTGGTCAATCGGTAGCAGTTACGGGAAGGGTCAGTGAATTTCGACCGGGAAACAATGCCAATAATTTGACAACCACTCAAATTAATGCCAACGTGGCAGGTGGTGCAGTTGAAACAATCGATTCTTTAGGAACTATTACCCCCACTGTCATTGGTACGGGAGGTCGCATTCCACCCAATACTGCAATTAACGATGATTTTACAGCAAGCGATCGCGGTAATGTAGAAACCGAGGGTGATTTTGAACCAGCATCAGAGGGAATAGACTTTTATGAAAGTCTAGAAAGTATGTTAGTTCAAATTAACAATCCTCTAGCAGTGAGTCCTACTAACGGATTTGGAGAAATTTGGCTACTTCCAGACAACGGAGCTAATGCCACCAGACGCACGGCTCGCGGTGGAAGTCGTATTTCACCCAAAGATTTTAATCCCGAACGCATCCAAATTGATGACGCCCCAGCTATCTCTGGTAGGTCTCCTGAGGTAAGCGTCGGTGCAACTTTAGGCACAATCACAGGTATAGTTGATTATAATTTCAACAGTTATGAAATTCTGCCGTTTTCTATAACTGTTAACTCTCCGAGTTCTTTAACTAGAGAGGTAACAAATCTTGCCCCAGAAGGCAACAATCTAACTGTTGCAACTTTTAATGTTGAGAACCTTGACCCCAAATTAGAGGAGATCGACAAGGTTAACGAACAGCAAAAAAGTAATGTTGATGATGATTTAGGGAATGGTAAATTCGCCGCACTTGCCGATCGCATTGTTAACAATTTGCGTTCTCCAGATATTATTTGCTTAGAGGAAATTCAAGACAACACTGGAGCAGAAATTAATGATGGAGTGGTCGATGCGAATCGCACTTACGAAGAATTAATGAGTGCGATCGTATCAATTGGCGGTCCCGCATACGACTATCGTCAAATCAATCCAGTGGAAAGACAGGATGGAGGTCAACCGGGTGGCAATATTCGAGTAGGTTTTTTATTTAACCCCAATCGAGTACAATTTGTAGATCGTGCAGGAGGTAGCTCCACCACTAACACAACAGTTAACAACGTCAGCGGTCAACCAGAACTTTCCGTCAGCCCTGGAAGAATCGCTCCGACTAACCCAGCTTTCAATGACAGCCGCAAATCTTTGGTAGGCGAGTTTATCTTTCAAGGTCAAAAACTGTTTGCGATCGCCAATCACTGGAACTCCAAAGGTGGAGACCAACCCCTGTACGGTCCCAATCAGCCCCCCGTCCTTACAACAGAAACCCAGCGCCGTCAGCAAGCACAAGTTATCAACGATTTTGTAGACAGTATTTTGGCAGTAGATTCCAAAGCCAATATAGTAGTTTTGGGCGATTTGAATGATTTTGAGTTTTCCGAACCACTTAATATTTTAAGAGGGAGACCGAGTGGTCAGGGTAAGACGGTGCTGAGAAATTTGGTAGAAACTTTACCTGCTAACGAGCGTTATACCTATAATTTTCAAGGGAATGCTCAAGTCTTAGATCACATCTTAGTCAGCCAAAATCTCTTTAAGAGATTAAAGGGTTACGATGTCGTCCATATTAACTCTGAGTTTGCCGATCGAGATAGCGATCATGACCCCAGTGTTGCTCAATTTAATTTATCAAGTTAGTAGTTAGTGGTTAATGGGTAGTGGAAAAACGGCTAACAACTAACAACTAACAACTAACAACTAACAACTAACAATCATGCAAGCAATTAACAGCCAATTGGCACCTTATGCAGTAACAGGAACTTTAGGATTTGAAGAACTAGCGATCGCACTAGTTGCCAATCAATTCGCTTCCACAACCCTCCAAATGGATTTCCTGAAAATGAGTGGAATTATTCCTCCAGATTGGGAACTCCAAAAGCAACCCATTCTCACAGCCACCGTATCTCAATTAACCTTCAAAAATGGAGTCAATATTGTTGCCCAAGCCCGCACCATTACATTTACCCAAACCCTCGATTCTAACAGTGGAAATACACTACAAACACCAGCTTTAGCCCGTCAGTTTGTAGAAAAACTTCCCAATGCTGATTATCAAGGAATTAGTATCAATCCCAAAATACTGATTGCATTTCCTGAGGTACAAAATGCAGCCAGAAAGTTTATTACACAAACCCTATTATCACCCGGTCTTTGGAATACCATAGGTGTTGCACCAGTACAAGCAGCAGTTAACTTTTTCTATCAATTAGAACGTTGTAAACTACTAGTTAATTTGAACGAAGCACAAGTTCAACAACCAGACAAAACACCGATATCAGCTTTATTATTTTCAGGTAATTTCAACTATGAAATTGGAAATTATGGGCTTGAAGAACGGCTTCAACAAATGATAATGCGATTGGAAAATTTTTCAACAGATGTTGAAGATTTCCGAGCAATAGTCAGCAACAAATTTTTAGGACAACAAAAAGACAATGTTTTTCAGTAACCAGCGATCGATCCCCTCGTTCCCAGGCTCCCCTCGTTCCCAGGCTCTGCCTGGGAATGAAAACCAGGAGGCTCTGCCTCCAGTCACGCATCTTGAGGCGGAGCCTCTAGTCATGCGTTCCCAGGCGGAGCCTAGGAACGAGATGAACCTGCGATCTGCCTCCAGTCACGCATCTTGAGGCGGAGCCTCTAGTCATGCGTTCCCAGGCGGAGCCTAGGAACGAGATGAACCTGCGATCTGCCTCCAGTCACGCATCTTGAGGCGGAGCCTCTAGTCATGCGTTCCCAGGCGGAGCCTAGGAACGAGATGAACCTGCGATTTGCCTCCAGTCACTCATCTTGAGGCGGAGCCTCTAGTCATGCGTTCCCAGGCGGAGCCTAGGAACGAGATGAGGCGGCAGCCTAGAAACGAGCTGAATCCAAAATCCAAAATCCAAAATCCGAAATCCAAAATATGGACACAATTCGCTTTTCTCAATTCAATGCTTCCCTAAACCGTAGTGCAGAGGGTCAGTTAATCCAGGATTTATCTACCCCCGAAAATGCACAGGCAAAGTCCGTTGCAGAAATTATTCAACGCACAAACCCAGACGTACTGCTGATTAACGAGTTTGACTATTACGAGCCAGACCCATATAAAGCAGTAGAACTTTTTCAAAAAAATTACCTTTCAATCAGTCAAAACGGTGCAAATCCCACTGAATACCGTTACGCCTACATAGCACCTTCAAATACTGGTATTTCATCTGGATTTGACTTAAACAACGATGGTACGGTCGTGACAACACCCGGTACGCGGGGCTATGGCGATGATGCCTTTGGTTTTGGTGAGTTTCCCGGTCAGTATGGGATGTTACTGCTATCAAAATACCCCATAGATACCGAAAATTTGCGGACTTTCCAAACTTTTTTATGGAAAGATATACCAGAGTCACTCTTACCGACAATTGCTCTTCCCGATTCTGATACACCTTGGTATTCCCCAGAAGAACAAGAGGCTTTGCGTCTTTCTTCCAAGAGTCATTGGGACGTTCCTATCCTAGTGAATGGCGAGACTATCCATGCTTTAGTCAGCCATCCTACACCGCCTACATTTGATGGTCTTGAAGACCGCAATGGTAAGCGCAATTATGATGAGATTCGCTTCTGGGCAGATTATATTACTCCTGGAAAAGGCGACTATATATATGATGATGCAGGAAACAAAGGCGGTCTTGTTGCTGGGTCACGCTTTGTGATTATGGGTGACCAAAATGCAGACCCCTTTGATGGTGACAGCTACAACAACGCTATCCGACAACTGTTACTTAATCCCGGTATCAATACAAATTTTATCCCTTCAAGCCTTGGTGGTTCTCAACAAGCAATATTACAAGGTGGCGCAAATCTGAATCATCGAGGAAACCCTGCTTTTGACACTGCGGACTTTGCCGATACAGCCCCAGGGAACTTGCGAGTAGACTACGTACTGCCATCTGCTGACTTGCAAATTAACAATTCAGCTGTTTTTTGGCCTCTCAACACAGACCCCCTGTTCCGACTGGTAGGGACATTCGAACCAACTTTACCTGGTGGGTATCCCAGTTCCGACCATAAATTGATTTGGGTAGATTTGCAAATTCCACCTACAGAAGCAGGAAAAACTGTTCCCGAAGTGGACTTTTTGGGACAAACGGTATATCCTACTGGCTTTATTCCCGGTGGTGCTGCTGGAACAACTGCACTAGGCGGACTGTCTGGTATCACCTATGATGCTGCAAATAATGTCTTTTACGCTATCTCTGACGATCGCTCTCAACTTGCACCTGCCCGATTCTACACATTGACAGCTGACCCGTCTACCATTGCCACTTCAGGAGCGACTTTCACCAACGTCATTACCCTAAAAGATGCCAACGGTCAAGAATTTGCACTCAATACCCTAGATCCGGAAGGAATTGCGCTTACCAACAACGGGACAGTTTTTATTTCCTCTGAAGGAGAGGCAAATATCAATGCAGGGCGAGTGAGCAATCCCTTTATCAATGAATTCTCCCTCACCACGGGACAGCAAATACGTTCTTTACCCGTACCGACGAAGTTCCTACCAGTTATTCAAGATACCAACGGTAATGGTGTTGTGGATACAGGAGATACACAAGTCTCTGGTATTCGCAATAATTTAGCGTTTGAAAGTTTAACGATCGCACCCGACCAAAAATTCCTATACACTGCAACTGAAGCTTCCTTGTTCCAGGATGGTTCCATTGCCAGTCTCAATGAGGGAAGTCGTTCTCGGATTCTCCAATACAACTTGGTTTCAGGTCAACCAGAAAAAGAATACCTCTACATCACCGATCCAATTGCTGCACCACCCAACCCTGCAACAGGCTTTGCTGATAGTGGTTTGGTAGATTTGTTAGCACTTGATAACCGAGGGACTTTACTCTCATTAGAACGTTCCTTCTCTGAAGGTGTTGGCAACACAATCAAAATTTACGAAATCAGCTTGCAAGGTGCAACTGACATCAAGTACTACGATTCCCTCAACGCTCTCAGTTCCGAACAGTTAACAGCAATTCAACCCGTTGAGAAACGCTTGTTGTTAAATCTCAACTCACTGAATCTGCCCACAGGTACAGATAATATTGAAGGTATTTCCTTTGGTCCCAAATTAGCAGATGGTCGTCAGTCCATCGTCTTAGTCAGTGACAACAACTTCAGCCAAACGCAATTTACCCAAATCATTGCTTTAGGTGCAGACTTAGTTCCCACCGCAGCACCCACAGTCGAAACCCGTCCCGACCTATTTGATGATCCCACATTACCACGCGACCAACGGGCTGATGCAGATGACCCTGCTATCTACGTAAATTCCACCAATCCAGAACAAAGTCTGGTATTAACAGTGGTTAAAAATGCAGGTTTGCGAGTGTACGACTTGTCGGGTAATTTGTTGGAGGAAATCAACCCTGGTAATATTCGTTACAATAACATCGACCTGCAATATGGCTTTGACTTAGGCGGTCATCCCGTTGATATTGCTGTAGCAACAGATCGGAATAACGACAAACTAGCCATTTTCAAAATTAATTCTCATCCTAATGCTTCAGGTCAATACCTAGAAGATATTACTGACAGCAGTCTTGGTACTCTGTTCCAGTCATCTCCTTATGAACCTCCCTACTCCCCCTCAGAACGAAGTGCTTACGGAGTTGCATTGTACCGCAGCCCAGTTACAAACGATTACTATGTTTTTACCAATCGTAGAGAAACCGGAGATGTTGCACAGTTAAAGCTCGTAGATAAAGGCAATGGTAAAATTGGCACTGAGTTAGTGCGGAATTTCACTGTACCTACAACAGCAGGACGCGATCCACAACTTGAAGGCATGGTAACAGACCAAGAACTCGGCTACCTTTATATTGGGCAAGAAGATGTAGGTATCTGGAAGTACCAAGCAGAACCAAACGGTGGTACAACAGGCGTGTTGATTGACAAAGTAAAAGATTTGGGTGGTAAATATCTAGAAGATGATGTCGAAGGGTTAACTATTTACTATGGCAATCAAGGTACTGGTTACCTGTTAACATCCAGTCAAGGTGATAACACCTTTGTTGCCTATACTCGTGAGGGGAACAATGACTTTTTAGGACGCTTTGCTGTTGGTAACAATGGACCCATTGACAGCGTGCAAGAGTCAGATGGTGCAGATGTTATTAATGTGCCTTTAGGTTCTAATTTCCCTTATGGTGTATTCGTGACCCAAGATGGTAATAATTTACCTGCAAGATTGGTTGAGGATGATGGAGAATTTGAGAACGTTAACACTAACTTTAAGTTAGTTCCTTGGGAAAATATTGCCTATGCTTTCCCAACTCCTTTAGTACTGGATACAACCAGCTACGATCCTCGCAATCCCAGCCCTTACTACCTGTTTGATTCTAACAACACAATTGCTAGTCCACTTGAGGTGACATCTCTTGGGGATATTGCTTAATTGACAGAAAACACGTAGGTTGGGTTGAAGACCGAAACCCAACATTTATAGACATTTGTTTCACCACGGGTTTACCCAACCTACAAAAAATTCTTATCCAGCCAGAAAACACGTAGGTCGGGTTGAGGAACGAACCCACATTTACAACATTTGTTGGGTTTCACCCACGGGTTACCCAACCTACTACCACATCCCACCTTAAAATGTTGTGTTGAGGCTGCAGGAGGGCAGGGCACGGGAGCAGAAGGGAAAAGAAAAGAAACTAATTATTAGTCCTCTCGTCTTTAAGAAGACGAACCCTTCACGGATAACCTCGCTTTGTGCCAATATAATATCATCTAGTGATACTATAAAATGGAACTTAACAGTAAACACCAAAAAACTCTTGATGGCTTTTTCAAAACCCATCAGATCGAGATTTTATGGAGTGATATCGAGTCTCTCCTAATTGCTCTTGGGCAGAGTATCAGAGGGAAGAGGGTCAAGAGTCAGATTTGCTCTTAATGATATAAGAGCTACATTTCACAGACCACACCCTGAAAAAGAAACTGATAAAGGTGCTGTTAAGTCGATGCGGCGGTTCTTGACAGAAGCGGGGATTAAAAATGATGAAGTATAAAGAATATTCGGCAATCGTAGAATTTGATGAAACGGCAGAAATTTTTCACGGTGAAGTCATTAATATTCGGGACGTGATTACTTTTCAAGGTCGTAGCGTAGATGAACTCAAGCAAGCTTTTGCTGATTCAGTGGATGATTATTTAGATTTTTGTAGAGAACGTGGGGAGGAGCCTGATAAACCATTTTCAGGTAAATTCATGGTAAGAATTGACCCGAGTTTACACAAAAAAATTGTGGCTAAAGCAAAGAAAGAGGGACAAAGCCTTAATTCATTGGTTGAAAAAAGCTTGTCCCTGTATGTTAGTTAAAATAGCAAGTTGACGTTCGCGAAGCGGCTCGGAACGAGCATCGTATGAACACCCCCCCTGAACGGTTACGGTGTACACACAAGTCGGAAATATTTCGCAGACGGAAGTTTTCGCCTCAGTTTTACCCCACCCTAACCC